>JANNLH010000079.1:0-10734 GCA_031396725.1 Gemmatimonadaceae bacterium | reverse complement strand
CGGCGGCGGCGTGCGGCTCGAGACGCGGCTGCGGATGCGGTACAATCCGACGCTCGAGAGCGTGAATCTCTTCGTGCCCGGGCTGATCGCGCTGATCCTGACGCTCGTCACCGCCCTGATGACCGCGATCTCGCTCTCGCGCGAGAAGGAGCGCGGCACGATGGAGGTGCTGCTCGTCTCGCCCCTCCATCCCTGGCAGATCATCGTCGGCAAGGTGATGCCCTACCTGCTGCTCGCGTTCGCCAACGTGGTGACGGTGCTGGTCGGAGCCTGGCTGGTGTTCGGGGTGCCGTTCCGCGGGAGCCTGACACTGCTGCTCGCGGCGAGCACGCTCTACGCGCTGGTCGGGCTCGCATTGGGGGTATTGATCGCGGCGCTGACCTCGTCGCAGCTCGCCGCGATGCTCGCCGCGCTCGGCGGCACGATGCTGCCGAGCACGCTGCTCTCGGGGATGATCTTCCCCATCGCGAGCCTCCCCTTCCCGCTCCGGGTGCTCTCGCACGTGGTGCCGGCGCGCTGGTTCATCGAGATCTCGCGCGGGGTGCAGCTCAAGGGCGCGGGACTCCCGCAACTGTGGGAGGAGCTGGTGATCCTCGGCGCGATGTTCCTCCTGATGATGGCGGCGGCGATCCGGAAGTTCTCCGTGCGGCTCGACTGATGCGGCGCGCGCTCCGCTCCCTGCGCTTCCTGCTCCGGAAGGAGTTCCTGCAGATCCGCCGCGACCCGGTGATCCTGCGGATGCTGTTCATCATGCCGTTGCTCCAGCTGGTGGTGCTCGCGAATGCGGCGACGTTCGAGGTGAAGGAGGCGCGGCTCTGGGTCGTGGACCAGGACCGCACCTCGGTCTCGCGCGGCGCGGTGGAGCGGCTCACGGGATCGGGGCGGTTCGTGCCCGTGGGGAGTTCCGTCACCGCGGGCCAGGGGGACGACGCGCTGCTCGACGGGGACGCCGACGCGATCATAGTCCTGCCCGCGGGATTCGAGCGCGACGTGGTGCGCGACCGGCATGCGACCCTCCAGTTCGTGCTGAATGCGGAGAACGGGTCTCACGCGGGCGTCACGCAGGCGTACGCCGCGGAGATCCTCGCGCGATACGCCGCCGAGCTCGGCGCCCGGGTGACGACGGCGCCGCGGCGCGGCCAGCCGGTGGTCGAAGTGCGGCGCCAGAGCTGGTACAATCCGGCGCTGCAGTACCGGCACTACATGGTGCCGGGCGTCCTGGTGCAGCTCGTGACGATCGTCGGCACCCTGATGACGGCGCTCAACATCGTGCGCGAGAAGGAGGCCGGGACGCTCGACCAGTTGAATGTGACGCCGGTGCCGCGCGCGGTCTTCATCCTCGCCAAGCTCCTGCCGCTCTGGAGCATCGCACTGGTGGAGCTCGCGGCGGGGCTGGCGATCGCGCGGTTCGGTTTCGGCGTTCCGATGGAGGGCAGCCTCCTGCTGGTCTTCGGGGCCGCGGCGCTCTACCTCGTCGCGGCGCTCGGCATCGGGCTCTGGGTCTCGACGGTCGCCGAGACGCAGCAGCAGGCGCTCTTCGTGACCTTCGCCCTGCTGATGGTCTACATCCTGATGAGCGGGCTCTTCACGCCGGTGAACGGGATGCCGGAGTGGGCGCAGTGGGTGGCACAGGTGAACCCGCTGCTGCACTTCATCCGGGTGATGCGCGCGGTGCTGCTCAAGGGCGCGGGGTTCACCGACGTCCTGCCGCAGCTGGTCGTGCTGGCGGGGATGGGCGTGGTGATGCTCACGATCGCGGTGCGGCAGTATCGCAAGCGGGCGGCCTAGGGCGAACGCCCTACTTCCGCGTGCCGCCGGTCCGGACGCATCTTCAGCCGATGCGACCCTCCCCCACCCTCCTGCTCCTGGCAATCGCCGCGGCCACCGCCGCCGACGCGCAGTCGGGCGCCAAGAAGTTCATCGCGCCGAGTTTCGAGACGATCGTCACTTACGAAGAGCAGAGCGCCGGCTCGGTCCCCGCGACGCTCATCTACGTGCACAACCGCTCGACGGTGCCGATCATCGTCCACAGCGTGGCGCTGCGCGATTGCGAGAACATCAAGCAGACCTGCGCGCCGCGCCGCCTGAACCTGCGGGTGCGGCCGAATGCGCGCGGCCAGATCCTCCGGATCGAGGCGCGGGACCGCAACCAGGGCATCCGGTACCGCTACGACTTCGGGTTCCGCACGGACTCGTCGGACGTGCTCGCGCTCAAGGCGATGGCGGAGGCGGGCTACTCGCCGGCGCAGGAACGGCTCGAGGCCGTCGAGGCGGCTTCGACCGCACGGCGCTCCGAGGAGCCGGCGTTCGTCCGCGACCTCTGGCTCACCGCCGAGGACCTCGCGACCCTCGGTGACCGGGTCGTGGCCCTGCGCGCCGAGCCGGATTCGGTCGTGTTGAAGGTCGACCAGATCTTCCTGGTGCGGCAGGTGCGGGTGCTGGCGGTCGACAGCAGCGGCGCGACACTCGGCCGGGTCGGAGCGCTCGGCTGGCGCGTGATGCCGGGCGTGATCGAGGTGCGCGCGGACACCATCGCGGGGCTGCAGGCGGGCCGCACGACGATCGAGTTCCGGCTGGCGCCGCCGGCCAAGCCGCTCGCGGTGCCCCTCAGTGTGATCGTGATCGACGCACCCCCGGCGGGGCAGCGCGACTAGATTCCGGCGTCCCTCTTCCGCCGGACCATGCCGATCGTCTCCGAACTGCTCGCGCTGCTCGAACTCGAGCCCCTCGAAGTGAACATCTACCGGGGCTCCAACCGCGACGTGGGGACCGGACGCGTCTTCGGCGGACAGGTCTTCGCCCAGGCACTGGTGGCGGCGCGGAAGACGGTCACGGAGCCGCGCGAGGCGCACTCGGTGCACGGCTACTTCCTGCGCGAGGGGGACGTGAAGGCGCCGATCGTCTTTTTCGTTGATCGGCCGCGCGACGGCGGGAGCTTCACGAGCCGCCGCGTGACCGCCATCCAGCACGGCGAGGCGATCTTCCACCTCTCGGCGTCGTTCCACGTCACGGAGCCGGGAATGGAGCACCAGTTCCCGATGCCCGAGGTCCCGGCGCCGGAGACGCTGCGGAACGAACTCGAGATCGTGCGTGCCAACGCGCACAAGTTCCCGGAATCGCTGCGCGGGGTGCTGACGCAGGACCGGCCGCTCGACTTCCGGCCGATCGTGCCGGCGGACCCGCTCGCCGACCAGGGCGCGGTGCCGAGCGCCGGGGCGCGCCGGATGGTCTGGTTCCGGACCGTCGCGCCGCTCCCCGACCAGCCGATCCTGCACCAGGCGGTGCTCGCCTACGCCTCGGACTACGGCTTCCTGCCCACCGCGCTGCTGCCGAGCGGCGTCTCCTACCGCGATCCCCGGCTGATGATCGCGTCGCTCGACCACACGCTCTGGATGCACCGTCCGTTCCGCGCGGACGAATGGCTGCTCTACGTGAACGACAGCCCGTCGACGTTCGGTGCGCGGGGATTCGTGCGCGGGGAGGTGTTCACGCGCGATGGCGTGCTCGTGGCCTCCGTTGCGCAAGAAGGGTTGGTGCGCCTCCGGGAGAAGAAGCGGTGATCGAACTCCGTCCGGTCACGCTCGAGCGCGACGGCATTCGGCTCGAACCGCTGGGGACGCCGCACAAGGACGGCCTGATCGCGGCCGCCAGCGACGGCAAGCTCTGGGAGCTCTGGTACACCGCCGTTCCCGAACCCGCGCACGCCGCGCAGTACATCGACGACGCGCTGCGCGCGCAGTCCGAGGGCCACCAGCTCGCCTGGGCGGTGCGCGACCTCGAGAGCGGCGACGTGGTCGGCTCGACCCGCTACCACGACATCGTCGCGCCGATCGACCGCGTGGAGATCGGCTACACTTGGTACGCCCAGCGCTGTCAGCGCACGCAGGTGAATACGCTCTGCAAGCTGCTGCTCCTCGCGCACGGCTTCGAGACGCTCGGCTGCGCGGTGATCGGACTGCGGACGGACAACTTCAACTTCCGCTCGCAGCGCGCGATCGAGGCGCTCGGCGCGAAGAAGGACGGGGTGCTGCGGCATCATCTGGCGCGGCGCGACGGCACGGCGCGCGACAGCGTGATCTACAGCATCCTCGCGGCGGAGTGGCCGGACGTGCGACGGCATCTCGAACTGCGGCTCGCGCGGCACGCCCCTGGCGGCCGCGCGTCGACCCCCTGATCACGCCTGCCGCGTGATCAACGGCTGATCACGTCGATCGCCGTGCCCAGGAAGACGTAGAGCGAGCCGGTGGAGCCCAGCAGCAGCCCGGCGGGCGACGCCCCGAGCCGCGCGAACGAGTACGCGCCGTCGTTGCGGGTGGCCTCGATCCGGTGGATCGTCCCGGCGACGAAGTCGGCGAAGAAGTAGTCGCCGACGTAGTCCGCGCCGAAGGTGGGCGTGGCCGGGGTGTAGAAGGCGCCTCCCACGATCGCTCCACCCTGGAAGAGCGTCGGGCTGTTCGTGTGCGCGTAGGCGAAGAAGGGCGCATCGATCCCGGCGGCCGTCGTCGGCCCTTCGGTGTTGGGCCAGCCGTAGTTCGCCCCGGCGCGACCGAGGTTGATCTCCTCCCACGCGCTCTGGCCGACATCATTGATGAACATCCGGCCGGTCGTGGGATGGAACGCGAAGGTGTACGGATTGCGCAGCCCGAGCGCCCAGATTGCGCGGGCCTGCCCGGTGGTGGTCGTGTAGAAGGGGTTGTCGGTCGGGATGCTGCCGTCGGCGTTGAAGCGCAGGATCTTGCCCAACGGGCTTGCGACGCTCTGCGGCGCCAGAGGCTGCGTGTTGTCGCCTACGGCGACGTAGAGTCGGCCGTCGGGGCCGAAGGCGAGCGCACCGCCGTTGTGGTTGGTCGCGGTGGTCAGCGGCGGCAGGTCGGCGAGGATCGTCTCCGGGCCGGCGGCCACGTTGCCGCTGGCCGTGAAGCGACTGATCCGGTTGTGCGCACCGCCGGCCGCGGTCGTGTAGTAGACGTAGACGAACCCGTTGGTAGCGAACGCCGGATCGAGAGCGACGCCGAGCAGGCCGCGCTCGCCTTCGCTCAGCACGGCGAGCGAGACGAACGGGGTCGGCAGCAGTGCGCCGGCGCTCACCACCCGCAGCGCCCCACCCTGCTCCGCCACGAACATCCGTCCGTCGGGCGCCAACGTCGCGGCGGTCACGCGACTGCCGAATCCGGAGACGAAGGGGGCGCGGGTGAAGCCCGCCGGCAGCGCCACGGTGCCGCCGAAGGTGACGACGCTCGAGATCTGGTCCGACCAGACCGACCCCGCGTCCTGCGCGCGCACGCGGATGACGTGCACACCGGAGGCATAGTCGGCGGTCACGATCGTTGCCTCGTAGGGATCGGTCGCGTCGGTGCCGACCACCGCGCCGTCCACCTCGAACTCGACCTGCGAGACGCCGGCGGATGCGCTGGCGGTGGCGCGGAGGGTCAGTGTGCCCGTGAGATTCGTGGTGCCGCTCACCGGCGACGCGATGGCGATCGTCGGACCCGAGGGGGCGATGGTGTCCGTGCAGGCGGAACCCGCGGCGATACCGCCGAGGGCGACGAGGGCGTGGGCGAGAGTCGAGCGCATCGGAGTCTGGGCTGGGGCTGGGGGTGGCAACCCGAGGACGGCCCGGATCGGGGGTCGGCAACGGAGAGCGTCACATCCTACCCCGTTGAGGGGACGAGGTCGCACGCAGGCGCGTGGGATTGACGGGAGCGCGTCCCGGGCGGGTATTCAACCTTATGATCCCGTCCCGGCCGGCCGCCGCACTGATGGCCCTGGGCGTCCTCGCGGGCGCGATGGCCTGCGGACGCCGTGATGCGCCGTCGGAGCCGCTGCCGCCGCTCTCGCTCTCCATCCGCATCGTCAACCAGTTCCCGCCGGAGATCGCGGTCCTCGCCGAGGGCCCGATCATCCAGTGCGGCGTCGATCTCGAAGCGACGGTGGACGGTCCCGGCCGTGCCCGGTTCGAGGGCGCGACCTTCCGCTGGTACGCGGGAGTGGACCGCGGATCGATCCTCGACTCGCTGCGCATCCCGGGGTGGCAGGCCCGGGCGGCGTGGACGGCCGACACGCTCTCGGCCGCGCGCGTCGAGACGACGTCGTGGGACATCAGTGCGCGCGCGCCGTTCGACGCCGAGATCCGCTTCCACTATCGCGACGTCGGGACGAATGCGACCGGCACGGCGAGCACGCGCTTCACCTGCGGGCCCACCCTTCCCGCCGGCGGTACACCGGCGCCGACGATCGCCATCCTCGGGGTCACCACGCGGCCGGAGCTCGAGCCGGGCGACACCGTGCGCGTCACCTACCTGGCAGAGAGCGGCTTCGGACTCTGGACCACCGAGGCGAACACCGAGAGCGCGTTCGCGCTGCGGCGCCAGTTCGCGGAGCTGATGGGCCCGGTGGCACTGCGGGAGGCCCTCTTCGAGGTCCCCCGGGGTGCGACGCTCGGCGTACCGCTCGCGATCGTGGTACAGGCGGCGGATCTCGCACTGCAGACCACGACGACGCGCGTCGAGACGACGATGCGGGTCGTGGACCGCCGGCCCCCGGTGATCGTGTCGCACGGGCCGCTCAGCGGGGACTTCACGGTCGGCCAACAGTTCCCGATCACCCTGCGCGCGACGGACAACAACCAGCTCGGGTGGCTCGTCTACGCGTTCGGCGCGCCGGTGAACCTCGTCGATTCGGTCCGCGTCGCGGCCGATGTGCCGACCTCGGACTGGAACGTGCCGCTCCTCGTGCGCTCGACCTGGGTCGGCACGCCGAGCCTCATGGTCTTCGTGCGCGACGCCGCCGGGAACGCGAGCATCCCGCTGCAGTCGCCCACGGGAGGTCTGCGGTTCCTCGCGGCGCCCTGAGCGGCGAGCGGACCCCGTCGCGGGTCCAGACCACGATCAGGCCGCACTTGGGGTTGGAGTACGCGAACTGCGGCGGGATCGTGATGCTGCTGGTGTAGATCTCGATCCCGGCGATCTCACGCGGCGGCGGCAACACGTTGAGCGGGCTCGCGTCGTTGAGCGCCACGCCGTCGAGCACCATCCGCATCGGGCAGCGGTCCACGGCCAGCGTGTCGAACACGTTCGTCCCGCCGCGCCCGTACGCCCGGACGTCCCCGGTCGCCTGGCTCTCCTCGATCACCATCCGCCCCGCACCGCGCAGGATGTTCACGAGCGCCATCGCCGGCCGTTCGTCGATGAAGTCCTGGCCGATGAAGATGCCGCCCCCGCTGCGCGCCTCGCGCCGGCGTTCGAACCCTTGATAGTTGAGGGACGAGACCGTCGCCTCGATCGTGACCGCGGCGAGCATCTGGGCCGCGGCGTCGAGCCGGATCGGGAGCACGATCGTGTCGCCCGGGAGTGCGGTGAAGCTCACCATCAGCGGCACGAACCCGAGCCGCCGCACGAAGACGTCGTGCCCGCGCGGCGGCAGGGCGTCGATCAGGAACTGCCCCGCGCTGTCGGTCGCGATGCGGCGCGCCGGCGAGAGCAGCATCAGCTGCGCGTTGCGGACGGGACGCCCGGTGCCGTCCATGACCCGCCCGCGGGCGACGCCTTCCGCGGTGGGGAGCACGATCAGGTCGCGCCCCGCCAGGTCGAGGTCGAGCTCGAGCGCGCCGGAGTCGGGGACGACGGCGCGCGCGCGGTGGCGCGAGCCGCTGCGCACACGGGCGGCGATCGCGAGCGGCGTCGCCTTAGGCACGCCGCAGACCGCGTAGCGCCCCTGAGCGTCGGCGGTGGACTCGATCCACTCCTCGCGGAAGATCACGCGCGAGCCCGTGTTGTCGGCGCGGAGCCAGGAGACCCGGACGCCCGCGTTGGCGACCGCGCGCCGGCGCTCGTCGCGGGTGAGTCCGACGATCCACCCCTCCCCCACGCGCGCGAGCGAATCGGCGTTGCACGCGGGCGCACCCGAGCGTCCCCGCCGGGCCACGACCTCCGGCAGCGGCGCCGGGCGCTCCTCCGGCAGCCGCGTCATGCCGCGCTCGACCTTGAGCCCGGTGATCCGCTCGCGCGCGGCGGCACGCACGAGCATCCGCGAGGTCGCGCCCTCGGGCGCGGCCCGCCGCTCGCCGGCCGGCGCGAAGATCGGCATGCGCAACACCCACTGGCGCACGATCAGCTGCCCGCCGGGGATCCGCGCGAACTGCACCCGGCCGCCGAAGGTCGTGTCGGGCAGCTCGTCCGAGAGCGACGGCACGAACCGGAAGTCCACGCGGTCGAGCTCGTACGTGTCGCGGTCGATCCAGAGCGTCCCCGCGACGTCCACGACCTCGCGCGGGCGGCCGACCGGCGAGAAGGCGACGCCGATGCGCCGGATGCTCGTGGGGTCGTCGCCCGCGAGCGCGAAGCAGTGCGTCGCGGCGAACTCGTTCGAGAGCAGCGCCCGCGCGTCGGGGCCGAAATAGACGGTGGTGGTGTCGATCACGCGCACGTACCCGAGCCCGCGGAGCGAGGCCGGCGGCGCACTGCGGAAGACCTGCGCGACGCGACCGGTGGTCGTGCTGCGGCTCGCCGAATGCGCGCGGACGTGGGTGCTGTCGTACTCGATCTCGTCGCGGTCGAGCGAGAAGAGCGGCGACGCCGTGCTCGCGGCGCTCGCCGCGGCCAGCGCCTTGCGCGCCTCATCCCATAGGGTCGCGACGAGAGTGCCCTCGGCGGGCCGCACGTCACAGCGGGTGCGGTCGCTGACTTGCAGCGTGCCGAGCCGCGCGGTCGCGTCGCGCAACAGCACGCGCCGCAGCACCGTCTGGCCCGAGGCGATCGGGAACGGGAACGAGACGACCCGCGCGAATCCCACGCGCTCGGTCTGCAGCCGCCAGGTGCCGGCGCGCGGGGCGCGGACCTCGAAGCCCCCGAACTCGTCGGTGAGCACCGCGCCGAACTGCGCATTGGTGGAATCGAGCAGCGAGACCACGGCCCCGCCGACCGGCGTGGAGTCGCCGGTGACAACGACGCCGCGCACGACCTGGGCGTGCGCGGCGGGGACGCCGAGGACCAGCAGGGTGAGAGCGGCGAGGCACGGACGGAGGCGACGCATGCGCATAAGCTGCGCACGCGCCGCCCGGGTCTGCCAGTGCCGGGGGCCGCCTGGGGCGGCCCGTGGCCCCTACGGCCTCCGGCGCGCCTGCAGGCGCTCGACCTCGAGGTCCTCGAGGTCGTCGTCACCGCCCATCGCGCCCCCCTTCACGTTCTTCGCACCCTTGGCGACCGTCGGCAGATCCTTGATCGCCTTCTTCTTGCCGACTTCCTTCTTCGGGATCTTCTTCATACGGGGACTCCAGCGCGAGTGGGGTTTTCGTGGACGCGGTCGATCGCGTGAGGACCAGTATGGCACGCCGGAGCCGCGCGCACTATGACAAAGGTCACACGAACTTCCACAGCGCACCGCCCTGCTGCCGCGTAGACTCCGTGACGCCGGTCCCGCCGGCGGTTCCCGACGCGCACCCCGCCCCATTCCCCGCCGACCATGTCCTCCGCCAGCCGCCGCGCCGTCTCCGTCCTCGCGCTTGTCGCCACGTCCGCGCTCCCCCTGCACCCGGCCACCGCGCAGCATGCCGGCTCGGCTCTCGAGTCGGCCTACTCCCAGCTCCGCTGGCGCATGGTGGGCCCGGCCCGCGGCGGTCGCGTGACCACGGCGACGGGCGTGAATCAGGAGCCGCACACGTTCTACTTCGGCTCCACCGGCGGCGGCGTCTGGAAGACCACCGACGCGGGCGCCAACTGGAACAACGTCAGCGACGGACAGATCACGGTCGGCTCGATGGGCGACATCGACGTCTCGGACTCGGACCCGAACGTCATCTACGTCGGCACGGGCTCGGACGGCTACCGCTCGAACGTCTCGATCGGCAAGGGCGTCTGGAAGTCCGTCGACGCCGGCCGCAAATGGACGCACGTCGGACTGCGGGACGTCGGCAACATCGGCGGGGTGCGCGTGCATCCGACCGACCCGCGGGTCGCGTTCGTGGCCGCGATCGGCGACCCCTTCCGCCCGAACGACGCGCGCGGCGTCTACCGCACGCGCGACGGCGGCACGACCTGGGAGAAGGTGCTCTTCGTCTCCGACTCCACCGGCGCGGTCGACGTCGAGTTCCAGCCCGGCAACCCGAACGTGCTCTACGCGTCGATGTGGCGCGCCGAACGCAAGCCCTGGACGATCATCTCCGGCGCGCGCGAGGGCGGCATCTACAGGAGCACCGATGGCGGCTCCACCTGGGCCAAGCTCACGAACGGGCTCCCGAACGAACTCTTCGGCAAGAGCAACATCGCCGTGAGCGCGGCCAACCCGATGCGCGTCTACGCGCTGATCGAGGCCAAGCCCGGTAGCGGCCTCTACCGCTCCGACGACGCCGGCGCGTCGTTCACGCTCGTCTCGAACAATCCACAGCTCACGACCCGCCCCTTCTATTACATCACGATCAGCGCCGACCCCACCAACGCCGACGTCGTCTACGCCGGCGCCGAGGGCTACTTCAAGAGCACCGATGGCGGCAGGACGTTCGCGACTATGAGCGTCCCGCACGGCGACAACCACGACATGTGGGTCAACCCGTCCAACGGGCAGATCATGATCCAGTCGAACGACGGCGGAGCGAACGTCTCGCTCAACGGCGGCCGCACCTGGAGTACGCAGTACAACCAGCCGACTGCCGAGATCTATCAGGTCTACACGGACAATCAGTTCCCGTACCGCATCTATGGCGCGCAGCAGGACAACTCCACACTGATCCTGCCGTCACTG
>JANNLH010000066.1:0-59158 GCA_031396725.1 Gemmatimonadaceae bacterium | reverse complement strand
CGTCGAGCCGTGCCGCTGCGGTCGGCGCCGCTACGGGCGCCGCTGCCGTCGCCGCCGCGGCGGCGGCGGGCGGCGCCGACGAAGCGGAGAGCCGCGGCGATCGGGCACCGGAGGAGCCGGCGCTGCCGCTCCCGCCCACGGCTCCGCCGCCGCCCGCGCCGCCGCCCACTCCTCCTCCCGACCCGACGCCCTTCAGTACTTCCTCGATGTCGAGCGTGCGGTCGAGCAGCGCGAACCGGACCAGCAGCGTCTCGAACAGCATCTGCTGCTGCGAGCTCCGCTTGAGGTGCGGCTCGATCTCGACGATGAGGTGGAGCATGCGGAGCAGGTCCCCTGCGGCGAATCGCTGGGCGCGCTTGGGGAGTTCCTCCTTGAGGCGCTCCGAGAGATCGGGGAGCGACCCGCCGAGCACGATCGCGAGCTGCGCGCGCAGGAGGTCGGCGAAGTCGGTCAGCAGGATCGCGAAGTCCACGCCGGCATCGGCGAGGCGCGCGACGACCGGGAATACGTCCGCCGCGCGGCGGTCCACGATGAGGTCGAGCAGGGCGAGGTGCTCGTCCTCGTGCACGAGCCCGAGCGCGTCGCGCACGCGCTGTGCGGTGATGCGGCCCCCGCCGAGGGAGAGCACCTGGTCGGTGAGCGAGAGCGCGTCGCGCATCGAACCGTCCGCCGCCCGCGCGAGCATCGCCAGCGCGTCACCGTCCGCCTCGAGCGACTCGGCCGCGAGAACGGACGAGAGGCGGGTGCGCACGTCGGCCGGGCCGATGCGCTTCAAGTCGAAGCGCTGGACGCGCGAGAGCACCGGTGCCGCCGCCTGCTGGATCTTCTGCGGCTCGGTGGTCGCGAAGACGAACACGACGCGCGGCGGCGGTTCCTCGAGGATCTTCAGGAGCGCGTTCCACGCCTCGCGCGTGAGCATGTGCGCCTCATCGACGATGTAGACCTTGTAACGGTCCTCCCCGGAGGGGGCATACATCGCGCGCTCGCGGAGCTCCCGGGCGTCGTCAACGCCCCGGTTGGATGCGGCGTCGATCTCGACCACGTCGAGCGAGGCACCCCCGCTCCAGATCCGCGTGCAGGAGGGGCACTCGCCGCAGGGCTCGCGGTCGTCGCGGCGACGCTCGCAGTTGAGCGCCATCGCGAGCACGCGCGCGAGGGTCGTCTTGCCCGTGCCGCGCGGCCCGCAGAAGAGGTAGGCGTGGGCGACGCGGTCGCTCGTGATCGCGTTCCGGAGGGTATTCGCGACGTGCGACTGGACCGCGACCTCGGAGAACTTGCGGGGGCGGTACTTCCGGGCGAGGGCGAGCGACATGGGGCGCAATTTAGCCCCCGCAAGCCGCGTCCGCTCGGCGGTTCACCGCGGAGACGCGGAGAGCGGGAGGAAGAACGGAGGCTGCAACAGCCACTGCCACGGCTCCACCACGAAGGCACGAAGGGAAGAAGCAACGCCGGAAGAACGGCAACGGACGGCTGGTGCTGCGTGCGCTGCGCAGGAGCCAGTGGGCACCCGCAGTGAGAGCGAAGCGCCTCCTCCGTTCTTCCTCCGTCCCTCCGCGTCTCTGCGGTGAAGGCAGTCGGCAGGGCCTCCTTCGCCGTTCTTCAGCCCTTCGTGCCTTCGTGGTAGAACGAACTCGCGCGGGGAGCACCGAAGTGCTCACCCGCGCAAGTGTTCCAGGCCTGACGGAGCGACGATGGACACCACGTACCGTTGCTGCCTTTCGGCCCTGGCGGAGTTGGTGGGCCGAAGCCCTCCGGGACCTGGAACACTGGGAAGTCTAACCGGGCTCAAGCCCCGCGACAACGTGCGCGGCCCACCCGGTCGGGTGGCCGACGCCACCCATCTCCCCCCGTCCCGATAGGCGTTCAACGCGCCTGCGACCGTCCCTACCCTTCGCCCATCCCGGACGGCGGCTCCTCGCGCCGTTCGTGGCTGCGCAGCGGCGGGGGTCGGGGGGCTCCCGTCCGCTCGCGCTAAAAAAGAATCCCGGCTGGCCTGACGAGCGCGCATCACCACCACGTGATCCGGAGAGTCCAGATGGCCGGGAAGTCCACCAACGGCAGTGCACCCAAGTCCCGCTGGGCGGCCGGCGTCACCCCGTATGCGGAGATGGGCTACTGGGAGCCCGACTACGAGCCCAAGCCCACCGACATCCTCTGCGCCTTCCGCTTCGTCCCGCAGGAAGGGGTCGAGCCGATCGAGGCCGCCGCCGCCATCGCCGGCGAGTCGTCCACCGCCACATGGACCGTCGTCTGGACCGACCGCCTCACGGCGCACGAGCACTATCAGGCCAAGTGCTACCGCGTCGTCCCGGTCCCCGGCTCCGACCAGTTCATCGCCTACATCGCCTACGATCTCGACCTCTTCGAGGAAGGCTCGATCGCCAACCTCACGAGTTCGATCATCGGCAACGTCTTCGGCTTCAAGGCGCTCAAGTCGCTGCGGCTCGAGGACATGCGGATCCCGCCGCACTACACCAAGACATTCCAAGGACCCGCGCACGGCATCGTGATGGAGCGCGAGTACCTCAACAAGTATGGCCGCCCGCTCCTTGGCGCGACCACCAAGCCGAAGTTAGGTCTCTCGGCGCGCAACTACGGCCGTGTCGTCTACGAAGCGCTCCGGGGCGGGCTCGACTTCGTGAAGGACGACGAGAACATCAACTCGCAGCCCTTCATGCGCTGGCGCGACCGCTTCCTCTTCTGCATGGAGGCGGTGAACAAGGCGCAGGCGGCCACCGGCGAGATCAAGGGACACTACCTCAACGTCACCGCCGGCACGATGGAGGACATGTACGAGCGCGCCGAGTTCGCGAAGGAGATCGGCAGCGTCATCGTGATGATCGACCTCACCATCGGCTACACGGCCATCCAGTCGATGGCCAAGTGGGCGCGGAAGAGCGGCGTGATCCTCCACCTGCACCGGGCCGGCCACTCGACCTACACCCGCCAGAAGACGCACGGCGTCTCCTTCCGCGTGATCGCGAAGTGGATGCGCCTCGCCGGCGTGGACCACATCCACGCGGGCACCGTGGTCGGCAAGCTCGAGGGCGACCCCGCGACGACCAAGGGCTACTACACGACGCTGCGCGACGACAAGATCGCGGCGGATCCCTCGATCGGCCTCTACTTCGAGCAGGACTGGGCCTCGATGCCGGGCGTGATGCCGGTCGCCTCGGGCGGCATCCACGCCGGGCAGATGCACCAACTGCTGCACCTGCTCGGCGAGGACACGATCCTCCAGTTCGGCGGCGGCACGATCGGCCATCCGGACGGCATCGCCGACGGTGCGACGGCGAACCGTGTGGCCGTCGAGGCGATGATCCAGGCCCGCAACGCGGGACGGGACTACCTGCGCGAGGGTCCGGAGATCCTCGCCGACGCGGCCAGGTGGAGCCCGTCGCTCAAGAAGGCGCTCGAGATCTGGAAGGACATCACCTTCAACTTCGAATCCACGGACGTCCCCGACGCCGTGGTCACCCCGACCGCCTGAGGAGAACCACGATGCGCATCACGCAGGGGACGTTCTCCCATCTCCCCGACTTCACCGACGAGCAGGTCCGCGCGCAGGTGCAGTACTGCCTCGACAACGACTGGCCCGTCTCGGTCGAGTTCTCCGACGACCCGCATCCCCGCAACGTCTACTGGGAGATGTGGGGCCTGCCGATGTTCGAGGCGAAGGATGCCGCCGCGGTGATGCTCGAGATCGACGGCTGCCGGAAAGCGCATCCGGAGACGTACGTCCGCGTGAGCGGCTACGACCGCCGGCTCGGGCGACAGACGACCGCGCTCAGCTTCATCGTGCAGCGCCCGTCGCATGAGCCCGGCTTCCGCCTCGACCGCCAGGAGGCCGCCGACCGCCAGGTGCGCTACTCCACGCACGCCTACGCGACGGACCGTCCCGCGGGCGAGCGCTACCGGTGACCGGCGCGTGATCGGCGCGGACGCGCTCGTCAACCTCGATGCCGCGCTGCGCGAGACCCCGGTCCGCGATGCGCTGCTCGAGCTCGAGCGCGACCTGATCGGCCTGGCGCCGGTCAAGCGCCGCGTGCGCGACATCGCCGGGCTCCTGCTCCTCTCCAAGCTGCGCGCGCAGGCCGGCTTCGAGACCGATCGCCCCACCCTGCACATGAGCTTCACCGGCCGCCCGGGCACCGGCAAGACCACGGTCGCGATGCGGATGGCGAAGATCCTGCACCTGCTCGGCTACGTGCGCAAAGGCCACTTGGTGGTGGCGACGCGCGACGACCTCGTCGGCCAGTACGTCGGCCACACCGCGCCCAAGACCAAGGAAGTCGTGAAGCGCGCGATGGGCGGGGTGCTGTTCATCGACGAGGCCTACTACCTCCATCGCCCGGAGAACGAGCGCGACTACGGCGCCGAGGCGATCGAGATGCTTCTGCAGGTGATGGAGAACCACCGCGACGACCTCGTCGTGATCCTCGCCGGCTACGGCGACCGGATGGACACCTTCTTCCGCTCGAACCCCGGCTTCCACTCGCGGATCGCGCATCACCTGGAGTTCCCCGACTACTCGGTCGACGAACTGCTGGCGATCGCCGAGGGGATCCTGGAGCAGCAGGAGTACGCGTTCGACGACGCCTCGCGCGCCGCCTTCCGCGAGTACCTCGGTCACCGCATCACGCAGCCGCACTTCTCGAACGCCCGCAGCGTCCGCAACGCGCTCGACCGCGCCAAGCTGCGCCAGGCCAGCCGCCTCCTCGAGCGCGGCGGGCAGGTGCCGCGCGACGAGCTGCGCCGGCTCGACGAGCAGGACATCCGCCAGAGCCGCGTATTCCGCGGCGGGGAGTGAGCATCGATGCCCTTTCGCGCGAAGCGTCCGATCATGTTCGCCGTCGTCGGCGACTCCGGTGCCGGCAAGAGCACCCTCGCGCGCGGCTGCGTCGGCATCCTCGGTGAGGAACGGGTCACGAGCATCTGCCTCGACGACTACCACTCGCTCGACCGGGCGCAGCGGACCACGGCGGGGATCACCGCGCTCCACCCCGACTGCAATCACCTCGCGCTGATGGGGCAGCACGCCCGCCTGCTGCGGCAGGGGGAGACCGTCTTCAAGCCGGTCTACGACCACACCGACGGCACCTTCTCGATGCCGGAGTTCGTCCGGCCGACGCAGGTGGTGCTGATCAATGGCCTGCACGGCCTCTACACGCCCGAGCTGCGCGCGATGTGGGACGTCTCGGTCTATCTCGACCCGGACCCCGAGCTGCGCGTGGCGTGGAAGATCAAGCGTGACACCGCCAAGCGCGGCTACAACGAGGCGCAGGTGCGGAAGGAGCTCGAGGCGCGCCGGCACGACTCCGAGGCGTACATCGCGCCGCAGCGCGACCGCGCCGACATCGTGATCTCGTTCCGCGCGCCGGCCGACGACGCGGTCACGATGGACGACTCGAGGCTCGACGTCCGGATCCGGATCGCGCACCCAGTGCCGTTGCCGGACATCGAGGACATCTTTGGCGACTCGGCGGCGGCGCGCTTCGTGCGGATGCAGCGCGGGGCCGGCGGGGCGGACCTGCTCGAGATCAGCGGCGACCTCGACGACATCTCGACCAAGGCGGTCGAGGACCGGATGTGGAAGCACATGTCCACCGCGCAGCACCTGCGCTCGACCCGTCTCGGCGTCTTCCAGGACATCGACCGCGAGCGGCGGTCCAACCCGCTGGCGCTCACCCAGCTCATCATCACCTACTACCTGGTGAAGGCGAGCGCGCTGGCGGCCAAGCAGGAGGCGCTGGCGGCCGAGTCGGCGGTGCCGGTGGAAGCGCGATGAGCGCGCGCACGGCGGCCGGCGGCGGCGCTCCGGCGCGGCACGCGCTCCACGGGCTCGCGGCGCTCGGCCAGAGTCCCTGGCTCGACTTCACCACGCGCGACCTGATCCGCACGCGTGAACTCGCGCGCCTGATCCGCGAGGACGGCGTGCGCGGCCTCACCACCAACCCGACGATCTTCGAGAGGGCGATCGCGGGGAGCGCGGCGTACGACGCGGACATCCGTGCGCTCGCGGAGGCCGGTCATCCGCCGGCGCAGATCCTGCGCCGCCTGATGGTCGGCGAGGTGCAGGAGGCCTGCGATGCCTTCGGCGACCTGTACCACGAGTCGCAGGGGCGCGACGGGTTCGTCTCGCTGGAGGTCTCGCCGCATCTCGCGCACGACGCCGACGGCACGGTGGCCGAGGCGCGGGAGCTCGTCGGCCTGGTGGCGCGACGCAACCTGATGGTGAAGATCCCCGGCACGCGCGCGGGCGTCGCGGCCGCCGGGACGTGCCTGCGCGCCGGCATCAACGTGAACGTGACGCTGCTCTTCTCGGTCGAGCGCTATCGGCAGGTCCACGACGCATACCTCGCCGCCCTCGGCGCACGGCGCGCCGCCGGCCTGCCGCTCGACCGGATCGCCTCGGTGGCCAGCTTCTTCGTGAGCCGCGTGGACAGCGCGGTGGACCGCGCGCTCTCGGGGCTCGACACGCCCGCGGCCGCCCCGCTCCGCAGCACGGCGGCGATCGCGAATGCGGCGCTCGCTTACGACGCCTTCACGCGCACGACCGGCGGCGCCGAGTGGCGCACGCTCTCGGGCGACGGGGCGCGGGTGCAGCGCCCGCTCTGGGCCTCGACGAGTGTCAAGGATCCGGCGCTGCCGACGCTCCTCTATTGCGAGGCGCTGATCGCGCCGGCGACGGTGAACACGCTGCCGCCGGAGACGCTGGTGGCGTACCGGACCGGGGGAGCGCCCGCGGTGCGCCTCGATGAGGCCGCGGTCGCCCGCGCGCACGGCACGCTGCGGGCGCTCGAGGCGCTCGGCATCTCACTCGAGACCGTCGCCGCCGAACTCGAGCGCGACGGTCTCGAGAAGTTCGCGGCCAGCTGGGATTCGCTCCTCAGCGCCGTGGAGCGGAAGGCGGCCGCCCTGGCGACGCGTGCCTGAGCGCGGCCTCGGTCCGGTTCTTCACACCCAGCTTCTGGTACAGATGCTGGACGTGGAACTTCACGGTGTTCTCCGAGAGCGAGAGGCGCGCGGCGATCTGCACGTTCGTCAGGCCCTCCGCCAGCAGCGCCCAGACCTCGCGCTCGCGCCCGGTCAGCTCGGAGACGCCGCTGCGCGCGCCGCGCGCTTCGAGCCAGCGGCGCGCGGCCTGCGGGAACACCAGCTGGCCGTCCACCACCTGGCGGATCGCCGATAGCGTCTGCTGCGGCGAGGCGGTCTTCAGCGCGAGACCCTCGGCGCCCGACTCCAGCACCGAGCGGATCGTCTCGCCGTCGTGGTAGGCCGTCAGTACGAGTACCCGCGGCGCGTCGGTCCCGGCGCGCAGCGTCCCGATGATGTCGGTGGCGCGGAGTCCGCCGAGCTCGTAATCGAGCACGACGACCTCGGGCGTCAGGCGCGTCACGAGCTCGACCACCTCCTCGCCGCGGGTCGTCGAGCCGACGACCTCCATGTCCTCCTCGCCGTCCACGAGCGCGCGAAGTCCCTCGAGGACGATCGCGTGGTCGTCGGCGAGCACGATCCGGATGCCGCGGTCGCTCACGCGCCCGCCGGGACGGACACGCGCAGCACGGTCCCCTGCCCCGGGGTGCTGTCCACCACGAGCGTGCCGCCGAGCATGTCCACGCGGTCCTGGATGCCACGCAGCCCGAAGTGCCCGCCCTCGACGCCGACGTCGGCCTCGGCCGCCATCACGCGGGCGGGGTCGAAGCCGCGACCGTTGTCGCTCACGGTCAGCGTCAGGAGGTCGCCCGCACGATCCACGCGCACCGTCTGGCGCGTCGCGCCGGCGTGCCGGAAGCCGTTCGCCAGTGCCTCCTGGAGGATGCGGTAGAGCGCGATCTTCGCCGGCAGCGGGCAGTCCCCGAGCTCCTCGTCCAGGCTGAGTTCGACCGGCTGGTCGGTCATCGCCTCGTGCTGCACGGTGAGCCCTTCGAGGATGGCGCCCAGGTCGCGGCGCTCGAAACCCGGCGGCCGGAAGACGCCGATCAGCGTGCGCACCTCGTGCAGCGCGCGCTCGAGCAGCATCACGGCCTGGCCGGCGCGGCGCGCGGCCTCGGGCCGGTCGGCGACCTCCTTCTGCAGGACCTGCAGCTGCGACACGGCCGCGAACATGTCCTGCACCGGGCCGTCGTGCATGTCGAGCACGATCCGCTGGAGTTCGCGCTCCCCCGCGGCGAGGAGCCGCAGCGACGCGTCGGCCGTGGTGTGCGTGGCCGGCTCGCTCACTGCAGCGCCTCGACGAGGACCTCGGCCGCGCGGTCGCAGTCCGCGTCGTCGATGTCGAGGTGCAGCACGCAACGCACGCGCGTCCGGTTCCAGGACGTGACAAGGACGCCCTCCGCGCGCGCGCGCTCGAGCACCGTGCCCGAGTCGAGTCCGGGGCGCAGGTCGATCATCACGATGTTGGTGTCCGGCGGCACCACCGAGACCCCTTCGACCCCTGCGACCCGCGTCGCGAGACGTGCGGCGCGTGCGTGATCCTCGTGCATCCGCGGCAGGTGGTGCTCCAGCCCGTGCAGCGCCGCCGCCGCGAGGATGCCGGACTGCCGCATGCCGCCGCCGAACCGCTTGCGCGTCTCCCACGCCCAGCGCATCGGCTCGGCATCACCGGCGAGGCAGGCGCCGACGGGCGCGCCGAGTCCCTTCGAGAAGGAGACCATCACGGTCGCGGCGCAATCGGCGAAGTCGGCGAGCGACGTGCCGGTCGCGACGTGCGCGTTCCAGAGTCGCGCGCCGTCGAGATGCACCGGGAGCCCGGCCTCGGCGGCGGTCTCCCGGATCTCGCGAAGCCGGTCGAGCGGCGTGACCATCCCGCCGGCGCCGTTGTGCGTGTTCTCGGCGCAGACCACGGACGCGCGCGGGGCGTGCGGCGAGGCGGGTCGGAACGCCGCGCGCAGGGCCTCGGCCTCGAGCACCGGCCCGCCGCGGACGAGGCGCACCTGGAGCCCGGCCAGCGCCGCCGTTCCCGCGATCTCCCAGTTCACGATGTGGGAGTCGTCGTGGCAGTAGGCCTCCGTCCCGGGCGTCCCGAGCAGCCAGAGGGCCGCCTGGTTGGCCATCGTGCCGGTCGGGAAGAAGAGCGCCTCCGGCTTGCCCAGCAGATCCGCGACGCGGGCCTCGAGGTGCTTCACCGTCGGGTCGCCGTCGAGCACGTCGTCCCCCACCTCGGCCTCGGCCATCGCGCGGCGCATGGCGGGGGTGGGCTTGGTCACGGTGTCACTGCGCAGGTCGATCACGGCAGGGCGGGTCATGGGGCCGGCGGCGGGGGCGCCGCGAACTGCTCGGCGGCGTGTGCGACCTCCGCTCCGAGCACGAAGATGAGGGCGGCATAGTACGTCCAGAACACGACGATGACCAGCGCGCCGAGCGTGCCCGTGTAGAGCGAGGTCGGCGGGAAGGCGGCGACGACCTGGGCGAAGATCGCGCGCGCGAGCTCGAAGAGGAGGGCGGCGGTCAGCGCGCCGGCGGCCGCGATGCGCCAGGGCGGGCGGCGCGCCGGCAGGAACCGGTAGAGCGAGAAGAACATCAGGGCGACGAGGAAGACGGACAGCAGCCGCCCGACCCAGTACTCGAGACCCGTCATGAAGTCCTCGCGCAGGCCGGACTCGATCAGCGCCGCCGCGACCCGGCCGTTGGACACCACCAGGTAGCCGCTCAGCACGAGCCAGAGCGTGATCAGCGCCGCGGAGGTGACCGTGAGGTAGACGTCCCAGGCCTTGCCGTGGAAGTAGTTCCGGTCACGGCGCTCGAAGACGACCGTCATGACGCTCCGGAGCGAACCGAAGAGCCGCGTCGAGAACCAGACGAAACCGATGCCGCCCCAGATGCCGGCCACGGCCCGGGTCCGCACGACGTCCACGAAGATCGGGTCGAGGGCCGACTCGCCGGGCGCTGCGAGGCTCGTCGGGAGCAGCCCTTCGATCACGGCCTGGGCGGCCGAGGTCGCGACCTCCACATCCTGTCCGAGGACGAAGCCGACGCCTGCCGAGAGGAGCAGGAAGAACGGAACGCCGGCGAGGAGGATGCTGAAGGCCACCCCGCCGGCAAGGAAGAACACGTCATCCCGTTCGATCTTATGCCACAGATCCCGCAGGAACGAGCGGAACGGGGTCAGACGCCGTCGTCCTCTCCCTCGTACACCTCGTCGCGGTCCGCGGCGTGGTGACGGGCCAGCCGACGTTCGAGGGCGTCGCGCGTATCCTCGGCCGCGTCGCGGGCCGTATCGGCCAACCGACGCGCCTTGCGCTTGAACTTCCGCGCCTGACGCGTGACGAGTGCGCGAGTCTCCTCGCCCGACTGCGGGGCGAAGAGCAGCGCGAGCCCCGCGCCGAGGGCGAGACCGAAAAGGAAGACCCCGGCCCCGCCCCCGCCACGACGCTCGATCACCACCGCGGGTTCACCACCATTGCCTTCGGACAACCGGCCTCCTTACTGCTCGATGAGGACCAGGAACTTGGACGCGCGCCAGAAGGTCTCGGGCGAGACGATCCGCACGGTCCCCTTGAACTTGCCGTCCGCGGGCGCGACGTCCAGCCCCGCGAGGTCATTCGTCGAGATCATGCGGTAGGACTTGGAGGCGTCCGGGAGGGTCAGCTCGCGAACGGCCAGGCGGTCGATCGCCGTGAACTCCGAGGCGTCGAGCGAGCGCGCCAGCACCTGCGTCTTGCCGATGCCGAGCATCCCGCCCTTCTGCTCCACGATCCCGCGCTTGATCAGGTCGTCCTTCTTGCCGGCGACCCAGTAGACGGTGTTCAGGTTCGTGGTCAGGTCGGCGTTCTCCGTCGAGAGCGCCACGCGCTGCGTCTCGAGCGTCGTGTTGGTCTCGCGGAGCGCCATGTTCTCCGAGGTCAGGATGTTGACCTGCTCGAGCAGGGCGACGACCTCGCCCTTCTGGTTGTCGATGATGACCTGGAACTGCTTGATCGTCGAGTCGAAGGCGACCATCTGGGCCGTCTGGGTCGCATTGTTGCTCGTGAGCTGTCCGACACGGCGGCGGCTCTGGACCAGGCGGGCCTCCGACTCGTTGAGGCGCTCGGTCAAGAGCTTCACGCGATCGGCGAGACGGGCACGCGCCTCGGTCGGCGAGAGCGCCTCCATCTCGTTGTTGGCGCCGGCGACCGGCTTGCCATCCTTCACGTTGTCGAGCTCGGTGTTGACCGCGGCGATGAACTGCGAGGTCGCGACGACCTCATTCAGCAGCGAGTCCTTCTCGGCCGAGATCGCCGCCTGGTTGGCCAGCTGCCGGTCGTACTCGGACTTCGAGACGCAGGCGGTGCTGAACAGGGCGAGTGCGGCGACGAACAGTGTCTTGCGCATGTGGGGGAACTCCTCTTTCAGGGCGCTGTAGGCGCGATGGAACGTCAGGGTCATTCGCCCGCGTCCGGGTCGTCGGGTGCGGTCTCGACGACGGGGCCGCCCTTGCCGGGTGCCGGTCGGGAGATGGCGGGCGACTTCACATACCGCCGCACTGCCTCCGCTGTTCCACCCACCCCGAGATGTTCGAAGAGGAAGGTGAACTTGCGGTCGTACGCCGCGTCGAGCGCGGCAGCCGCATCGCCCGTGAGGTCCCAGAGCTGCCGCTTGAAGGGTCCGAGCGCCTTCTTCCGCGTCTTGTAGAAGAACTGCTCGTCCGAATCGCCCGCCTTCCGCTCCTCGGCCGCGTTGGTCCGGAGCCACGCATAGATCTCCTCGCGCAGCGCCGCGGGGATATGCTCGTAGATCATGTTCTGGAAGCCCGTGGCGAGATGGATCTCGGCCGTCTCGGTCCGCGGAAAGTGGAAGAACGCGTCGTCCGGCAGCGTGGACGCCCCGTGCTGCACCGCGCCGGAGAGCCCGTACTTCTCCCGCGCCACCCGGGAGAGATCCTCGAGCGTCTGGAAGTCGAGCTTGACGTCGGCGATCGAGCCGTCGGCGAGCACCACGCCACCGTGCGACGTGCCGGACTGCACCGAGATCTTGGACAGGCCCGTCATCCCCTTGGCCTGCGACGCCAGCGTGCGGTTGTACCCGTCCATGAAGGCCTCGAGCTCGGCCACGGTCGAGTTCTCCGTCCCGACCTCGCCGATCTCCCCGCCGAGCGAGATGGTCACGCCCTCGGGCTCAAGCCCGCGGACGTGGCGCGTCAGGTCCACCCCGACCTCGTAGTTGAGCCGCTGCTGCTCCACGAGCGTCGCGTGCGCGAGGTCCACCAGCGTCGAGGTGTCGAGGTCGATGTTGTAGAAGCCGGCCGCGATCGCCTCCGTCGCCAGCTGCTTCACGGCAGCGACCTCGGCGACCGGGTCCGCCTTGTACTTCTTGGCATTCACCTGGAAGTGGTCGCCCTGGATGAACACCGGGCCGCGGTACCCCTCGCGCAGCGCCGCGGCGAGCATCACGGCGACGTATTCCGCCGGGCGCTGCTCCGTGTAGGCGATCTCGGAGCGCGCGATCTCGAGGATCAGGGCGCCGCCCTTGAGCTTGTTCGCGGTCCGGAAGATCGACCGCGCGGTGTCGTAGGCCCGGCCGCGCACGTTGATCGCCGGGACCGTCACCCCCTTCACGTCGCCCCGCCCGCGGGCCATGTAGAAGTCGTGGATCGACGCCGACCAGGTGCCGACCGCGCGGCCGGCCTCCCAGATGACCCACCGCGCCCACTCCTGCTCCGCCGCGTTGCCGAAGACGGCGAGGCGGACGAGCCGGTCCATGAGCGGCGACGCGAGGGCGCCGGCGTCCTTCACGGCGACACCGCCGGCGTCGAGGGTCACGGCGGCGCCGAGCGCCTGGCGGATGGAGGCGGGACAGTCGGACATTTGGGTCGGTGGGGTGTGGGGAACGCGAGGGTCAGCGGTCTCGACAGCCCCGCAATTTGGACGCCACGCGCGATCCCTGCAACGCGCTCAGAGCACCCAGTCCGGGTCGCTGGCCGGCAAGGCGTCCCACGTCGGCTTCATCGACTGCCAGTCCGGATGCCCGAACTGGTAGTAGGTCAGCTGCTTGCCGAGTTCGACCCCGGGCTGGTCGAGCGGGTCCACGCCGTAGAGGTGCCCGGCGTAGATCGTCGCCAACTCGAAGAACATGAAGAGTCCGCCCAGGTGCCAGGCGTCGGCGCGCCCGACGCGCAGCGTCATCGTCGGGCGGCCCGAGCGCGTCAGCGCCCCGGCCGTCGCGCGGGCCTCCGCGCGCAGCAGCTCCGCGAATCCGCGCCCGCCGAGATATGCCAGCTCGGGCGGTGCGTCCGCCCCGGGGATCGTGAGCTCGTCGTCGCGCGACTCGACGTCCACGAAGGTGACCGTCTTGTCGGCCGGTCCCTCCATGAACAGCTGCACCTGCGCGTGCTGGTCCGTGGCTCCGACCGCCGGCACCGGCGTCGGTCCCACGTGCCGACCGTCCGGCGTGCGCTTGCCGAGACTCTCCGCCCAGAGCTGCACGAACCAGGGCGCCAGGTCGCGCAGCGCGTCGCTGTAGGGCATCAGCACCTGGATGCCCTGCCCCGCTTCGGTGTGCGCGCGCCACTGGAGCGCCGCGTACGCGAGGGCCGGGTTGCCGCGGAGCGTGCCGTCGGCGCAGCGGTCGCGCATCGCGATCGCGCCCGCCACCAACGCCTCCACGTCGAGTCCGAGCAGGGATGACGGGAGGGTGCCGACCGGGGAGAGCACGGAGAATCTCCCTCCCACGTTCGCCGGGACCTCGAAGGCCGGGATCCCTTCCGCCGCGGCGATCCGGCGCAGCGCGCCCTTGGCGGGGTCGGTCACGAACGCGAGGTGCTCCCGGACCGGGAGCCCGGCCGCACGGATGCGCTCCCGCACCACGAGGTACTGGGCCATCGTCTCGGCGGTGCTCCCCGACTTGGAGATGACGAGGAAGCGCGCCCGCCGCAGATCGACCTGGTCGAGCACCGCGCGCACGGCGCGCGGATCGACGTTGTCGAGCACGTGGAGCCGCGGACGGCCACCGCGCGCCTCGACCGGGAGCGCGTTCCAGTCGCGCGCGAGCAGCGCGGTGCGGAGCGCGACCGCACCGAGCGCGGAGCCGCCGATCCCGAGCACGATCACGTCGTCGAGCCGGCGCGCTTCGTCCTTGGCCCACGACCGCACCCGCTCGCGCTCGGCCTGCTGGGCCTCGAGCTCGCGGAATCCGAGGACGCCGCGCGCGGCGTCGGCGCCGAGCGCCGCGTGCGCCGCGGCAAGGCGGGGGGCGAGCGCCGCGAGCGCCGCGGGTGTGGCTCCCGAGGGGACCGCGCGCTGCAGCATGCCGGAGACGTCGAGCCGGATGGACGGGGTCACGGGCGATCGATCTCCACGGTGAGGCCGTCGTGCGCGGGCGCGATCCCGGGGGGGAGCGAGGCCGCGAGCTCGGCGTGCGAGGTCTCGTGCGTGAGGTGCGTGAGGTAGGTGCGGCGCGCCCCGACGCGCGCGGCCGTCTCGACCGCCTCGCCGATCGAGAGGTGCGTGGGATGCGCCGTCCGGAAGAGCGCGTTGAGCACCAGCACATCCACGCCCGCGAGCTGCGCGACCACGTCGTCGGGGAGCGACTTGGCGTCGGTGATGTAGCCGAGTGGGCCGATCCGGTAGCCGAACACCTGCAGCCGTCCGTGCGGCACCGCCACCGGCGTGACGTCGAGGTGCCCGATGCGCACCGGCTCGCCGGCCCGCAGCGGGTGCGCGAAGCCCTCCGGCTTGAAGGTGCCCGGCAGGGCCTTCAGCTGCGCGTCGAAGATGTACGGGAACCGCTGCGCGATCGCATCGAGCGTCTCGGCCGAGCCATACATCGGGAGCGCGCCATCGCGTCGCATCGAGATCGCGCGGATGTCGTCGATGCCGTGGGTATGATCGGCGTGGTCGTGCGTGAAGAGGACCGCGTCCAGCCGGTCCACCCCGGCGGCGATGAGCTGGAGCCGCAGCTCCGGCGGGGTATCGAGCAGCAGCCGCAAGCCCTCGTCCTCGACGATCGCGCCCACGCGTGTGCGCCGGTCGCGCGGGTCACCGGAGCGACAAACGGCACAGGCGCAGCCGATCTGCGGCACGCCGAAGCTCGTCCCGGTGCCGAGGAAGGTCAGCCTCACACCGTCTCCACCTTGAGCTGGTTCGTGGTCCCGGGGACGTCGAAGGGCACGCCCGCCGTGATCACCACGCGATCGCCGGGCTTGGCGAAGCCGTGGCGCTGGAGCAGCTCGCGCGCCAGCGCGGCCATCTGCTCGTAGGTGTCGCAATGCGGCACCAGGAAGGGGATCACGCCCCAGACGAGCGCGAGCTGCCGGTAGGTGCGGGCGTTGTCGGTGAGCACGACGAGACGGACCGCCGGGCGGCGCGCCGCGACGATCCGCGCCGAGAAGCCGCTCTTGGTGAAGACGACGATCGTCGAGGCCCCGAGGAGGCGCACCGCGGTGACCGAGGCGGCCGCGATCGTCTCCTCCATCGAGGCACTGCCGGGTTGCAGCCGGTCGATCCCCTGGCCACGCGCCACCGGCGCCTGCTCGGCGGCGTTCGCGATGCGCCGCATCGCCTCCACCGCCAGCACCGGGTGCAGCCCCGCGGCCGTCTCGGCCGAGAGCATCACCGCGTCGGTACCGTCGAGGATCGCGTTCGCGACGTCGCTCGCCTCGGCGCGCGTGGGGCGCGGATGCTGCACCATCGACTCGAGCATCTGCGTCGCGGTGATGACGGGACGTCCGTAGCGCGAGGCCAGTCCGATGATCCGCTTCTGCTGCAGCGGCACCTCCTCGAACGGGAGTTCGACCCCGAGGTCACCACGCGCCACCATCACCGCGTCGCTGACCTTCAGGATGTCCTCGATGCGGAGGAGCGCCGAGTCCTTCTCGATCTTGGCGACGATGAGCATGCCCTTGGGCAGGAGCGCGCGCAGCTCCTCGATGTCCTCCGGACGGCGCACGAAGCTGAGCGCGAGGTACTCGAGGTCGTGCTCGATCGCGAACGGGATGTCGGCGCGGTCCTTCTCCGTCAGCGACGGGGCCGAGACGTCGATCCCGGGGAGGTTGATCCCCTTGTTGCTCTTGAGCAGTCCGCCGTAGCGCACGGTCACGTGCACGCGCGGATCCTCGACCCGGTCCACCGTGAACGCGAGCAGGCCGTCGTCCACCAGGATCGTGCCGCCCGGGCGCACGTCGTGCGCGAGTTCGTCGTACGTGACCGGGATGCCGCCGGCATCGGTCGGCGCGCCGGCGTGCGTCTCGGGGACGAAGACGAGCTGCTCCCCTTCGACGATCGGCAGCGCCTCGGCCAGCGTGCCGATGCGGATGCGGGGCCCCTGCAGGTCGCCGAGGATGGCGACCGGCCGGGCCAGGTCCTCGGCGATGCCGCGGATCGTGGCGACCGTGCGCGCGTGCTGGTCGTGCGTGCCGTGCGAGAAGTTCAGCCGGGCCACGTTCATCCCGGCGAGGATCAGCTTGCGGATCACGTCGGGATTCGACGACGCCGGGCCGATGGTACAGACGATCTTCGTGACGGACGAGGGCATCAGGGGGGTCGGGGGGAGATGCCGGGCGAGGGACGATCGCTCAGCGGGCGGCGGCCACGGGACGGCCAAGCTCCGCGGTCTTCCGCTCGAGCCCCGCGATCAGCGTGTCGAAGGACTTCTGGAACGAGGCGAGGCCCTCGACGAGCAGCCGGTCGGTGACCGCCGCGAGGTCGATGCCGGCGGCGCCGAGCTCGGCCAGCAGGCGATCGGCGTCGGCGAGCCCCTCGTCCACGCTGCGGCGCACGCGTCCGTGGTCGCGGAACGCCTCGAGGGTCACGGGCGGCATCGTGTTCACGGTGTCGGGCCCGATCAGTTCCTCGACGTAGAGGACGTCGCGGTAGGCGGGGTTCTTCGTGCTCGTGCTCGCCCAGAGCGGGCGCTGCACCTGCGCGCCCTTCGCCTGCAGTGCGGTCCACCGCGGCCCGCCGAAGCGCTCGCCGAAGAGCCGGTAGGCGCGCCGCGCGTTGGCGACCGCGGCGCGCCCCTTGAGCGCGGCCGCGCGGTCCGCGGCGAGCCGGCCGGTCGCGGCCTGCTGGTCGATCAGCGCGTCGATCGCGTTGTCCACGCGGCTCACGAAGAACGAGGCGACCGACGCGACGTGCGTCAGGTCGCCGCCGGCGGCGGCGCGGTCCTCGAGTCCGGCGAGATAGGCCTCGATCACGCGGGCGTGGGCGTCCACCGCGAAGAGCAACGTGACGTTCACGTTCAGGCCGTCGGCGATCAGGCGGCGGAGCGCGACGCAACCCTCGGGCGTGCCGGGCACCTTGATCATCACGTTCGGGCGGCCGACGGTCGTCCAGAGACGGTGCGCCTCCTCGATGGTCGCCCTGGCATCGTGGGCGGCGCCGGGTGAGACCTCGATCGACACGAAGCCGTCGGTGCCGTTCGAGGCCCGGTGGATCGGGAGGAAGGCGTCGCACGCGGTGCGCACGTCGTCCGTCTCGACGAGTTCGAAGAGCTCCCACGCCGTGCGCTCCCCTTCGACCGCGCGGAGCTGCGCGTCGTAGGCGGTGCCGGCGGCGAGCGCCTTCTCGAAGATCGTCGGGTTGGAGGTCATCCCGGTGAGCGCGTCGTCGCGGATGCGCCGCGAGAGCTCGCCGTCGAGGAGCATGCCGCGGTCGATGTAGTCGAGCCAGATGGACTGGCCGGCGGCGTGCAGCGTATGAAGCGGGGTCTCGGTCGTGGACACGGCGGGGAGGGCGGGGTCGTGCTTGGCGAAGGGCGGGCGCGAGCCGATAATTTACCACCGGACCGACCCGCGAGTGACGGCGCCGCCCCCAGCGCGTCATCCGCCGACGGCGGGTGCCGTTCGCCGCCCGAGTCCCTTGAGCTTCACCCGCCCGGAACCCCGCCGCCGTGACCCCCCCCGACTGGACCGTCCCCCTGCCGCCGCGCCGCACCCCGATGGCGGTGTGGCGGGCGCTGCCGCTCACCGCGCAGCTGGCGATCGTCGGGCTCATCGTCGCGGTCGCCTGGTTCCTGATCGCCCGGCTGGCGACCGATCGTCAGGAGGCTGGACAGCGCGCGCGGAACGAGGCGGTCGTGCAGCTGCACCGCGCGGAGCTCCTGACGACGCGCCTCGGGACCGCGATGGCGATGATGTCCTCGGCCCAGCGCGGGTTCGTGCTCACGGGAAGCGAGGACCTCCTGCGCCCGCTCGAGCAGTGGCGGCGAGTCTTCCTGACCGACCGCGAGGTCCTGCTCGAGCGCACGGCGATCGATCCCGGACTCAAGACCGACGTGCGGCAGCTCGCGGAGCAGCTCGCCTTCTGGCACGACTCGATCGTGCTGCCGAACCTCGCGCTCAGGCGGAGCGCCGGGCTCTCCGCGTTCACCGAGGGCACCCCGGGAGCCGCGCGGCTGCTGCGGGGCGCCGCCCGGATTGACCAGGCGCGCGTCCTCCACACGCAGATGCTGCGCCGCATCCGGGATCAGCTGCGCGACGCGGAAGTCGAGGCCGAGCGCGCCGCGAGCCTCGACGAGCTCGAGTCGTTCCTGATCCGGGCCGCCGCGGTCGCCGTCTTCCTGCTCCTCGGGACGCTGCTGCTGCGACTTGTCGCCCGCGCCCTTGCCCAGGTGGTCACCGCCGCGCACGCGCTCGAGACGGGCCGCTACGCGGAGGCGAGACTCCCCGACTCGCATCGCGCCCCGAACCGGGAGATGGCGATGCTCGCGCACACCTTCGACCGCGTCGCCGAGAGCATCGCGACGCGCGAACGGCAGCTGCAGGAGGACATCGTCAAGCTCAGGGAGCTCGACCGCCTGAAGGCCGACTTCGTCTCGACCGTGAGCCACGAACTCCGCACGCCGCTGACCTCGATGCGCGGCGCCCTCGGCCTGATCCTCGGCGGCAAGGTCGGCGAGCTCCCCGGGCGCGGACGGGAGCTGCTCCAGATCGCGATGACCAACACCGAACGGCTCATCCGGCTGATCAACGACATCCTCGACATCGAGAAGATGGATGCGGGGCACGTCAGCATCCGGCGCGAGCGGCTGCGGCTGCGGCCGGTGGTCGAGACGACGATGGCCGGGCTCGAGGGATTCGCCCGCGATGCGAAGGTCACGCTGCGGCTGCTCACCGACGCCGACGCCGAGGTCCTCGGCGACCCCGACCGCCTCGTGCAGGTGCTCACGAACCTGGCGTCCAATGCCGTGAAGTTCTCCCCCGCGGGCAGCGCGGTCGAGCTCTCCGTGGTGCCGGCGGAGGCGACGGTCTCGGTGCTCGTGCGCGACCACGGACCGGGCATCCCGGAGGAGTTCGCCGAGCGCATCTTCGGGCGCTTCCAGCAGGCCGGCGGGGCCGACTCGCGCCGGAGCGGCGGCACCGGACTCGGGCTGAACATCGCGAAGGCGATCGTCGAGCTGCACGAGGGACGGATCGGATTCGAGCCCGCCGCCGGCGGGGGCACCACGTTCTGGATCACGCTCCCGATCGTCGCCCCCGCCGCGCACGCCCCGGACGCGCGCCTGGCGGTCCTGGTGATCGAGGACGATGCCGCGATGCGCGACATCCTTGTGGCGCAGGTCGAGGCGCACGCGCGTCCGATCGCGGTGCAGAGCGCCGAGGCGGCGCTCGAGGTGCTCGAACGCGAGACGGTCGCCGCGATTATCTGCGACCCCGGGCTGCCGGGCATGAGCGGCGTGGAATTCGCGCGGCGGCTGCGCGGTGACGACCGCTTCAAGCGGCTCCCGATCTTCCTGTTCTCGGCGCGCGAGCACTCGGCGGAGGAACTGCGCTCGGCCGGCATCCGCGCCTCCGATGCCTACGTCAAGACGCGCGACTCCGAGGAGGTGCTGTTCGCGCGGCTCTCGGCCGAGTTGCGCCGCCCGCGCTGAGTCTCAGCTGCCGCGCGGCGCGAACCCCTCGCGCGTCATCTTCCCCCAGGTCTCGACCCCGCGCGAGAACTTCCAGAAGGCCTGCAGGCGGAAGAACACCGTCATCTGCCGGTAGCCGAGCCCCTCGATGAGCGCGAATCCCACGAGGCGCCAGAAATCCACGCGCCGCCGGTAGCGCCGGAAGCTCAGCTCCTCGAGCACGATCGCCCAGACGGAGAGCAGTGTGCCGTAGCCCACGGCCACCATCAGGAAGAGCCCGGCGAACCCCGCGTCCACCGCGCCGATCGCGAGACCCACGAGCAGACCGATCCAGCCGATGACCTCCACCAGCGGCGCGAACAACTCGCAGACGAGGAAGAAGGGCATCGCCAGCATCCCGATCGTCCCGTACCGCGGATTCAGGATCATGCCGCGGTGCTCGGACATCGTCCCGATCAGCCCGCGCTGCCAGCGCTCACGCTGCCGGGCCAGCACCCGCGCCGAGGTCGGCACCTCGGTCCACGCCACCGGGTCGGGGATGAAGGGCAGCGTGGCCGGGATGCCGTTCTCGCGCAGGTACCGGTGCAGGCGCACCACGAGGTCCATGTCCTCCGTCACATTGCCGGTGCGGTAGCCCTTGATCGCGACGAGGTACTCCTTGCGGAAGAGCCCGAACGCGCCCGAGATGATGAGGTTGCCCCCCAGCCGGTTCCAGCCGAGCCGGCCGAAGAGGAAGGCGCGGAGGTACTCCACCACCTGGCAGCCGACGAGCCAGCGCGTGTCGACGCGCGCATCGGTCACCCGCCCGAACTCCACCGTGCAACTGTTGGCGACGCGGATCGTCCCGCCGACCGCGGCGACGTTCGCGCCGAGCAGGAAGGGACGGGCGAGGCGCATCAGCGCATCGGGCTCGATCAGGGTGTCGGCGTCCACCGCGACGACGAAGGCGTGCCGCGATGCGTTCAATGCCGCGTTGAGCGCGTCGGCCTTCCCGCCGTTCGCCTTGTCGAGCACCAGCAACCGCGAATGCAGGCGCGACCGGAAGTACGCGCGCACCGGCTGCGTCGCGATCGAGACGGGGAAGGCCGGCGGCACCTCGTAGAGGTCGAACGCCCGCATCAGCTCCCCGAGCGTGTCGTCGGACGAGCCGTCGTTCACCACGATGACCTCGAGATTCGGATACTCGAGCGTCAGGAACGAGAGCACGCTCGGGACGATCGAGACCTCCTCGTTGTGCGCCGGCACCATCAGGCTGAGCGGCGGCAGCGCGTCCGACGCGAGCAGCCGCTGCAGATGCTCGTCGGCGGCGAGCCGCCAGTGCCGCCAGAGCTCGGGGATCGACGCGAGCAGCAGCACCGCGTAGGAGGTGTTGATGACGAGCAGGTAGACGATCGCCGCGTGGTCGCTCCACGAGATCGCTCGCCGCAGCAGGTCGAGGAAGAAGGTGCCGTCCATCAGGCGTCCGCGAGCTCGAGCAGCGCGCCGTCCGAGAGACCACTGATCATCGACGCCATGTCGGCCGCGAAGCGGTCGTCCCCGTCGCGGGCGGCGCGCAGCACGGCGCGGCCGCGCTCGCCGAGTTGCGCGAGCGCGATCGCCGTGCGGAGCCGCACCAGCCAGACGGGGTCGGAGAGGTTGGGCGCGAGCACCGGCGCGCTCGCCGTCGCGCCCAGCTCCCCGAGCGTCCGGGCGGCGGCGGCACGGACGCTCGGCGCGCGGTCCCCGACGAGCGCGCTCAGGACGCGCAAGGCATCGGGCCCGGGATGCCGGCGCAGCGCCCGCGCCACCGCGCGCCGGACCCCTTCCGCCGGATGGTCGCCGCGGAGCAGCGCGGCCGCGATCGCCTCGTGGTCGTCGATCACCTCGGCGAGCTCGATCCACGAGGCCAGTTCCGCGAGCTCGGTGCCGTGCCGGATGCGCAGCGCCAGCGCCGGCCCGACGGCGCTGCGCGTCTGGCGCAGGACCGACGTCAGGTACTGGCGGACGACCTTGGGGAACCGGAAGAGCCGGTCGAGCACGCTGCCGATGAGCACGGCGTCGGCGACGCGCGGCAGCGCCGAGATCGCCGCGACCTGCACCGCCGGGTGGGGGTCGAAGATCAGCGCGTCGACCGCGGCGCGATCCCGCGACTCCCCGACGAGTGACAGCGCGCGCGCGGCCTCCAGCCGTCGCCACCAGAAGCGCGACGAGCGCTGTGCGAGCGCGGCCGCGATCCACGGTTCGCCGCGCAGCGACGCCGCGAGCTCCTCGCGCTGCGCCGCGGGGATGGTCTGGCGCGCCAGCAGCGAGACGTAGCCGATGGCCGTGCCCTGCGGCAGCGCCCGGATCGCCCGCACCACGGGCTCCGGATGCGCGCCGGCGACGAGCCAGGCGCGCAGCGGGACCGCGATGTTGCCGCGCGCGGCGACGAAGGCTGCGCGCTGGCGCCGATCGTACGCCCGGCGCACCACGAGGAAGAGCAGCAGCAGCACGAGGAACACGCCCTGGGTCACGCCGATCACGCCGAGCGCGACGCCGAAGCTCACGCGCGCACCCCGGCCTGCCGCCAGACGGTGATCTTCGCCATCAGGACGCGCAGGCTCACCGGCTTCGAGAGGAAGTCGAGCGCGCCGGCGCGCAGTGCGCGCAGCTGGTCCGCCTCGCCCGACCGCACGCTCAGGAAGACCACGCGGAAGACGCCGGGCCGGTCGACGCGCAGGCGCTCGAAGAGCGAGAAGCCGTCGAGTCCCGGCAGGTCCACATCGAGCAGCACGATCGGCTGCCGCGAGTGCACGCGCATGTTGCGCAGTCCCTCCAGTCCCGCCGGACCGCTGCGGAAGACCTGGTGCGTCAACCCGCGCGCCGAGAGCGCGAAGGTCAGCAGGTCGGCGAGCGCGGCGTCGTCCTCGACGACGATCACGTCGGGCGCCACGGTCGCGTCGGCGGGGTCCCAGCGCCGCACGCGCGACCCCGCATCCCGCGCCGCGTGCCACGCCTCTTCGGCCAGCATCGCCATCGTCCGGGCGCTCGGGGCGGCCCCTTCCGCGAGGTCGATGATCCCCGCGCACCACGCTACCGGCTCCCCTTCCGACGCCTCGGCGAACGGGTCGAGGCGCGCGCCGAGGGCGTCGCCGGCCATCGGCGCGAGCAGGAGCAGCGTCGTCTCGTCGAGGAAGCCGGCCAGCGCGCCCTCCATCCCGAGCCCGGACCCGAGCAGCGCGCACTCGCGGTGCCAGAGGGCCGAGCGCTGCAGCCCGTCCGGCGGCTCGAGCGGACGGACGAGTGCGAGCGACATCGCACGCCCAGCCACGATCGACTCGGCGAGCGCCTCGTCGAACGCGCGCACGGTGCGGTCGGGGAGCCAGAGTCCCGTCGCCGGATGGATGCCGGCCGAGACCTGGCGCTGACGGCGGAGCTCGAGCAGGCGCTCCAGCTTCCGGGTGAGCTCCCCCGCCACGAGCGGCTTCGCCTGGAAGTCGTCCGCGCCGGCGACGAACGCGGCCGCGCGCGTCTCGACGTCGGTCGCCCCCGAGACGAGCACGATCGGCAGGTCGGCGAAGCGCCGCTCACCGCGCAGCCGGCGCGTCACCACGATCCCGTTCTCTCCCGGCAGGCCGATGTCCATCAGCAGCAGTGCGGGCCGGACCTCGTCGAGCACCGCTTCGATCCCGATCGCGTCCTGCCGCGAGCGCACGAACATCCCCTCGCGTTCGCCGAGCGCGTGCATCAGGTCGATCATCATCGGGTCGTCGTCCACGACCAGCATCGTCGCGCCCGCCATCCGCGTGTGCGTCGAGAGCGACTCGGCGATCAGCAGGATCTCGCGCGGATCGGTGGCCGCATCCACGAGTCGCGCGCGGATGCTGTGCGGGGCGACGGGCATCGACGGATCGTGCAGGAGCACCAGCGGGACGCCGTCAGGGACATTCACCGGCGCGTGCGCCGCGGCGATCACCGCCTGCGGCGGCATTCCCGCGAGGAACTCGTCGAGCCCCTGGGCAGGTACGCGCTCCACGAAGTACCCGCGGTGCACCGCTTCCGGGATGATCGCCGAGGCGAGACGGTCGGGCAGGTCCACCAGCAGGAGCCGATGGCTGATCCCCATCGCGCCGCCGTCCTTGGCGGGCACCAGCGCCCCGCCGAGGGCCCGGACGAACTGCCGCACGATGGCGCCGCGCCGCGACAGGTCGGCCTGACGGTCGTTCGACCACTTCATCGACACCAGCTCCATCGCCCCCGCGAGCCGGCTCGCTTCATGGAATCCGTAGCTGCCGGCGGTGCCGTGCACGCGGTGCAGTTCGCGCCGCAGCGACTCGATCAGCTCCGGCGCCGCCGGGTTCGCCTGCAGCTGATCCGCCAGCTGGGTGAAGGCGGCCAGTGTGTTCCCGCTCGTCGCGACGAAGCGGTCCCGCAGCTTGGCGAGAACGTCCTGCAGTTCGGCGGGCGAGGGCATCGGGAGGAGCGGGAGGTGACGACTCGCGTCACGATCTGACGACGAGGGCAGGGCGCGGCCGCCCTGAAGTATCGCTCTGCGTTGCGATAACGACCAGCGCAGGCGCATCTTGATTGCCATGCGACTGCTCTGCGCCGACGACGAACCGGACATCCGCACGATCCTCGAACTCGCGCTCGGCCTCGAGCCCACGATCGAAGCGGAGATCTTCCCGTCCGGCATCGCGCTGCTCGAGCGCGCGCGCGCCGGCGGGGCGGACGCGGTGCTCCTCGACGCGATGATGCCCGAGGTGGACGGCTACGAGACGTGCCGCCGGCTCAAGGCCGACCCTGCGACGGCGCACCTCCCGGTGGTCTTCCTCACTGCGCGCGCGCAGCGGGGAGAACAGGACGGGGCCCTCGAGGTCGGGGCGGTCGCGTGCCTGACGAAGCCTTTCGACCCGCTGACGCTGGCCACCGAGCTCCTCACGGCGCTCGGCCGCTGAGCGGGGAGGGCGCCGTGCATCCGCGACGGCTCCGCACGATCGCGCCACCACGCCGGCCGGTCTTCGTCGCCGGCGCCAAGGCAGCGGCGATCGTACTGGCGGGCACACTGGCGCTCGCCGCGGCGATCGCTTGCGGCGGCGAACCCCGGAGCGCTCCGGCGATCAACGCGGCGGCGGCCCGCGCACTCCTGCAGGCCGCCGCGTGCGATCGCCCGGCCGCGGATCAGGCGATCGACGCCGGGTGGCAGCGCTGGCGGGCCGCGGACGTCGCCGCGGCGGATTCGCTCTTCCGACGCGGCGTCCGGCACTGTCCCGCGGCGGCGCAGGGATGGTCGGGGCTCGGGTACGTCGCCCTGCGCCGCGAGCAGGGCGCACTCGCGGTCGCGCGCTTCGACACCGCGCTCGCCGCCGACCCCGCCGCCGAGGCCGACGCCGACGCCCTGATCGGCCTCGGCCTCGCGACCTTCCGGACGGGCGATCACCCGCGGGCACGCGCGGCGTTCCTCCGGGCGGACGCGCTCCGCCCGAACGACGCGACCGTGCGGGAACAACTCGCGCGGCTCCCCGCCCCGATCGACTCCATCCAGCTGCCGGCGCGCACCCGCAGTGCGGAACTCCGCGTCGACGCGCGTGCGGGACGCCGTCGGCTCGAGGTGCCGGACGGCACCGGGGGCTGGCGTCCGCTCTGGATCAAGGCGATCAACGTCGGCGCGGCACTCCCCGGCAAGCATCCCTCGGAGTTCCCGCCCGACGACGGCACATACGAGGAGTGGATCCGGCTGTCGGCCGAGATGGGGGTGAATACGCTGCGCGTCTACACGATCCATCCGCCGCACTTCTATCGCGCGCTCGCGCGCTGGAACGCGGCCAATCCCGGTCGAGCGCTCTGGCTGCTGCACGGCGTCTGGACGGAACTGCCGCCCGGACGCCGAGAGGAGGACTACGACGACGCCGCGTGGAACGCCGCGTTCCGCGCCGAGGCGCGGCGCGTCGTCGACCTGCTGCACGGGCACGCGGCCATTCCGGCGCGCCCCGGACACGCCTCGGGACTCTACGTCGACGACGTCTCGCGATGGACGATCGGCTACATCATCGGGCGCGAGTGGGAGCCCTACTCCGTGCAGGCGTTCGCGGCGAAGCGCCGCTCGCGCACGGCGTTCCAGGGCGACTATCTCGCGGTGACGGGCGGCAACGCGGTGGACGTCTGGCTCGCGGGCACGATGGACGCGCTCGTGTCCTACGAGATGGAGCGCTGGAACGCGCAGCGCCCGATCGCCTACACCAACTGGCCGACCCTCGACCCGCTCCCGCACCCGACGGAGACGACACTGGCCGAGGAGGCGTCGCTGCTCCGCCAGCGACGCGAGACGCCTCCCGAGCCCGCGCGCGAATACGACAACGACGCGATCGGGCTCGACGCCACGAAGATGCGTGCGACCGCGCGCTTCCCCGCCGGTCTCTTCGCGTCGTATCACGCCTACCCCTACTATCCCGACTTCCTCGTGCTCGACCCGGGGTACGCGACCGCCCGGGGCGTCGAGGGTCCGAGCCACTACCTGGGCTACCTGCGCGCCCTCGTCGCGCACCACGGCGACATGCCGCTGGTGGTCTCCGAGTACGGCGTGCCCAGTTCGCGCGGCGTCGCGCACCTGCAGCCGCAGGGCTGGCATCACGGCGGCCACGACGAGGCTGCGCAGGCGCGCATCAACGCGCGGCTCACGCGTGAGATCCACGAGTCGGGCGCGGCCGGCGCGGGACTGTTCGCGCTGATCGACGAGTGGTTCAAGAAGAACTGGCTGGTGATGGACTTCGAGCTCCCCGGCGAGCGCAACCGGCTCTGGTTGAACGCGCTGGACGCCGAGCAGCACTACGGCGTCATCGCGATGCGCGCCGGGCCGCGCGACTCAGGCGTGGTGATCGACGGCCGGCGCGACGACTGGACCGGTCGCGCGCCGCTCCTCGTGCGCGCCGCCGACGCGCCGACGCTGCCGGCACCGCTCCGCCTCGATGCGCTCCGCGTGCATCACGACGAGGCATACGTCTACCTGCGACTCGACGTCGGCGCCGTGGACTGGACGCGCGCGCGCTACCTGATCGGCATCGACACGCACGACGCCGCGCGCGGGGATGCGCGCCTGCCCTACACCGGCACCGCGAGCCCCAGCGGCCTCGAGTTCGTACTCGACCTGCACGGGCCCGAGGGCAGCCAGCTGCTCGTCGATTCGCCCTACAACCTGTATCGCGAGCTGCCGATCCGCGGCTCGGCGCCGCCCGTGACCCAAGCGGTCTACAACCGGCCATTCCGCAGCGCAGCGAACACCGACGGACGCTACGACACCCTGCTGGTGACGCCGAACCGGCGGCGGCTCGGCCGCGACGGCACCGTCTTCCCGGCCCAGCGGATCGCGAGGAACCGGCTGTTGCACGCATCGGAGCGCGAGACCACGCTCGCGGACTGGTACGGGGTCGCGACAGGGACGATCGAGGTCCGGCTTCCCTGGGGAATGCTGCACGTCACGGATCCCTCGTCACGGCAGGTGCTCTCGGGACGGAAGGGGGCGAAGGACCCGGAGTCGATCACCACCGACGGGTTCCGGTTCGTCGTGGAGAGCTTCGACCCGCGCGTGCCGGTGGGAACTTCACCGGTGAGCAGCGACCGTCTGCCGCGCGGGAACCCCGCGCCGTTCGCCGCCCTCCCGCGCTGGAGCTGGCCGACGTGGGAGGTGCCCCGATGGCACGCCGAGCTTAAGCCGGCCTTCGAGGCGATGCGCGCAACCTTCTCGCGGATCCCGGACCGGCCCTGAAGGTCGCTAGAACGTCCAGCGCGCGGTGAGGGTCGCCGCGCCGTAGCGATACTCGCTCGCGGCGACGGTCCCAGCCGCGGCGACGTTCGCGAGCTGCAGCGCGGCGATGATCTCGCGCCCCGGGAGCGGGCGCCAGCCGAGCCGCATCGTGCCCCGCGGCGCAAGGCGGCTCGTGGCCGACGCCCCCTCGAACCGCACCGACTGCGACCCGAGGCCGAGTTCACCCGAGGCCACGAGCCCGAGGTCGCGCGGCCACTCCCAGCGCAGGCTCGCCTCGGTGATCGCGAAGCGCTTCGGGGCGAAGTAGATCCCGGGTTCCGCCCGGTCCCAGCCGACCTCGCGGTGCGTGAGGGCCGCGCCCACCCCGCGCGTCGGTGCCCAACGCAGCGCGGCGACCGCCGTGACGCGGTCGTTCGACGCGAGGTCCCCGCTGGCGCGTCCGCTGCTCGCGGCCACGCCGAGTGACAGGCGCGGATGGAGCGCGAGCCCCACGTCGGCATCCATCGTCGTCATCGAGAGTCGCCGCTCGGCGGCCGCGACGATGTCGTCGAACGGACTGCGTGAGATCCCGGCCCCGAGCGTGAGGCGGGACGATGGGCGTCCGCTGACCCGCGCGCCGCCTTGCCAGACCGTGGTCGCCGCGGCGATCCTCTCAGGATAGCGCACGACGCCCGCGTCGATCCGGAACGTCCACGCGCCGCCGCCGGGCTGCCACTGCGCCGCGCCGGAGGCCGCGGGGATCGAGAGTCCGTCCCCCGAGCCCTGGGCCACACGGCGCGACCTCGCGCTGCCGATGAGCCGGAGATTCCCCGGTCGCACCACGCTGCCGGCGACCTCGAGCGTCGTCGAGACGTTCGCCTCGGAATCCTCGGCGTGCACCAGCGTCACGGTCGCCGCTGGTGAGATCTCGGCCTCGACCCAGCGCAGTTGCTCGCGGGCGTCGCTTGACGCCGGGTCCAGTGCGCGCGCGCGTGCGAGCGCGTCGCGGGCGGCGAAGGTGCGCCCCTGCCACCGCAGCACCTGGCCGAGCCCGACCCACGACGCGGCATCGTCCGGGCGCCGGGCGAGGATCTCGCGCCACCGCTCCTCCGCGCCGGCGAGGTCGCCGCGCCACGCGAGCACCTGCGCGCGCCCCTGCTCGGCCTCGGCCGACGCGCCGCCGGCACTCAACGAGTCGTAGAGGGCGAGCGCATCGTCGAGACGGCCCGCCCAGGCCAGGAAACGCGCGCGCAGGAGACCCGCCTCGGTGTCGGCCGCGTGGGTACGCTGCCACTGCACGAGCGCACCGATCGCGGCCGGCAGGCGGCCCCACCAGGCGAGAGTCGTCGCGCGCCCGAGCACCGCGTCGCGGTAGTCCGCTTCACGCCCCAGCACCGTGTCGTACTGCGCGAGCGACTGCGGGAAGCGCGACGCCCACGCGTACGTGCGCGCAAGCGCCACCCGTCCTTCGAGGTCCGCCGGTTCGAGCCGGACGTAGAGGGAATGGCAGGCGATCGCCTGCGTCATCCGGTTGGCCCACGCGTGGAGCGTCCCCAGCCGGAAGAGCGCGCGGGTCGAGAAGGCGGAGTCCGCACGCACGACGCTCTGATACGCGCGGAAGGCCGCGCCGTGATCCTCGCGGCCCCAGGCCTCGTCCCCCGCCGCGAGCTGGGCGGCGGGGGAAGGCTGCTGCGCGGTGGCGACGCCGGACGAGAGGAGGAGTCCGAGGATCGCCGCCGCGCCGCGCCTCACTTGGCGGCCCACTCCGTGGAGAGTTCGAGCTTCCCCCACGAGATCGTGAGTACGCCCTTGGCCGGCGGCTGGTCCGACGGCACCAGCGCGATGTGGAGCGACTCGCGCACCTCGGTGTTCATCTTGGCGGTCATCGGCACCCGCACGAGGTCCTTGGTGGCATCGTACTCGGTGCCCCACTGCCCCGTGTTGCGATTGATGATCAGGAAGTACGCGCCGGCCTCGCGGATCGAGTAGAGCGAGTAGGCGCCGGCCGGCACATCCTTGCCACCGATGACGAGGTTGGCCTGCGTCGTCAGCGTCGTGGAGGTGTTGGCGCCGGTGCGCCAGATCGTGCCGTCCTTCGAGAGCTCGTCGGGCACGTTGCGTCCGCGCGCGTGCGGCTGGCCGTAGTCGATGACGACGTTGAGCGCGGCCGGCGCGGGCTGGCCCGCCACGCGCGGGAAGGTCAGCGGCACGGAGACGGTCGCGCGAGTGCTGAGCGGCGCGCGCATCCCGCCCTGCTGGGCGGCGAGGGGCGACGCGGCGAGGACGGTCGCGGCGAGGAGGGGCATCACACGCATCGGGCGGTCACCTGTCTGGAGTGGTTGGCCGGGGCGTCGAGCTTGTTCTGGGCGCCCCGCTGCGCGGTAAGATACCGCGCGGCGTAGTTTTCGTTCAGGTCCCCGCGCCCTCCTCCACCCTCCGACCCACCCCGATGCAAAAGGACTACCCCGACCATCACGACGCCGAGCTCGTGCTCCGGCTCTACGAGCTGCGCCGCGAGCCGGTGATGCGCGAGTCGCGCAACGCGCTGAACGCCAAGTTCATCCCGAAGACCTACGAGGAGTTCGCCGCGGTCACCAAGTCCGACCACCCCCTCAACGCCGCCTACCGGCAGGTCGGCACCTACTGGGAGATGGCCTACGGGCTGATCAAGCACGGTGTGCTGCACGCCGAGCTCGCGATGGAGAGCAACGGCGAGGGGATGCTGCATTTCGCCAAGGGCCAGCCCTGGCTGGAGCGCATCCGGAAGGAGATCAGCCCGCGCGCGTTCGTGAATGCCGAGTGGGTCGCCACCGAGACCGAGGCCGGGAAGCGTGTGTTCGCGCTGTTCGAGGAACGGATGAAGAAGGCGCGCGGCTGACCCGTCAGACCGGCTTCACGAGGACCAGGTCGTCCTCCCACTCGTCCCCGAACCGGTACGGGTGCGTCCCCACCTGCACGAACCCGTGCTTGACGTAGAAGCGCTGGGCCCGGTCGTTGCGCTCCCAGACCTGGAGCCAGAGTGCATCGAAGCCGGCGGCGCGCGCGTGCGCCATCGCCGACTCGAGCAGGAAGGGCCCGGCACCGCGCCCGTGCCAGCCGCGCACGGCATAGATCCGCGCGAGGTTGAGCGGCGCCGGATTCGTCACGCACGACGGCGCGGACCCGGTCCGGAGCGAGACGAACCCCGCCCAGGCCCCGTCCGGCTCACGCGCGACGATGACAGTGTTGGCGGGGTCCTCGAGCTCGGCGCGCTGGATCGCCGCGCTGAAGTTCCGGTGCAGGTGCGTCGCCATCGTCGCCGGGTCACTCAGCGCGGCGTACGAGTCGTAGAACGTCGAACGCGCGACGCGCGAATACTCCGCGGCATCGTCGGGGCGCGCACGGTAGAGTGAGAGCGACTCGGCGGTCGTGGGGCGCATCGGCCGGAACGATGTCGCCATGGGCGCCTCGCGGGCAAGCCGCTACGCGCCCGCCGTTGTCGCCGGCGGGTGCGGACTGTCCCACGGCACCTGCGCCAGGAACGCTTCCGCCTCCGCACGGATGCCCGCCAGTTCGGCCGCCGGCATCCGGTCGAGATTGCGGATCATCATCGCCATCCGCGGGTGATCCACGAACCGCTCCCGGTGCCGCGCCAGAAAGTCCCAGTAGAGCAGGTTGAACGGGCAGGCACCCTCGCCCGACCGGCGCTTCACGTCGTACTGGCACGATCCGCAGTAGTCGCTCATCCGGTTCACGTACGCGCCGCTCGCCACGTACGGCTTGGACGCCATCACGCCCCCGTCGCCGTGGGTCGCCATCCCCATCACGTTCGGCAGTTCGACCCACTCCCACGCGTCGGTGAACCCGGCCCAGAACCAGCGGGAGAGCTCGTGCGGCACGACACCGGCCAACGTCGCGAAGTTGCTGAGCACCATCAATCGATGGATGTGGTGCACCCGGCCGTGGTCGCGCACCATCCGCGCCGAATCGGCGAGGCAACGCATCCCGCAGGGCGCGTTCGTTGGGCCGTCGTAGCCGCCGCTCGCGTCCGGATCCCAGTACCAGAGCGGCAGCGCGCGAGAAGCCCCGAGTGCGTTCACCGTGCGGAAGCCGGGCATCAGGTGTCGGTAGAGTCCGCGCACGTACTCGCGCCAGCCGAGGATCTGCCGGATGAACCCTTCCACGCTCGCGAGCGGCGCACGGCCGGCGCGGTAGCGCGCCTCGGCGCCGCGCACGATCTCGAGCGGATGCAGCAGTCCGACGTTCATCGCCGAGGCGAGCGCGGAATGGAGGAGATCGGGTTCGCCGGCACGCATCGCGTCCTCGTATGGCCCGAACTCCGGGAGCAGCTCGTCGAGGAAGTGCCCGAGCCAGTCGAGCGCCGCCGCGCGCGTGACCGGCAGGTCGAAGTCCTCGGCGCGCCCCCAGAGCGAGGGCATCGCCCCAGCCTCGGCGACCGCCGCCAAGGCGATCGGCGTCGGCGTGACACGGCGCGGCACCGGATGCGCCCGATCGCGCGGCCAGGGCTTCCGATTCTCCGCATCGAGGTTCCAGGTTCCGCCCTCGGGGCCGCCATCGGCGTCGAGCAGCACGCGGTGGCGACGGCGCATCTCCCGATAGAAGAACTCCATCCGGAGTTCCTTGCGGCCCTCGGTCCACTCGGCGAACTCGGCGCGGGTGGAGAGGAAGCCGCGGTCCTCGACGAAGCGCATCGTCACGCCGGCGGCGCGGAGGCGCGGGCGGAGGGCGGCGAACTCGCCGCGCAGGTCCCACTCGCGGGGCACCGTGGCCACGAGGCGCGAGACCCCGTGCTCGGCGACAGCGGCCTCGAGGCCCTCGCGAACCGTGGGTGCGTCACGCTCGTCCACGCGCCAGCCGGCGGCGCGGAGTTCGTCGGCGAAGTGTCGCGCCGCGCTGCGCACCAGCACGTGTCGCCGGCGGTGCCAGGGGAGCGCACGCTCCTCGTCACGCGCGCGGATGAAGCACACAACAAGACGGTCGCCCGGCTCCGGAGGGAGCGGGGCGACCGCTGCGGAGCACTCCCACGGCGCGATGTAGACGAGCGTCGCGGGAGTGTCGCGCACCTGCGTTGACCCGGCCGAGGTGCAGGCCGAGTTACATCGGGGGCAGGATGACCGTGTCGATCACGTGGATGACGCCGTTCGACGCCTGGACATCAGCCGACGTGACCGTCGCGCCGTCCACCATCACCTTGCCGCCGACGACCTTGATCGCCACCGACTTCCCGTTGACCGTCTTGGCCGACGTGAGCTTCACGACGTCCTTGGCCTCAACCTTCCCGGCGACCACGTGATACGTGAGGATCGCGGTCAGCTTGGTCTTGTCCTTGAGCAGCGCCTCGACCGTGCCGGCCGGGAGCTTGGCGAACGCCGCGTCGGTCGGGGCGAACACCGTGAACGGACCCTTGCCCTGCAGGGTCTCGACGAGGCCGGCCGCCTGGAGCGCCGCGGCGAGGGTCTTGAACGACCCGGCCTCGACGGCGGTGGTGACGATGTCCTTGGAGGGCGCCATCGACTGGGCCGAGGCCGAGGCGACGGGAGCGACGGCGAGCGCGAGGGCGAGTGCGACAGACTTGAAGCGCATGGAACGAACTCCTGAGTAGAGAGATGGACGTGGAGGAACGACTGTCCAACACCTGACCATATCCGAATGTTCCAAAGCTCGGACAAATACTGGACAGAAAGTCGTATAGCTTGACATCCGGGATCGATGTCCAGATATTATGTCCATGTCCACTACCGTCAGGAAGCCCCCCCTCCACCCCATGCGCGTCGTCTCGCAGCGGACCGGCCTCTCGCCGGACTTGCTACGCGCCTGGGAGAAGCGGTACGGTGCCGTCTCGCCCAGCCGGTCGGCCGGCGGGCAGCGGCACTACGCGGACGCGGACGTCGAGCGACTCCAACTCCTCGTCCGCGCGACGCGCGCTGGCCGGCAGATCGGCCAGGTCGCCGGGCTCCCCAATGAGGAGCTGGTGGCGCTGATCGAGAGCGACGACCGGGCGGCCCGGCTCAATGCCGCGCCGGCCACCGACGGTCCGGCGGTCGAGACCTTCCTGTCGAACGCCCTGATCGCCGTCGAGAGCTTCGATGGACAGCGCCTCGAGGCGACGCTCCGGTCGGCGGCGCTCCGCCTCCCGTCCGACGAGGTGCTCGATCAGGTGATCGGTCCACTCCTCTTCACGATCGGCTCGCTCTGGCACCAGGGACTGCTCCTTCCCGCCAACGAGCATCTCGCGACCACCACCATCCGTCGTGTGCTCGGCTGGATGTCCGACCTCTCCGCGCCGGGCCCTGAGGCGCCGGTCGTGGTCGTGGGCACGCTCGCCAACCAGGTGCACGAGCTCGGCGCGATGCTCGCCGCGACGACCGCCAGTGGCGACGGGTGGCGCGTGATCTACCTTGGCGCGAACCTCCCGGCCGACGAACTCGCGCGCGCGGCGCGCTACGCCAAGGCCGACGCGCTCGCGCTGTCGATCGTCTACCCGACCGACGACGCGGCGCTGCCGGACGAACTGCGCCGGCTGCGCACGAACCTCCCCGCGCACACCGGACTCGTGGTCGGCGGCAGCGGGACCTTCGCCTACGAGGAGGCGCTCCGCTCCATCGGCGCGGACGTGGTCGGCTCGCTCGCCGGCATGCGCGCCTGGCTCAGGCGCCGCGCGGCGCTCAGCGCGCGCCCCGGTCGAGCTGGCTGATCGTCCGGGTGCTCGCCGGCCGCTCCCGCTGGAGCCGCGCCGCCACTCGCTCTGCCGACTCGAACGCCCGCAGCACGTTCTCGCCGGCGAGCTTCCGCAGGTCCTCGTCGCTCCAGCCGCGGCGGGCGAGTTCGGCGAAGAGCCGCGGATAGCTCGCGACGTCCTCGAGACCCTGCACCACGTCGTCGATCCCGTCGAAGTCGCCGCCGATCCCGACGTGATCGACCCCCGCGACCTTGCGGATGTGCTCGATGTGGTCGGCCACCTGCGCCAGCGTGGCGCGCGGCGGCGCGGCCCCGGCGCGCCGTTCGGCCGCGGGCACGCGGTTCCACTCGACGAGGCGCTGCGACGTGAACCCCGGCACGAAGGTGACCATCACCACCCCGCCGTTCCGCGCCATCCGTGCGAGGATCGAATCGGGGACGTTCCGCGGGTGGTCGGCGAGGGCGCGCGCGTTGGAGTGCGAGAAGATCACCGGCGCTTCGGTCACGTCGAGCGCGTCGCTCATCGACCCCGGTGACACGTGCGAGAGATCGACCAGCATGCCGAGCCGGTTCATCTCGCGCACCACCTCGCGGCCGAACTCACTGAGCCCGCCAAGCCGCGGCTCTCCGGCCGCCGCGTCGGCCCAGTCGAGGTGCTGGTTGTGCGTCAGCGTCATGTACCGCGCGCCCAAGTCATAGAACGCGCGCAGGGCACCGAGCGAGTTCTCGATCGCGTGGCCCCCCTCCATCCCCATCACGGAGCCGATGCGCCCGCGGGCGAAGGCGAAGCGGAAGCCCGCTGCGGTGGTCACCGGCTCGAACACGTCCGGGTACTTCGCGAAGACGCGCCGCGCGATGTCGATCTGCTCGAGTTGCACCTTGGCGAAGCCGAGCCGCGCGGTCGCCGTGTCGCCGGGGATGTAGACCGACCAGAACTGTCCGCCGACGTGACCGACCCGAAGCCGCTCGAGGTCGGTGTGCCCGGGCGCGCGACGGCGCAGGTCGTAGGCCTCCACATCGTGCGGCGCGCTGGTGCTCTGCCGGATCGCCCAGGGCAGGTCGTTGTGCCCGTCCACGAGCGGCGTCTCCCGCAGCAGCTTCTCCGCGCGCGCGAGCTGTTCGGTGCTGGGCCCCGGCGGTGCGCCGCCGGATGCGGAGCCGAACGTGGCGCAGGAGGCAAGCGGCAACGCGAGCGCGAGGAGCGCGACACGACGCGCGAAGAAGGCTGGGAGAGTTCGCATGCGGAGGCGGAGAGTTGGAGTGCGCGACAGAAAGTAGAAAGTAGAAGGTAGGAGGCTGGAATCGGCAACTGCGCGACCGCGAGCCAACGATCTGCCATCAACTCCCTACTTTCGACTTTCGACTTTCAACATTCCTCTTTCTACTGCCCCGTCTTCGCCCCGCACGTGTTGATCCCGAGCACGGAGTACAGCGGGCAGAATCCGATCAGACCGGTGGCGATCGGGATCAGGCCGAGCCAGCCCCAGGGGGTCTGCGGGCCGACGAACACGAGGGAGACGAGGAGCAGACCGAACACCACGCGCATCGTGCGGTCACTGTTGCCTTCATTGGTCTTGAGCATCGGGTACTCCTGAGGGGGGCGGCCGGAACATCTGAGGGCACGTTCGCGGTCCGGGGCGGCGACGACCAGAGGCGGAGGGATGAGCGGACGTAAGGGAAACCTTGAAAAGCCAGAGGCGGTACATTTCAGGACCCGATCCCATCTCCATCTCTTCCCGCCCTTGCCCATGCGCCTTGCAGCCCTGTTCCTTCTTGCCCCGATCATCGCCGGCGCACAGCAGCCGACGCCGGCGGCGCAGCAGACCCCGTCGCGCATCGCGCGGATCATCGTCTCGCCGGTGCAGAAGGTCGTCAACGCCGGCGACACCCTGCGGCTCACCGCCGAGGCCCGCGATGCCAACAACGCCGTGATCCCGGGCGTGCAGTTCCGCTGGAACCGCACGGGAGCGTTCTTCGAGGGCAACATCGACCAGACGGGGCTCGTGACCTCGGGATCGACCGGGACACTCCCGCTCGCCGTCGCCGGGATCATCGTGGGCGAGGCACCGAAGGTCGAGCGCTTCGAGGTGAAGATGGTCGCCGGCCCGGCCGCCCGCATCGCGATCACGCCCGCACCGGCGCGCCTGGTCCCGGGGCAGCGCATCCGCCTAACCGGCGAGGTCTACTCCAAGCTCGATGACCGCCGTGCCGACAAGGTGACCTGGCGCTCGTCGAACCCCGCCGTGGTCCGCGTGAGCGAAGTCGGCCTCGTGACCGCGGTCGCCGGCGGCCGCGCGACGATCACCGCCAGCGTCGGTGATGTGCGACAGGCGCTCGCCGTCCAGGTGCTCCCCTCCGCCGTGGCCTCGCTCACGGTGACGCCGGCGGTCACCGACGCGCGCGCCGGTGACGTGATCCGCTTCAAGGCGGTCGCCAAGGACGCCACGGGGCGCGAGATCACGGGCATCACCCCGGTCTGGAGCTTCAACCCGGGTCAGGGGCTGGTCGACGCCGAGGGTGCCTTCGTCGGCTACGACGCGGGCGAGTACACCGTCACCGCGTCGCTCGGCAATCGCACCGCCGAGGCGGTGGTGAATCTCGCCGCGCGCGACGTGCGCCGGCCGCTCACGGTCGTCGGTCGCCTGCCCCGCACGCGCTTCAACACGGAAGAGGTCTGGCTGCATCCGAACGGCAAGGTCGCCTACCTCGGCTCCGGCGGCGGCGGTGACGTGCTCTACACGATCGACATCTCGAATCCGGCGAGCCCGGTGGTCACCGACTCGATCATCGCCAACACGCGCCGCGTGAACGACGTGATGACGACCCCCGACGGCAAGTTCCTCGTCTTCACGCGCGAGGGCGCGGCCGATCGCAAGAACGGCGTCGTGTTCGCCTCGCTCGAGGACCCGCTCCACCCGAAGCCGATCAGCGAGTTCACCGAAGGCGTCACCGCCGGCGTGCACTCGTCGTTCATCTACAAGGACCCGAAGCACGGGCAGCACGTCTTCCTCACGAACGACGGCACCGGCGCGCTCCACGTGCTCAACATCGATGACCCGTACAAGCCGCGCGAGGTCGCGCAGTGGAAGACGGAGAATCGTCCCGACGCCGGGCGTACGCTCCACGACATCGACATCCAGGACGGGCTGCTCTACGGCTCGTGGTGGAACGACGGGCTCGTGATCCTCGACGTGGGCAACGGCATCAAGGGCGGCACGCCCTCGGCGCCCAAGCTCGTGTCGCAGTTCAAGTATGATCTCAATGCGCTCTACAAGACCGTCGAGGCCGACGGCGGCCCGGGCTTCATCCGCGGCACGCACACCGCGTGGCGCCACAAGAACTACGTCTTCATCGCCGACGAGGTCTTCCCGTCGAGCGGCGTGAAGGGGGCGAAGGACGCGTCCGCGGGCCGCGCCTATGGCCGCTTGCAGGTCGTGGACATCTCCGACATCGAGAAGCCGAAGTCGGTGGCGTTCTACGAGCCCGAGCATGGCGGCGTGCACAACGTCTGGGTGGCGGGTGACTCGCTCTACATGGGGGCGTACAACGCCGGCTTCCGCGTCTTCGACGTCTCGGGTGAGCTGCGCGGCGACCTGCGCGCGCAGGGGCGCGAGATCGGGCACCTGAACACCGCCGACATGGACGGCCGCACGCGCAACACCGCGATGACGTGGGGCGTGGTGGTGCGCGACGGCCTGGCGTACGTGAACGACATGAACAACGGGCTCTGGATCGTGCGGATCGAGCCCAAGTCGAACGTGGTCCCATGACGCACGCACCGACCCTCAGGGCGCTCCTGGCCCTGCTGGTCGCGACGGGGCTCGGCGCGCAGGTCACGGCGCCGGGCCCCGTCGGCGCCGCGATCCCCGGGTCGTACCGGGTGTACGTGGTCTCCGAGTCGGTGGACGAGATCGCGTTGATCCGCTTCGACTCGCTCGGCGCGCGCGTCGAGAAGACCGTGCCCGTGGGGATGTCGCTGATCGACCCCGACGGCCCGCACGGCGTCGCGATGGCGCCCGACGGCAAGCACTACTTCGTCACCACCGCGCACGGACTGCCGGGCGGCAGTCTCTGGAAGTTCCGCACCGGCAGCGACGAGCCGGTGGGGCGCGCGACCCTCGGCAACTTCCCTGCGACCGCGCAGGTCACGCCCGACGGCTGGTACGCGTACGTGGTGAACTTCAACCTGCACGGCGAGATGGTCGCCTCGAGCGTCTCGGTGGTGGAGACGTCGGAGATGATCGAGGTCGCGCGGATCCCGACCTGCACCATGCCGCACGGGTCGCGGCTCAACGCGCAGGGGACGAAGCACTACTCCGTCTGCATGATGGATGAGGAGCTGGTGGAGATCGACACGCGCACCTTCGCCGTGGCGCGCCACTTCTTCCTCACGAAGGGGAAGGAGATGGGGATGACGGGCACGCCGCCGCAGCGCGGCGCCGCGGGGACCGCTGGCACGGCGGCGCAGGCCGCGCATGACATGGGCGGGCACGGGATGGCACCGCCCAAGCCGGGCGACATCGGATGCTCACCCACGTGGGCGCAGCCCTCGCCCGACGGCGCGCGCATCTGGGTGGCGTGCAACAAGTCGAGTGAGATCGTGGAGATCGACGTGGCGTCGTGGTCGCTCACGCGGCGTCTCCCGGCGGGCGATGGCGTCTACAACCTCGCGGTCACGCGCGACGGCACGAGGCTCGTCGGCACCAACAAGCGCGGACAGTCGATCTCCGTCTACGACACGAAGAGCGGCAAGGAACTCGCCCGGATCCCGACCACGAAGCGGGTGACCCACGGGGTCGTGATCTCCGGTGACGACCGGTTCGCGTTCGTGTCGAACGAGGGAGTGGGCTCGGAGAAATCGACCGTGGATATCTTCGACTTGAGGACGCTCAGGAGGGTCGGGTCGGTCGAGGTCGGGCAGCAGGCCGGTGGGATCGATCTCTGGCCGTAGATCCGGGTGGCGTCGCCGGGAAACGGCAATTCACCACAGAGGACACAGAGGGCACAGAGCACAACGTGGGGAGGGGCGAGGGGGGGGTCGGTGACCCCCTCGCCCCTCCCCATGCCGTTCTCCGTGTTCTCTGTGCTCTCTGTGGTGAACTGCCGTTCAACAGGGACGCCACCCGGACTCAGCCCGCCGAGAGAGCCCTCCCCTCCCTCCGGAACCGTACCCCATCGAGGAACGACACCGCTCCATTCACGATCGTCGCCTTGAACCCGACCGCATACTGGAACGGATCCGCGAAGTCCGCCCGATCGCCGACGGTCTCCGGATCGAAGACCACGACGTCCGCGAACGCGCCCTCGACGAGCGTCCCTCTCCCTCCGAGCTTGATCCGCGACGCCGGCAGCGCGCTCATCTTCCGGACGGCCTGCTCGAGCGTGAGCGCCTTCCGCTCGCGGACGTAGCGACCGAGCACGCGGGCGAACGACCCCGCGCCGCGGGGATGCGGCACGCCGCGGCGGGCCACGCCGCTCGTCGCCCAGGAGCCGCCGTCGGAGGCGACCATCCCGTGCTCGTGGGCGAGGATGCGCTCCAGATTCTCCTCGCTCATCGCGAAGCCGAGCATCCCGACACTCCCGCGGCCGCGGCGGAGCATCGCGACCGCCAGCGCGTAGGGATCGCTCCCCTGCGTCGCGGCCCACTCCCCGAGCCGCTTGCCCTCCGCCGCACGATCCTCGGCCGCCGAGACGCTCGAGATCTGCACGTTGTCCCAGCCGCCGATCAGTTCAACCTTGGCGCGCGTCTCGGTGCGAATGCGCGCGGCGGCGGTGGGATCGTCGAGTCGCGCGAAGAAGCGCGCCGTGCCGCCGTCGCGGCTCCAGACCGGAAAGAGATTCGTGAGCCCCGTCGAGTAGGCGACGTAGGGATAACGGTCGAAGGCCGCGTCGATCCCCGCCGCGCGCGCCGCGGTGACGCGCGCGAAGGCGTCGTCGAGCTTGCCCCAGTTGCGCGGGCCCTGCGTCTTCAGGTGTGACATCTGGAGCGCGCACCCCGCCCCGCGCGCCACCGCGATCGACTCGTCGATCGCCTCGAGGAGCCGGTCATCCTCGTTGCGCATGTGGGTGTGATAGGCCAGCCCGCGTGCCGCGAGCGGACGGCAGAGCGTGATCAGCTCGTCGAGCGGCGCGAACGCACCCGGGGTGTACTCGAGCCCGCTCGAGACGCCGACGGCACCTGCTGCGAGCGCCTCCTCCACGAGTCGCGTCATCCGCGCGAGTTCGGCGGGCGTGGCGGGCCGATCGTCGTCCCCCACGACGAATCCGCGCACGGTGCCGAGCCCCACGAGCGTCGCGACGTTGGCAGCCGGCGGCAGCGCCGCGATGGACGCGAGGAGCTCGCGGACCCCAGCGGCGTTAGCCCCCGGCGCCCGCGACGACCCGTCGGCGCCGATCACGACCGTCGTGACTCCCTGGCGCACGACCGACTCCATCTCCGGCGCCTCGAAGAGCGTTCCGTCGGCGTGCGTGTGGATGTCAACGAATCCCGGCGCCACGACCTGGCCGCGGCAGTCGATCTCGCGCGCCGCCGTGTCCGTCAGCCGCGCACCGATGCGCGTGATGCGGTCGCCGGTGAGGGCGAGGTCCGCCACGAAACGCGGACGTCCGGTGCCGTCGATGACGGTACCGCCCCGAAGGATGAGATCGACCGCCGGGCGGCGCGCGCCCAGCAGCGCCGGCGCCCCGAGGACGACGGAAGCCGCGCTGGCGACCTGGGCGACGAACGACCGACGGAGCACTCTGGTGGGGAATGTGTGAGTACTACCCTACCCCGAAGTTGCCAAGTGCGGGCCCGGCGCGCCATTCCTGTGTGCCGGGACCGGCTCAGCCCTCACCGGGTCGGTCGGTGAGATCGAGCACCATCCCCGCGCGTTGGATCGGCATCCCGAAGATGTCGTACGCCGCGACGTGCCTGGCGTGCAGGCAGCGCGTATGACCATCGGGTCGCGCGACGCGATACTCGAGGTCGTAGCGCTGCTCGCGCCGCAGGTCGGCGTCGGACAACCGATGGAACACGCGCAGGCGGTCGTCCACGTGCACGAGCGCGAGGAAGGCGTCGAGACTGGCCGGCGCGTTGTCGGACACTCCGTACAGACGACGCAGCGCCCGGTTCCAGATGACGCCCTTGTGCAGTATGGTCCAATTCCAACCGCCCACGCGGGGCAGTGTCAGCGTCGCGCCTTCGCGGTCGTCCACAGCATCGCGGACAAGGCGCAGGCGCGCTGGGGATTCCGAGTCGAGCCATGGTGCTCGTGCATGCATCGTCGCGCTCCTGGTGACGGGTGGACGTCGCTGATGCAACCTCAGGCCGCACCGGCGTCGCGACAACCCGCACGATGGAACGTCATCCGGCGCCCCCCGGGTGGTCTAGCCCACACGGGCGAGAGGAAGCACGAGGGGGCCCGGCGCACCATCGGCGCCGGACCCCCTCACACCGCACACCCCACACCTCACACCTAGTAGCGATAGTGATCCGGCTTGTACGGCCCATCCACCGGCACCCCGATGTACGCCGCCTGCTTCTCCGTCAGCTTGGTCAGCCTGACGCCGAGCTTCTCCAAGTGCAACCGCGCGACCTTCTCGTCGAGGTGCTTCGGCAGCACGTACACCTTCTTCTCGTACTTGTCGACGTTCTGGTGCAGCTCGATCTGCGCCATCACCTGGTTGGTGAACGAGGCCGACATCACGAAGGACGGGTGGCCCGTCGCGCAGCCGAGATTGAGCAGGCGTCCCTCGGCCAGGATCAGCACCGAGTGGCCGTCCGGGAAGATCCACTCGTCGAACTGCGGCTTGATGTTGTTGCGCTTGATGCCCTTGTAGTTCTTGAGGCCGGCCATGTCGATCTCATTGTCGAAGTGGCCGATGTTCCCGACGATCGCCTTGTCCTTCATCTTCGCCATGTGCGCGACCGAGATGATGTCGGCGTTGCCGGTGGCGGTGATGAAGACGTCGGCGGTCGAGACGACCTCGTCGAGCGTCGTGACCTGGTAACCCTCCATCGCGGCCTGCAGGGCGCAGATGGGATCGACCTCGGTGATCACCACACGCGCGCCCTGCGCCCGGAGGGACTGCGCCGAGCCCTTGCCGACGTCGCCGTAGCCGAGCACGACCGCGACCTTTCCGGCGAGCATCACGTCGGACGCCCGAAGGATGCCGTCGGTGAGCGAGTGGCGGCAGCCATAGAGGTTGTCGAACTTCGACTTCGTGACCGAGTCGTTGACGTTGATCGCCGGGAAGAGCAGCGTGCCGGCCTGCATCATCTCGTAGAGGCGGTGCACGCCGGTGGTCGTCTCCTCGGAAACACCGCGGATCGCCTTCCCGACGTTCGTCCAGCGCTTCGGGTCCTCCTTGATCGTCTGGCGGAGCAGGTCGAGGATCACGCTCCACTCCTCGGGCTCGTTCGCGGCGTCGAACGCCGGGACCTTGCCCGCCGCCTCGAACTCGGTGCCCTTGTGCACGAGCATCGTGGCGTCGCCCCCGTCATCGAGGATCAGGTTCGGGCCGCCGCCGTCGGGCCACATCAGCGCCTGCTCGGTGCACCACCAGTACTCCTCGAGCGTCTCGCCCTTCCAGGCGAAGACCGGGGTGCCGCGCGGCTGCTGGGCGGAGCCGTCCTTGCCCACCGCGACGGCGGCCGCCGCGTGGTCCTGCGTCGAGAAGATGTTGCACGAGACCCAGCGCACATCGGCGCCGAGTTCGGCCAGCGTCTCGATCAGCACGGCCGTCTGGATGGTCATGTGCAGCGAACCCATGATGCGGGCGCCGGCGAGCGGCTTCTTGCCCTTATACTCGGCGCGGAGCGCCATCAGGCCTGGCATCTCGTACTCGGCGAGGCGGATCTCCTGGCGGCCCCAGTCGGCGAGCGCGATGTCGGCGACCTTGAAGGGCGGACGGCCGGTGGACTTCACGGCGTCGAAGGGGTGCGGCTGGGTGGCGATGGCGGTCATTGATCTGAGGTATGAGGTGTGAGGTATGAGGTATGGGGTTGGCGGGGAGAGGTGCGGGCGCTGGTCGCCTCACACCTCCCACCTCCCACCTCATACCTGTAGTACGGCTGCAAAGAGCGACGGCCCCTTCGCCTGCGGCGCCGCGGGGAGAGCGTGCTGCCGGACCGAGCTGAATCCGGCCTCCTCCCCCCAGCGTTTCACCTGCTCCGCGTCGAAACCGAGCCAAACGTGGCCCATCGTCTGGCGGTACTCGGCGTGGTCGTGCGGCTGCATGTCCACGAGAAGCAAGCGGCCTCCCGCGGGTCGTCCCGTGAGCGTTCGGCGGATCTCGGCGAGCGCGGCCGCGGGTTCCGCCACGAAGTGCAGCACCAGCGAGAGCACCGCGACATCGAGCGCGCCGTCGTCGATCGGGAGCGACTCGACCGACCCGCTCCGCAGTTCGACATTCGGCAACGCGCCCAAGCGCGACCGCGCGGCCCGGAGCATCGCCGGCGACTCGTCGATCGCGATGACCGATCCCACGAACGGCGCCATCACCTCGGCCAGCTGCCCGGTGCCGCAGCCGAGATCGCCCACGCGATGCGATGGGTCCAACAATCCGACCAACGCGAAGAGTTCCGTCCGCGTGCCGAAGAGCTCGGCCCGCACGCGGTCCCACTGCGCCGCCGAGCTCGCGAAGAACTCCTGCGAGCGCGTGTGGCGGTCGGCCAGCACCCCCTTCACGCGCTGCGCATCACGCGCCGCCGCCGGCACCGATTCGGCCTCGTCGCGCACCGAGCCCCAGAGCCGGCGGGCCGCCACGTCAAGCGAACGCACGTCGAGCCGATAGCGGTTGGACGTCCCATCCTCGCGCGACGAGAGCCAGCCCGCGTCGGCCAGGACCTTGAGGTGCCGGCTGACCGTGGACTGCGGCAACTGCAGCACCGCGCGCAGCTCCGACACCGTGAGTTCGTGCCGCTCCAGGAGCAGGAGCAGCCGCGAGCGGATGGGGTCGGCGAGGGCCGAGAGTCGGTCGAAGAGGGGAGTCCGTTTCATCCGTATATCCGGATGAAAGGTTATATCGCGACACCCCGGCGTCAAGTGGTGCCGGGGCCGCCCGTCCGGGGGGTTCACCCCTGAGCACGGCCCGCCGATACTTCTTCCCGTCCCGCCGCCGCCCGAGTCCCGGGATCGGTCGGCGTGTGCACCCTCCGGAGCGCACCGCATGACGGCACGCAGCATCCTGATCGTCGATGACGAGACGGCGAGCGCGCAGGCACTCGCCGACTCGCTCACCGCCCTCGGCTATCGCGTCGCCGCGACCGCCTCGAGCCGCGCCGAGGCGCTCGAGCTCGCCGGCCTCCACAACCCCGACCTCGTGGTGATGAACCCGCGATTCGCGGTCGAGATGGCGCAGCGGAGCGACGAGGCCCTGCGGCAGGCGATCGAGGCGGAGCGCCGCTTCTTCGCGCTCTCGCTCGACCTCCTCTGCTTCAACGGCTTCGACGGCGTCTTCAAGCGGCTGAACCCGGCCTGGGAGCGGACGCTCGGATACACGATCGAGGAGCTCAGCTCGCGTCCCTTCATCGACTTCGTGCATCCCGACGACCGGGATCGCACGCTCGCCCAGAATCGCGAGGTGCGCGCCGGCGGGCAGGCCAAGCTCTTCGAGAACCGCTACCGCTGCAAGGACGGCTCGTACCGGTGGCTGCTCTGGAACGCGACGGCCGATGTCGAGCGTCAGATGATCTATTCCGTCGCGCGCGACATCACCGGGCCGAAGCAGGCGGCGCACGAGCGCGAGGTCCTGGTGCGCGAACTGCAGGACGCCCTGACCGAACTGCAGACGCTGCGCGACATCCTGCCGATCTGCTCCTACTGCCGGAAGGTGCGCGACGACAAGGACTACTGGCACTCGGTCGAGGCCTACGTGGCGAAGCACACCGCAACGCAGTTCAGCCACAGCATCTGCCCCGACTGCTACGTGACCGAGATCGAGCCGCACATCTAGCGCGGCCTGCCGCGGCCTGCCGCGGCCAAGCGCACTCAGTGCGTCGTGCGCTCCAGGACCGACGTCCCGTCGAGGAGCCCCGCGCCCACATAGCAGTGCATCCCCACGCCCTGCAGGCCGGCGCGCCGGAAGCGCCGCAGGTACTCCTCGCCGCTGCGATGATGCCACGCGAGGCGGTCCCCCTCGATCTCGTCGTCGATGGTATATGCCTCGAGGTAGGTGACCCCACCCAACAGCCGCGCGATCTCGTCGAGTCCCGGACCGAGCTCCGCGTCGGGGACGTAGTGCAGCACGTCGCACACCACGATCAGGTCGAAGGGACCCTCGAGCCCGAGTCGGGCGAGGGTGCCGAAGCTGCCGCGCCGGATGCCGCGCGACCGGCCGAAGCGCTCGACGACGTACGCGCTCGACTCGACGCCCGTGTACTGCACCCGCGGACGGAGCCGCCGCAGGTGCGCGCGCCAGAGGCCTTCGCCGCAGCCGACGTCGAGCACCCGGCGGATCGGGCGTTCGAGCAGTGCCTCGGCGATCCCCGTCACGAGCCGGACCTTCCGCGCCACCGCCGCCGGCGTGATCACACGGCGCGCGGGGTCGTGGTACCACTTCTCGAAGTACGCGCGGTCGTAGTCCTTCGCGGTCATGTGTCCACCGCCTCGCGGAGCCGCACCGGATCCACCACGGCGCGCCCCCGCGGGTCCGCGAGCGCGATCGCGACCATCCCCTCCGCGAGCTCGCGGCCCGTCAGCGACGCCCAGCGCGCACGCAGCGTGCGAGCGCCGAGCGCCCACGCCAGGGCGAGCACGCCGTCGACGGCCGCTCCCGCGACGCGTTCGAGCGGCCGTGATTCCTCACGGTCCGGCCCGGTGATGAATGCCGGACGGACGCTGAGGTACGGCAGTCCGCTCTCGGCCAGTTCACGCTCGATGCGACCGCGGACCCGGAGATACTCGTTGCGCGTGTCCTCTCGCGCGCCGAGCGAGGACAGGTAGACGAACCGCGGCGCGGCGTCGGACGGGCGCGAGGCGCTCGCGGTGCGTGCGGCGCGCAGGAGCGTCGCCGTGAGTCCGTAGTCGATCCGTTCGTACGCATCGTCGAGCCCCTCGCGCTCGGCGCGCTTCCGTGTGGTGCCGAGCAGCGCGAAGAGCAGCGTCGGACGCAGCGCCGCAAGTGTCGTCGTCATGGCGGCATCCTCCCAGGGTGTGCGGTCCACCGTCGCGCCGAGCGTCTCGAAGCGCCGCACCCACGTCTCGGCCGCCGAGGAGCCGGGACGGACGTGGGCCACCGTCGTCACCCCGCGTCGGCGGAGCGCGGCGACGACCTCCCGCCCGGTGTATCCGGTGGCGCCGGCGACGAAGGCAAGAGCGGTGATGGGAGTCTGCATCGCGCGGAAGCTAGCAGGAAACCGGGCGCCCCCGGCAGGTGTTCATCATGAGTGTCGTCTGCACCGGAAGTCATCATCGTCGGCGGCGGGCTCGCGGGCCTCGCCGCGGCCCGTGCGCTCGTCGCCGCGGGCATCCAGCCGCTCCTGATCGAGGCGGCCCCCGAGGTCGGCGGACGCGTGGCGACGGAGACGGTCGACGGATTCCTCCTCGATCGCGGTTTCCAGGTCCTGCTCGATTCCTATCCGGAGGCGCAGCGCGTGCTCGACCTGGGCGCGCTCGACCTGCGGCGCTTCGCTCCCGGCGCTCTTGTGCGGACCGCCCGCGGGCTCGGACGCGTCGCCGATCCCTGGCGCGATCCGCTGGCGGGCGCACGCTCACTCGTCTCCGGCGTCTTCACGACCGCGGACGCGTGGCGGATGCTCCGGCTGCGGCGCGAGGCGATCCTCGCGCTCGATGCGCCGCCCGCGCCGCGCGATGCGACCGCCGCGCGCTCGCTGCACGACCGTGGCTTCTCCGACCGCGCGATCGAGGGCTTCTTCCGGCCATTCTTCGGCGGCGTCCTCCTCGACGCACAGCTCACCGCGCCGCAGCACTGGTTCGAGTTCCTCTTCGGGATGTTCGCGATCGGCCACGCGAGCCTTCCTGCCGGGGGCATGCGTGCGATCCCGGCGCAGCTGGCCGCGCGACTCCCGGCCGGGGTGGTTCGGACCGGCGTACGCGTGCGCGCCGTGCGCCCCGGCGCGGTGGAACTCGCCACCGGCGAGACGCTCCGCGCGCGCGGGGTGATCCTCGCGACCGACGCGCGGCACGCGGCGGTGCTGACGCCTGGGTCGCGCACCACCGCGTGGGGCGGGTGCGTGACGCTCTACTACGCGGCCGACCGTTCGCCGATCGACGGCCCGACCCTGATGCTCAGTGCTGAAGGCCGCAGCGGCCCGGTGAATCACGTCTGCGTGCCGAGCGAGGTCGCGCCGTCGTACGCGCCGGCCGGCCAGTCGCTGGTCTCGGCGACGGTGCTGGGCAGTCACGCGACCGACGACGGGGTGCTCGATCGCGACGCGCGGGCGCAACTCGCGCGCTGGTTCGGCGCCGACGCGGTCGGCGCCTGGCGCCTGCTGCGCGCGACGCGGGTGCCCTTCGCGCTGCCGCGGTCGATCCCTCGGCCGGGAAGCGTACCCGACCTCGTGCGACTCGGCGACGGGATGTACGCCTGCGGCGACTACCTCGAGACGCCGTCGATCAACGGCGCGCTGCGCAGTGGTCGCCGTGCGGCCGAGGCGCTCCTCGCCGATCTGACCGGGCGCTGAGCGCCCGATCAGACCGCGTGCATCACACCGCAGCCGACGCCCTGGGCGTGGCAGGCGGCGAAGACGCCCGTCGGCATACGGTAGACACCGGGCAACAGGTGCTTCGCGACGAGTTCGATCGCGTCCTGGCGCGGGATCTTCTTGTGGTTCGCGATCTGGCCGGCCGCGTTGCGCAGCGCCAGGTCGCAGGCGAGCACGACCACCCCGCGCGCCATCAGGTTGTCGAGCGCGCCGTCAGGCCAGGTCACCGAGTGGCGGCTCCCGGCGGGGATACGGATGAACGGATTCCGCTTCGCGACCTCGCCGCTCTCGGGGTCCTTCATCTCGGTGCGCTCGCCGAACATCCCGTCCTCCCAGAGCGGATCGTCAAGCACCATCGGGACGGCCGCGTGCCGGATCACGAGCACGGCGCTCAGGTCCGCGTCGCTCAGGCCGTACGCCGCGGAATAGCCGGCGAGGAACGACCGCGCCTGGTGAAGGCAGACGCCGTCCGAGACCTCCGGGGCGTCGAAGCACATCTTGTACCGACCGGTCACGCGCGATGTCCACGACATGTCCCAGGTGCCCTGGGCCGGCGCGGCCGCGGCCTGCGCCGCGAGCTCGCCGGCGCCGATGGAGCCCGCGGCGAGCGAACCGGCGGCAAGGAGTGAGGCCTGGCGGAGGAAATCGCGACGCTGCGTCATCCGGGTCCTGGGTCGGTGGGAACGGCGTTGCCGGCGGGTTCGGCGGCAGAGGCGGAAGTGGGGTCCGCGGCCTCGCGCCACATCAGCAGCGCGAGGAGCACGGCGCCGACGGTCACCCCCATGTCGGCGATGTTGAACGTCCAGAAGCGCCATTCCGCTGTCCCGACGTCGATGAAATCCACCACGCCCTTGGCGTGCCGGAGTCGGTCGAGCAGGTTGCCGAATGCGCCGGCGGCGATGAGCGCGAGGGCCGCCGGGGTCGCGCGCTCGTGCGGCGACGAGAGGCGATAGAGCCGGAAGAGATAGCCGAGCATCCCGATCGCGATGACGCTGAACACCACCCGCGAGGCGTCGCCGAGCGAGAGGTTCATCGCCGCCCCGGTATTGTAGGTCAGCGTCCAGCGCACCCACTCGCCGACGACCGACTCGGGCATGTGCAGGCCGAGGGCCCGTTCGGCCCAGCGCTTGCTCGCGATGTCCGCCACCGCCACGGCCAGCAGCAACGACCAGAACACGAAGTCGCGCGGAGCGAAGCTGGTCGTCTGGGTCGCTGCGCGGGGCTCGGTCATCCGGATCCGGGATCGTGTACGGGTGGCGCGGCGGCCCCTCGGAGGAGCCCCGCCGCTCTTAAGTTACCGACGCTCCGTACGCATTGTACGCGACCTGCGTTTCGTGCGTTCCCCGAGGACTCCCGCAGGACCTCCGTGCCCCTGCTCCGCGGCGCCCCGCCGCTGCCGATCGATGCCGTGCTCCCCGCGCTGCGGGACGCGCTCGCGCGCCAATGCGGGGCGGTGCTCGTCGCGCCCCCCGGAGCCGGGAAGACGACCCGCGTCCCGCTCGACCTGCTCGACGCGGACTGGACAGCGGGTGGACGGATCCTCGTGCTCGAGCCCCGCCGGCTCGCGGCCCGGGCGGCGGCAACGCAGATGGCGCGACTCCTGGGCGAGGAGGTCGGGCGCACCGTGGGCTACCGGGTGCGGCACGAGTCGCGCGTCGGTGCACGCACGCGCGTCGAGGTCGTGACCGAGGGGATCCTCACGCGCATGGTGCAGCACGATCCATCGCTCGAGGGCGTGGCCGCGGTGCTCTTCGACGAGTTCCACGAGCGTCATCTCACGGCCGACCTCGGCCTCGCGCTCACCCTCGAGGCGCGCGCGGTACTACGGGAGGACCTGCGGATCGTGGTCATGTCAGCGACGCTCGAGACGGAGCCTGTCGCGCGACTGCTCGGCGACGACGCGCCGGTGATCGTCAGCGAGGGTCGCCAGTTCCCGGTCGAGACGCGCTGGCGTCCGCCGCGGGACGGCGTCCCGGTGCCGCTCGCCGTCGCGGCCGCCGTCCGCGAGGCGTGCGCCGACACCACCGGCGACCTGCTGGTCTTCCTGCCGGGCATCGCCGACCTCCATCGCGTGCGCGGCGCACTTTCGGAGTCGCCTCCCGTCGGCGACCCGGAGGTCCTGCTGCTCCATGGCGGGCTGACGCTCGCCGAGCAGGATCTGGTGCTGCGCCCCTCGGCGGCGCACCGGCGCGTCGTGCTGAGCACCGCGATCGCCGAGTCGTCGGTCACGCTCGAGGGCGTGCGCGTCGTCGTGGATGGCGGGCTCGCGCGCGTGCCGCGATTCTCGCCGCGGAGCGGGATGACCCGGCTCGAGACGACGCGCGTGTCGCGCGCCTCGGCGGATCAGCGCCGCGGCCGGGCGGGGCGCGTGGCGCCGGGCGTCTGCGTGCGGCTCTGGGGCGAGGGAACGCACGCGTCGCTCCCCGCGCGAGCGGTGCCCGAGGTCCTCGAAGCGGACCTCGCACCGCTCGCCCTCGAACTGGCGTGCGCCGGCATCGCCGACCCCGGCTCCCTGCGCTGGATGGACCTGCCGCCCGCCGGCGCGCTGCAGCAGGGACGCGCGCTGCTCGCCGATCTCGGCGCGCTCGATGCCGAGGGCCGCGCGACGTCACATGGACGGGCGATGGCGGCCCTCGGCGTCGCGCCGCGGCTCGCGCATCTCGTCCTCGCCGGAGCCGCGCGCGGCTGCGCCACGCTCTCGTGTGAACTCGCGGCGCTGCTCGCCGAGCGCGACGTGCTGCGGCGCGACGCGTCGGAGCACGACTCTGACGTGCGCAGCCGGATCGACGCCGTGCGGGGCCGAGGCGCGTCGGCCGACGTCGACCGCGGACGCCTCGAGCGCGTGCGCCAGGAGGCACGGGCGCTGCGACGCTCGCTCGGAGCGGAGGCGCACGACGCTGACGATGATCCGGCGCGCGCGGGAGCGCTGGTCGCGCTCGCCTATCCCGACCGCGTGGCACAGCGTCGCCCCGGCGACGCGCCGCGTTTCCTGCTGCGGAACGGGCGCGGCGCGCGCCTCCCGACCGCGCAGCCGCTCGGGAGCGCGCCCTATCTCGCGATCGCGGATCTCGACGGCGACCCGGCCGAGAGCCGAATCTGGCTGGCGGCGCCGCTCGACGAGGAGGCGCTGCGCGCGGCGGTCGGGACGGCGCTGGTGCGCGAGCGCATCGTCGCGTGGGACGACGCGACGGAGGCGGTGCGCGCGGTGGAACGCGAGCGCGTCGGCGCGCTCGTGCTCGTCGAGCGACCGTTCCGGAACGCCGACGATGCCCTGATTGCCGAGGCACTGCTCGCGCGCGTCGGGGTCCTCGGCGTCACCGCGCTCCCCTGGCGCGAGCCGGCGCTCCGGCTCCGTGAACGGCTCGCGTTCGCGCACCGGCACTTCGCCGATGGGTATCCGGACGTGTCGGACGCCGCGTTGCTGGGGACGCTGGGCGAGTGGCTCGCCCCCGCGCTCGCCGGGATGCGGCGCCTCGCCGACCTCTCGCGTCTGGACCTTCCCGCCCTCCTCCTCGACCGCCTCGACTGGCCAGCCCGCCAGCGCCTCGAGTCCCTCGCGCCGACACACATCGAGGTGCCGAGCGGCTCACGGATCGCGGTCGACTACGCGGAACCGGACGCGCCGGTGCTCGCCGTCCGGCTGCAGGAGGTCTTCGGCCTCCGCGAGACGCCGCGGGTCGCGGAGGGACGCGTGCCGCTCACGCTGCACCTGCTCTCCCCAGCGCACCGACCCGTGCAGGTGACGCGGGACCTCGCGAGCTTCTGGCGCACCGGATACTTCGACGTGCGACGCGACCTGAAGGGACGGTACCCGCGCCACGCGTGGCCCGATGATCCGCTCACCGCGCCGCCGACGCGCCGGGTGAAGCCGCGCGGCCGCTGAGCGCCGGGGCGGTCAGCGGCCGCGGGCGACGGTCAGCGCACCCAGTCCGGCCGGGGGATCGGATCCCAGCGGAGATCGGCGAAGGAGTAGCCGAACCAGGCCGTGTCGCCCGCGGTGCGCACGAAGGAGCGCACCAGTTGGTCGGCGCCGCCGAATCCGAAGAAGTCGTGCCCGGCGTATCCAGCGCGCTGCGCGGAGTCGAGCCCGATGATCGGCAGGCGCAGCGGTCCCGCCTCGGGTGAGTCCGTATAGGCGTGCAGGATCCCGGACTTCTCGGGCTTCAGTGAGGAGGTCGCCACAAAGAAGTCGCCCCGGCCATCGCCGTTGACGTCGGCCGTGCCGATGAATCCGACCGTGCCCTCCCGCGGCTCCGAGAGGGTGGCGAGGGTATCCTGCCCCCGTGTGAAGACGATGATGAAGCTCCCGCTCTCGCAGGTCTCGCCGGCCGGGATCACCACCTCGCCGGTCAGGGGGCCGTACGACAGGACCCGGCCCCCGAAGCAGGCAGGATCGGCCGCAGCGGCGGCATTCGGGCGCTCCTCGGTCGCGCAGGCGACGAGTGAGGCGGCGAGCGTAGCGAGTACGAGGGGCGTGAGACGCATGGGCGGGCTCCGGGACTGTAATGGCTGAGGCGGGGTACCCCAAATAGACTTCACGCACGGGCATCGCGCGACCGCCCGCTACGCCGTCCCTTCCGCCCCGAGTGATGCTCCTCTCCCCGCCGCGCGCGTCGAAGGTCGCGCGTGCCTTCCTGCATCAGGTCGCCGGCATCCTGCTGCTCTCGGGGCTCGCGGCGTCCGAGGCAGCAGCGCAGGACCGGCAGTGCACGCCGCGCCGTCCCCGGGTCGAGGGATTCCAGATCCGCGGCAACCGGTCGATCTCGAGCGACACGCTCCGCTCGATCCTCTTCACCGAGCGCGCGGGAAAGCTGCGCCGGTGGTTCGGATGGAACGTCGGTGCCGCCGCCTGCCTCGACTCGACGGAGCTCCGCAATGACGCGCGGCGGATTGTGCGCTGGTACGAGATGCGGGGCTATCCGGGCACGACTGCCACGGTGACGACCGAGCGCACGGGGCGGTCGGCGACGCGGGTGGCGTTCCGGGTGCGGGAGGCGGCGCCGATCCGCATGGAGCCGTTCGTGATCGAGGGGCTGCCGGCGCGCGTCCTCGACCGCACCGCGCTGCTCGCGTCGCTGCGTGGCAAGCCGCTGGACGACTCCCTGCTGCTGCAGGTCGGCGACAGCGTGCGCCGCCTGCTGCGCGCGGCGGGGTACGTGCGCGCGAGCCCGATGGCGCACACGACGACGATCGACAGCGCGGCACGACGGGCGGCGGTCACGATGCGGTTCCAGCCCAACAACCTCGTGCACATCGGCCGCATCGAGATCGCGATGACCGCCAACGATTCCACGCGGCCGGCGGTCCCCGAGCGCGACGTGCGCAAGCTGCTCCGGGTGAAGCCCGGCGACGTCTACAGCGAGCGCGCGATCGCCGAGAGCCAGCAGCAGCTCTATGGGTCCGGCGTCTACGGCACGGTGGCGATCGACTCGATCGCGAACGGCAGCGCGGGCACCGACACGCTCCCGGTGCGCGTGCGGCTCATCGAGGGCAAGCACCACGCCCTGCGCACCGGGGGCGGATGGGGCACCCTCGATTGTTTCCGCACGCAGACACGGTACGTCGGCCAGAACTTCCTCGGCCGCGCGCACCGCCTGCAGCTCGAGGCGCGGCTGGCGAAGATCGGTGTCGGCGCCCCGCTCGACGGCTTCGATGCCGTCTGCGCCCCCGGGGTGCGGGCCGACACGTTCAGTCGCAAGCTGAACTACTACGTCGGCGCGTCGGTGCAGCTGCGCGGCGTGCTTGGCCAGTCGTGGCACCCGCAACTCACGCTCTACAGCGAGCGCCGCACGGAGTTCCAGAGCTACCTGCGCGAGACGACGATCGGCGCGTTCGCCTCAATCGAGCGTCCGATCATCCCGCGCGTGAGCACGGTCTTCACCTACCGGTACGACCAGGGCCGCACCTTCTCCGACCAGGCGGTGGCCTGCGCCGTGTTCGGCCTCTGCCGCTTCAACGACCGCGTGTTCCTGGTCTCCCCAAGCCGGCTGCACGCGGTGGGCGTCACCTTCTCGCGGTCGGCGCCGTCGATCGCGACCTTCGTGCTGAACGACGATCGGTGGGCGATCGAGACCCGCGTCGGCACCATCCGCCTGGACGACGCGGACCGGACCGTCAACTTCAATCGGACGCAGCTCGAATACGCGCTCTATCGCCCGCTCAACCGCTGGCTCGTCGGCGCGGCCCGGATCCAGGGGGGCGCGGTCGTGACCAAGCGCGAGCTGCAGTCGTTCGTGCCGCCCCAGGAGCGTTTCTTCTCCGGCGGCCAGAACACCGTCCGCGGCTTCGGACAGAACCAGCTCGGGCCCGCGGTCTACGTCGTGAATGCACCGCGGGACACGGTATCGAGCGGCGGCTACGCGGTCGGGGAGGCGCGGGGCGCCGACGGCTTCCAGCGCCTCACGCCGGCGGGCGGCACCGCCACCGCGCTGCTCAACCTCGAGCTCCGCACGCGCGTCGGCTGGCCGATCAGCGCCCTGCGTTGGGCGGCGTTCGTGGACGCCGGCCGCGTCTGGAACAACACCGGGAACTACTCGGTCAGCGGCCTGCGCGTGACGCCGGGCATCGGCATCCGGCTCCTGACGCCGCTCGGGCCCTTCCGCGTGGACGTCGGCTACAACCAGTACGGCTACGAGCGGGGCCCGGCGTTCTACCTCGTGAACCGCACGGCGGGCATCGAGGGGCGCGCGATCTGCGTATCCCCGGGGACGACCGAGCCACTCGACCCGACGGACGCGGGCACCGTCGGCCCGGTGCCCTGCCCGGCGACCTTCCAGCCGTCGCGCTCGCGCAGCCTGCTCTCGCGGCTCGCCTTCCACTTCAGCATCGGGGAGGCGTTCTGACGTGCGGCGCCGGCTGAGGACCGCCCTGCTGGTCGCGATCGTGCTGCTCGGGGCGACGTCGATCGCGCTGGTCGGCGGCGCCTCGCTGCTCGTGCGCACGCGTTGGGGCACGGAGCTCGTGCGCGCGAAGATCGAGACCGAGCTCCAGAAGGCGCTCGGCACGCGGGGGCGCGCGATCGTCGGCAAGCTCGTGCTCACGCCGCTGGGCTCGTTCTCGCTCGACACGCTCGAACTGCGTGACGCGACGGGCGCGATCGTGCTGGCGAGCGGGCCGGTGCGCGGGGACTTCGCCCTCGGCCCGCTGCTGGACCGCGAGCTCTACCTGCACCTCGTGACGCTGCGCGGGCCCTCGGTGCACCTCACGCAGGCCCCGGGCGGCCGCTGGAACATCCGGGCGCTCTTCTCCGACACCGCGGCCACGACGGCCCCTGCCCCGCCGCCCTCACGCTGGCGCCTCCGGCTCGATTCACTCGCGCTGACCGACGGGCTCTTCACGATGATGCGGCCGGACTCGCTGCCGACACTTCCGCCCAAGCGCACCAGCTACGCCGCGCTGCAGGTCAACCTCGGCGATTCGCGCTACATCCTCGGGAACGGCGAGGGGGAGTTCACGGTCCGGCACCTCGCCTCCGACATCTCCTCGCCACCGCTGACGCTGCGCCACGCCGAGGGGATGATCGCGGTCTCACGCGACTCGCTGCAGCTCGACCTCACGACGATCCGGCTGCCGGCCACGCGCGGGTCGGTGGCCGGCCACGTCGCCTGGGGGGGCGGGACGCCGCGGATCGCGCTCCTGCTGCGGGCGGATTCCGTGACGATGACCGACATCGCCTGGATCACCCCGTTGATCCCGACGAGCGGGCACGGGCACGCCGTGGTGCGCATCAGCGACGGCCCCGGCGCCGGCGTGATCCGCTACGCGATCGACTCGATGGTCCTGACGGCGTCGGACTCGCGGCTTCGCGGGGGCTTCATCGCCGAGGTCGGCGGACGCATCGCGATCCGTGCGCTCGACGTGAGCGCGGAACCGCTCGACTTCAAGCTGCTCCACGAGATCTTCGGCGACTCGATGCCGCCGGCGCCGTGGGACGGCGTGCTGCGCGGCCGGCTGCGCGCCACCGGCGGACCGCTCGACGCGTGGCGGCTGGACCCCTCGCGGCTCGAGTTCGCCGACCGGCGCGTGGGCGGGGCGACCTCGATCCTCACGGTCTCCGGCACGCTGAACCTGCTGGCGGACAAGGTGCGCTTCCTCCCGCTCCAGGTCGTCGTGGACTCGCTCGACATCCGCTCCGTCGGCGCGGTGACCGCGGTCGCCGATTCGCTCGACGGCTTCCTGCGCGGTCGGCTGCAGCTCGACGGACCGATCGACGACCTCCGCTTCACGCGGCTCGACGTCGTGCACGTGGACGGGACGCTCCCGCGCTCGCACGTGCGCGGCGAGGGGCGGATCGCGCTCGACACCTCGCGCACCTGGCTCGAGGCGCGGCTCGTGCTCGACTCCGTGAGCGTCGAGGCATTCGGCAAGCCCTTCACGACCGCGGCGCTGCAGGGCGTCCTCGGCGGCACCCTCACCGTCGCGGCCCGCGGGGACTCGGTCGCGCTCGATGCGCAACTGACGGACGTCGGCGCCGGCGCGGACGCCGGGGGGGCATCGCGACTGAGCTACGTCGGCGCGACCTCGCTCGACAGCACGCGCCTCGTGCTCCTCGGCGAAGCGCACGTCGATCGCTTCGACGCGAGGCGGTTCCTGCGCGAGAGCACCCTGCCCGCGCACCGCATCTCCGCACGCGCGCTGCTCGGCATCGATGGCCCGTTCGGCGAGCCCACCGGCGCGGTCGATGTCGTGATCGACTCGACGAGCGAACTCGCCGGACTCACCCTGCGCCGCGGCCGCGCCGACCTCGGGCTCGAGCCGGGCGGCATCCGTGTCGACACGCTGACGGTCGAGACGGACCTCGGCCGCCTCAGCGCGGAGGGGCGGCTGAGCCGCGACCCCGCGCTGCGCGAGCGGCTGCGCTTCGAGGTGACGATCGATTCGCTCGAGCTCGCGCGCGGATTCCTGCCCGACAGCCTCGCCGAACAGTGGCGCGATTCGCTGGGCGGTCGCGCGACCCTGCGCGGCACCGCGATGGGCTCGCTCGACACCCTCGATATCGCCGCCGAGTGGGAGGCGACGGACGTGCGCGCCGGCAGCAGCTCGGCGAAGGCGGTCGAGGGCAACCTCTCGCTCGAGGGTTTCCCGCTCGCGACGCGCGGCCTCTTCACGATGAACGCGCGGACCGTGGTCGCCGCCGGGCTGCCACTCGACACGGTGGACATCGCGGCGACCGTGCGCGAAGCGACCTGGGCGGACGCCTCGATGCGCGTCGTCGCCGGCGACTCGCTGGTGGCCTCGGCGCGCGCCGACATGCATTGGATGACCGACAGCCTGCGGATCCAGCTCGACTCGCTCAACGCCACCACGAAGAACGCGCGCTGGTCACTGCTGGCACCGGCCGCGATCTTCTGGGAACCCCGCCATCTCTCGCTCGACACGATCGCGCTCCGCAGCACCGACGGCGGCCGATTCGACATCGCCGCCCAGTTCGACACGACCGGCCCCGTCAGCGCCTTCGTGCGCATGGAGGGCGTGCCGATCGCGCACGCCGCCTTCACCGGCCTGCTCCCGGCGGGCGTGAACGGGCTCGTCTCGCTCGAGGCTGACATCACCGGGACCCGCAGCGCGCCCCTGATGCGCGTCACCGCGGGACTCGACTCGGCCACCCTCGACGGGAAGGTCGCCCCGGGGCTCCGGCTGCAGGGCACCTATGCCGCGCGCTCCTTTGAGGTGGACCTGCGCGGCCGCTCGGGTGACAAGGACGCCTTCACGATCACGGGCACGCTCCCGCTCGACCTCGCCTTCGAGAAGCGCACCCTCGACCAGCGTCTCCTCGACGATCCGCTCTTCGTGCGCATCATCGCCGACGGCACGTCGCTCGCGGGATTCGAGGCGCTGACCCCCGGTGTGCGCGAGTTGCGCGGCGGATTCGACGCCGACATCCTGATCGGCGGGACGTGGCGCGACATCGAGCCGCGCGGCATCCTCCTCGTGCGCGATGGCGCCTTCGCCCTGCCGACGCTCGAGACCGGATTCCGCGACCTCCTGATGGACGTCGAGCTCGCCCCCGACTCGGTGATCATCCACCGCGCGCGGCTCGCCGACGAGCGCTCGGCCAGCGACACGGCGACGCTCGAGGGCGCGTTCGTGCGCACCGATTCCGGCTGGACCGCCGATCTCCGCACGATGGGGCGCAATCTCCGCGTGGTGGACAACCCGCGCATGGCCGAGGCCGACGCGTCCTGGCTGCTCACGCTGAAGGGTCCGCTCGAGGAGCTGGTGCTCGCCGGGACCATCACGATCCCCAACGGGAACGCCTACATCGGCGGCCAGCGGCGACAGGTGCTCGTGCTGGCGGAGGATGAACCCACCTCCGCCGGCGTCGGGCGGTTCGTGCCGCGGATCGAGCGGCTGACCATCCGGCTCGGCAACGAGGTGCGGCTGAAGTCGACCGAGGCCAACGTGCAGCTGACCGGCGAGATCTCCGTGACCGGACCGCTGACCGCGCCCGACCTCCGCGGCGAGGTATTCGCCAATCGCGGCACGTACCGGCTCGACCTCGGCCTGCTCCAGCGCACCTTCCAGGTGGACAGCGGGACGGTGGTGCTCAACGGTCCGGCCGAGGCCGCGCACGCGCTCGACATCTGGACCACGTACACCGTGCGCCAGCCGGAGCGCGAGGACGTGCTGATCGGCGCGCATCTCACGGGCACGACGCACCAGCCGCGGATCGTGCTTTCGAGCACCGACCTCGGCACCACCGCGACGGACACCGAGATCATCTCCTACCTGCTCTTCGGCGCGCCCTCCTTCGCGCTCGACGGCGACCGGTCGAGCACGCTGCGCACCGCCTCGGCGGCGCTCGCCCCGTCGCTCGGCGGCGCGGTCGAACGCGCGCTCGGCCGGCGCCTGCCGTTCATCAGCGAGCTGCGCGTCTCGACGGTCTCGGATGACCTGGGCGTGGCCTCCCTCAGTTCGTTCGAGGGGCTGCTCAACAGCTTCAAGCTGATCGCGGGGATGCAGCTCGGCACCGACTCGTTCCTGCGCGTCTCGACGGGCGTCTGCCGCGGCGAGAGCGCGGCGGCGGCGGCGCTGCCGGTCTGGTTCGGGATCGCCGCCGAATACCGCCCGCGCGAGCGACTCTCGGCGCAACTCTCCCTCGACCCCGGCGCCTCCCCCTGCCGCCGCGTCGGCAGCTTCGCGCAGATCTATCAGGTGGGCTTGGATCTCTTCCGGGATTGGCGGTGGTAGGGGGGGAAGTCGGGCGCCCGGCTTGGCGTGGCTGAACGGCGATTCACCACAGAGAGCACAGAGGACACGGAGAACGGCATGGGGCGGGTGTACACACACAAACACGTGCATTGCAAACATGCATGTATGTGTGCATTATTTGTTTGCCCATTATCAATTATTGTGCATCATAATTATTG
>JANNLH010000032.1:0-32406 GCA_031396725.1 Gemmatimonadaceae bacterium | reverse complement strand
GCTCGCCGTCTCGAGCGCGCCGGCTTCGACTCGATCTGGACCGCCGAGGACTGGGGCCTCGACGCCGTCTCACAGCTCGCGTGGGTCGGCTCGCACACGTCGCGGATCCGCCTGGGCACCTCCATCATGCAGATGCCCGCGCGAACGCCGGGCGCGACGGCCATGACGGCCGCGACCCTGGCCGCGCTCTCCGACGGCCGTTTCATCCTCGGCCTCGGTCCGTCCGGGCCGCAGGTCGCGGAGGGCTGGCACGGGGTCGCGTACGGGAAGCCGATCACGCGGCTTCGCGAGTACGTGTCGGTGGTGCGCCGCATGCTCGCCGCCGACGCGCCGGTCGAGCACGACGGCGAGTACTACCAACTTCCGTTTCGCGGCGAGGGCGCGTCCGGGCTCGGCAAGCCCCTTCGTCTCAACACGAAGCCACGTCACCCCGTGCCGATCTACGTGACGGCGATGGGACCCAAGGCACTCGCCACCGGCGCCGAAATCGCCGACGGCGTGATCTCCACCCTCGTAGACGCCGACCGTCTCGACGACCTCGAGGCAGCCCTCGTGCCGGGGCTCCAGGCCTCGGGTCGAACGCGTGATCGCCTCACGGTCGTGGTCAACGTGAGCGTCGTCGCAGGCGACGACGTGGCGGCCTGCTTCGACCGGATGCGTCCGGCCTTTGCCCGCACCATCGGCGGGTACGGCGCGAGGAGCCAGAACTTCTACGTCGACCAGATCACGCGCAACGGCTGGGGCGAGGAGGCGGCGAAGGTGCAGGAGCTCTACCTCGCCGGGCGGCGCGACGAGGCCGCAGCCGCCATCCCCAACGAGCTGCTCGATGCGCATGCCCTCGTAGGCCCCCCTGCACGCATCGCAGCCCGAGCGCGTCGCTACGAGCGTGCCGACGTCCTGATGTTCAACGCACACGACGCCGACTTGCTCGACGCCATCGTCGCGCACCTGTCGTGAGCGCCCGGTCGACACTGCCGGCGGCGCCGGCATGCTGAGCTGGCATACGGTCGCCACCGGGCTCGACTACCCCGAGTCGCTCCGATGGCACGACGGCGCGCTGTGGCTCTCCGACTTCTACCAACACCGCGTCGTGACGATCGGCCCTCGCGGCGCGGAGACGATCCTCGAGGTTCCGGGGCAACCGTCCGGGCTCGGATGGCTGCCCGACGGCTCGCTCCTCGTGGTCGAGATGCACCCTCGGCGCATGCTGCGATTCTCGGCGGATCGCCGTGTTGCGGTGCATGCCGATCTCGGGCCGTGGTGCGCAGGGCTCGCGAACGACATGCTCGTCGCGCCCGACGGCTCCGCCTACGTGGGCCACTTCGGCTTCGACTTCTTCGGCGGCGCTCCGTTCGCCCCCGCCGAGCTCTTGCTCGTCGACGCAGCAGGCTCGGTCTCGGTCGCGGCAAAGGATCTGGCGGTCCCGAACGGCTGCCTGTTCGCTGACGACGGGGAAACCCTGATCGTCGCGGAGACTTTTCGAGGCTGCCTCACGTCGTTTCGACGCGCTTCCGACGGGACGCTCTCCGAACGCAAGTCGATCCGTCTCTCCGGCGTGACACCAGACGGGATCTGCGGCGGTGCGCACGGTGAGTTCTGGGTGGCCGATCCACCGAAGCGGCGGATCGTCCGCGTCGTCGACGGCCGGATCGAGGGCTGGGTCGACACGCCGTCGCAGCCCTTCTCGTGCGTGCTGGGCGGGGACAACCGACGACTCCTCTACGTGGGCGTCGCCGACGGTCACGACCCCGCGTCCACACCCGGAGGCACCGGCCGGATCTTGGCCGCACCCGTCGACGAAGCTCGTTCTGAAGCGGCCCGACACGGCGCAGCGTGACGTGCCTTTCGTGGATCGATCTCTCAACACTGTCCAGCCGAAGGAGCCCAACCCATGTCCATCACGGACGGACTCGATCTCGTCAGCTCGCGCGCCTACGCCGAGAAGGGCGTGCCCCACGCCCTCTGGACCCGGCTCCGCGCCGAGTCTCCCGTCCACCACTGCGCGCCCGAGGGGTTCGAGCCCTTCTGGGCGATCACCCGCCACGCCGACATCTGCGAGATCTCGAAGCAGCCGGACAAGTTCTCCTCGGCGCAGGGGATCGTGATGCTCGCTCAGAAACAGGAGGCCGCCGTACGCCAGGGCAACCAGGGATTCGCCGCGATGCGGGTGATCATCGAGATGGATCCTCCCGAGCACCGCAGCTATCGCCAGGTCACGAGCCCGGTCTTCACCCCTCGCGCGGTGAAATCCCTCGACGCAATCATCGAGACGAGCGCCCGCGAGCTCGTCGACAAGCTCGTCGCTGCGGCGGATGAGAGCGGCGTCGGGGCGTGCGACTTCGCGAACGACGTCGCGGTCGCGCATCCGCTCCGCATCCTCTCCACGATGCTCGGTCTTCCCCGCGAGAGCGAACCCCTGATCCTGCGACTCACCAACGAGGCGTTCGGTGAGGACGACCCCGATCTGCAGCGCAAGGCCGAAGACCGCCAGCAGGCGACACTCGCGCTCGGCATCGAGTTCTACCAGGCCTTCGACAAGATCATCCAGGATCGCCGAGCCAACCCCACGGACGACCTCGCGAGTGTGCTCGCCAACGCCACAATCGATGGCAAGCCGATGGGGATGATGGAGACCGTCGGCTACTACCTGATCACTTTCACCGCCGGGCACGACACGACCAAGAACGCGCTGGTCGGCGGCATGCGCGCCTTCCTCGAGAATCCCGATGAGTTCGCGAAGCTCAAGCGACAGCCCGAGCTCGTCGAGCCGGCGGTTGAGGAGATCGTCCGCTGGACCTCGCCGGTCAATCACATGAAGCGCACGGTCACCGAGGACTACGAGCTACGCGGGCAGCGCATGAAGGCCGGCGATCGCCTCGTCCTGTTCTACGCCTCCGCGAACCGCGACGAAGAAGTCTTCGAAGATCCCTTCGCGTTCCGCATCGACCGCAGCCCGAACCGCCATCTCGGCTTCGGGATCGGCGAGCACTTCTGCCTCGGCGCCAACCTGGCGCGTCGATCGCAGCGGGCTCTGTGGCTCGAACTCGCACGGCGCATGGAATCGGTAGAGCTCGCCGGCGAACCCGCGCAGATCCACTCGGCGTTCGTGGTTGGACTGAAGAAGCTGCCGATCCGCTATCGCATCAGGCCCGCGGCTTGAGCTGCGACCGGAGGGGGCACGGCACTTCCCAGCTGAATCGTTGGGATTCCGATGCGTCCGCACAGCGCCGCATGAGGAAGACCGAACACTCCTCCGGATGCATCGCGCGACCCAGACCGCGCCGGACCGGGGTTCGCCGGGACGCGCATCCAAATCGTTCAAGTGTCTGACTCTAAATGATAATGGTGGAGGCGCGCAGACCTACTGCGAGCCGCAGAGGATCGCCGCGATCACGCTCCAGGCAGAGGGCGATCGCGTCGCCGCGCGTGTTCACTCCGGGGCGGCTGCGCCCGCGATCCCGAGTCGCATTCGATATAGCCCCTCTCTAGCGCACAGGTACAGGGACTTCCGGTCTGCATCCCCCCACGCGAAGTTGTGTGCGTGGCGGGAAGTGTGGATCGTGCCGAGGTGCTTGCCTTCGGGCGAGAGCACCCAGAGGCCGCCGGGGCCCGAGACGTAAAGATTGCCGCGCTCGTCCACCTCGACGCCGTCGATCGCGTCCTCGCCCGGGGCCTCGGTCATGTCGAAGAAGACACGGCCGTCCGAGACTGAGCCGTCGGGGGCCACCGCATAGCGCATCACGATCTTGCGGTGGTCGTCCCAGTTGCCGACGTAGAGGCTGCGCTCGTCGGGCGAGAGCGCGATGCCGTTCGGGCCGCTGAGCTCCTTCGTCACGAGCCGCAGCGTCGCGTCTTTCACGGCGAACACACCCGTGAAGTCGAGCTCGCGGCGCGGATCGGTCGCGAACTTCGGCAAGCCGAAGAAGGGATCGGTGAAGAAGAGCATGCCGTCGCTGCGGTAGACGAGGTCGTTCGGGCTGTTCAAGCGCTTGCCTTCGAAGCGATCCGCCACGACGGCGACGCTGCCGTCCTTCTCGAGGCGCACCACGCGCCGGCGGCCGTGCTCGTCGATCGTGAGGCGGCCCTCGCGATCGAACGCGAGCCCGTTCGATCCCGGCTGCCGATACTCGGCGATGTCGGCGCCGTCGTAGCCGCTCTGCTCGCGAAACACCGAGAGCGCGCCGGTGCCGCGCGGGTCGTACTGGTAGATGCGGTTCGCGTTCGGGTCCGAGAAGAGCAGCACGCCGCGCGCGCGGTCCCACACCGGGCCCTCCGTGAACTCGAAGCCCACGGCGAGCTGATGGACCTTGGGATTGGCGGGCACGATCGCGTCGAATGCGGGATCGAGGCGTTCGACCGTGACGTTCACCTCGCGCGGCAGGACGGCCTCGGGGCCGATCGGTCCGTCGCGGAAGAAGCGGAGCTTCGCCTCGCGCATCCAGATGAAGTTGGCCGGCGGGTCGGAGAGAGGGCCGTTCGCGCCAAACACTGCGAGCACGATCTTCTGGCCCGGCTTCGCGCGACGCGCCACGACGACCTGGTTCGACGCGTTCCACCCGGCGACGACGGAGCCGCCGGACTGGCCGAGCGCGCGCGGCAGCTCGCCGTCCACCCAGACCTCGGCGTAGTCGTCGAGCGCGGTCTCGAAGACCACCTGAGCGCCCGTCGGATCGAAGCCAGCGATGCGATCCGGGATCGTGATCGCGATGCGATACCAGTTGAACGAGAGGCGCCCGTTTCCCCGGCGCTTCGCGAGCGTGGTCGGGTCGATCACGGGCCAGGAGGAGTCGTCGAAGTCCACGCCGCCCGCCCGCGGGCGGATGTCGAAGGTGCTCATCTGCGCGCCCGTCGGCTGGCCGTCCGCGTCGGGCGCTCGGTGCTTCGTGGGGACGATCTCGACGTCCGCATAGCGCCAGGTTCCCTGAACCGCACGAGCGCCATCGCGTGTTGCGAGATCGATCGTCGCATCCGGCTCGGCACCAGGGGATTGCGCTCCGGCAGCCGCTGCGGCCGCGAATGCCGCGATCGCGAGGAGTACCGCACCTCTCATCGCGAGACTCCCGACGCCGTCACCTTGACGACGTAGTAGAGGATCGGAGCCGGCACGTCGCGGAACCAGTGCGGGACACCATTCGGGATGACGATGACGTCGCCGGCCGCGATCGTGCGGTCGATGCCGTCTTCGATCGCGGCGCCGCGGAGTTCGTCGGGCGCGACGGTCTTCGGGTCCACCACACGACCGCCCGTGACGAGCGTCGCCGTGCCCTCGAGCACGTAGATCACGTCGGTGTCGCGCGCGTGCACCTCGGCCTGGCCGGCCACTTCGCGACGGCTCGCATGCACCTTGTAGGCGTCGTTCTCGACGAGCGGCCGGCCCTTCTCGAAGGCGGCCTTCACGTCGGCTGCGTCGATCTCGGTGACCTCGGCGCTCGGCGGCGCCGCGGACGCGAGCGCGGCCGCGAAGGCGATCCCCATCACTGCGAATGCAGAGCGCATCTCCGTGTTCCTCACTGGGCCGTCGCCGCGGCGGCCTTGGCGATGTCCTCGTCCTGCTGTGCGCTCGTAGCGCCCGCGACCCCGATCGCGCCGACGACCTTGCCGCCGAGCACGATCGGCACACCGCCCTGGAGCGGGAGCAGCTGCTCGTTCGCGACGAGGGCAACGCGACCGTTCTTGATCGCAGTCTCGAAGTCGGCTGTCGGCTTGCGGAACACCGCGGCGCTGCGCGCCTTCTCGATCGAGATCGGCGCGGCGGCGGGGAAGGTCCCGTCGAGGCGCTCGAGCGCGAGCAGATGGCCCCCCTCGTCGACGACGGCGATCGCGCCGCCGGCGTTGCTCTTGCGCGCCTCGGCCGCGGCCGCGGCAATCAGGGCCTTGGCCTCGCCGAGGCTCAGAATGCGCTGGGTCATGGGCTCGGCGCCGCGCGCGACGCCGGAGCCGAGAGCGAGTGCGGCGACGGCGCTGGCCGCGAGGGTTCGGTAGCTCGATCGCATCAGGGTCTCCTTGACGCCCTTTGGCGGGCGCTCTGCTTCGATGTCGCATCGCGCCGGCGGTGACGTGTGACGAAATCGCGATCGGAGCATCCAAGTGCAAATACCCGAACGGGAGAGCCACACATGCAAGCCGTCACCGTCGTGCCGAAGTCGCGCGAGCTGCGACTCCAGGAGATTCCCGAGCCGTCGGTCGCCACTCCGACCGACGTGCGCCTACGCATGATCGAAGTGGGCGTGTGCGGCACCGATCGCGAGATCTGCAGCTTCGAGTACGGCACGCCGCCGCCCGGCTGCGAGCACCTCGTGCTCGGGCACGAGTCGCTTGCGCAGGTCGAGAGCGTCGCCTCCGGCGTGTCGAAGCTGCGGCCCGGCGACTGGGTCGTGCCGATGGTGCGGCGTCCCTGCCCGCACGAGCACTGCGTCGCCTGCCGGCGCGGGCGGCAGGACTTCTGCTTCACGGGCGACTTCCGCGAACGCGGCATCAAGGAGGCGCACGGCTTCATGACGGAGCTCGTCGTCGAGGACGAGCAGTACCTGCTGCCGGTGCCGGCGTCGATCGCCGACGTCGCGGTGCTGGTCGAGCCTCTCACGATCGCCGAGAAGGCGCTGATCCAGCTCTGGCAGGTCCAGGAGCGCCTGCCCTGGGAGTGCCCGCACCGCCCGGGCAAGAACCACGGCCACTGTCGGCGCGCGCTCGTGCTGGGCGCGGGCCCGGTCGGCCTGCTCGGTGCGCTCGCGCTGCGCGCAGCCGACTTCGAGACGATCGTCTATGCGCGCGAGCCTAGGCCGTCGCAAAAGGCCGACTGGGTCGAGTCGATCGGCGTGACCTACGTCTCGGCGCAGGACGTGCCGGCGACGGAGATCGCCGCGCACTGCGGCGGCATCGACGTGGTCTACGAGGCGGCCGGCGCGTCGCAAGCTGCCTTCGAGACGATGCAGTCGCTCGGCGCCAACAGCGTCTTCATCTTCACCGGCGTACCCGGTCGCAAGGCGCCGGTACCCGTCGACACCGACCTGCTGATGCGGAACCTGGTGCTGCGCAACCAGATCGTGTTCGGCACCGTGAACGCCGGACGCGACGCTTTCGAAGCCGCGGTGCGCGATCTCGGTGTCTTCCACTCGCGCTGGCCCGGTGCGCTCCAGGCCCTCATCACCGGGCGCCACCCCCTCGAGGCGCATCGCGACCTCCTGCTCGGCCGCCCGAGCGGAATCAAGAACGTGCTCGCGATCGGGAAGCCGGCGTGACGGGTGACCTGTTCGCCGAGTGGCTCGAAGCCGACGGACTCGGCGGTTTCGCCTCCGGCACGGTCGGTGGTATGCGCACGCGGCGCTATCACGCGCTGCTACTACACGCGAGCGCGCCGCCCGCGGGACGCATGGTGCTCGTGCAAGGCTTCGACGCCTGGGTCGAGACCGCCGCTGGGCGCTTTGCGCTGACCTCCCAGGCCTATGCGCCCGACGTCGTGCACCCCGACGGCGCGTCGCACCTCGAATCGTTCCAACGGGAGCCGTGGCCAACTTGGCGCCTCCGTCTGCCCGACGGCACCTCGATCGAGCACGAGCTCTTCGTGCCACAAGGAAGCGCCGCGGTTGCGCTCGCCTGGCGGCTCGTGCCCAGCTCTTCCGCCAACGCCCGTCTGATCGTGCGCCCATTCCTGTCGGGTCGCGACTATCACGCGCTCCACCACGAGAACACCGGGTTCCGCTTCGAGCCCGAGACAGTCGGAGACGTGCTCGTGTGGCGGCCCTACGACGGCGTTCCAGAGATCGTGTCGCGCTCGAATGCCCGCTACGAGTACGCGCCGCTCTGGTATCGGAGCTTCCGCTACGACGAGGAGCGCGCGCGCGGGCTCGACTGGAGCGAGGACTGCGCGTCGCCCGGCGAGCTCGTCTTCGACCTCGGCGCCGGCGCCGCCGTCTGGATGCTCGCCGCGGGCGGACACGAAGCCGTGATCGGCAGCGACGAATCCGCGGCGCAGCGATTCGAAGCGCTCCGCGCAGCCGAGCGCGCACGCCGCGCGACGTTCACGACGCCTCTCGACCGCGCCGCCGACGCCTACGTCGTACGACGCGGCTCCGGAAGCACGCTGGTCGCGGGCTACCCGTGGTTCACCGACTGGGGCCGCGACACCTTCATCGCGATGCGGGGCCTGTGCCTCGCGACCGGCCGCCTCGACGTCGCGCGTGACATCGTGATGGAATGGGCCGGCAGCGTCTCCGACGGCATGTTGCCCAATCGCTTCCCGGATCGCGGCGACGCGCCCGAGTTCAACGCCGTCGATGCCTCGCTCTGGTACGTGATCGCGGGCTTCGAATGGCTCGACGCGGCGGATCGCGACGGCTTCGAGGTCGGTGCCGCCGATCGCGCGCGCTTCGAGAGCGCGGTGGACGCGATTCTCGAAGGCTACGCCAAGGGCACGCGCCACGGCATCCGCTGCGATGCCGACGGATTGCTCGCCGCAGGCGAGCCCGGCGTGCAGCTCACCTGGATGGACGCCAAAGTGGGCGACTGGGTCGTGACGCCGCGCTCCGGTAAGCCCGTGGAGGTCCAGGCGCTCTGGATGAACGCACTCGCGTTCGCGGGCCGGCGCGCCGAGCATTGGCGCGCGCTCGCCGACCGCGCGCGCACCAGCTTCGAGGATCGCTTCTGGAACGAAGCAGCCGGCGCACTCTTCGACGTGGTCGACGTCGATCACCAGACGGGCGTGGTCGATGCGCGCCAGCGTCCGAACCAAATCTTCGCGGTCGGCGGACTGCCGCTCGCGCTGGTCAGGGGCACGCGCGCGCGGAGCGTGGTGGATGCCGTCGAACGGCACCTATGGACCCCCATCGGCCTGCGCTCGCTGGCACCCGACGAGCCCGACTACCGAGCGCGCTACGAGGGCGGTGTGCGCGAGCGCGATGGCGCGTATCACCAAGGCACGGTGTGGCCGTGGCTGCTCGGGCCCTTCGTCGAGGCGTGGCTGCGCGTGCGCGGCGCGACACCCGCGGCCAAGCGCGAGGCGCGCGAACGCTTCGTGACACCGATTCTCCGACACGTCGAAGACGCCGGCCTCGGGCACGTGTCCGAAATCGCCGACGCGGAACCGCCGCAGGTCCTGCGCGGCTGCCCGTTCCAGGCGTGGTCGCTCGGCGAGCTGCTGCGACTCGACCGCGTCGTTCTCGCGCCGGAACGGCGCTGAGCTTGCTCGCGCAAGCGCTCGCGATCCTGGCGGCGGCCGCCGCGCTGCACTGGGCGATCGGCCGCGTGATGCGTCGCATCCCGGTGTGGATCGCGCGCCGGCGCGGCGACGCGCTCGGCTCCGAGCTGCCCGGGCGGCGGATCTGTGATGTCGTCGGGGTGGCGCTGCGCGCGCTGCTCTGGGTCGCGACCTTCGGACTGCTCGCCGATCGGATCGACGTGCTGCACGGCTTGCGCGACGCGGTGGAGAAGCTCGTGGCGATGAGCCTCGAGGCGCCACTGCTCGTGCAGGACGGACACAGCTACACCGGCTTCGATCTGCTGCGCCTGCCGGCGCTGCTCGTGGTCGTGTGGCTCGCTGCCAGCGGCGCGGCCTGGCTGTTGAAGACACACGTGCTCGCGCCGGCGGGCGTCGAGGCCGGGCTGCGCGAAGCGGCGGCGGTGGTGCTGCTGCGCGTCGGTCTCGCCGGCGTCGGCGCGTTGATCGTGCTGCAAGCCCATCAGATCGACCTGCGCACCATCGCGATCCTGGCCAGCGTGCTCGGCGTCGGCATCGGCTTTGGACTCCAGCACATCGCGAACAACTTCGTGAGCGGCCTCTTGATCAACCTCGAGCTGCCGATCCGCCCCGGCGACTTCGTGCGCGTCGGAGAGTGGGAGGGAACCGTCATCCGCGTCGGTGGCCGCAGCACCGAGATCCGCACGCTCGACGAAGTCGCGATCCTGGTGCCGAACTCGCGCTTCCTCGAGAGCGAGGTCGTGAACTGGAGCCACGGCAGCCCCCTTTCACGCGTGCACGTGCCAGTGGGCGTCGCCTACGGGTCGAGCGTGCCGCGCGTGCGGAGGGCGCTCCTCGACGCAGCAACCGCGCATCCCGCCGTGCGCCGCGATCCGCGACCCCAAGTGCAGCTGCGCGCCTTCGGCGAGAGCGCGCTCGAGTTCGAGCTACTGGTCTGGACCTGTGATCCGCGCAACCAGCTCACGCTCGTGAGCGACCTCAACTTCCGCGTGCTCGCAAACCTCGCGCGCCATGGCATCCAGGTCCCATTTCCCCAGCGCGACCTGCACTTGCGCTCGCCGCAGCTCGACCGCCTGCTCGACGCCGCGACGCGGCGGGTGGCACCGGACGATGTGCCACCCGAGGCCGGTGCATTCGACGGCGAGCCCGAGCCGCTCGATGATCCTGCGCTCGAGCCCGCCCAATGGAGCGAAGCCGAGCTGGATGCCGTGGCGGCGCGACTGCGCGGACCCGGTGGTGTGCCGATCCTGGACCGCCGCCGGCTGCTCGCCCGCCACCGGCGCAGCTTCGTCGGGCGCGAGGCGATCGACTGGCTGATGCTGCACGAGGGGCTGACCCGCGACGAGGCGACCGCGCTCGGACAGCGCCTCGTCGAGCGGGGCGTGATTCACCATGTCCTCGACGAGCACGCCTTTCGAGACGGCCACTACTTCTACCGGTTCCGCAGCGACGAGGAAGCCTCCAGCGTCGGGTAACATGCCGCTTCGTGGGTCCTTCGGAGCGAGACGACCGATTGCTTCGCACCCTGGTCGAGGCCGTCGAGGCCGAGACGGGCGCGTCGTTCTTTCGCACGCTGGTGCGCGGCCTCGCCGAGGCGCTGGGCGTGCAGTACGCGTTCGTGTCGGAGATCACTCAGAACGGCACGCACTTCCGCTCACTCGCGCTCTGGGCGCGCGGCGAGCTCGGCGCGCCTTTCGAAGTGCCGCTCGCCGGAACGCCCTGCGAAGACGTGCTCTGCGGCGCGATGCGCCACTACCCGCAGCGACTCCAGGACCTCTTTCCCCTCGACCACGGACTCGCCGACTGGCAAGCGGTCAGCTACGCGGGCGTGCCGATGGTAGACATGGCCGGACATGTCGTCGGCCACTTCGCGATCATGCACGACGCGCCGCTCGAGGATGGCGAGCGGGCCCTCGACGTAATGCGCATCTTCGCGGCGCGCGCGGTCGCCGAGCTCGAGCGGCAACACGCGCTCGATGCGCTCGCGCACCAGGAGCAGCGCCTCGCTCGACTCATCGATTCCGCCTCCGACGGCATCGTCGCCTACGACGAGGCAGGCACGCTGCTCGTCTTCAACCGCGGTGCCGAGCGGATCCTGCGCTGCAAGGCATCGGAGGCACTCGGCACCTCGGTGTTCCGCTTCGCCACCGACGAGGGCCTCGCCGCCGTGCAGGCCGCCTTCGAGCGGCTTCGCGACGACCGGGACATGCTGGTCGCTTCGGCCGAGGCGCAGGCGCTCACGGCGAAGCGCGCGGACGGAACGATCTTCCATCAGGACGCCTCGCTCTCGAGGTCCGAATCGAATGGTCGCGTGGTCTACACCGTGATCTTCCGCGACATCGACGAGTACGCGAGCGCCGCCCGCGCGTTCGAGAAGCTGCGCAGCGAGGCCGCGTACTTGCGCGAGGAGCTCGAGGAGATCCACCACTTCGAGGAGATCGTCGGCAAGAGCCGCGCGATCCAGCGCCTCTTCGGCGATCTCGAGCGGGTCGCCGAGACGGACGCCTCTGTGCTGGTCTCGGGCGAGACCGGCACCGGCAAGGAGCTGATCGCGCGCGCGATCCACGCGCGCAGCCCGCGCCGTGACAAGCCGCTCGTCAAGGTCAACTGCACGGCGCTCTCGCCCGGGCTGGTCGAGAGCGAGCTCTTCGGGCACGAGCGCGGCGCCTTCACCGGCGCCGGCGACCGCCGCATCGGCCGCTTCGAGCTCGCCGACGGAGGAACGATCTTCCTCGACGAGGTCGGCGAGATTCCGCCCGAGATCCAGGTGAAGCTCCTGCGCGTGCTCCAGGAGCGGGAGTTCGAGCGCGCCGGCGGCAACCAGACGATCCGCGTGAACGTGCGCGTCATCGCGGCCACCAACCGCGACCTGCTCGGCGCACTCGCCGAGGGCCGCTTCCGCCAGGACCTCTACTACCGGCTCAATGTGTTTCCCGTGACGGTGCCGCCGCTGCGCGAGCGCGCTGGCGACGTGCCGCTCCTGGCGCAGTATTTCCTCGTGCGCCACGCTGCGCGCATCGGGCGGCCCATCACGCACATCCCGGAGCACGCGATGCGTCTGCTCGCGCGCTATCCGTGGCCCGGCAACGTGCGCGAGCTCGAGAACGTGATCGAGCGGGCCGTCATTCTCTCGCGGGGGAACGAGCTGGAGATCGACCCGGCGATGCTCGGTCTCGGCGCCGCGTCCGCCGCGGAGTCGGTGACTCTGGCCGCGGCTGCACCGAGCGCTGCGTCGGCGTCCGTCGCGAGCGGTTGCACTACCACCTCGCTCGCCGACGTCGAGCGCCACCACGTGCTCGCGACACTGCGCGAGTGCGGCTGGCGCATCGAGGGGCCGCAGGGCGCCGCGCAGCGGCTCGGGCTGCACGGGAACACGCTGCGCAGCCGCATGAAGAAGCTCGGCATCCGCCGCAGCCACGACTCCGCCTCGTAGATCCACGAAATCTCGGGGCCACGGCGCGCTACCCACGGCGCACGCCCCCCGACGAACAAGTACCCGCCGAGACTCCGCTTTGCGACCTCGGACGGCAGCGTTCGGAGTTGGGCACGGCGCTTGCTGTTGTGTGATCGCATCGATCGCGACGGAACAGGAGAGCGACGCATGCTTCGGATCACACGCCAGCACGAGCCCAGCAAGACCACATTGCAGCTCGAAGGTCGCATCACGGCAAGCGAGCTGATTTCGCTCGACGAGGCGTGGCGCTCCTGCGTGTCGCCCGAGCACAGAGTCGTGATCGATCTGGCGGGCGTCCGCTTCGTGGACGCCGCGGGCGCGGCCGTGCTGCGTGCCCTGCGCCAGGGACCGGTCGAGTTGGTCGGCTGCTCCCCCTTCGTGCGCGAGCTGCTCGAGGAGGAAATGCGATGAGCGCAGCTCTGGAAATGGACTTCGAGATCCGGACCTTTGCGAACGAGGGGACCCCGCATCAGGCGGCGGTGGTGGCCGCCGAGATGTTCCTGGTGCGGCGGCTGCGCGCGGGAGACCAGCGCGCCTTCGCCACGCTGATGCGGGACGGCGGCGCCCGCATGTTCGCCGCCGCGCGCCGCATCCTCGGCAACGACGACGATGCGCGCGACGCTGTACAGGAGGCGTGGCTTCAGGCCTTCCGCGCGCTCCCTCGCTTCGAAGGCCATGCGCGACTCTCCACCTGGCTGCATCGCATCGTGGTGAATGCGGCGCTGATGAAGCTGCGCTCGCGACGGCGGCGACCGGAGGCCTCGCTCGACGAGCTGCCGCCGCACGCCGACACCGCCAGCGCCTGGACGACAGCCGGCGACACGATGTCCGCCGACGAGAGCCTCGCGACTCGCGAGCGCTGCGCGCTCGTGCGCCGCGCGATCGACCTGCTCCCTGAGAGCCACCGCCACGTCCTGCTGCTACGCGACTTCGAGGAGCTCGACACCGACGAGACGGCACTCCGGCTCGGCATCACGGCCGGCGCCGTGAAGACCCGGCTCCACCGCGCGCGCAAGGCTCTGCGCGCGGTGATCGAGCAGGAGCACGCAACAGCCCCGGGCCGCTTTCCTGTCACCATCGAAGAGATGGCGGCCTGAGATGCGTGATCACTGGCCGGAGTACGCGGTCGAGGCCTTCGGCATCGCAGTGTTCCTGTTGGCGGCGGTCGCGGGCACGGTGGCGCTCGAGCACCCGGACTCGGCCCTTCACCGCGCCCTGCCCGATCCGCTGCTACGGCGCGCGCTCATGGGGATCGCGATGGGCGCGACGGCCATGGCGCTCGTGTACTCGCCGTGGGGACAGCGCTCGGGCGCGCACTTCAACCCGGCCTTCACGCTCACCTTCCTGCGCCTCGGCAAGGTCGCGCCGCTCGATGCGGCGGGCTACGTCGCCGCGCAGATTCTTGGAGCGATCGCCGGGGTGGCAGTCGCAGGCGCGCTGCTCGGGTCGCTGCCCGGACACCCATCGGTGCGCTTCGCCGCCACGCTGCCCGGCGCGGCCGGTCACGGCGCCGCCTTCGCCGCCGAGGTCGCCATCTCCTTCGGGATGATGCTCACCGTGCTCGTCGTCTCGAACCACGCGCCGATCGCGCGCTGGACGGGTGTTTGCTGCGCCATCCTGATCGCGACGTACGTCACGCTCGAGGCTCCGCTCTCCGGCATGAGCATGAACCCGGCGCGCACGCTCGGCTCCGCCACCGGCGCCGGCGTCTTCACGGGCCTCTGGATCTACTTTGCAGCGCCGCTCGCCGGCATGCTGCTCGCGGCGGAGAGCTACGTGCGCGTCGCCGGCGCGCGCCGCGTCCACTGCGCGAAGCTCCACCATCAGAACGGCCACCGCTGCATCTTCCGCTGCGGCTGGGCGATGCAGTGACATCGCGACGCACCCTCGGACTCGCTCTCGCGCTCCTCGTCGCGCTGTCGAGCGTCGCCCGCGCGGACGAGTCGGTGCGAGCGGTCGGCGCCATCGGCTTCACGGTGTCGGATCTCGATGCGGCGCTGCGCTTCTACACCGATGTCCTCGACTTCGAGCGGCAAGGCGAGATCATCGAGGTCGCGGGCTCCGATGCCGAACGCCTCCAGGGGGTCTTCGGCCTGCGCATGCGCGTGGCCCGGCTCGCTCTCGGCGACGAGACGCTCGAGCTCACCGAGTATCTGGCGCCGCGCGGGCGCGCCTTCCCGGAGGACACGCGCGGCAACGACCGCTGGTTCCAGCACGTCGCGATCGTGGTTCGTGACATGCAGCGCGCCTACGCACGACTGCGCGAGCACCGCGTCGAGCACGCCTCGTCGGGCCCGCAGCGCCTGCCGGACTGGAATCCCAACGCTGGCGGCATCGAGGCCTTCTACTTCCGCGATCCCGACGGACACTTCCTCGAGCTGATCGAGTTTCCGCCGGGCAAGGGGGATCCGCGTTGGCAGGCGCCCGGCCGCGGGCTGTTCCTCGGCATCGACCACACAGCGATCGTGGTCGCCGACACCGAGGCGAGCCTCGCGTTCTACCGCGACGCACTCGGGCTGCGCGTCACCGGTGCGAGCGACAACTACGGCACCGAGCAGGAGCACCTGAACAACGTCTTCGGCGCGCGCCTGCGCATCACCGCGCTGCGCGCGCCACGGGGACCCGGCATCGAGCTGCTCGAGTATCTGACGCCGCGCACTGGCCGCCCGCGTCCGCCGGACGCGCGCACGAACGATCTCCTCCACTGGCAGACGGATCTCGTGACGCTGGAGGCGGACGCCGTCGCCGCGGGGGTCCGCAAGGGCGGCGGCGGCTGGATCTCGCCGGGACCCATCGCGCTCGAAGGCGCGGCCCTCGGCTTCCCCCGTGGACTTCTCGTCACAGACCCCGACGGCCACGTGCTGCGCGTGCGCGAAACGCGCTGACCGAGCGCTGACGCTTCGCGTGCGCCCAGGTTGACGGCGCCACTCCGAAGCGGCCCGGCACCGCGACGCCGCGCAGGCGCAGCACCACGGCGATCAATGCAAAGTGGTGCATCGTGTGGCTCGCGAGGGCGCGCAGCTCACGGGTCAACGTCGAGGCGACGAAGCCCTCGTGCGGCGCAAGGTCCGGCTCGTCGGCTCGGATCCGCAAGGCTCGATCGGGCGAGCGCGCGATCCGATCGAGCAGCTCCTCGCGCAGCGCCTCGATGCGCTCGAGCGCGAGCATGGGATCGCTCTCAGTCCGGGGATCGCGCGCGCGCCGGTCGTAGTCCACTGCGCCCGTCTCGAGGCCGGCGCAGAGCCGGTCGAAGGCGTCGAGGCAATGGCGGAGGTGCACGCCGGTGCTGGCCGCGACGCCGGGGAGCGGTGCTGCGAAGGCGTCGCCGTCGAGCTTGAGCACGAGGTCACGAGCCTGCTCGAGGAGCTCTGCGCAGATTGCCGCGAGCCGCGACACGTCGCTCATCGCGCGCCCTCGACGGGCATCCAGATGGATTCGACGACGGTCTGCGCGCGGCGCGAGAGCTCCTTGCGGTCCGTTCCTACGAGCGGTGCGGGCGCGAAGCGCAGCGTGGCCTCGATGTGCGGGAGTCGCAGGAGCGCATAGACATGATCGAGAAAGGTCATGTCGCCCCACCAGCAGACGGCGAGGTCCGCGGGCGGCGCGCCGGCCGGCGTCGCGTAGTGGACGCTCGCGCACGCGACCGGCCGCTCGCTACGCACCGCCGCCTCGAAGAGCGCGGAATGAAAGGGCAGCACGCGATCGCCGCGCGTGCTGGTCGCCTCGGCGAACAGGAATACGCGCTCGCCGCGGCAAAGCGCGCGCTCAATGGCAGGAATCACGCGCGCAACGTCACAGCGGCGGCTGCGGTCCACGAAGAGCGTGCCGGTGAGGCGCCCGAGCGCGCCGACGAGCGGCCAGCCAGCGACCTCGGACTTGGCAACGCAGGTGCCGCTCACCGCACACCAGAACGTCACGACATCGAGGTAGCCGAGATGGTTCGCGACGAGCAGAGACCCGGCCGGCGGCGGCGTCCCCTCCACGCGGACACGCAGGCCGACGATGCGGGCGGCGCTGCGCGCCCACCCACGCTGCAGGGTCCCGCGCGCTCGTGCGGACCGCGACAGCAGAAGCAGCAGTGCCCCCGCGAGCAGCGACGTCGCGACCAGCCCGATCGCGCGCGTCACCGCGCGCAGGTGCCCGCTCGAGCTCGGCGCGCGCGCGACTCGATCCAGCGGAAAGACGAAGCGGCCGGAGACGCGAGTTCTGGTGGGCATCACGAGGATTGGATGCCGCCGGACGTCCGACGTGGCACTCTCGCGCCGTGACCTCCCCCGTCGGCACGCATCCAAGAGTCGTGGGTTCCGCGATCGCCGACTTCGTGCTCGCCGCCCTGTCGTTCCATGCCGCTCTGGGCACACTCTTCGCGGTCGCGTTCCACTGGCGCGGGCTGGCTCGCATCGACCCAGCAGCGGCGGGCGGGAGCCTCGGCTTCCGCATGCTCGTCACGCCCGGTGTGGTCGCGCTGTGGCCGCTGCTCGCGCGGCGCTGGTGGAGAGCGGCGCACGCGGAGCGAGCGACGTGATCGCGCCGCTGCGCCGCGCGCACCGCGTCGCGACGATCGCGCTCGCGCTCGCCGTACCGCCGGCCTTCGCGCTGGCGATCGCGGCGCGGCCGGCGCTGCCGCCGCCGGGTGAGATTCCCGCTGCCTGGACGGCCGACCCCGCTGCCGGTCCGCTGGTCTTCGCACGCGACGATCTCTGGCAGCCACTCGCGATCCGCACGCGGCTCTTCGCGGCCGAAGCAGGCGGACCCGTCGTCGAAATCGCCCCGCTCGCCGATCTCGAGCAACCCGACGTACTCGTCTACTGGTCGGCCGAGCCGGACGCGGAGCGCCTGCCCGACGGCGCACACTGGCTCGGCCGCCTCGCCGGCGCATCGCCGCGCCGATTCGCGCTGCCGGCCGAGGCGCGCGCGCGCCCGGGACGCCTGCACCTCTACAGTCTCGGGCACGCGCAGTGGCTCGGGTCCGCCGCGCTCGAGGTGAGGTGAGCGATGGCGCACGCCTACCGCGCCGTGCAGTGGAACCCGCAGAAGCGCGCCTACGACGCGACGCTCGCGGCAGGCATCTTCCTCTACCTCGCGCTCTTCGTCGGCGGCGGGTTCGCACTCGATCGATACGCGACGATCGAGACGCTGTTGATCCGCGCCTTCGGCACCGGAGCGCTGCTGCTACTCCACGGGATCCTCGCGATCGGGCCACTTTGCCGCCTCGACCGCCGCTTCCTGCCGCTCCTCTACAACCGCCGGCATCTGGGCGTCGCGATGTTCGTGCTCGCGCTCGCGCACGCGAGCTTCGCGACGATCCAGTTCCACGCGCTCGGCGACGCCAATCCGCTCTGGAGCGTGCTCACCGGCAACCCGCGCCTCGCGAGCGCGAGCCAGTTCCCGTTCGAGCTCTTCGGCGTGTTCGCGCTCGGCGTGCTCTTCGCGATGGCTGCTACCAGCCACGACTTCTGGCTCGCGAACCTGACGCCGCGCGTCTGGAAGACGCTGCACATGGGCGTCTACGCGGCGTACGGCGCGCTGGTGCTGCACGTCGCCTTCGGCGTGCTCCAGTCCGAGACCAGCCCGGCGCTCACGGCCTTGGTGGCGCTCGGCTTCGTAGGCGTCGTCGGTCTCCACATCGTCGCGGCCACGCGCGAGGCGCGCCTCGATCGCCATGTCGTGTCGGCGGCGCGCGACGGATGGATCGAGCTCTGCCCCGCGAACGAGATCCCCGAGCGCCGCGCGCGCATCTTCCCGATCGCTGGCGAACGCGTCGCGGTGTTCCGCTGCGATGGCAAGGTCTCGGCGCTCTCGAACGTTTGCCGCCACCAGAACGGCCCGCTCGGCGAGGGCAAGATCGTCGACGGCTGCATCGTGTGCCCATGGCATGGCTACCAGTACCGCCCCGAGGACGGCCGCAGCCCGGCGCCCTTCACGGACCGGGTCGCGACATACCGCGTGCGCGTGCTGCACGGCCGCGTATGGCTCGATCCGCGCGCGCTGCCACCCGGCACGCACGTCGAACCGGCGCGGATCGATGTCTGAGCACGACGAGTTCTACATCGGCTGGGAAGCGTCGATGCCCGCGGCAACGCGGCGCTTCGTGCGACGCGCCGTGGCGGCGGCATTCGTCGCCGCCATCGTGGTCGCTGGATCGATCGCGGCATTCCAGGCACCTCTCGCTGCGAGCGTGTTCGAGTATGGCGACGAGCGCGAGTTCGTCGGCGTGGTCCGCGAAGCGCCCGCGCCACAGCTCGTGGTGTCGGGGCCCGCGTGCACCGAGGTCTGCAGCGCCCGTTCGAGCTGGCTGCTCGCGCACTACGGCACCAAGCGCGGCGCTGCGGATCTCGTGCGAGGCATGGATGGCCGCCGCGTGCGGCTGCGCGGCGTGCTGGTCTACCGCGGCGATCAGACGCTGCTCGATGTGGTGCCGGGCTCGGTGCAGGCGCTCGACGCAGCGGGAGCCCCGGCGCCGGCGGTCGTGATCCAGGACCTCGGCGAGCAGACGCTGCGCGGTGAAATCGTCGACGCCAAGTGCCACTTCGGCGTGATGCGCCCCGGCAGCGGCAAGACGCACCGCGCCTGCGCCGCGCGCTGTATCGCGAGCGGGTCGCCACCGATGCTCTGGGTGCACGACGCCGCGCGCGATCGCGATCTCCACCTGCTGCTCGTCGGAACCGACGGCCGCGCCCTGGGACGCGAGCTGTTGCCGTGGGTCGCCGAGGCCGTCGAGGTGACGGGTCGCGTTGTACGCCACGACGACCTGCTCGTGCTCGAGGCCGAGCCGAGCGCCTATCGCCGCGAGGACCGATGGTTCGCGCGCTGATCGCGCTCCTGCTCCTCGGCCTCGCCATGATCGCGTGGAGCGCCGCTCCCGCCTGGCTCGGCGACGCTAGCGCCGGCCGCATCGCCGCTTTCGTCGCGCAGAACGAGCCGAACACCCTCGCGGGCTTCGCGCTGTTCGCCGCGCTCGTGTTCGCAGCGAGCATGATCAGCGAGGATCTGACCTGCATCGGCGTCGGGCTCTTGGTGGCGCAGGGCCGCGTCGGCTTCGTCGCGGGCGCCGCTGCGTGCGCGTTCGCGCTCTGGCTCGGAGATCTCGCGCTCTACGGCGCAGGGCGCTTCTTCGACCTCTCGCGCTTCGCGACCGGCGCCGTGATCGGGAGCGGACCGCTCTGGATTCTCGCCAGCCGCTTCCTACCCGGAGCACGCCTGCCCACCTACCTCGCGGCCGGCGCGCTCCGCTATCCGATCGGCGCCTTCGCGTTTTGGCTGGCCGTCGGCGCCGTGCTTTGGGCACCGATCGTCGTCGGTGGCGCGGCCGGTCTGGGCGCGATCACGCCGGGCGGAGTCGCGCTCGCGGCCGTTGCACTGCTGGTCTTCGTCGCGACGCGTTTCGGTGTTCGCCTCGCGACCTGGCGCGGTCGCCGGCTCCTGCTCGGCGCCTGGCTGCGCTGGCGTCGCTGGGAGTTCTGGCCGAGCTGGCTTCTGTACGCGCCGCTCGTCCCGTGCTTCGCGTGGCTCGCGCTGCGGCATGGGGGACTGCGCGTCGTCACGGCGGTGAACCCCGCGATCCCGGCAGGCGGTCTCTGCGGCGAGACGAAGCACCCGATCCTCGCCGCGCTCTCCGCGTCGTGGCCGGAGCGCGTGGCGCGCACCCATCTGCTTCCCGATGGCCCGGTCGCCGCGCGCGTGGACCAAGTGCTCCGCTTCATGCAGGAACGCGGGCTCGAGTTCCCGATCGTGATCAAGCCCGACGTCGGCGAGCGCGGATCGGGCGTCGCGATCGTGCGCGATGCCGCGGCGCTGGACCTCGCACTCGCGTCACGGGCCGGCGATCTGCTCGTGCAAGAGTACGTGCCGGGCATCGAGGCCGGCCTCTTCTACGTGCGCCGTCCGTCCGAGCCGCGCGGCCGGCTCACGTCGATCACCGAGAAGCGCATGATCGCGGTCACCGGCGACGGCGCGAGCGCGCTCGAGACGTTGATCCTGCGCGATCCGCGTGCCGTGTGTCTCGCACCGGTACACCTCGCGCGCCACGCGGCGGCGCTCGCGCAGGTGCCGCGGGTCGGCGAGCGCGTGCCGCTCGTGGAGATCGGCACGCACTCGCGCGGCGCCCTCTTTCTCGACGGCGCCGCGCTCGCGACGCCTGCGCTCGAAGACGCCGTGGATCGGCTCAGCCGCGGCTACCCCGGCTTCCACCTCGGCCGCTATGACGTGCGCGCCGCCTCGCTCGATGCGCTCCAGGCCGGCGATTTCCGCGCCGTCGAGCTGAACGGCCTCACCGCGGAGCCGACCGACATGTACGACCCGCGCTACGGAGTCGTGCGCGCCTGGCGTGCGCTCGCATCGCAGTGGCGGGCGGCCTTCGAGATCGGCGCCGAGAACGTCGCCGCGGGCGCGCAGCCCGCGAGCTGGTCCGAGATCATCCGACTCTGGCGCGAGCGTCGACGGGCGGGACGTGCGCTCGCGGAGCGATCGCCCTCCGACCGATCGGCAGCCGGCCGCGTCTACCGTCCGCGAGGTCGAGCAGCGTGAAGAAGTCGAGCGTGCCGAAGGCGCGGTCGAAGGCGGGCTCGGCGCCGAGCCTTGCGCCGAGACGCAGGTAGCGCTTCACCAGCGGCGGCAGATCGGCCGGCGAGAGGACGACGCTCGGATCGGCGACCAGGATCTCGAAGCCCGGCTTCGGCCGCACCGCTAGCGCCGGATCGATGCTCCCCTGCGCAACGAGCGCGCGCGCCAGCGCTGCGGCGCCCGGAGCCGCGCTCCCGGGAAGCGACGCGCAGCCGAACAGGTGGCGCTTGCGGTTGTGCGCCGCGTAGGCGGCGACGCCCTCGAAGAGCAGCGCGAGCACGTGGCGGCCGCGGTGCGGCGCGGCGATGCACGCACGTCCGAGCTCCGCGGAACGCGCCAGCATCGAAGCCGGCAGCGCCGAGAGGTCGAACTGCTGCGCGGTGTAGAACCCCCGCGAGGCCGACTCGAAGGTCGCGAGACGGTACGTGCCGACGACCAAGTTCGTGCGCTCGTCGCGCACGAGGATGTGGTGGGAGGTCTCGTCGAAGCTGTCGGCGTCGAGGCCGGTGCGACGCGACTCCGCCAATCCCTCACCGAGCTCGAGGTTGAACACGCGGTAGCGCAGGCGCTGGATCGCCTCGAGCTCCTGCCTCGTTCGCGCGAAGCGCGCCCGATAGGGCGGGCGGTCGACGAACCACGGCGGCACCTGATCGGAGACCGGCGGGTACGTCGGCGGCGCGGGATGCGCGATCTCGGCGTGCAGAGTCATCGTCATGCGGCTTGGATGCACGCGAAGCGGGCGCCGTCACACGCAACCGCTGGCTCCGTCTGGCATCTCATCCAGCGGAGGATCCCTCACGATGAAGACGCTCCGAACGATCCTGGCGATCTCGCTGCTCTCCGTGCCGGTCGCCGCGTCGGCGCTCGACCCGGTCTATTCGAGCTGGCGCGGTCTCGCGATCCGGGGCGCCGATCCGGTGGCGTACTTCAGCGAGGGGCGGGCCGTGATCGGATCCCCCGCGTTCGAGTACACGTGGCAGGGCGCAACCTGGCGCTTCTCGAGCGAGGAGCATCGAGCGCGCTTCGCGGCAGACCCGGAACGCCACGCACCGCAATACGGCGGCTACTGCGCCTACGCGGTGTCGGAAGGCTACACGGCGAGCATCGATCCGGAGGCGTGGAAGATCGTCGGCGGGAAGCTCTACCTGAACTACAGCCGCGACGTGCAGAAGCTCTGGGAGGCGGACGTGCCGGGCCGCATCGCGCGCGGAGACGCCAACTGGCCTGGCCTTCTCGCTGGCGAGTGATCCACCACGACGAGCTGCAGACGCAGAGGACACGGCATGCCCATCGACCACTACGACGTCATCGTGATCGGCTCCGGCGCGGGCGGCGGATCGTTGCTGCAGCGACTCGCGCCCACCGGCAAGCGCATCCTGGTGCTCGAGCGCGGTGACTTCCTGCCGCGCGAGAAGCGCAACTGGGACGTGCGTTCGGTCGCGCTCGAGGGCTGTTACAACCCCGACGAGCGCTGGCTCGACGCGGCTGGTCAGCCCTTCGCACCCGGCGTCAAGTACGCAGTCGGCGGAAACACGAAGGTATGGGGAGCCGCCACGCTGCGGATGCGTCCGTCGGACTTCGGCGTGGTACGCCACGCGGGCGGCACGTCACCGGCCTGGCCGATCTCCTACGACGAGATCGAGCCCTACTACACCGAGGCCGAGCACCTCTGGCGGGTACGCGGCCAGCGCGGCGCGGATCCCACCGAAGGGCCCTCAAGCGCGCCGTACGCACACGCGCCGGTTCGCCACGAAGCGCGCGTGCAGATGCTGCTGCGCGAATTCGATCGCGCCGGCGCGCGCGCGTGGCCGCTGCCGCTCGCGATCCAGCGCGACGACGGCGATCCCCGCTCCGCCTGCATCCGCTGCGACACCTGCGATGGCTTCCCGTGCCTGGTGCGCGGCAAGTCGGACGCCGAGACGATCTGCGTGCTGCCGGCGCTCGCGCACCCGAACGTGACGCTCTTGACCGGCGCGCGCGCGACGCGCCTCGAAACCGACGCGCAAGGCAGCACGGTGACCGGCGTGCACTTCGAGCGCGACGGTGGGAACGAGATCGCGCGCGGCGACGTGGTGGTCGTGGCGTGCGGCGCGATCAACTCCGCCGCGCTGCTTCTGCGCTCGACCAGCACACGCTGGCCGAAGGGGCTCGCGAACGACTCGGATCTCGTCGGGCGCAACTACATGTGCCACCAGAACTCGGCGGTCTTCGCGCTCTCCCGCCACGAGAACCACTCGGTGCTCCAGAAGACCTTCGCCATCAGCGACTGGTATCACGCCGGAGACGAGTGGGAGTTCCCGATGGGACTCGTCCAGCCGCTAAACCGAACGCCGGCTTCCCAGGTCGCGGCGCAGCCGCCCGGTATCGACGGCTACTCGGCCGAGTATCTGGCGACGCACTCGCTCGAGTTCTGGCTCACCAGCGAGGACCTGCCCGCGCCCGAGAACCGCGTCCAACTCGATCGCGAGGACCGCATCGTGCTCACCTACACGCCGAACAACGTCGAGGCGCACGCTCGCCTGACGCGCCGACTCGCAACGCTGCTCGAGAAGATCGAAGGCGACGGATTCGATCCCGACAAACACTACCGCGCCACGCGCATGCCGATCGGCGTCTGCTCCCACCAGTGCGGAACGCTGCGCTTCGGCGACGACCCGGCGAGGTCGGTGCTCGATCGCGATTGCCGCGCGCACGGCGTCGACAACCTCTACGCGGTGGACGCCAGCTGCTTTCCGTCGAGCGGCGCCGTGAACCCGACCCTCACCATCCTCGCGAACGCGCTGCGCGTCGCTGACCGCCTGAAGGAGCGCCTCGGATGAAGCGATCTACTCGTCGCAATGGCTCGACGTCCGAAACCACGCGCCTCACGGAAGACGCCACCGGGATGCAGGACTGGCGTCTCTGGGGTCCGTACCTGCCGGAGCGGCAGTGGGCGACGGTTCGCGAGGACTACTCGGCGTGGGGCGGCTGCTGGGAGTACTTCCCGCACGACCACGCGCGCAGCCGCGCCTATCGCTGGGGCGAGGACGGCCTGCTCGGGCTCTGCGACTCCGGCGGCCGGCTGTGCTTCGCGCTCGCGCTCTGGAACGAGCGCGATCCGATCCTGAAGGAGCGCCTCTTCGGCCTCACGGGGCCGGAAGGCAACCACGGCGAAGACGTGAAGGAGCAGTACTTCCACGTCGACGGGACGCCCACACACTCCTATCAGCACGCGCTCTACAAGTATCCGCAGGTCGAGTTCCCGTATGCGCGCCTCGTCGAGGAGAACCGGCGCCACGGCAAGCTCGACCCCGAGTTCGAGTTGCTCGACACGGGCGTCTTCGAGGGCGACCGCTACTTCGACGTAGCCATCGAGACCGCCAAGGCGTCGCCGCGCGACACCGCGATCCGCATCACGATCTCGAATCGCGGCCCCGACGCGGCACGGCTCCACGTGCTGCCGACGTTGTGGCTGCGCAACACCTGGGCGTGGGGGCGCCAAGGCGAGCTGTATCCGCCGCGTGGCGAGATCCGCCTCGCCGGCGCCGGCGAGCTCGCGGCCGAAGTTCCGGGCCTCGGCCGCTACCGGCTGCTGGCCGAAGGCGAGCCGACCTGGCTCTTCACCGAGAACGAGACCAACCGAGAGCGCCTCTTCGGCGCAGCGAACCCGACGCCCTTCGTGAAGGACGCGTTCCACGAGCGCGTCGTGCACGGTCGCGCGGAGGCCGTCTCACCCGAGCCCCACGGCACGAAGGCAGCGGCGTGGCTGCGACTCGAGGTACCCGCAGGTGGGAGCGTCGAGCTGCGTCTGCGCCTCGTCGCCGAGGCCGACCGCGCCGCCGCGGATCTCGACACCGGCTTCGACGCCGTGTTCGAGGCGCGCCGGGCGGAAGCGGACGATTTCTATGCCGAGCGAATCCCGGCGACGCTCTCGCCGGAGCAACGCCGCATCGCGCGTGCAGGCTACGCGTCGCTGCTCTCGACCAAGCGCTTCTACGCCTACGACGTCGCCGAGTGGCTCGACGGCGATCCGGCTGGTCCGCCGCCTCCGCCGGAGCGCCGCTTCGGCCGCAACGCGGAGTGGGCGCACTTCAACAGCGCCGAGGTGATCTCGATCTGCGACGCCTGGGAGTACCCGTGGTTCGCCGCCTGGGATCTCGGCTTCCACATGGTCGCGATGGCGCGCATCGACGCGGAGTTCGCGAAGGCGCAGCTGCTCTTGATGCTACGCGAGTGGACGATGCACCCGAACGGACAGCTCCCCGCCTACGAGTTCGCGTACGGAGACGTCAACGCGCCCGTCCATGCCTGGGCCTGTTGGCGCGTCTACAAGATCTCGGGACCGCGCGGCAAGCGCGACACCGTCTTCCTGGCACGCGCCTTCCAGAAGCTGCTGCTGAACTTCACCTGGTGGGTCAATCGCAAGGATCCGGAAGGCCGCAATCTCTTCGCCGGCGGCTTCCTCGGCCTCGACAACATCGGGGTCTTCGACCGCTCCCAGCCGCTGCCGACGGGCGGCCACCTCGAGCAGGCCGACGGCACCGCCTGGATGGCGTTCTACTGCGCGACGATGCTCTCGATGGCGCTCGAGCTCGCGCGCGAGCATCCTGCCTACGAGGACATGGCGACGAAGTTCTTCGAGCACTTCGTCGCGATCACCGACTCGATCAACACGCTCGGCGGCACAGGCCTGTGGGACGAGGCCGATGGCTTCTACTACGACCAGCTCCACGCCGGCGACCGGCAGATACCGCTGCGCGTGCGCTCGATGGTGGGCCTGCTGCCGCTAATCGCGGTCGAGGTGCTCGAGGCCGACACACTCGCGGCGCTGCCCGATTTCAAGCGCCGCATGGACTGGTTCCTCGAGAACCGCCCGAGCCAAGCGCGCCACATCGTGTCGGACGGCGCCGAGCACGGCCGATACCTGCTGTGCATCGCGTCGCGCGAGCGCCTCGAACGCGTGCTGCGCACGGTCCTCGACGAGAAGGAGTTCCTCTCGCCGCACGGCCTGCGCGCCCTGTCGCGGATCCACCGCGAGCACCCCTACCGCTTCGACGTCGAGGGCCAGGAGTTCCGCGTCGACTACGACCCGGCCGAGTCGACGAGCGGGCTCTTCGGCGGCAACTCGAACTGGCGCGGCCCGATCTGGTTCCCGGTCAACTACCTGCTGGTCGAGGCGCTCCAGCGCTACCACCACTTCTACGGCGACGCGCTCCAGGTCGAATGTCCGACCGGCTCTGGCCACGGAACGGACCTCGGCACGGTCGCGCGCAACCTCTCGTCGCGTCTCGTGGGCCTCTTCCTACCCGACGCTTCCGGGCGTCGTCCCTGCCATGGCGCCGATCCGAGATTCGCGGACGATCCCCATTGGCGCGACCTCTTCGTCTTCCCAGAGTACTTCCACGGAGACGACGGCCGCGGCGTCGGCGCGAGGTTCCAAGGCTGGACGACGCTGGTCGTGCGATGTCTGGAAGATCTCGCGTAGAGCGCGTCTACGAGATCAGTACGAGCGTGCCGGTCACGCGCCCCGGTCTGGCTGAGCGCGTGCGCCTGCTCGACGTCGGTCAGGGCGCAGCGCTGCGCGATCGCGGCAAAGCATGTTGCTGATCAATCATCGGTCGATCGCCACCCGCCCCCTTCAGGAGCGCCGTCGGCGAACAGCTCCGCCGCCGCGGACGGCGCCCAGGCAACGCCGAGTCGGGCGCGAAGGCGCGGCAGCTGCGGACGGCACGTAGAGTAGACGCGCGCGCGAGGGCCTCTCCGGCGTTGCTGCTCTTCATTACTTCGCCGCCAGCTCTACGGGTCACCCGCTCGGCGAACTGGCGAGGCTCTGTCGACAAAGATCCTTCAACATCCGGAGAACGGTGTCTATGTACTCGCTGTCGTCGTTGACGATGCGCATGACCGCGAGTCCCTGCATCGCGGCGACGACCAGCTTGCGGAGCGCAGTGCGCTGCTGTCGTGTCACCGAGTTGGGCGCGAGCGTGAGATCGGCGAGTTCCAGCATCTTCTCGAAACGATCGGCGACCGGTCGCAGGTGCGCCAGGAGGTCGTCGTCCGTGCGCGCCGCAACCAGCAATTCCAGGCTCGCGTAGGCGGTGGGGTCGGAATACGCCTCCCAGACGAAATCCACGGCCGCGTCGATCTCGTCGCCCACCCGATCGCGCGCTTCCAGCGCTCGGCGCAACTCGGCCAGCCTGCGCTCCGCGAGGTGTTCGACGGTGGCCGCGAGCAGGCTGGCACGCGTCCGGAAGTGGTGGAGCTGGGCGCCACGCGAGACACCGGCCCGCTCGGCGACGTCCGCCGTCGCGGTGCGGGCATAGCCTCGTTCGACCAGGCACTCGAGCGCGGCGTCGAGGACACTCTCGCGTGTCGTCGCGCTGCGAGCCTGCGGCTTGCGCGCAGCTTTTCTGGAAATCTGTTCGCGAAGATGGGAACCACTCATCCTGCGTTCACCTGCGCACCCATGGCCCGTGCGACCCTGCCCATCCCCCGCGTGAAGAGGCCGGGCGCCGCGCGCTTGAGCCACCACGAGATGCGGGCATCGATCTGCGGCAGCACGTGGATGCAGCCGCGATCGAGCGCGTCGAGCGTCTTGCGCGCGATCTCTGCCGCGTCGACTCCCTTCCGATCCATCAGCCCCTGCGCGCGATCCTGCGCGCCCTGCGCGATCCGCGAGCTCCGGACGATGTTGGTCCGGACGAAGGTCGGGCAGAGCACGGCGACGCGCACGCCGCTCCCGGACATCTCGGCGTGGAGCGTCTCGGAGAGCGAGAGAACGGCCGCCTTGGTGGCGTTGTACGCCCCCATCCTCGGCGCCGCTCCGAAGCTGGCCGCCGATGCGACGTTGACGATTCCCCCGGAGCCGGCGCGGCGAAGGCGCGGCGCGAAGACGCGACAACCGTGAACGACACCCCAGAAGTTCACGCCGACGATCCACTGCCAGTCTTCCATCGAGACGTCTTCGACGAGTGCTCCGCCGACGCCGACGCCGGCGTTGTTGACGACCAGGCTCGTCTCGGCGCCGAAGAATTCCTCCGCAGCAGCCGCCAATGCCTCGACATCCTCCAGGCGCGCCACGTCGCATCGCACAGCGTGCGCGCGACCGCCTCGGGAACGGATCGTCGTCGCGCTCTGCTCGGCCGCGTCGAGGTCGATGTCCGCGCACACGACGGCGCCGCCCCGCCGGTGGATCTCCTCGACGAATGCGCGGCCGATGCCGCTGCCTGCTCCGGTGACCACCGCGCGGGCGTCTCGCGAAATCGCCCTTCGTGCCGCCATCAGCTCGACAGCTCCATGCCGTCGAGATTGCCGCGCTCGCGCCACTCTTTCAGGATCCGGAAGAACTCCGGAGAGCCGCCGCCATAGAAGCCATCCTGATCGGCCCGTTCTCCTGGCTTGCCCTCGTTGTTGTAGTAACCGGGCGTGCATTTCTCGAGGAAAGACCGAGCGCGTCCGGCCTTCGAGATACAGGTCCCGACCCATGCTGTCTCGCCCTTCGCCGTGGCCTCGATCGAGCGTGCGCTGCGGCCGATCGCGGTGCCGACGATCCACGCGATGTGTGCGGCCTGCTCGTCGAGCAGATGTGTGTAGCTCGCCGTGAATCCCGCCTGGGGATGACTCATGACGTAGCAGTTCGGGAATCCGTGCACGTGCATGCCGTGCAGGGACTGCACGCCGGTGCTCCATTTGTCGGCGAGGCTCTGTCCGCCTCGCCCGAGGATCTGCATGCCGGCGCGGCGCGAGTAATCGGTGCCGACTTCGAACCCGCTGGCGTAGATCAGGCAGTCGAGCTCGTATTCCCTGCCCGCCACGATCACGCCCCTCGGCGTGAGCCGCTCGGCTCCCTTCCCGCCGGTGTCGACCAGCGTCACGTTGGGCCGATTGAACGTGGCGAGGTACTCGTTGTGGATGCAGGGCCTCTTGCAGAGCTGCCGGTACCATGGCTTGAGCGCTTCCGCTGTCTCTTCGTCCTTCACCTCGGCTTCGATCCGTGCGCGGATCTCTTCCATCTTCTGAAAGTCGGCGATCTCTACCGCGCGGGCGAGCCCCTGCTCGGAGAGGTCAGCGCCGCGCCCCGCGCGCAGGTTGGTCAGAACGTTGCGCACCAGCGCGGTCCAACCGTCGTCGACGAGATCCTCCGCTTGGGGGATGCCAGAGACGAGGTTGTTGAAGTTCTCCATGCGGTAGCGATGCCAGCCCGGCTGGAGTGACGCGGCCCACTCCGGATCGGTGAGGGGATCCTCCTTGACGTCGATCGACGACGGGGTTCGCTGGAAGACGTAGAGCTGCTCGGCCCACTCGCCGACGTGGGGCACGATCTGCACCGACGTGGCGCCCGTGCCGATGATCCCTACGCGCTTTCCGGAGAGGCCCGCCAGACCGCCCGCGGCGTCTCCTCCCGTGTAGGCGTAGTCCCAGCGGCTGGCGTGGAAGGAGTGCCCGGCGAAGCACTCGATCCCCGGGATGCCCGGGAGCTTCGGGCGATTGAGCGGCCCGGTCGCGAGGCACACGTAATGCGCGCGCATGCGGTCACCGCGGTCAGTCGAGACGATCCAGCGGGCCGACTCCTCGTCCCAGCGAAGCTCCTCGGCGCGCGTCTGGAAGCAGATGTCACGGTAGAGGTCGTACCTGCGCGCCAGCGTCCTTGCGTACTCCCGGATCTCGCCGCCGTCGGCGTACTTCCGCTTCGGCATGTAGCCAGTCTTCTCGAGCAGCGGCAGGTAGGTGTAGGACTCGACGTCGCAGGCGATGCCTGGGTAGCGGTTCCAGTACCAGGTGCCACCGAAGTCCGAGGCCGCATCGATGATGCGGAGGCTCTCGACACCGGCGTCGCGCAGATGCGCGCCCGCCAGCAGTCCGCCGAAGCCGCCTCCGACGATCAGCACCTCGACTTCGTCGTCGATCGAATCGCGTTCGATCGTCTCGGGTGCGTAGGGATCGTCGAGGTAGTTCGCGAAGCGGCCGGCGACCTCGACGTACTGGTCGTTGCCGTCAGGGCGCAGGCGCTTCTCGCGCTCCCGGCGATACTTCTCCCGCAGTGCATCGGGATCGAACGCAAGATCCGTCGGTACCCCGGCGGACCGGGATTCTTCCTTGTCACTCATGGCCAACTCCTTTCGAACACCGACACTCAGGCGGGCAGGACCTGGTGCAGAAAGCGGAGGACCGGGCTTTCGTTGCGAATCCGCTCAAGGTCGGCCCGTTCGAGCCGGTTGTACGGAACGGGCTCGTCGACCTGGAGGCGGCGGCGCACCTCCTCCAGGGGGAGCGGCAGCATGGCCTCCCAATCGACACCGGCTAGTGTTCGGGCCTTGCGGCCCCGTGCGATCGCATGCCGGAAGTAGCCGGCGCTGTCCGAACGCCCACCGGAAGACAGGAAGAGCACGGCTACTCGGCCCAGCACGAACCAGCCGTAGCTACCGAGCTGGCCGTAGCTGAACCCCAACAGGTGGATCTCGCCGTGGATGTCGGAGTCCCACCCGTTCAGGACGTGCCAGAGGTCGTGCATGTCGACGACGCGGGCGGCCAGGGTCGGAAAGGGTCCCCCGAGCGTGCGTGGCACCTGCTCGCGGACCGCATCGGCAATGCCCTCGGCGTCGAAGTCTCGCTTCGAGGTCCACTCGAAGTAGGCGCGCCCGAGGCTGTCGGCCGGCATCGCGGCCAGGGCCGCGCGATTGCTCAGCGTCTCCTTGAGGTTGCGCCCTTCCTCCAGGATCGCCCGCGCCTCCGGGTCGGCAATCACCTCGTGGTAGAGCCGCACGCCGGAGGATCCGGAAAGCGAGGTGATGAACTCGCCGATCAAGTCGGTCCGGTCGGGATCGCGAATGACGCCTCCCAGTGCGCGCATCGCCCGCACCAGGTCCGCTGGTGTCACCCATCCACGGGGGGGCGGTTCTACGGGTTCTGTGGCCATCGTATCCTCCTGCGGCGCGCCGCGTTCGACATTGCTCGCTTGGATAGCCGATCATCAAAACAAAGCAAACATGATTGTTTTATTAACGTCGGCTGCTGCGGAAACAATGCAGAGGCCGGGGCAAATGAAGCGAGCGTCGCGGGCCGGGCCCGTCAGCCGGGAGAACGACCCCGCGGAGCCTGCCGCGCGGAAGCCCTATGCCCGCCGCCCGAGCGCGCGCCGCGAAGGATCGTCTCGCGTACCTGACCAAGGGAGCGCGGGCCGCCGTCGCCGGATGGCTGGCCGTCCGGGGCGACACGCCCGGCGCGCTCTTGACTCAGACCCGCCGAGTTCCAGTTGACTGCACGCCCCTCAGCGCCCGGGGAGTCTGCGCGGCATGCCGGGAAGCGGGCCAGTCGGGATGGCGTGGCGCCCTTCAGCTCCAATGACCCTCGGCGCTCCTTCGTGGACGACCTGCTGGACGCCGGCGCCGACGTCGTGACCGTCCAGGCGCTAGCGGACCATGCCAACGTCCCGACGACGGCCAGATACGGATCGCCGCGGGGAGGGGACGAAGCGCCGCGCTACAGAGTTGCTGCATCTTCCCCTCGCCCGCTGAATATCCCGACCCGGGTCGAGCGCATCGGCGCCGCTCATCATCTCGATACGCGACGCGTCGTAGGCCAGGCGGTCTGCGTTGGGCTGCCACGGAGGGTCGATCGCGTGGGATTCGACGGAAAACCGCGCACGCTCCAAGGTCCAAGCAATCGAGATCACGTCAGAGGCTCAGCGAGCCACGCAGTGTCGCCTGAGGAAGACCGAAACCTCCGCCTTGTCGACCTCGCCCGCGGCGACTCCATCGACCAGCGAGTACAAGTCGTCCGGATCGGCTCGCAGCCGCTCGCCATTCAATCCGAGGAACACGAGCGCGCACATCAGCGCGGTTCGCTTGTTTCCATCGACGAACGGATGATTCCGAGCCAGGTGGAAGAGGTAGGCGCCCGCCATCTCGAAGACGCTGGGATGTAGATACTCGCCATCGAAGCTCGTCTCGGGCGTGGCGATCGCCGACCGCAGCAGCTCGAGATCGCGAAGCCCGCTCGCGCCCCCATACACTCGAATCTGATCGGCGTGGATCCCGAGCACCTCGTCGAGGGTCAGGAACTCGGGCTCGTTCACTCTGCGAGTCGGCGGAACACCCCGCCATACTGCTCGTGCGCCTCGGCCACCAGCTCAGCCGTCCGCTTCTTGCGCTTTCGGTTGCGCACCGGTGTGACCACGAGGACGTCGCCGTCCGTCGACAGCTCGAGCTCCGTATCCACG
>JANNLH010000203.1:0-7456 GCA_031396725.1 Gemmatimonadaceae bacterium | reverse complement strand
CGTTCTCCCCGAACTATCCTTAAACGATGTCCCGTCTCTTCCTCCTGATCGGTGCCCTCTCCGCCGCCCTCGGCATCGCCGCCGGCGCCTTCGGCGCGCACGCCCTCCGCGCCAGGGTCGAACCGCGTCTGCTCGAGGTGTTCGAGACCGGGGCCCGCTACCAGATGTATCACGCGTTCGCGCTGATCGCGGTCGCGTGGGTGCTCTCGCGGTACGGCGCGAACACGCCGGCGGCGGGGAGCGGCTTCGCCGTGGCCAGCGGATGGCTCTTCGTCGTCGGGACCCTGCTCTTCAGCGGATCGCTCTACGCGATGACGTTCACCGGGATCCGCGCGCTCGGGGCGATCACGCCGATCGGCGGTGTCTGCTTCATCGCCGGTTGGGTGTGCCTGGCCGTGGCGGCAGCGCGCGGGGGTTGAGCGGCAACGGCGCGGCCGCGGCGGCACGCCGCGGATGTCGGGACGTGCGCCGACCCGGCGCATCTGAGGGTGTCCTCACCCTCAGGCTCCGCCCATGGTCCGCCACCGCCACTCGCTCCCGCAGGCCTCCCCTTCGGTCTTCCTGACCGACGGCGGCATCGAGACGACCCTCATCTTCCACGAGGGCTGGGAGCTCCCCCACTTCGCCGCATTCCACCTGCTGCGTGACGCCGAGGGGACCGAGGCACTGCGCGCGTACTACCGGCGATACGCCGCGGTCGCGGCGCGGCACGGCACCGGGCTGGTGCTCGAGAGCGCGACCTGGCGCGCGAGCAGCGACTGGGGGATGCGGCTCGGCTACAGCGCGAGCGCACTCGCGGCGGCGAACCGACAGGCGATCACCCTGCTCGAGGAGATCCGCGCCGAGCACGCCGCCGCCCGCACGCCGGTGGTCATCAGCGGCTGCGTCGGGCCGCGCGGCGACGGCTACGTGCCGGCGCGCGCGATGACCGCCGCCGAGGCCGAGCGCTACCATCGCGTGCAGATCGCGACCTTCACGACGACGGCCGCCGACATGATCACCGCGATCACGATGAACTACGTCGAGGAGGCGCTCGGCATCGCGCAGGCGGCACGCCGCGCGGGCATGCCGGTCGCGATCTCGTTCACGGTCGAGACGGACGGGCGGCTGCCGACCGGACAGCCGCTCGCGGACGCGATCCGCGCGGTGGATGCGGCGACGGAGGGATACCCCTCGTACTACATGCTCAACTGCGCGCACCCGGCGCACTTCGAGGACGTGCTGCGGGGCGGCGACCCGGTCTTCTCCCGCATCCGCGGCCTGCGGGCGAACGCGTCCCGGAAGAGCCACGCGGAGCTGAACGAGGCCACCGCGCTCGACGCCGGGGATCCCGACGCGCTCGCCGCGGACTATGCGCGGCTGCGGGAGCTGCTGCCACAGCTCAGCATCCTGGGTGGATGCTGCGGGACGGACCACCGGCACGTGGAGCGGATCGCGACGGCGGTCGGCGCCGCCCTGCCGGTGCGCTGATCGGCGTCAGTCGCGTGCGGCCAGGGTCCGGCTGGCGAACTGCCACCAGTGCCGGAATCCCCTGGCGTGCCGCACCGCCCAGTCCGGGGCACTCTCCGTGGAGGTCGTCCCCATCGTGCGCTCCCACCGGTGCTCGGGGTCCCATCGGCCGGGCCGCGCGTGCCCACTCCACGCCGGCCGCAGCGCAACGCGCCAGAGCAGGTGGTCGAGGCGCGAGGAGGGGCAGGGCGGCGATTCCCCCGGCGCGATGGCCGAGATGAAATGGCGCTCGAGCGCGTCCCGGATCGCGGCCGGCGTCGGTGGTGTGAGGCGCTCGAGCACGCCCGGCGGAAGGGCGATGCCGGCCAGCCGCTCGGTGAGGCGGAGCGACCAGTAGACGCAGGTCACCGACCGGCTGCGCTGGGCGAGGCCGATGAGGCCGTCCCAGTCGAAGGTGCCGCCCGCGAGAAGCGCCGAGGCGTCGCGGCACATGCGCCAGGCCCCGAAGCGCATCGTGTGCGACCAGGCGAAGTGCAGCGCCGCGTGATGGAGCAGGTGCACCGGTGAGGCGACCGACGCCCCGAGGAACGGCGCGGGCGCGGACGCGGACTCGCGCCAGAACTCCTCCTCGGAGAACGCGAAGGGCTGCTCGGTCGGCAGGCATCGCGTATGCAACTCCACGCGCAGTCCCGTGGGCTCGGTGTCGTAGAACGGCGGCAGGTGATGCTCGTCCTGCAGCAGCGTGACGAGCGCCGGGTCGGTGGTCTGCGGCCAGCCGGCATCGACGAGCGCGGCGCTCGCGCGCGCCGCGTCCTCCGGGTGCACCAGCAGGTCGAGGTCGGACATCGGGCGCTGCGTGAAGGCGCCGTACACCGTCGCCACGAGCGCCGACCCCTTGAGCAGCATCACCGGGATGCCGCGCTCGCGGAAGAGCGCGATCGTCCGCTCGAGACGGGAGCCGAGGCGCAGCAACCGGAACTCGTAGACCATCGCGCTCGCGCGCAGGTGTTCGGCGACCGGCGCCGGCACGCGTGAGGCGCCGGCCGCGTTGAGCGCGCGCCAGAGCGGGAGGGTCGCCCGCTCCCGCTCCGCCAGCGCGATCACTCGGCCCCAGTCGAGCGGCGTTGCAAGGCACTCGGCGACGACGGCCAGGTCGGGGTCGATCGGCGCGGTCGCGAAGACCAGCCGGCATTCCGTCGAGAGGGCGGGAGCGCGCGTCATCTCAGTATTGGGAGAGGCTTCCGGATCGCCGGGCGTGCCGCAGGGCCGTGCCGAACGCGAGCATCCCGATCGCGAGCAACGTGACCGTGAAGAGCGACAGGGTCGCGACGTCGGGGAGCACGTCACCGATGCCGGCGCCGCCGAGCAGCAGCATGCGCGCGGCGCGCAGCCCATAGGTCAGCGGCACCAGCGCCGAGAGATCCTGGAGCCACGCCGGGATGACGGTGGTCGAGTAGTAGGCGCCGCCGAGCAGGATCGAGCCGCTGTTGACCACCGCGAGCAGCGGACCCGAGGTGCGGAAGGCCAGCACGAGCGCCGCCGCGACCAGCCCGAAGGCGAAGTAGGCGCCGACCAGCAGCAGGGCGATGAGGATCACGACCGGCAGCTGCGCCCACGCGACGGCGACGCCGATGAGCGCGCCGGCGCCGAGCAGCAGCAGGGCGCGGAGCACCGCCTGCGAGAGCGCGTACCCGACGAGTCCGAGCAACAGCGCGGGCAACGGCGTCCGCGTGACAAAGAGCGCCTCGAAGGTGCCGGTCGCGAGGCTGCCGCCGAGCGCCGCCGGGAGTGCGCCGGCCGCGGCGGAGATCAGGTAGATCGCGCTCGTCCCGACCACGATGAAATCGAAGTAGCGTCCGCCCTCGATCCGGATCGACTCCTCGACGACCGGCTGCAAGGCGCCGGCGACGAAGTAGATCGGGACGATCGAGACGAGCAGCGCCACGAACGACAGCACGAGCGCGACCCGGTAGCTCGCCGCCGAGAGGAACGAGACGCGCATCAGCGCGAGGATGCCGTGCGCGCTACGCATGCGAGGCCTCGCGCCCCCCCGCGGCCGCGCCAGGAGCGACGACGCGCTCGATCAGGTCCGCGAGCGTCGGCGCGGTGCGCTCGAACCGCGCGACGCGCTCCGGGCCGGAGGCGAGCAGGGCGAGCACGCGCGCCGCGCCGTCGGCGCCGCCCCCGACCTCACAGTCGAACTGCTCCCACCCCGGCTCGGCGGCGCCACCGCGAGGCTCGAGCGTGGGGCCGGCCGCGGCGAGCCGCGCGCGCAGCGCGGCCGCGTCCGCGGCGTGGACCCAGACGCGGAACCGGTCATTGCCGGCTTGGTGCCGCAGCACGTGGGTCGCGTCGACCGTGAGGAGGCGGCCCTGCTCGAGAACACCGACGCGGTCGCAGAGCTCCCATACCTCGTCGGCGTCGTGGGTCGCGAGCAGCACCGTGCACCCCTCCGCGCGCACCACCGTCTCGCGCAGGAAGCGGCGGAAGTCGCGGGCGGAGATCGGGTCCAGGCTGCGGGTCGGCTCGTCGAGCAGCAGCACGCGGGGCCGCCCGATCAGTGCCCGCGCGATCAGCAGCCGCTGCCGCATGCCGGACGAGAAGGTCCCGACCATCTTCGCCCCGGTGTCGCCGAGGCCGGTCACGCCGAGCACGCGCTCCTCCTCCGCGCGGGCGGCCGCACCGCGCAGTCCCTGCAGCGCCGTGAACAGGCGCAGGTTCTCGCGCGCCGGCAGTCGCCAGTAGAGACTGCGCTCATTCGCGATCACCGGGGCGAGCACGCGGCGCACCGCGCCCGCCCGCGTCCGCACGTCGAAACCGGCGATCGTCGCCTCCCCGTCGTCGGCGAGGATCAGGGTCGAGAGCATCTTGAAGATCGTCGTCTTGCCCGCGCCGTTCTGGCCGAGCAATCCGAAGATCTCGCCCTCCGCGACCTCGAAGCTGACGTCGCGCACGACCGTCTGGGTGCTGCGGCCGCGGGGTGCGCGCAGGAGCTCCCCCCAGGTGCGGCGCACCGGGAATCGCTTGGTCAGGCCCGCGACGCTGATGATCACGGGTCTCCCCCGGCGCCGCCGTGCCAGCCGATGATCGTCGCCGCCACCTCCGGGAGCTGCGCGAAGTCGCGGCTCACGGTGAGCCGGTGGACCGGCACGGTGCGGACGACACGCGCCGCGCGCGCGAGCATCGTCGGGGCGGCACCGGCACCGAGCATGCGGCCGATCTTCACATGCGCCGTGACCGCGAGCGCCGCCGCCGTCGGGGCGAGCGCCGTCCGGGACACTGGCGCGGCGCCGGCGATCGCGGGCGTGGGATCGAGCAGGTAGAGGGCTGCGAGCGGCAGCGGGCCGCCGGCCGCGCGCTCCTCACCGGGAAGGGACACGACGCGCTTCCCTTCGCGCGTCATCTCGCCGGCGGTCCCCGCAGTCCCTGCGCCGAGTGCGGCAAAGGCATCCTCGCGCAGGCGCAGCCCGAGGACGCCGGGCCAGGCGCGCGGCGGATCGGCATCGTCCACCGGCAGCGTGTCGTCGGTCACGAGGCGAGCGCCGAGGCCCGAGAGGGCGAGCGCCAGCGACGACTTGCCGAAGCCCTTCGGCGCGAGGAACGCCACGACACCGTCGGCGACGGCCGCGGCGCTCCCGTGGAGCGGGAGCCAGCCGTCGAGGAACATCATCGTGGCGAGCACGCGCCCGATGCAGTGCGCGCGCACGAAGTCGGGCCACGCCCCGTCCCGGCGTTCCCAGCGGATCGTGCCGTCGCGTGCGAGGTCGAAGGTGCCGGTGTCGTCAACGGTGATCCGGTGGCCCGCGCCGTGCGCGGAGAGGCGCGCGTGGACGGGGCCGTAGATCGGCTCGTCGCCGAGGAGCACGGGCGCGCGCATCGGCGGGAGTGCGTCCACCTCGAGAAAGCGCCAACGCGCCGGCTCATGCGTCGCCGGGCGCAGCTCCGGGAACTCGATCGCCGACTCGAGGCAGGCGCCGTACACACTGTATCGGTGCATCACGCCTCGTGTCCCCGCATCCAGAGCTCCGCCTGCAGCGTGAAGAACACGCGGCCGGCCATCTCGTCGTCATCGTGCGTGAGCACGTGTTCCCACGCGCGCCGGAGGCGCGTCGCGTCGATCATGCCGAGGGCGGCGAGCCGGAGGTCGCCGAGGACGTGCTCGACGACCGCGCGTCCCGGTCCCCGCAGCTGGCGCAGGAAATATGCCCCGGTGGTGCCGGTCCGGTGGGGCCGCGGCGCGAGGACGGCGTCCGGCAACAGGCCGCGCATCGCGTGGCGCAGCAGCAGCTTCGTCTCCCCGCCGTCGGCGCGCTCGGACCACGGGCGGCGCACCGCGAACCGCACGACGCGCTCGTCGAGCAGCGGTGACCGCAGCTCCACGCCCTCGTCCAGCGCGAAGTTGTGCAGGAGGCCGAAGATCCGCGGATAGAACGCGTAGCGCAGGTAGGCGTGTGTCTCCGCGAGCACGGTGCTGTGCCGCGGGAGTGGCGGTGCCAGGGTGCGCTCGCGCTCGAGCACGCCCTGCTGTTCGAGGAACCGCGGCGCGAACCAGAACGGCGCCTGCCGTTCGAGATAGTGCGGCGCGACGGGGGCGCGTCGCACCGCGGCGATTGCGCGCGCGACTTTCGCGGGGAGCACCGGGCGGACGGCCCACCGATAGAGGCCGCGCGCCGTCACGCGGCCGCCGCTCCGGATCCGTGCCTGCCGCGCCAGCTCGCCCCAGCGCCCGCGGCGGAAGAGGTCGGCGAGGAAGATGTCGCTGACCTGGAAGAGCTGGTCGCCGCCGACGCCGTCGAGGATGACCCGCGCGCCCGCCGCGCGCGCGTGACGCGAGAGGCGCCGGTTCCACGCTTCGTAGGCGTGCGCGAATGGCTGCTCGCGCTCGCGCGCGGCGCGCGTCGCTCGCTCCACCTGCGCCGCATCCCCGAACATCGGGATCGCGCCGATGTCGATGAACTCGGTGGTCCCGCCCCAATGCGCCACGACCTCGCGGATGAGTTCGTCCTCCCGCCCGGGATCGCCCTCCGGATAGCTGATGCTCACCGGATGCAGCGATCGCGTGGAGGGGTCGTCGCCGGTCGACCGCAGCGCCTGCTGCGCCGCCCCGTAGACGGCGGTCGAGTCCCAGCCGCCGCTGAGCGAGATCGCCGTCGGACCCGACGGCGCGAGGCGCTCCCCGGTCGCCGCGACCAGCAGCGCGCGCAGTTCCGCGGCGGCGTCATCCATCGACTCGCGGCGCGTCAGGATCTCCGTCGGCGGATCCCAGAACGCGAACACCTCGGGGGCGTGGCCAGGCGTCCAGCGCAGCGCGTGTCCCGCGGGGAGTTCGCGGATGGCGCGGAATCCGGTGTGCGGGCCGTGTGCCCAGAGGCCGGCCGCGACAGCCGCGACGGTCGCCAGGTCGGCGTCGCGCGGGACCGACGGATCGGCGAGGAGTCCGCCCGGTGTCGAGGCGAGACGAAGCACGTTGCCATGGTGCGACCAGAAGAGCGCGCGCTTGCCGCCGAAATCGCGGGCGGCGAGCAACGCGCCGCGCCGGCCATCCCAGAGGGCAAAGGCGAAATCCCCCTCGAGCGCATCGACGCAGGCATCGCCGAGCGTACGATAGGCCGCGAGGATCAGCGCGGCGGGATCGTCGCGCGATGCGTGGTCAGCGGCCGCTTCAGCGGTGGATCCGATCCGGCGGCGGAGGTCGGCGCGGTGATAGAGCGTCGCGTCCGCCGCGACGGCGATGCCCTCTCGCTCGAGCACGCCGCCGCCGGGCTCCCAGTCGGCACGGGCGACGCCGAGCGCACCCGCGTGAGTGACCGCGTGATCGACCGCGCGCGCGTCTATGCGATCGCGGCCGAGCGGCGCCATCGCGCGAAGCATGCGATCGACCAGGGCCGCCGCAGACGGTCCGGTCGGCGAGCGTTCGGAGAACGCGATCGCGCTCACGGACCCTGCAGGACGCGGATGTCGTCCACTTCCGTGAATCCCGCCACGTGGTCGGCACGGTCGCCGAGCA
>JANNLH010000198.1:0-108026 GCA_031396725.1 Gemmatimonadaceae bacterium | reverse complement strand
GGGGGTGTGGGGTGCCTCCTGGGGGGCGTCTGCGGCGGGCGGGGGGGGGCCCACTCCCACCCGCTCCCCAATCGGGTTTTGGTGGGGCCCCCCGCCGGGGCCCACCCCCTCGTTCGGTCCGTGCAACCACATCCGCACGGTCACGCGCGCGGATCGAGGATCCGGGCGATCTCGGTCCGGACGTCGCGCAGGTGCGCGCGCGTCATCGCATCGCCGGCGCGCGGCAGCGCCTGCTGCGCGAGCTGGTCGAGATCCTGCAGGGCGGCGCGCATCGCGGCGCGGACGTCCGAGTTGGCGGGGTTGGGCGCCGGGTTCTGCGCCCGCGTGAGTGCCGCCTCGCTCGGGTTGAGTCGCGCATCCGCCGCGGCGAGGAACGCGCGCTGGAGGTTGCGCCGGTAGACGTTCACCGCGACCCGTCCCTGCGAGAGCTCGCCCCAGACGCCGGCGCGGAGGTCGGTCATCAGGTCGGCGAGCGTGTACGCGTCCGCCGGACGGGCGGCGAGCGCCTCGTACTCCACGAGGCGGTTCACGCGAGCCTGGCTCAGGAGCGAGCCCAGCACCGCACTCTGCCGCGCGCGGAAGCGCTCGACCACACCCTCGTTCTCGATGCGGCGGAGCAATGACGCGTCGAGGAACATCTGCGGCACCTGGAACGCGGCCTGGTTCAGGTACAGCACCGCCTCGTGCTGGCGCGCCTTCTCCACCGGACGGAAGCGCTCGCCCGTGCCGGCCTTCTCCTGCGTGTAGGACGCGCCCACGACCGCGGCGACGTGGCCCATGTACCGGCCCCACTGACCGACCGCCTCGTTGTAGAGCGTCTCGACCTCGTCGTAGTTCTCGCCCGGCTTCTCGCCGGCCGAACGGATCATCCCGACGACGCGCGTCAGGTTGCGCATCCCGAGCGTGGTCGCGCGCACCGCGTCGGCATCACCGACGGCCTCGGTGAGGTTCTCGTGATCCGCCGTGGCGTCGGGTGTGGTGAAGCGGAGCCAGGGGAACTGGTCCTGCTCGCGCGCCCAGCGCTCGAGGGTCGGCTTCTCCTCGTCCGGCGTCCGTGCGCCGGGGATCGGCGAATAGCCCCACTTCACGGCGAACTTGTCGTACGGTCCGACCTGCGGGATCAGCAGGTGCGGCGGGATGTTGTCCTCGGGCTGTGCCACGTAATTGAAGCGCGAGTAGTCCATCAGCGTCGCGACGTGCCCGTTCATCCGCTCGAGGAACGCGCGGCTGCGGATCGAGTCCACCGGGTACTGCGCCGACGACTTCATGTTGTGCGGGAAGCCGATCGAGTGGCCGATCTCGTGCGTGACGACATACTCGACGAGCCGCCCCATCAGCGAGTCCGGCATCGGCAACCGCTGCGCGCGCGGGTCGAGCGGCGAGACCTGGATGAAGTACCAGTTCTTCTGCAGCTCCATGATGTTGTGGTACATGTTCACTTCACCCTTCAGGATCTGCCCCGAGCGCGGGTCGACGGTTTGGCCGCCGGTGGCGTTGGCGACGGTGCTCGGCCGCCAGTAGATCACCGAGTTGCGCGCGTCGAACATCGAGAAGTTCGGATCCTGTTCCGGGGTCGGTGCGACGCGTCCGAAGATCGCATTGCTGAAGCCGGCCTCGCGGAACGCGTCCTGCCACTTGTTCACGCCGATGACGATCCAGGGCTTGAGCCAGTCGGGCGTCGCCGGATCGATCCAGTAGATGATCGGCTCGACTGGGTCGGAGATCGCCGCGTTCGGGTCCTTCTTCACCAGCTTGAAGCGGTGGATGAAGGCCACCTGCTTGGCCCGGTGATCGGCCCGCGACATGTCGTACGTGCGGCTCGAGATCCAGCCCACCCGCTCATCCATCCAGCGCGGCATCATCGGCTGGTCGGGGAGCTTCAGCATCGAGAAGTGCACGCGGGCCGTCTGCGAGCGGAGCGGCGCCTGTGCACCCGGCGGCGCGCCGAATCCGCCGGCCGCCGCGGGGCGCGCCGCCCCCGACTGCGTCACCTCGATGTTCACGTTCTCCGGGAAGGCCCAGGTCTTCTCGACCCAGCTCCGGTTCCGCACGATCCCCTCGACCGGCGCGAGCTCAGGGATGTTCGAGAGGAAGAGGTCGCTGACGTCGATGACCGCGGCGCTGTCCGGGCCGTACGCGGCGACCGCGAACGCCGAGAGCACCGGACCTTTCCGGAATCCATCCACCTGACGGGAGATCGCCGCCCCGGGATCCGCCATGAGGTAGAGGTCATGTTCCTTGCCGCGGAGCACCACGCGGTCGCCCGCGCGCTCCCACTGCACGATCGCGCGCATCCCGCCGCCGAAGAACCCGGCCGCGTCCTGCAGCGTGGACTCCACCGGGCGGCTGATCAGCAGCATCTCCTTGTCGAGCGCTGTGGCCGGGATCTCGAACAGCAGCCGCTCACCGATCCGGTGGACCTTGAACATCCCAGGCTGCGTGACCGCCCGCTCGGTGACGACCTGGCGATACGGGCGCGGTGCCGCGACAGCCGGACCCCCCTGATTCCCCTGCGGGCCTCCCGGGGCGGCCTGAGCGGGCGGCGTTCCGCCGGTGGGAGTGGTCGTCGGGGTGGTGGTCGCAGGCGCCGGCCGCGCCGGGGCGCCAGTGCCCGTGGTGGCGGCTGGTGCCGACGCGCACGAGGCGAGCAGTGCCGCGCCGGCGGTGAGCAGGGTCGAGCGAAGGAGTGCGCGCATGGCGGGATGAAGGAGGTGAGAAGCGTCGTGACGCCTGACGGCTGCCGTCACATCGGGGTACGGCGGACGCAGCCAACTTGCTGAAAGCACCGGGCGGACGCCACCGTTCACCGGACGCTTCCCCGGAGGCACCGTGCGCACCCGCTTCAGGCTCGGCAAAGAGATCCGCGTGCTCGTGCTGCTCGTGCTGCCCGTCTCCGGCTGCGCGTCGGTCGGCGGTGGGGCGGGTTCCTCGTCCGAGGCGCTCAGCGCGAAGGCGCTCCCGACGATGGAACTCCGGATCCCTCGTGGTGTCGGCGACTTCCGGTTCCAGCGCCTGCAGGTCTACGACGACCCCGGACTTGGCGCGATGTATCGGTTCGCCGGTCCGGACAGTCTCAGCGCCGACGTGTTCGTCTACCCCGGCCCGGACCTCGACACGTCCTGTGCGCTCGACTGCGCGCGCGCCGCGCTCAAGGCCGAGCACGAGCAGATGCTCGCCGCGTTCGAGCAGATGAAGCGGAACAACACCGTGAAGGAGTTCCGCCTCGTCAGGAGCGAGCCGCTGCGCCGGAGCGAGGGCGCCCCCTGGGCCATCGGCCATCATCTGCTGTTCGTGGTCCAGCGCGATGCCGGCCCGGAGCGCTCGGAGTGGCATGTGCACTACCTGCCGAACATGCGGCTGAAGGTGCGATCCACATATCGCGAGACCCCGTCGCGCGTCGGCGCCGTCGCCGCGTTCCGCGCGGCCGTGATCGGGGCGTTCACCGCTCCCGTTGTACCACTGCCGGCGGCCGGACGCGACTCGCTCTTCGCGCTGCTGGCCGGCCCCTGGGACTGGACCACCACCGTTCCGAACTGCGGCCCCCGCGCCCAGCGCTTCTCCTTCGATGCGGCGGGGAAGGAGTTCGTCATCCGCTCCGACGTTCCGCTCGACACCGCGGGGACGCGTGAGGTGCGCTACGCCATCCTGGACGCCGGGCCGCACCTCAACCGCGGGGCCCCGCACACGATCCGGATGCGGATGCACGATGAGACCCGCCGCACCGAGAAGGGCGAGCCGGTCGTGTGGGACCTGATCCTCGAGAGCCGTGAGCGCGCCGTGTGGCGTCGCAACGACTGGGAGGAGGGCGCGACGACGCGCGCCCTCCTCCGCTGCGATCGGCCCTAGGGGATCGAGTCGAACTTCGCCTTGAGCCGGGTGTTGGCCGGGAAGGCGGCCACCACGGGTGCCAGCTCGGCGCGGGCGCTGTCCGGCATACCCATCCCGAGGAATGCATCCGCGATGAGTGACGCCTTCCGGGTCGCGAGGCGAGCGTTGGTGGAATCGACCGCGACGCTCCGCGCCGCGGCGAGCGCCGCGGGATAGTCCTTGCGGTCGAGCATCAGCGACTCGACGCGCAGGAACTGCGCCGTCGCGTCGCCGGGTGCGCGGACCGCCATCTCGTCCAACAGGCGCGCCGCGTCGGCGCCGCGCCCCGCCCGTCGGTCGGCGAGCGCTTGCGAATGCAGCCCGGCGACGAGGAGCCGGGAGACGTCCTCCGGATCGCCCGACCGGATGCCGGGGCCGCCCGCGTACGAATAGACCAGTTCGCCACCGTGCTCGGCGGCCTCGTAGAGCTGGTGCGCGCCGAAGAACCCGACCGCGGCCGATCCGATCAGCGCCGCCTTTGCGTACCGCGCCGTCGACGTGCCGGCCGTCAGGCCGAGCGCGAGCAGCTCAAGCGCGGCGACGACGAGGAAGTAGTTCTTGGTGCTCTTGCCGTGCTCCTCATGCTCGATGACGGCGTCGCGCACGCCGGGGATGCGCTCGACGGGTCCGTGCGCGTCGTCCCCCGACCGCACCGAGACGACGGCCGCGATGGTGCCGAGGATGAGCAGGGCGGCCGCCGCGTGGTTCGTGAAGCGCAGCTTGCCGGTGAGCGAGACGAAGCGGAGCACGACGCCGACGAAGAGCAGGGCGATCGCGAAGTGGACGACCTGCGGATGGTAGATGGCGAGGTTCGGCATACCGGGGGGTGGGAGTGTGCGTGCAAGTTACTTCGCCCCGGACCGAAGCGGCGTCGGGGTGCCCTTGGCATGAGGGTCGCACCTCCCTCACCTTTCAGCCCGTGACCAGCCCCGCTCCCGAATCCCCGCAGCGGCCGCCGGCCGAGTCGGAACCTGTCGACCTCGGCCTCGGCCGCGTCGTTGCCAACGCCGTCCGCGGCCGTTTCGTCGGCCGCGACGGCACGCCCACGAGCCGCAAGTTCGGCCTCGGCGCCCAGTACGCCGAACGCTTCTACCTGACCGCGCTCAACGCGCGTTGGCCGCAGTTCCTCGGCTGGCTCGTCGGGACGATGCTGCTGATCAACGGCATCTTCGCGCTCGGCTACCGGGCGATGGGGCCGGACGCGCTCGCCGGAACGGAGGCGCTCGGCGTCGCCGACCCGTTCCTGCGCGCGCTCGCCTTCAGCGTCGGCATCTTCACCACGACTGGGACCGACGGCGTGCACGCGGTCGGGAGCACCGCGCAGTGGCTCGTGATCACGGAGTCCGTGGCCGGGGTGCTCTTCTTCGTGACCGTGAGCGGGTTGATCATCGCGCGGCTCACGCGCCCGCGCATGACCGTGCAGTTCAGTGAATCGATGATCGTCGCGCCGTACGAAGGGGGGCGTGGCCTGATGTTCCGGATGGTGAACGCACAGCCCGGCGAGCTGAGCGACGTGCGCGTCCGTGTCATCCTCATCTGGTTCGAGCTGATCGACGGCGTGCGCGAGCGGAACTTCCACACCCTCGAACTCGAGCGCGACACGGTGGAGCTCTTCAACCTCCACTGGACCGTCGTGCATCCGATCACGGCGACGAGTCCCCTGCGCGGCGCGACCCCCGACGACCTCTGCAAGGCCGAGGCGGAGTTCGTGATCTCGGTCAGCGCGCACGAGGACACCTTCGCGACCCACGTGCGGCAGCGGACCTCCTACACCTGGGAGGAGGTGCGCTGGGACGTGAAGTTCGCCAGCATCTTCACCAGCGCCGCCGAAGGCGTGATCGCGATCGACGTCGAGCGCTTGAGCCGGACCGAACCGGTCGGGGAGAATGCCACGCGCCTGCCGGCGGCGCTCGAGAGCGGGCCGCCGCTCACGGTCGGCTAGACCTCGCCTCCGGCCCCGACGCGGATCGCCTCGAGGTCGAGCTCCTGCTCCAGCGTGCGCATCACCTCGTCGGAGATCGCCTCCTCGTTCCGGAGCCGGAGCAACATCCGCCGCTGCGCGGCGAGCATCTCGAGGCGCAGGCGGCGGCGGCCGGCCGCGCTCCCCTGCGTGTGCTCCGACTCGCGGTGGCGTTCGCGCAGTTCGGCGCGCAGCCATTCCACGTCGTGCAGGTCCACCCCCGGCTCGCGGGAGAGATCCTCCAGCGCCTCGGCTGCGCGTCGCGCCGTCTCGCGTCGCGCGAGCGCCTCCTCCGCATGATGTCCGTGCTCCGGCGCGAAGCGGAAGGCCCTGATGATCGGCGCGAGCGTGAAGCCCTGCACGACCAGCGTCATCACGATCACGACCATCGTGATCAGGATGATCTCCGAGCGGTACGGGAAGGGATCCCCGCTGCCGAGCGTCAGCGGCAGCGCGAGCGCGGTGGCCAGCGAGACGATGCCGCGCATCGAGGTCCAGGAGACGAGCGCCACCGACTGCCAGGAAGCCGGTTCCGGCTCGCGCCGCCGCGCCTCCCGGTTCACGAGCCGCGGGACCCAGGCCGAGACGGGCACCCAGACCAGCCGCACCGCGATGGCGACGAGGCCGATGATGACGCCGGTGCGCACGACCGCGCCGAGGGTCCCCGCCGGGACCTGCTGCACGAGCTCGCCGAACTGCGCCCCGAGGATCAGGAAGATCAGGGCGTTGAGCAGGAAGACGAAGAGATCCCAGACGGCGCGCGCCTGGATGCGCGACATCGGTGACACGACGGTCGAGAGGTGCTGTCGCAGGTAGAGCCCGCCGGCGACGCAGGCCAGCACCGCCGAGACGTGGATCGTCTCGGCCGCCACCCAGGCGATGTAGGGCGCGGCGAGGGTGGCCAGCACCTCGGCGAGCGAGTCCCGCGTGCGCGCGAGCGCCTTCACGATGAGCCAGCTCACCGCGAGCCCGATCAGCGTGCCGACCCCGGCATCGATGAAGAAGCGGACGATGGACTCGCCCCAGCTGAAGACGCCGGTGACGGCCGCGGCGACGGCGGTGCGATAGAGGACCAGCGCCGACGCATCGTTGACGAGGGATTCCCCCTCGAGGATGACGATGACGCGCCGCGGCACGGGCAGGCGGCTCACGATCGCGGCGGCGGCGACCGCGTCGGGGGGCGAGACGATGGCGCCGAGCGCGACCGCGACCGCCCAGGGGATGCCGGGGATCAGCGCGTGCGCGGCCACGGCGACCGCGGCGGTGGTGGCGAGGACGAGACCGACCGCGAGGAGCGAGATGGCCCGGATGTTCGTCCGGAACTCGCGCAGGCTCGTGAAGAACGCCGCCGCCCAGAGGATCGGCGGCAGGAAGATGAAGAAGACGATGTCGGGGTCGAGCGCCGGGAGCTCGAGGCCCGGGATCAGTCCGATCAGCGCGCCCGCCGCGACCTGGAGGATCGGCGTCGGGATGGGGAGCCGGCGCGCCACCGCGGTGAGTGCAAGGACCAGGATCGCGAAGGCGATCGCGAGCAGGATGGGCGGGAACTGGGGCATCGTGTCACATTCCCCGGTGGGTGCTCTTCACGCGACGACGACCCTCTGCAGGGAGTGGGACTGGCACGCACTGCTTCGACACGGCGGGACCGCAGCCGACGGATCTGTGGAGCGGTGTTCGTCGCCGCCGGGCTCGCGCACCTCGTCGCACCCGGCATCTACCGACCGATGATGCCGCCGTGGCTCCCCGCGCACGATGCCTTGATCCTCGTCAGCGGACTCGCCGAGATGGGTGGCGGGATCGGCCTGCTGATCCCGCGCCTGCGTGTGGCCGCGGGCCTGGGGCTGATCGCGCTGCTGGTCGCCGTCTTCCCGGCGAACCTGCAGATGCTCCTCAACGCGATGCGCGACCACTCGCCCTGGCCGGAGCAACTGATCCTCTGGTTGCGGCTGCCGCTCCAACTGGTGCTGATCCGGTGGGTCTGGAGGGTCAGCCGGTCGCCGCGGAGCAGCGCGCCGTAGCAAGCACCTAGATCCGCGGCAGCGTCACTCCGACCTGCCCCTGATACTTGCCCTTCTTGTCCTTGTAGCTGACCAGCGGCTCCTCGTCCCCCTCGAAGAAGAGGACCTGCGCGATCCCTTCATTCGAATAGATCTTCGCCGGCAGGGGCGTCGTGTTCGAGATCTCGAGCGTCACGTACCCCTCCCACTCCGGCTCGAAGGGCGTGACGTTCGTGATGATGCCGCAGCGCGCGTAGGTGGACTTGCCGACCGTGATCGTCATCACGTTCCGCGGGATCCGGAAGTACTCGATGCTCCGCGCCAGCGCGAACGAGTTCGGCGGCACGATGCAGACGTCGCCCTCGAACTCCACGAACGACTTCGGATCGAAGTGCTTCGGGTCGACGATCGAGCTCAGCACATTCGTGAAGATCTTGTACTCGGGCGCGACGCGCATGTCGTAGCCGTACGCCGAGACGCCGTACGAGACGACGCCCTGACGCTGCTGGGAGCTCTCGAACGGCTCGATCATGCCGTGCTTGGTCGCCATCTCGGTGATCCAGCGGTCGTTCTTGATGGACAATGGAGGAGAAAGTAGAAAGTCGAAAGTGGGAAGGCGTCGGACGGGCAGAATCTACCCCACGGGGCGTCACGATGTGAGTCCGCGTGAACGTCCCGCGGCGGCGGGTCGTCCGGGGTTCAGGCAACCCACACCCCGACCCCGACCCACCCCCGACCCAGGGCCCCGGCCTGATGAAGCGTGCGGCCGTCGCGAGCAAGGGCATCCTCACCGGTGCCCAGAAGTGGTTCACCGGCATCGTCACGACCCTCGCGGCCGTGATGACGCTGTTGCTCAACGCCAAGAATCTCGGGCTCTCGCCCTTTCTCGGTCTGCTCGAGCCGAATGTGGCGGATCACGCCGCGCACCGGATCGTGCTGACGCCGCGCGCCGACACCCTGCGCGCCATCGGCGACACCGCGTCCGTCACCGCGACCGTGATGGACGTGCGCGGCGGCGTGCTCCCCGGGGCCACGCTCCGCTGGCGCACGAGCGACAGCAGCGTCGCGACGGTCGACTCCACCGGGACGATCATCGCGCGCGCCCCGGGGCGCGCGACGATCTCGGTGAGCGTCCGCGAAGTGGTCGCGTCCGCACCGGTGCTCGTGCGCCAGACCGCGGTACGGATCGCCGTCGCCGGCGACACGTCGCTGCGGGTGGCCGACGGTGACTCGCTCCGCCTCGCCGCCTTCGCCGTCGATGCGCGGGAGCATCGTGTTGCCGGACCGGCTCCGCGCTGGAGCTCCGCCGACTCCACGGTGGCGCGCGTGGATACGCTCGGGCAGCTGCGCACCGTCGGGGCGGGCCGGACGGTCCTCACCGCGGTCCACGGGGACCTCCGCGCGCTGGTGCCGCTGGAGGTGGCGCTCACGCCCGCGACGATCGCCGTGGTGAGCGGCGCGGCGCAACGCGCGCTCGCGGGTCGCCCTCTCGCCGAACCCGTCGTGCTGCAGGTGCGGAGCCGCGCCGGCGCCCCGGTGGCCGGCGTGGCGGTCGCGCTCACGACGGAGCACGGCGAGGTCGCGCTGTCGCCCGCCGAGGCGACGACCGACGCACAGGGCAGGGTGCGCACCCAGTGGTCGCTCGGCGCGCGTGCCGGCGCGCAGCGACTCTTCGCCCGCGTGGCCGCGCTCGACAGCGCGTTGACGGCGATCGCCTACGCGGATCCTGTGGCGGCCAACACGCGCATCGAGGTGCTCGGCGACTCGCTGCGCGCGCCGGTCGCGAGTCAACTGCGGGCGCTCCAGGTGCGCGTCACCGACACGCTCGGCGTCGCGCTCGCCGCTGTGCGCGTGGCGTGGTCCGCGCTCGATGGCGGGGCCGTCGCCGGATCGGCGCTCACTGATTCGGCCGGGACGGCCACGGCGCGATGGACGCTCGGTCGCCGCGCAGGGGTGCAGAGGATGGTGGTGCACGTGGGCGATCCGCGCCTGATCCCCGCGACGACGGTCCGCGCGACGGCGGAGGCGCGCGCGCCGCACGCGCTGCTCCTCCGCGCCGGGGACAAGCAGTCGGCGACCGCGGGCAAGGCGCTCGCCAAGCCGATCGTCGTCCAGGTGCAGGATTCGCTCGGCAATCCGGTCGTGGGCGCAGCGCTGCGGACGGCCGCCGCCGCCGGCACGGTCCACGATACCGTCGCGACGACCGACGCCACGGGCCGCGCGACGCTTCGCTGGACCCTCGGGTCGAAGGCCGGAGCTCAGCGCCTCGACATCCGCCTGAGCGGCACCAAGGCGCGCCTCGCGGTCAGCGCGACCGCGAAGGCGCCCGTGGCGACGCCGGTGCGATCAGAACAGCGGCGTGTCGACAAGCCCCGCGCCCGGGAGTGAGGGCGGCACGTCGGGCACGTTGTACTTCATGATCAGGCGCGCCCGGTCGGTGTTGGCATAGCCGTCGTCCGGCCTGAGCCTCAGCGCATTGTACCGCGCGAGGTCCCCAGCGCTGATCGTCATCGGCGACGGCTGTCCGTGGTACCGACGGATGATATCGCGTACATAGCCCCACTGGGTGCCGCTGCCGTAGCGCGCGCCCCAGTACACGGCGGGAAAGAGCCGGTGCGCCGCGAGCACGGGCTCTCCCACGACGTACGGCGCCGCGCAGAATCGGGTCAGCGTCTGCTCGAGACGGGTACGCGCCTGGCCCAGTTGCGGCCGTGGGTCCCAGAGCACGCTCTCCTTGTCGAGGCGAACGATGTCGGCGTCCCGCGAATGCCACGGCCGCCCGCGCAGCTCATAGAGCATCAGCTTGCGGGCGAGCGCGCGCTTCTGGACGGCCGTGACCGCCGGTCCGATCCAGGTGGTGAAGAACGGGTGCGATGTGACGATCGCGTTGACGGCGATGGCGAGCGGCGTGGGCATTCGATGGCCTCGCGAGAGCGGTGACGTGGGCTCAGCGACTTTAGGACCCGTCGCGCGGCGCGGCAATAGGTCATTCGGTCCATGATCCCCGAGCGGCACGTTCGGGATTGCGTGTCCATCTCGTGTCGTGCCTTCGCTTTGCGATTGCGCGGCGCGGTTGCTTCGAGGTGGACCCACGGCTACTTTCCCACCCGAAAGTATTAAGCTCGTGAAATAATTCACGAACCCACGATCCGCTCTCCCCCCCAATGGAACGGACGTACCTCCCAGTACTGCTCCTCCTCGGCTTCGTCGCGGTCAACGCCGTCCTGATCCTCGGGCTGTCGCACTTTCTCACGCGCGCCCGGCCGACCCCCGTCAAGCAGGAGCCGTACGAGTCGGGGATGCCCGTCCTCGGCGACGCGCGCGAGCGCTTCTCCGTGAAGTTCTACATGGTCGCGATGCTCTTCATCGTGTTCGACATCGAGACCGTGTTCATGATCCCCTGGGGTGCGTATTACCAGCAGCTCTCCTGCTCGGTCCCGCTCGTCGCCGGCGCCTGCCCGACCGGGCAGCTGTCGCTCTTCGGCCTCGGCGAGATGCTCGTCTTCATGCTCATCCTGCTGGTCGGATACATCTACGTGTGGAAGAAGGGAGCCCTGCAATGGGATTGATCGCGCGCCCCGACCAGTCGATCCAGACCGGCGAGAAGGCCGTCTCGTTCAACCCCGCGTTGCAGGAGGGGTGGATCACGACCCGCCTCGACTTCCTCGTGAACTGGGGGCGCGCCAACTCCCTCTGGCCGATGCCCTTCGGCACCGCCTGCTGCGCGATCGAGTTCATGGCCTCGGCGGCCTCGAAGTTCGACCTCGCGCGCTTCGGCATGGAGCGGATGAGCTTCTCGCCGCGCCAGGCCGACGTGCTGATCTGCGCCGGCCGCGTGCCGTTCAAGCTCGCGCCGGTGATCCGCCGCATCTACCAGCAGATGCACCAGCCGAAGTGGGTGATCTCGATGGGCGCCTGCGCGTCCTCGGGCGGCATGTTCGACTCGTACGCGGTGGTGCAGGGGATCGACACGATCATCCCGGTGGACGTCTACGTGCCCGGCTGCCCGCCGCGCCCGGAGGGCCTCATCTACGGCATCATGATGCTCCAGCAGAAGATCATGCAGGAGCGGATGTCCGACACGGGGCTGCGTGACGAGATGATGCCCGACCCGGAGTCCCAGCTCTACATCCCGTCGAGCCGGATCGACGAGCTCTCCGAGCCGTTCGGCAACTCGGTCCACCAGACGCGGTCGGCGCCGTGAGCGACTCTGCGAGCGCACCTGCGGCCGACGCCTCGCGCCTGAAGCACCCCGGTCACGAGGTCGCGACGTTCGCGATCGTGCATCCCGGGCAGCCCGGTGACGCACCCGCAACTCCGAAGCGGATCCCGCACAGGGGCGGCGCGATGAACCCCTCGGTGGACGCGCTGCGCGCGCAGTTCGGCGCCGCGATCCTCCGCGCCGACGTCGTCTGGGCCGAGACGACGGTCTTCGTCGAGCGCGCGAAGGTGGCGGAGATCTGCGCCTGGCTCCAGTCGGACCCGTCGCAGGCGTACGAGTACCTCGTGGACGTCACGGCGGTGGAGTATCGCGACCACGTCCGCCCGATCGAGGTCGTCTGGCACCTGCGGTCGCTCAAGTTCCGCCGCTTCCTCCGGCTCAAGACCGAGCTCCCGAAGGACGGCAAGACCGCGCTCGCGGTGCCGAGCGTCTGGGGCGTTTGGAAAGGCGCCGATTGGCTCGAGCGCGAGTGCTACGACATGTTCGGCATCAAGTTCGACGGGCACCCCGACCTGCGCCGCATCCTGATGTGGGAGCAGTACAAGGAAGGCTTCCCCCTTCGTAAGGATTTCCCGATGCGCGGCCGCTTCTCGCGCTCGGAACAGCTCAAGCAGGCGCTCGCGGCGAATCCCGAGGCGCGCTACTCGAAGGAGGAGCTCTCGATCGCCGACGCGTTCGAGGACCTCCCGCTCGACATGCGCGCGCGGTTGACCGGCGGCGAGCAGACGGGAGAATAGCGCACACCATGGCCGCCACCCGGACCCTCGAAGTCGCCCTCTCGACGACCGGCCTCGGCCCCGACGGCAAGCCGCAGCGGATCCCGCTCGGCGCCGAAGGGCTGTTGCGCCCGCCGTCGTCGCTCGAGCCCGAGCTCGAGGGCGAGCACATGCTCATCAACATCGGCCCGCAGCACCCGGCGACGCACGGGGTGCTCCGGCTGGTGCTCGAACTCGACGGCGAGACCGTCGTGCGCTGCATCCCGCACGTCGGATACCTGCACTGCGGGTTCGAGAAGATCGGCGAGTACCGCCAGTACAACCAGATCATCCCGTGGACCGACCGCGAGGACTATCTCAACTCGATGGGGAACAACGTCGCCTTCGCGCTCGGCGCGGAGCGGCTGTTCGGCATCGAGATCACGGAACGCTGCAAGGTGCTCCGCGTGATCGCGATGGAGCTCTCGCGCATCATCTCGCACCTCGTCTGGCTCGGCACCACCTGCATCGACATCGGCGCCTTCACGCCGTTCCTCTGGAGCTTCCAGGAGCGCGAGCGCGTGTACGTGCTGCTCGAGCAGTGGACGGGCGCGCGGCTCACGACGAGCGGCACGCGCATCGGCGGGATGATCGCCGACGTCCCCGACGGATGGACCGACGGCCTGCGCAACTTCATCGACACCTTCCCCAAGACGCTCGATGAATGCGACCGCATGCTCACCAGGAACGCCATCTGGGTCGGGCGCACGGTCGGCCTCGGCGTGATGAGCCCGCAGGAAGCGCTGAACTACGGGCTCTCCGGCCCGATGATGCGCGCCTCCGGCGTGGCCTACGACGTCCGCAAGGACTTCCCGTATCTCGATTACGAGACCTACGACTTCGACGTGCCCGTCGGGACGAACGGCGATGTGTATGACCGGTTCCTCGTGCGGCAGGAGGAGTTGCGGCAGTCGGTGCGGATCCTCGACCAGGCGCTGAAGCGCCTCCCCGACGGGCCGGTCAACGTGGACGATCCGCGCGTGATCCTGCCGTCGAAGACGAAGGCGACGAGCGAGATGGAGTCGATGATCCACCACTTCAAGCTGGTGATGGAAGGCCCGCGTCCCCCGATCGGCGAGTCGTACGTCGCGATCGAGAGCCCCAAGGGGGAGAAGGGCTACTACATGGTCTCCGACGGCACGGCCAAGCCGGTGCGCTGGCGCATCCGGCCGCCCAGCTATGTGAACCTCTCGGCGATCCCGAAGATGGTCGAGGGCCACCTGCTCTCGGACGTCATCGCGATCAACGCCTCGATCGACATCGTGATGGGAGAGATCGACCGATGAGTCACGGACCCTCCGCGCCCGCGAGCAGCCACGCATCGGGCCACGGGCACGACACGCCGTACGAACCGGTCTTCACCCCCGGGTCGGCGCGCAAGAAGGAGCTCGACGACATCATCACGCGGTATCCGGACAAGCGCGCGGCGCTGTTGCCGGCGCTCTGGATGATCCAGCAGGAGCGCGGCTGGATCCCCGAGGCCGCGATGATCGAGGTCGGCGACCAGCTCGGCTGCACCGCCGCCTACGTGAAGGGCGTGGTCACGTTCTACACGATGTACCATCAGCATCCGGTCGGGCGGCACTTCATCCAGGTCTGCACCACGTCGCCCTGCCTCTGCGCCGGTGCCGACAAGGTGGTGGAGGCGTTCCTGGAGCACACCGGGTGCAAGGAACTTGGCCTCACCTCGGCCGACGGCAAGTACACGGTGATCGAGGTCGAGTGCCTCGGCGCCTGCGGGTTCGCGACGCCGGTGCAGATCAATGAGGAGTACGTCGAGAACGTGACGCCGGAGCAGGTGCCGGCGATACTCGCAGGACTACAGTAGAAAGTAGAAAGTAGGAAGTCGGAAGTTGGATGTGAGCGCAGTCGTTCCACACCTCTCACATCTCCCATCTCACATCTGCAGTTAGAGAAATGGGCTACCCCCACAAGTCCCACCCGCGCGAGACCCCGGTCCTCTCCAAGCACTTTGGCGAGGCCGAGGCACGCACGCTCGACGGCTGGAAGAAGCGCGGCGGCTACAAGGCGCTCGCGCAGGCCCTCGCCACCGACCCGCTCGCGATCCAGGACGTCATCAAGGCGTCCGGGCTGCGCGGCCGCGGCGGTGCCGGCTTCCCGACCGGACTCAAGTGGTCGTTCATGAAGATCGGCGACGGCAAGCCGCACTATCTCTGCTGCAACGCCGACGAGTCCGAGCCGGGGACCTTCAAGGACCGCGAGATCATGCGCTGGACCCCGCACGCCCTCATCGAGGGCTGTGCGATCGCCGCGCACGCGATCGGCGCCGAGACGGCCTACATCTACATCCGCGGCGAGTTCACGGAACCGATCCGCGTGATGGAGGCCGCACTCGCCGAGGCGCGCGCGGCCGGGATCATCGGCAAGAACGCGATGGGCTCCGGCAAGACGGTGGACGTCTGGGTGCACAAGGGCGCGGGGGCCTACATCTGCGGCGAGGAGACCGCCCTGATGAACTCGCTCGAGGGCAAGCGCGGCAACCCGCGCATCAAGCCCCCGTTCCCGGCGGTCAGCGGCCTCTTCGGCAAGCCGACGACGATCAACAACGTCGAGACGCTGGCCGCGGTGCCGCACATCCTGAACAACGGCGCCGAGTGGTACAAGGCGATGTGCCTCGCCAGCCCGAAGAGCACCGGCAGCAAGCTCTACTCGGTCTGCGGCAACGTCGCGAAGCCCGGCAACTATGAAGTGGTCATGGGCTTCAGCTTCAAGGAGTTCCTCTATGACCTCTGCGGCGGTCCGCTTCCCGGCCGCAAGTTCAAGGCGCTGATCCCCGGCGGCTCGTCGGTCCCGACGATCACGATCGAGGAGGCCGAGCAGGTCAAGATGGACTACGAGGGGTTCCTCGAGCAGGGCACGATGCTCGGTTCGGGCGGCGTCATCATCTTCGACGACGCCCAGTCGATGCCGCGGCAGCTGGCGCGGATCGCGCGCTTCTACGCGCACGAGAGCTGCGCCCAGTGCACGCAGTGCCGCGAGGGCACGGCCTGGATGACGAAGATCCTCGAGCGCATCGTCGCGGGGCAGGGCACCTTCGAGGACCTCGACACGATCTTCGACCTCTCCGAGCAGATGACCGGCAAGACGATCTGCGTGCTCAGCGACTCCTGCGGCGCGCCGGTCGTCAGCGGGATCACGAAGTTCCGCGGCGAGTTCGAGGCGCTGATCAAGGGCCGGCGCTCGTCCACGGTTGCCGTCGGAGCCCCGTAAGCGATGGCCGACACGAAGATGGTCAACCTGACGATCGAGGGGCGCGCCGTCAGCGTCCCCGAGGGCACGAACATCCTCGAGGCCGCCAAGGCCGCAGGCGTGCTCGTCCCGCACTACTGCTACCACCCCGGACTCCCCGTCGCAGGCGTCTGCCGGATGTGCCTCGTCGAAGTCGAGAAGATGCCGAAGCTGGCGCCGTCCTGCGCGACGAACGTGGCCGAGGGGCAGGTGGTGCACGTCTACTCCGAGAAGGCGCTCGAGGCCCGCAAGGGCGTGCTCGAGCTGTTGCTGATCAACCACCCGCTCGACTGCCCGATCTGCGACCAGGCCGGCGAGTGCGAACTGCAGGACTACACCTTCCAGGAAGGGCGCGCCGATTCGCGCTACCGCGAGCCCAAGCGCTTCAACCCGGTCGAGGACTTCGGCGGTGACGTCCTCTACGTCACCAACCGCTGCATCCTCTGCACGCGCTGCGTGCGCTTCATGGAGGACGTGCACCAGGAGCCGGTGCTGAACGTCTCCGATCGTGGCGACCGCGCGACCATCGGCAAGGCGAGCGATGCCGACCTGACGCAGCCCTGGGCCGCGAACGTGATCGACCTCTGCCCGGTCGGCGCGCTCGTCTCCAAGGACTTCCTGAACAAGGCGCGCGCCTGGGAGCTCGACCGCACCGCCTCGGTCTGCACCGGCTGCTCGCAGGGGTGCAACTCGATCCTCGAGACGCGGGACAACGTCGTCGTCCGGCAGAAGCCGCGCTCGAACGACCAGGTGAACCGGTTCTACCTCTGCGACGAAGGCCGGCTCGACTATCGCTGGATGAACCGCCCCGACCGGATGGAAGCGCCGAAGATCCGCCTGGCCGACGTGCTCTCGCCGGTGGACTGGGAGATCGCGTTCGACGAGACAACCAAGGTGATGCGGGGGAAGCGCGCCTACGTCGTCGCGAGCCCGCGGCTCTCGAACGAGGCGCTCTTCCTGCTGAAGCAGCTGATCGGCGCGACGAAGGGCACGGGCGTCTTCCGCTGCGCGACCGGTCCCGAGGCGCCGCTCCCCGGCGTCCCGGACCTGGCGCTCCGCGCGGACCGCGCGCCCAACGTGCGCGGGGCGGAGCTGCTCGGCTTCGCGCGCCGCGATCATGACCTGCTCGGCGGCCTCGCCGAGGGCGACGTGCTCGTGATCGCCGACGACGAGCTCGCGGGGCTCGACCTCGGGACCGCGAAGAAGGCGAGCGCGATCGTCCTGATCGGCACCGTGCTGCCGGCGGGCCTGCCGACGCCGGACGTCGTGCTGCCGATCGCGAACGTGGCGGAGGAGGAGGGCACCTTCACGAATCTCCGCGGCCGCGTGCAGCGGTTCCTGCAGGCCAAGGCAGCGCCGGGACTGGCGCGGCCGAGCTGGTACGCGCTCGCCGACCTGAACGCCGCGCTCGGCGTGAAGGCGGAGTACTTCCTGCCCAGCGCCGTGTTCGAGGCGATGGCGCAGCAGGAGCCGGCCTTCGGCGGTCTCAGCTACGAGACGCTCGGCCTGTACGGTGCGCCGGTGAAGGGCGCGGCCGCCACGGTGGGGGCCGCCTGATGCCGGTCGATCCGATGCTCGACCCGTCGCAGCTGCCGCCGTCCACCTGGGTCTTCCTGCTCGCGACCCTCGTGAAGATGGTCATGATCTTCACGCTCTACATGGTGGGCGTCGCGTACACGACGCTGCTCGAGCGGAAGGTGTCGGCCTGGATCCAGGACCGCCACGGCCCGAACCGCGTGGGCCCCTGGGGTCTCTTCCAGGTCCTCGCCGACGGCGTCAAGAACATCATGAAGGAAGAGACGATGCCGGGGGACATCCACAAGTCCCTCTTCGTCCTCGCCCCCGCGCTCGCGTTCATCCCGGCACTCTGCGCCTGGGCGGTGATCCCGTTCGGCGCGCCGCTGCCGACGCCCTGGGGGAAGATCGACCTCGTGGTCGCCGACATGCCGATCGGGTTCCTGTTCACGCTCGCGATCACCTCGCTCGGCGTCTACGGGATCGTGATCGCGGGGTGGGCCTCCAACAACAAGTACGCGCTGCTGGGCGGTCTCCGCTCCTCGGCGCAGATGGTGAGCTACGAGATCGCGATGGGGATGAGCACGGTCTGCGTCCTGCTGATCGCGGGGAACGTCTCGCTGAACCACATCATCGTGCAGCAGTCCACCATGGGCTGGAACGTGCTGCTGCTCTCGGTCGCCGCCTTCCTGTTCCTCGTGGCGGCGTTCGCCGAGACCAACCGCGTGCCGTTCGACCTGCCGGAGGCGGAGTCGGAACTCATCGCCGGCTATCACAGCGAGTACAGCGCGATGAAGTTCTCGATGTTCCCGATCTCCGAGTACGCGAACATGGTGACCGCGAGCGCGATGTTCGTCACGCTGTTCTTCGGCGGCTGGGACATCCCGTTCACGCAGTGGGACAACAGCGGGCCGGCGACGGTGGCCAAGGCGCTGCTCACGTTCGGGCTCTTCTCGGCGAAGGTGATCTTCTTCGTCTTCTTCTACATCTGGGTGCGCTGGACGCTGCCGCGCTTCCGCTACGACCAGCTGATGTCGCTGGGGTGGAAGTTCATGCTCCCGGTCGCGCTGGCGTACATCGTGATCGCCGCCTCGGCGATCCTCGGCTTCGACTACCTCGGGCTCGCGCGGGGCAGCTGGGGCTTCCTGCTCGCGATGATGGGCCTCAACCTCGTGCTGGTGGTGCTCCTCTTCGTGATCCTCGACCGCGGCCGCCTGATCAGTCCCGCCTATTCGCGCCTCGAGCGCGAGCGGATGTCGCACCTCCGGCTGCAGGCGCAGCGCCGGAACACCCTCGCGCCCGGGGAGATCCGCTGATGGCCATCAACGTGAAGGTGATGGAGCGCCCGATCGGCGAGGTCAGCTACGTGCGCGCCACGCTGAAGGGCCTGGCGCTCACGCTCAAGCACCTCGTCGACCCGCACAAGGTCACGACGCAGTATCCCGAGGAGCGCGACGCGCTCTCGCCGCGCTGGCGCGGCACGCACCGGATGCTGACGACCGAGGACGGCAAGGCAAAATGCGTCGCCTGCGGCCTCTGCCCGACGGTCTGCCCGGCGAACTGCATCAAGCTGGTGCCGGGCGAGGACGAGGAGGGGAACCGCTACCCGCTCGTGTTCGAGATCGACGAGTTCCGCTGCATCTTTTGCGGCTACTGCCAGGAGGTGTGCCCGGAGGAGGCGATCCACATGGGCCGCCACTACGAGAACGCGGAGTTCAACCGCGAGCGCTTCGTGTACGACCTCGAACGCCTCACCGCCCAGACGCATCCGGTGAGCGAACTCTGGGATCCCGCCGACCCGCGGGGTGAGTGAGCATGGACAACACGTTCTATCCGCTGTTCTACTCGTTCCACTTCTATCTCTTCGGGCTGATCGCGATCGCGTCGGCGCTGCTCTTCGTCACCCGGAAGAGCCCGGTGGCCGCGGCGCTCTGGCTCGTGAACGTGATGTTCTGCCTCGCGGCGCTCTACGTGCTCCTCGACGCGCAGTTCATCGGCGCCATCCAGGTGCTCGTCTACGCCGGCGCGATCATGGTCGTCTTCCTCTTCGTGGTGATGCTGCTGAACCTCGGGCATCCGGACGAGCTCTCGGACATCCGGGGCAAGGGGTGGCGGCTCGCCGCCGGCGCCGTCGGGCTGGCGCTGCTGGCCGAGGTGATGGTGCTGGCGCGCGCGAAGTTCCCGGCGCAGCTGCAACTGCCGGCGGCGCCTGCGGGGGTGCAGGCGGCCGAGGGCGCCGGAGGCGTCATCGGCCCGATCGCCGGTCCGCTCTTCAATGAATACCTGCTGGCCTTCGAGCTGACCTCGATGCTGCTGCTCACGGCGATCGTGGGCGCGGTCGTCATCGGCAAGAAGAGGAACTGACGATGCTCGCGGAATCCCTCGCGCTCTCGGCGCTCCTCTTCACGATCGGCGTGGTCGGCGTGCTCACGCGCCGCAACGCGATCATCCTCTTCATGTGCGTCGAGCTGATGCTCAACGCCGTGAACCTCTCGTTCGTCGCGCTCTCGAAGCTCTACGGGGCCACCGGCCAGGTGTTCGTCATCTTCGTGATGACGGTGGCCGCCGCCGAGGCGGCGGTGGGGCTGGCGATCATCATCGCGATCTTCCGTCACCGGCAAACGGTGAACCTCGAAGACATCAACCTGCTGAAGGGCTGATGCTGCAATCCGAACTCCCGGCGACCGGGCACGTGCTGGCCGACACCGTGGCGCGCTTCGTCTGGCTGCTGCCGGTGCTGCCGCTGCTCGGCTTCGTCCTGAACGGGGTCCTCTCCCTGCGCGCGGCCGCCGTCCCGGGGCCCGCGGATCCCAGCGCGGCCGGGCATCACGCCGGCCACGGCGCGGGTCACGACGGTCACGACGACCACGGGCACGCGGAGCACCCCAAGCGGCACCCGGCCGCCGCGCTGGTCTCGCTGATCGGCCCCGGCGTGATGGTCCTCGCCTTCGGACTCGCCGTCGCGATCTTCTTCGCGATGCGCGCCGCCGGCGAGGGGATGCACGACCCCTATGTGCTGACGCTCTACCAGTGGATGCCGACCGGCGCGCTCAGCGTCGACGTCGCGTTCCAGCTCGACCAGCTCTCGATGGTGATGGTCCTCATCATCACCGGCGTCGGCATGCTGATCCACATCTTCAGCGTCGGCTACATGCAGGACGACCCGGGATACCCGCGCTACTTCGCGTATCTCAACCTGTTCGTCTTCTTCATGCTGGTGCTGGTGCTCGGCGCCAACTACCCGCTGATGTTCGTGGGCTGGGAGGGCGTCGGGCTCTGCTCCTACCTGCTGATCGGCTTCTGGTTCAGCGAGAAGGCCAACGCCGACGCCGGCAAGAAGGCCTTCATCGTCAACCGCATCGGCGACTTCGGCTTCCTGGTCGCGATGTTCCTGATGTTCGCGAACTTCGGGTCGCTCACCTTCGCGGGGGTCGGGGCCGCGGCGCTCGAGCTGCAGGTCGGCGCGCTGATCGCCACCGCGATCTGCCTCTTCCTCTTCCTCGGCGCGGTCGGCAAGTCGGCCCAGATCCCGCTCTTCGTCTGGCTGCCGGACGCGATGGCGGGCCCGACCCCGGTCTCGGCGCTCATCCACGCCGCGACGATGGTCACCGCCGGCGTCTACCTCGTCGCCCGCAGCGCCACGCTCTTCGCGATGGCGCCGGTCGCCCAGCTCACGGTGGCCGTGATCGGCGCGCTGACGGCGGTCTTCGCGGCCACGATCGGCCTCAAGCAGTGGGACATCAAGAAGGTCCTCGCGTACTCCACCGTCTCCCAGCTCGGCTACATGTTCGTCGGCGTCGGGGTCGGGGCGTACACCGCGGGCATCTTCCACCTGATGACGCACGCGTTCTTCAAGGCGCTGCTCTTCCTCGGCGCGGGCTCGGTGATCTACGCGATGCACCGCGCGTATCATGCGACGCACAACCACGAGGACGCCCAGGACATGCGGAACATGGGCGGCCTCCGCGGCCACATGCCGGTCACCTTCGCGCTGATGTGGATCGCGACGCTGGCGATCAGTGGCATCCCGGTCTTCGCGGGCTTCTTCTCCAAGGACGAGATCCTCACCTCGGTCTTCGCCCGCACGCACGGCTCTACGCTCGCCGACGCCACCTGGCTCGGGATCCCCGGGAGCTATGTGCTCTACGGCGTCTACGCGCTCGGCCTGGCCGCGGCGCTGATGACGGCGATCTACATGACGCGGATGATGCTCTACACCTTCCACGGCCCGAACCGGACCGGGGACGCGGAGCGGCCGCACCTGAAGGAAGCCCCCTGGGTGATGACCGGTCCGCTGGTCGTGCTCGGCGTGCTCTCCCTCGCCGGCGGCTGGCTCAACCTGCCGCTGATCACCGGATGGCTCGGACCGACGGAGCTGCTGCACCACTGGCTCGAGCCGGTGGTGGGCGCGGGCGCCGCCATCGTGACGCACGGCGAGGCGCCGCACCTCTCGCACCGCACCGAGTACGCGCTGATCGGGACGGCGATCCTCATCGCGCTCGCGGGCATCGTGTTCGCGATCGTCCGGCTCAAGCCCGCGGCGCTCCACGCGGCGAAGGATGCGCCGGCGGAGCACGGGATCGGGAGGATCCTGCTCGACAAGTGGTACGTGGACGAGGCGTACGACAAGGCGGTGGTCCAGCCGACGCTCGGCGTTTCGAAGAACCTCCTCTGGAAGGGGGTGGACGTGGGGCTCATCGACGGGCTCCTCGTCAACGGCAGCGCCCTGCTCGCGCGCGCCCTCGGGTGGATGGGCTCACAGCTCCAGTCGGGGCGCGTCGGCACCTACGCGTGGGTGTTGCTGATCGGCGTGCTGGGTGTGCTCGGCGCCTTCTCCATCCGGTGAGCCAACGACAGTGACCGCGTTCCTCGACTCGATCGGATACAACGGCTGGATCCTCCCGGCCCTGCTCGGCCTGCCGCTCGTCGGCGCGCTGGCGCTCTTCCTCCAGGGAGCGACCGCCGGCGACGCGCCCGACCATCAGGCCCACGCGGCGGCGCACGCGGGGGCGGCGATGAAGTCGTCGCGATCGCTCGCCCTCGCGTTCTTCATCGCCGAGGCGGTGCTCTCGCTCGGCCTCTGGTGGTCGGTGGACGTGGCCAGCCCGGACTGGCAGTCGCGGGTGGACCTCGCCTGGATCCCGCAGTGGGGTGCGCGCTTCACGGTCGGCCTCGACGGCATCTCGCTGATGCTGGTGCTGCTGACCACGCTGCTGATGCCGCTCGCGGTGCTCGGCGGGTGGACGGCGATCCGCGAGAAGACGGCCAGCTACTACGCGCTGCTGCTGATCCTGACGACCGGGATGCTGGGCGTGTTCGTGGCGCTCGACCTGGTGCTCTTCTACGTGATGTGGGAAGTGATGCTGATCCCGATGTACCTGATCATCGGGATCTGGGGCGGCCAGCGCCGGCTCTACGCCAGCCTCAAGTTCTTCCTCTACACGATGATCGGTTCGCTGCTGATGCTGGTGGCGATCATCTGGCTCGGCCTCGAGGCCGGGCGGGGCGGGACGCCCAACTTCAGCTACGACGTCGTGCTCAACATGACGCGGACGGGCGAGGTTGGCGGGACGCTCTGGCTCTTCATCGCCTTCGCGGTGGCCTTCGCGGTGAAGGTGCCGATGTGGCCCTTCCACACCTGGCTCCCCGACGCGCACGTGGAGGCGCCGACGGCCGGCTCGGTGATCCTGGCCGCGATCATGCTCAAGATGGGCACCTTCGGCTTCGTGCGGTTCGCGGTGCCGCTCTTTCCCGAGGTCGCGATGCATCCCACCGTGCGCACGGTGATGCTCGTGCTCGCGGTCGTCGGCATCGTCTACGGCGCGCTGGTCGCGCTGGTGCAGCCCGACTTCAAGAAGCTCGTGGCCTACTCGTCGGTGAGCCATCTCGGCTTCGTGATGCTTGGCATCTTCGCGATGACCGTCGAGTCGATGCAGGGCGCGCTGATGGTGACCATCAGCCACGGGATCTCGACCGGCGCGCTCTTCCTCCTGATCGGCATGATCTACGAGCGGCGCCACACGCGGCTGATCGAGGACTTCGGCGGCATCGCGAAGGTGATGCCGATCTTCGCCGTCTGCCTCACGGTCGTTTCGCTGAGCTCGATCGGCGTCCCGGGGACCAACGGCTTCATCGGCGAGTTCCTGGTGCTCGTCGGCTCGTTCAAGACGCAGCCCTACTACGCCGTGATCGCGGCGACCAGCGTCATCTTCTCGGCCGCCTATCTCCTCTGGGCCGTGCAACGCATCATCTACAACCCGCTCGTGAAGCCCGAGAACCTGGCCCTGAAGGGGATGGACCTCAACTGGCGCGAGATCGGCCTGCTGGCGCCGCTGCTGCTCGGCATCCTCTGGCTCGGCGTCTATCCCAAGCCGGTGCTCGCCAAGACCGAGGCCGCCGCGGTGCGGATGGTCAAGGAAGTCGAGGCGGGACGGATGAACCCGATCCGCCTCGGCGCGGTGGAGCGCTGAGATGAGCCACGACCTGCTGATCCCCTCGCAGCTGATGTCGGCGCTGCTCCCCGACCTGATCCTGATGGGCGGTGCGATGGTGTTGATGCTCCTCGCGGCGTGGAAGCCCGACTCCGCGGAGCACCAGCGGACCGTCGGCATCGGCGCGATGGCGTTGATCGTCGTGACGATCGCCGCGGTCGTCTACATGGCGTCCTCGGGCGCCTCGGCGGCGACCAACGGCCCGATCGCCGTGGACGGCTTCCGCTGGGTGGTGGACATCGTGATCCTGCTCGCGGCGCTCGGCACGATCGCGCTGGCGGTCGAGCACAATGTGCGCGAGGGCATCACCCAAGGCGAGGCGCACGTCCTGGTGCTCTTCGCCACCGCCGGCATGATGATCCTCGCCGCCGGACGCGACCTGATGGTCGTCTTCCTCGGCATCGAGATCATGTCGGTCGCGGTGTACGTCCTGGCGGGGCTCAACCGGCGCAGCCCGCGCGCGGCCGAGGCGTCGCTGAAGTACTTCCTGCTCGGCGCATTCGCCACCGGGTTCCTGCTCTACGGCATCGCGCTCGTCTACGGTGCCACCGGCGCGACGCAGTTCACCGCAATCGGGGAATCGATCCGACTGCACGAGCTCTACGAGCATCCGATGCTCTGGATCGGGATGGGGCTGATGCTGATCGGCCTCGGCTTCAAGGTGGCGGCGGCACCGTTCCACATGTGGGCACCCGACGTGTACGACGGGGCCCCGACGCCCATCACCGCCTTCATGGCGGCGGCGGTCAAGGCGGCGGCGTTCGCGACCTTCCTGCGGCTCTGGTACGAGTCGTTCTACTACACGCTCGACGCGTGGATCCAGCCGGTCTGGTGGCTCGCCGTCGTCACGATGCTGGTCGGCAACCTGGTCGCGCTCGCACAGCAGAACATCAAGCGGATGCTCGCCTATTCGAGCATCGTGCACAGCGGCTATCTGCTGGTCGCGGTCGCGGCCTCGACGGCGCTGGCCTCGACCGCGTTCCTGTTCTACGTGTTCGCGTACACGCTGGCGACCTTCGGCGCCTTCGCGGTGGTGGCGACGCTGCAGCGCAACGACGACCGCCCGCCGATGATCGCGGACTACGAGGGACTCTGGCACACCCGGCCCTGGCTGGCCGTGGCGATGGCCGTGTTCCTGCTCTCCCTGCTCGGCTTCCCGGTGTTCGGCGGCGTCGGGTTCTTCGCCAAGTGGTACCTGCTGCAGGCCGCGCTCCAGTCGCACGTCGGGTTGGCCTCGCTGGCCGTGATCCTGGTGGTGACATCGGTCATCTCCGCGGGCTATTATCTGCAGGTGGTCCGCGTGATGTTCATGAAGGACCGTCCGGCGGGAGCGGCCGAACCGGCCCCGATGGGCGCGCTCACGCGGCTCGTGCTCGGCACCGCGGCGGTGCTGATCCTCGGGTTCGGGCTCTTCCCGTCGCAGCTGGTGCGGGCGAGCCGCACCGGCAGCTTCACGCCGTATCCGTACTCCCCGGCGCTCGGGGTCGGCGTACCGGCACCGCTCCGCTGAGACCCGGCGCCGCCGGGTCCAGGCACTGGCGGGGCGTCCGTTCGCGGGCGCCCCGCGTCACATCCGCACCTCCCACGCAAAGGTCCGCATGATCTCCCCCGGCATCTTCCGGCAGTACGATATCCGCGGCGTCTACGGCAAGGACCTGACGCTCGAGGCGGCCGCGGCGATCGGCCGCGGCTATGCGGTGATCCTCGCCGCCCGCGGGCTGCAGGGCGCCGTGGCGGTGGGCCGGGACAACCGGCCGAGCGGCGTGGCGCTGCGCGACGCCCTCGTGCGGGGCCTCACGGAGGCCGGACTCGACGTGATCGACATCGGGATCGTGCCGACACCGCTGCTCTACTGGTCGCTCCACCACCTCCCGGTCGTGGCCGGCATCCAGATCACCGGCTCGCACAACCCGCCGGAATACAACGGCTTCAAGTGCTGCGTCGGGACGGCGTCGCTGCACGGCGAGGGGATCCAGGAGCTGCGCGCGCATATCGAGGCGGGGCGGTTCCCCCGCGGGGCGGGGCAGGTGAAGCAGGAGGCGATCATCGATCGGTACGTCGCGGACATCGCGGCGCGCATCGGTCCGCTGCCGGCGTCGATGAAGGTCGTGATCGACTGCGGCAATGGCGTCGGGGCGGTGGTCGCGCCGCAGCTCTTCAAGGCGCTGGGCCTCACGCCGACGATGCTCTTCGCGGAGAGTGACGGCACCTTCCCGAACCACCATCCGGATCCGACCGTCGTCGAGAACCTCCAGGACATGATCCGCGCGGTGCGCGAGACCGGGAGCGAGGTCGCGATCGGGTTCGACGGCGACGCCGACCGGATCGGCATCGTGGACGGCGACGGCACGATCATCTGGGGCGACTACCTGCTGCTGCTCTACGCGCGCGACGTCCTCGCGCGCACCGGGAAGGGCCAGTCGATCATCTTCGATGTGAAGTGCTCCCAGGCGCTCCCCGACGGCATCGCGAAGGCGGGCGGCGTTCCGGTGATGTGGAAGACCGGGCACTCGCTGATCAAGGACAAGATGAAGGAGTTGCACGCCCCGCTGGCGGGCGAGATGTCCGGACACATGTTCTTCTCCGAGGGATTCTACGGGCACGATGACGCGCTCTACGGCGCGGCGCGACTGTTGCGGATCGTCGCCGACTCCGGGCGGACGGTGAAGCAGCTGCTGGCGGACGTCCCGCGCTTCGTCTCCACGCCCGAGATGCGCGTGGACTGCCCGGACGACCGCAAGGAGGCCGTCGTGGCGGCGGCGCTGAAGCACTTCGCGTCGAAGTACAAGGTCAGCGATGTGGACGGGGTGCGCATCCTGTTCGACGGCGGCTGGGGACTCATCCGGAGCTCCAACACGCAGCCGATCCTCGTGCTCCGCTTCGAGGCCGACAGCGCGGCGCGGCTCGCCGAGCTGCGCGCCGAGGTCGAAGGCTGGCTTGCGGGGCAAGGAGTGCACGTGACGGCGGGCGCGCACTGAGATGACCGTCCGCCGCGGGGCCCTCTGGCTCGTGGCGGGTCTCGCGCTCGCGTTGCTCGCGGGGCGCTGGCTCGCCGGTCTCTACGCGGACTGGGCGTTCTTCCACGCGCTCGGTGCCGACGGCGTGTGGAGGACCCAGGTCCTCACGCGCACCGCGATGCGCACCGGGGTGCTGCTGACGGCCTTCGCGTTCGCGTTCGCCAACTTCTTCGCCGTGCGCCAGTCGATCGTCTCGCTGGTGCTGCCCCGGCAGGTGGGCAACATCGAGTTCGGCGAGGCCATCCCGACTCGGCGCCTGACGCTGCTCGCGCTCGGCGGCGCGCTCGCGCTCGCGGCGCTCTTCGCCCTCGTCGAGCACGACTGGACGATGGTCTCGCTCGCCTTCGGCGGCGTGCCGTTCGGCGAGATCGAGCCCTACTTCGAGCGCGACCTCGGCTTCTACGTGCACTGGCTGCCGTTCGAGCGCGCGCTCTTCTCGGTCGCCGCGGTGCTGGTGCTGCTCACGTCGGCGATCGTGATCGGGCTCTACGCGAGCACGCCGAGCGTGCGCTGGGATGAGCGCGGGCTCTACGTCTCCGCCTGGGTGCGGCGCCACCTCGGGATCCTCTGCGGGCTCGCGATCGTGCTCATCGGCTGGGACTGGCGGCTCGACCGCTTCGGGCTCCTCAGCGCCGGCACGGGCGCCAACCGGTTCGTCTTCGAGTCGCGGCCGTTCGGCCCGTTCGACCACCGCATCCTCGTCCCGTACCTCGCCTTCATCTCGTTCCTCGCGGTGCCCGTGGCCGCGGTCCTCAGCTGGTCGATGTGGCGCGGCTACCTCCGGCTCGCCCTCGCGCTCACCACCCTCGTCGTGCTCGGCGGGCCGGTGGCGCGCGTGACGCTGCCGCTGCTGGCCCCGGGCCGTGCCCAGTCGCCGGTCGACGAGGCGCGGCGCGCGCGCCCGTACACCGCCACGAGCATCCTCTACACGCGGCGCGCGTACGGGGTCGATCTCATCGTGCGCCCCGAGACGAGCAGCGTGCACCGGCTCACGCTCCCGCAGGCGGCGCGCTGGGTCAGCGCCTGGGATCCGGCCGCGCTCACGCGATTCCTCGAGCGGGAGCGGCGCGGCACCGACGTCGCCGCACTCAGCTGGCAGATGGGACGCGACGGCGTGGAGGCGGTGCTCGTGCGCGGGGCCCCCGCGGACGCGCCGCCCGGCGCGCGCTGGCCGGCCGACCGCCTGCTCGCGAGCCAGGTCGATGCGCGCGGGTTCCCGGTCACTCCGCCCGGCGCCGCGACGCTGGGTGTCAACGGCGTGCTGATCCTCCCGGGCGCCGCGCGCTATGCGCTCGTCCCCGACTCCCTCGGGCGTCTGGCCGCGCCGCGCTTCGAGTCATCGCTCGAGCGGATCGCCCAGGCGTGGGACCAGCAGAATCCGCGGCTCCTGGCGTCAGCGCCCCCGCAGCCGCGGCCGCGCCTCGTGACCCACCGCGACGTGCGCGAGCGCGTCGCCAAGCTTGCGCCCTTCCTCCGCGCCGGGCCGAGTGTCACCTCGCTCGTGCGCGGCGACTCGCTCTATTGGGTGCTCGAGCTCTTCACCACCGCGCGCGAGTACCCGCTCTCGCAGCAGCTGCTGTTCGACGGCGCGCCGACGCGGTACGTGCATCACGGCGCCACGGCGCTCGTGCAGGCCCAGACGGGGCAGGTGATGCTGCTCCCGGCGCCCGACCCCGACCCGGTGATGCGCACGTGGATGCGCCGCTTCCCGCAGTTGTTCACCGCGCGCGAGCGTGCCCCGGCCTGGCTCGCCGAAGCGCTGCCCCCGGCTACCGACTGGCTGCTGGTGCAGGGCGCGATGCTCGGGCGCACCGGATTCCTCGGCGACACCACGCCGGTGCGCGCGCTGGCGCGCGTGGACGATGCCGATGCGGACCTGAGCGGCGGACCGGTGACGCTCTTCCAGGGCGACTCGGCGGGGCGATCCGCCTGGAGCATGCCGGTGATGGGCAGCGGCGACGACCTCGCCGGGCTGCTGACGGCGCACGGTGGCCTCACGCCGCGCACGGAGTTCACGCGCGCTACGCCCGCCGTCCCGTGGACGCGCGTGCTCGAGCGGCTGCAGGCCGCCGCGGACGAGGCCGGGTTCGGCCGCGCGCTCCCCGACTCCAGGCGCGGCCGCGTGCAGTCGATCCCGACCGAGCGCGGCGCCGCCTTCGTGCAGAGCTTCTACGAGTGGCCCGCGGACGGTCCCCCACGCCTCGCCGGCGTGGCCGTGATGATCGCCGAGCGCACGATGGTCGGCCGGTCGCTCGGTGAGGCGCTGGGCGTCCGCGAACCGCTGGCGTCGGGAGCGGGTCTCCCGACCGAGGCATTCCGCGCGCGCGTGGCCACACTCTACGACGCGATGGGCGCCGCGCTGCGCGCCGGTGATTGGCGCGCGTACGGCGACGCGTGGGCGTCACTCGGCCGGCTGCTGGGCAGACCCGAGCGCTGAGCTCCCGCACGCTACCGTCCGGCCCGGGCGAGCCGCTAAGTTTAGAGGCTGTACCTCATACATCCACCGGAGTCCGTGTGAACATCCACGAGTATCAGGCCAAGGAGATCCTCCGCGGCTATGGCGTCCCGATCCCGCCCGGCGAGATCGCGACCACGCCGGCCGAGGCTGAGTCGATCGCGAGCCGTTACGGTACCGCCGTGATGGTGAAGGCGCAGGTCCACGCGGGCGGACGCGGCAAGGCGGGGGGCGTCAAGTTCTGCAAGACGCCGGCGGACGCGAAGGAGAAGGCGACCGCGATCCTCGGGATGCAGATCAAGGGTCTCACGGTCGAGAAGGTGCTCGTGACGGTGGCCGCCGACATCGGTACCGAGGCGTATGTCGGCATCATCGTGGACCGCGCGACCAAGAAGCCCGTGTTCATGGTCTCCGCCGCCGGTGGCATCGACATCGAGCAGGTCGCCGCCGAGACGCCCGAGAAGATCCTCTATGTGCCGGTGGACGTCCGCTACGGGTTGCCGACGTACGACGCGATGCGGATGGGCTTCTTCCTGTACAGCGACGTCAAGCAGGCTCGCGCGGCCGCGAAGATCATGCAGCAGCTCTTCGCGGCCTTCATGGCGAGCGGCTGCTCGCTGGCCGAGATCAACCCGCTCGTCGTCACGCCCCAGGGCGAGCTGATCGCGGTGGACGGCAAGATGGTCATCGATGACAACGAGCTGGACCGCCTCCCGACGATCGCCGCGCTCCGCGACGAGTCGAGTGAGGAGCCGTCGGAGGTGGCGGCGCGCCACGCGAACCTCACCTTCATCAAGCTCGACGGCGACGTCGGCTGCGTGGTGAACGGCGCCGGCCTCGCGATGGCGACGATGGACCTGGTGAAGTACTACGGCGGCGAGCCCGCGAACTTCCTCGACATCGGTGGATCGTCGAACCCCGAGAAGGTCGTGAACGCGCTCCGCATCATCACCGCCGACCCGAATGTCAAGGCGATCCTGTTCAACATCTTCGGCGGCATCACGCGCACCGACGACGTCGCGAACGGCATCGTCACGGCGACCAAGGCGAATCCGCTCAAGGTGCCCATCGTCATCCGGCTGACCGGCACCAACGAGGAGCTCGCGATGAAGATCCTGACCGAGAACGGCTTCTCGGCCTCGAGCGACATGGACGAGGCGGTGCAGAAGGCCGTCGCGCTGGCCAAGGGAGGAAAGGCCGCGTGAGCGTCTTCATCGACAAGAACACCAAGCTGGTGATCCAGGGGATCACGGGACGCGATGGCTCGTTCCACGCCAAGCAGATGATGGAGTACGGCACCCAGGTCGTCGCCGGCGTCACGCCGGGGAAGGGGGGCCAGCAGTTCGAGGGCACGGTGCCGATCTTCAACACGGTGATGGATGCCGTGCGGGCGACCGGTGCGAATACGAGCGTGATCTACGTGCCGCCGCCGTTCGCAGCCGATGCGATCATGGAAGCGGCCGCCGCCGGGGTGCGGTTCATCGTCTGCATCACCGAAGGCGTGCCGGTGCTCGACATGACGAAGGTCTATCCCTTCGTGAAGGAGCGCGGGGTCCGGCTCCTCGGCCCGAACTGCCCGGGTCTGATCACGCCGGGCGCATCGAAGGTCGGCATCATCCCGGGGCGCATCTGCACGCCGGGACCGGTCGGCGTCGTCTCGCGCTCGGGCACGCTGACGTATGAGGTGGTCTACCAGCTCACGCGCGCCGGCATCGGTCAGACGACCTGCGTCGGCATCGGCGGCGACCCGATCAACGGCACCAACTTCATCGACTGCCTCGAGGCGTTCGAGAAGGACCCGAAGACCAAGGCGATCGCGATGATGGGCGAGATCGGCGGCACGGACGAGCAGGAAGCGGCCGCGTACGTCAGACAGCACATGAAGAAGCCGGTCGTCGGATTCATCGCCGGCCAGACCGCACCCCCGGGGCGCCGGATGGGGCACGCGGGCGCGATCATCTCCGGGTCGTCGGGCACGGCGGCCGAGAAGCTCGACGCCTTCGCGGCCGCGGGGATGGGGATTGCGAAGCGGCCGATGGACTTCGTGGAGCTGATTCGCGCCCGGCTCGCATAGCGGACGAGTCTCTGGATCTGTGCGCTGACTGCACGGCGTTATACCACAGAGGACACAGAGGGCACAGAGCACTGCCTTCTGTTGGGGGTGCGGCGATCGGGATCGATTCGCCTTGCGCAGGTCCCCCAAGCAGTCCGCTGTTCCTCTGTGCCCTCTGTGTCCTCTGTGGTGAAGAGCAGTTAGCGATGTATCGGCCCCACGAAACCCAGCCCACCGAACCATGACCACGCTCAACTACACCTTCTCGATCATCAAGCCGGACGCCTTCAACACGGGGAAGGCCGGCAAGATCATCGCGCACCTCGAGGCCCAGGGCTTCATCCTGCGCGCCGCACGCGTGATCCATCTCTCGCGCCGCCAGGCCGAGGAGTTCTATGCGGTCCACCGCGGGCGTCCGTTCTACGAGGAACTCGTCTCCTTCATGAGCTCGGCGCAGTGCATGCCGCTGATCCTCCAGAAGGACAACGCCGTCACGGCGCTGCGCGACGCGATCGGCGCGACCGATCCGGCCGAGGCCGCGGCGGGGACGGTCCGCAAGCTCTTCGCGGAGTCGAAGGGCAAGAACGCGATCCACGCCTCCGACTCGGACGAGAATGCGATCCGCGAGGCGCGCTTCTTCTTCTCGGAAGCGGACGCCATCTGACCTGTGGGTCTGGCAGGAGTGCCGGTCGGGCACGCACGACGTGCACTGCGTGCGATACGTGCACTAAGTCCCTGCCAGTCCACGGTTTGGACCCTTGACCCACCCCCGGGGTCAGGATACCTTTCAATGCTATGCTGTCGTTCCCCATTCGGACCCTATCAGAGGGTGCAGTCCAGGTCGAGGCCGACCTCGCACCCGACGACGCGGTCTGGCTGGCGGACGACGTTCGTCCTGTCTCTCGCATCCGGGTCACCGGACGCCTGAGCGGGGCGGGGAGCGGGCGGTACTACTTCAGCGGTGGCTTCCACGGCACCGCGGCAGGGGAGTGCCGTCGCTGCCTGGCCGCGGTGGAGTTCCTCGTGCAGGGTGACCTGCACCTGCTCTTTGCCGATGCCGACGACGAGAACGCGGACGAGCCGGATGTCTTTCCCCTGGGTGACCTCGGGACGACGCTCGACCTTCGCCCCGCGGTCCGTGAGCAGTGGTTGCTCGAAGCCGCCGTGCTGCCGCTCTGCCGCCCCGACTGCAAGGGGCTGTGCCCGACCTGCGGCGCGGATCTCAACGCCGGCCCCTGCGACTGCGCCCGTTCCACCTGATCCCCGCAGCTCCTCTTCAGAACCGCAGATCCCGAGACTCCGATGGCCGTCCCGAAGCGACGCACCTCCAAGCGCAAGAAGCGCGCGCGTAACACCCACAAGGTCGCCCCGGCGATCAACATCCAGGCCTGCCCGAAGTGCGGCGCGATGAAGCGCCCGCATCACGTGTGCGAGGAGTGCGGCTTCTACGCGGGGAAGGAGCGCGTCGCCGCTCGCTCGGCGTAACGGATGGCGCGCATCGCGCTGGACGCGATGGGGGGCGACCTGGCGCCTCAAGCACCGATCGCGGCGGCCCTGATGGCCGCCGAGGAACTCGGCGCCGCGCACCATCTGCAGCTGGTCGGCCGCGCGGCCGTGATCCGCGCCGAACTCGTGGCACAGCTCGCCGCCGCTCCGGCCCTTCGGGTCGAGGCGGCGGCTCGCTTTGAGATCATCGACGCCCCCGACGTGATCGAGATGACCGACAAGCCCTCGGTGGCGATCCGCGGCAAGCCGAACTCGTCGATGACGCTCGGGATCAAGCTGCAGGCCGAGGGGCGGTCCGACGCGTTCGTCTCGGCCGGGAACACCGGCGCGCAGATGGCGGCCTCCACGGTGATCCTCCGGCTCCACGACGCCCTCTCCCGCCCGGCGATCGCGACCGTCCTGCCGACGGCGCGGCAGCCGGTCGTCGTGCTCGACGCGGGGGCCAACGTGGACTGCTCGCCGCAGGAGCTCGTCCAGTTCGCCCGGCTCGGCCACGTCTACGCGCGTGACATCCTCGACCGCGCGTCGCCGGCGGTCGGGCTGCTCTCGATCGGCGAGGAGCCGGAGAAGGGCAACGCCGCGGTGAAGGAGGCCCACCAACTCCTCCTCGGCGCCGGGCTCCACTTCATCGGCAACGTCGAAGGGCGCGACATCCCCTACGGCGCGTGCGATCGCGGCCCGATCGACGTCGTCGTCTGCGACGGCTTCACCGGGAACGTCCTGCTCAAGTTCTACGAGGCCGTGGCGCCGATGCTCCTCGGCATGATGCAGAAGGTCGGCGTCTCGCGTGAGCAACTCGGCGCGCTCGTGCACGAGATGGACTACGCGAAGTACGGTGGCGCACCGCTGCTCGGCGTCAAGGGCGTGAGCATCATCTGCCACGGCAAGTCGAGCCCCGAGGCGATCAAGAACGGGATCCTCGCCGCGGTGACCGCCGTCGAACACCGGATGAGCGAGCACATCGGGGAGCAGCTCGCCTCATGAAGCGCCCCTTCGCGATGCTCACGGCGACCGCGCACGCCGTCCCCAAGCGCGTGCTCACGAACGCCGAGTTCCCGGCGCTGGGCATCGACACCTCGGATGAATGGATCCGCGAGCGCACCGGGATCCGCGAGCGCCACATCGCCGGCGAGGGCGAGACGCTCACGATGATCGCGGCGCAGGCCGCCCGCGCCGCGATGCAGCGCGCCGGCGTCACGGCGGCCGAGCTCGACGCGATCATCCTGGGCACCGCAAGCCCCGACCGCCTGCTGCCCGCGACGTCCGTCGAGGTGCAGGCCGCCCTCGGGGCCACGCGCGCGGTGGCCTTCGACATCGACGCCGCCTGCTCGGGGTGGCTCTACGGCGTGCAGGTCGCGGAGGGACTGATCGCGACCGGCAGCTACGAGACCATCCTCGTGATCGGCGGCGAACTGCTCAGCCGGATCATCAACTGGAAGGACCGCAACACCTGCGTGCTCTTCGGCGACGGGGCCGGCGCGACGATCGTGAAGCGCGCGTCCAAGGGCCGCGGGATCCTCTCGGCGTACATGCGCTCGGACGGCACGCTCGCCGACCTGCTGCAGCGCCAGAAGGGCGCGAGCGCCGCGCCGATGACGCCGGAGATCCTCGCCGAGGGCTCGCACCTGATCACGATGGCCGGCCGCGAGGTGTTCAAGAATGCCGTGCGCTCGATGGCCGACGCCTCCGACCGCGCGCTCGATGGGGCCAAGCTCTCGGCCACCGACATCGACGTGATGATCCCGCACCAGGCGAACATCCGCATCATCGAGGCGACGGCGAAGCACGCCGGCATCCCGATGGAGAAGGTGTTCGTCAACGTGGACCGCTACGGGAACACCTCCGCGGCCTCGATCCCGATCGCGCTCAGCGAGGCGATGGAGCGGGGGATCGTGGCGGAGGGGACGACGGTGATGTTCGTCGCGTTCGGCGCGGGGTTCACGTGGGGTTCGATGGTCGTGCGGTTCTAGGAAATCAGACGGGAGACGGCAGACGGGAGACGGGAGGAACCGCTCTCCGGATGACGCTCTCGTCTCCCGTCTCCCGTCTCCCGTCTTCTTCATGATTCTTCTCTTCCCCGGCCAAGGCTCCCAGAAACCCGGCATGGCCAAGGACCTCGTCGAGGCCTTCCCGGCCGCGCGCGAGGTGTTCGAGCGTGCGGACGCCGCCCTCGGCGCGCCGCTCAGCCGGCTCTGCTTCGAGGGCCCGGCGGACGAGCTCACGCAGACGCACAACGCGCAGCCGGCGCTGCTGGCGCACGGGGCGGCGGTCTGGGCGGTGGTGCAGGACCGCATCGGCGCGCGGGTGCAGGGCGCGGCAGGGCACTCGCTGGGCGAGTTCTCGGCCTACCACGCCGCCGGCGCGCTCACGCTCGAGGATGCGGTGCGCCTCGTGCGGCGGCGCGGGGAGCTGATGTACGAGACCGGCGTGCAGGTGCCCGGCGCGATGGCGGCGATCCTGGGCGAGCTCAAGCGCCCAGTCGAGGAGATCTGCGCCGAGGCGCTCGCGCACGGGGTCTGCGTGCCGGCCAACTACAACACGACCGAGCAGATCGTGATCTCGGGAGAGGTCGCGGCCGTGGAAGCGGCGATGGAGCTGGCCAAGGCCGCCGGCGCCAAGCGCGCGCTGCGGTTGCAGGTGAGCGGCGCGTTCCACAGCCCGCTGATGGCACCGGCGGCCACCGGACTCGCCTCGGCACTCCAGGCGGCGCACTGGAGCGAGCCGGGTGTGCCGGTCTGGAGCAACGTGACCGCCGAGGCCGTCACCAGTTCCTCCGGCGCGCGCGAAGTGCTCCTCCGCCAGCTGACCTCGCCCGTGCGCTGGGTCGAGGTGATCCGGAGCATCGCGGCGCGCTTCCCGGGCACGACCTTCGTGGAGATGGGTCCGGGCGCCGTCCTGACCGGGATGGTGAAGCGCCTCGCGCCGGACTGCAGGACGATCACGTGCGGCACGGTGGCCGAGGTCGACGCGTTGATGGGGAGTTGAGGGTTCACGGCACGTCCGGAGGGAAGGGGTGACAAGCCTCACCTCTCACATATCTCACATCTCACATCTGCCTTTCAATGATCCTCGATCTGAGCGGCAAGGTCGCCCACGTCACCGGTTCCACGCGCGGCATCGGGCGTGCGATCGCCGAGACGCTGGTGGGCTGCGGGGCGCGGGTCGCGGTGGTCGGTCGCGACCTGGCCAAGGCCGAAGCGGTCGCCACGGAACTCGGTGAGGCGAAGGGCTTCGCCTGTGACATCAGCGTGCCCGCTGACGTGACGGCGTTGGTGGAGGGCGTCGAGGCGGCCTTCGGCACGTGCGACATCCTCGTGAACAACGCCGGCATCACGAAGGACAACCTGATGCTGCGCATGAAGGACGAGGACTGGGACGCGGTGCTCGACACCAACCTGCGCGCGGCCTTCATCGCGATCCGCGCGGTCCAGCGCGGGATGATGAAGCGGCGCTGGGGCCGGATCATCAACATCGCGTCGGTGGTCGGGCTCATCGGCAACAAGGGGCAGGCCAACTACGCCGCGAGCAAGGCGGGCCTGATCGGCCTGAGCAAGTCGGTCGCGAAGGAACTGGCGTCGCGCAACATCCTCTGCAATGTCGTCGCCCCCGGATTCATCCGGACGGACATGACCGACGCGATGACGCCGGACGCGGTCGAGGCGCTCTCGGCGCAGATCCCGCTGGCGCGCTTCGGCGAGCCGGCCGACGTCGCCGGCGCCGTCGCCTTCCTCGCCTCCTCCCACGCCGCGTACATCACCGGGCAGGTGCTGACGGTGGACGGCGGCATGGTGATGTGATGGTCGTGAAGGTGAGGTAAGCCCGTCCCACGGCTGACCTTGCGCCGCCCGGGCGCTATATTTTGTGGGCACCCCCGCAGCACCACCGTTCCACCCCTACGGAGCGCATTCGCAATGGCTGACCATTCCGCGAAGGTCAAGGACATCATCGAGAAGGAACTCGGCGTCGAGCGCGAGAAGCTGACCGACGGTGCGAGCTTCATCGAGGACCTTGGCGCCGACTCGCTCGACATCGTCGAGCTCGTGATGGAGTTCGAGAAGGAGTTCAACATCGACATCCCCGATGAGGATGCGGAGAAGCTGCGCACCGTCGGCGACGCGATCGGCTACCTGAACGGCAAGATCGGCGGCTGAGGATGGGGAAGCGACGGGTGGTCCTGACCGGGGCCGGGTGCGTGACGTCGGTCGGCAACGACGTCCCGACGTCCTGGGCGGCGTTGCTGGCGGGCAAGTCCGGCGGCGGCCCGATCACCCGTTTCGACGCGTCGGCCTTCAAGGTGCGCTTCGCGCACGAAGTGAAGGGCTTCGATCCGTCGCTGTACATGGAGAAGAAGGAGATCAAGCGCTCCGACCTGTACACGCAGTATGCGATGGCGGCGTCGGTGCAGGCGATGCGCGACGCCGGCTTCGGCGACGGCACCGGCTACGAACAGGAGCGCACCGGCGTGGTGATCGGCTCGGGGATCGGCGGGATCGCGACCTTCGAGGAGCAGTGCCACGTCTACTTCACGACCGGCCCCAACCGCATCTCACCGTTCTTCGTGCCGATGTTCATCGGCGACATCGCGGCCGGCGTGGTGTCGATGAAGTTCCAGGCCAAGGGCCCGAACTACGCCACGCAGTCGGCCTGCGCGACGAGCGCGCACGCGATCGGCGACGCCTTCCGGATGATCTCCTACGGCGACGCCGACGTGATGATCGCCGGCGGGTCCGAGGCCGCGGTCTCGCCGATGTCGATCGGCGGCTTCGGCAACATGCAGGCGCTCTCGACGCGCAACGAGTCGCCCGAGACGGCGTCGCGGCCGTTCGACCAGACCCGCGACGGCTTCGTGCTGGGCGAGGGGGCCGGGTGCGTGGTGCTCGAGGAGTATGGGCACGCCAAGGCGCGCGGCGCCTCGATCTACTGCGAGGTCGTGGGCTATGGCGCCACCGGCGACGCCTACCACCTCACCGGCCAGCCCGAGGATCACGAGGGGCTGCAGCGGGCGATGCGCCGGGCACTCGAGGACGGCGGGCTCTCGCCATCCGACATCCAGTACGTGAACGCGCACGGCACCTCGACGCCGCTGAACGACCCCAACGAGATCCGCGCGATCAAGAAGGTGTTCGGGGCGCACGCGACCGCGCTCAACGTCAGCTCGACCAAGTCGTCCACCGGGCACATGCTCGGCGCCGCCGGCTCCGTCGAGGCGATCTTCACGGCGATGGCGATCCGCCATGGCATCATCCCGCCGACGATCAACCTCACGACGCCCGACCCCGAGTGCGACCTCGACTGCACGGCCAACACGCCCGTGAAGCGCGAGGTGCGCGCCGCCCTGAGCAACTCCTCCGGCTTCGGCGGGCACAACGTCAGCATCGCGCTGCGCCGCCTGACGGACTGAGCGCATGACGGCGACCGCGCGGACGGAAGCGCTTGCGATCCCCTTCGAGCGCATCGCAGACCCCGGCGTGCGCCGGATCGCCGAACGCGTCGCGGACGGGGAACGCCTCACCCAGGCCGACGGCATCGCGCTCTTCGCGACCCCGGACCTCACCGGCGTCGGACTGCTCGCGGATGCGGTCAACCGGGCGCGGAACGGGGACCTCGTCACCTTCGCGGCCAATCAGCACATCAATCCGACCAACATCTGCACGCTGCGCACCACCTGCGTGTTCTGCGGCTACGCCAGGCTCCCGAAGGAGGAGGGCGCGTACCGCTACTCGCTCGAGCAGGTGATGGCCGAGGCGCGGCAGGCGCAGAACGGGCTGACGCGCGAGTTCCACATCGTCGGCGGGCTCGACATGCAGGCCGGGCTGGAGTACTACACGACGATGTTCCGGGCGCTCAAGGCCGAGCTCCCGCAGGTGCACATCAAGGCGCTCACGGCGGTCGAGATCGCGCACATCTCGCGCATCGAGAAGAAGTCGTGGGTCGAGGTGCTCACGGCGCTCAAGGAGGCCGGGCTCGACACGATGCCGGGCGGCGGCGCCGAGACGTTCAGCGCCGCGGTGCGCGAGGAGATCGCGCGCAAGAAGCTCGGTGCCGGCGACTACATCGGCGTCCACCGCGCGGCCCACGGGCTCGGCATCCGCACCAACAGCACGATGCTCTACGGCCACGTCGAGACCCTCGCCGACCGGATGGAGCACCTGCAGATGCTGCGCGACCTGCAGGATGAGACGGGCGGCTTCCTCGCCTACATCCCGCTCGCCTATCACCCCGACGACAACGAACTCGGCAAGAAGCTCGGCCGCCAGGGCATCGCGAGTTCGGGCGTGGACGACCTCAAGAACCTCGCCGTCGGCCGGCTCTTCCTCGACAACTTCCGGCACATCAAGAGCCACTGGATCATGGTGACGCCGGCGCTCTCGCAGATCGCGCTGCACTATGGCGTCAACGACCTCGAGGGAACGGTCGTCCGCGAGAAGATCTACCACGCCGTCGGCGCCCAGACCCAGCAGGGGATGTCGCTCGACGAGCTGCTGCGGCTGATCCGCGGGGCCGGGAAGATCCCGGCGGAGCGGGACTCGTTCTACAACGTCCTGCGGACGTTCGAAGACGGGAGACGGGAGACGGGAGACGGCAGTGACGGCGCTCGTGCTCCCGTCTCCCATCTCCCGTCTCCCGTCTCATCCCCCGAGGCGGCGTGATGAGGGTAGGGCGGATCCCCTACATCAACTGCTTCCCGGTCTACGGGGCGGTGGACCGCGGGATCGTGCCGCTCGACGCGACACTCGTCGATGGCGTGCCCACGCACCTCAACCGTTTGATGGCCGAGGGCGCGCTCGACGTCTCGGTGGTCTCGGCGGTCGAGTACGCGCGGGACTGGGAGCGCTACCTGCTCCTCCCGGATCTCGCGATCTCGTGCGATGGCCCGGTGCGGAGTGTGATGCTCTTCTCGACCGAGCCCGCCCAGGCCCTCAGCGGCAAGCGCGTACTCGTCAGCCGCTCCTCGCTGACCAGCGTCCACCTGCTCGAGTTGCTCTTCGAGCACGTCTGGCACGCGCACCCCGAGTTCGTGCCGGGGGACGCCGAGGCCGACGCGCTCTCCCGCGACGGGGCCGAGGAGTTCGCGGCGCGCCTCGTGATCGGCGATGCGGCGTTGATGCTCCAGAGCGCAGACCACCCGGTCGCGGCCGCCCACGGGCAGCGCTACCCGCACGTCTACGACCTTGGCGCCGAGTGGAAGACCTGGACGGGGCTGCCGTTCGTCTTCGCGGTCTGGGTCGCCCAGCGCAGCGCGCCGGTGGCGGAGGCGCTGAAAGTGCACGCCGCCCTGATCGACTCGCGGAACTGGGGCCTGGCCCACCTGCCGGAACTCTCCGCCCAAGCCGCGCGCTCAACCGGAGTACCGCTCGCCGAGTGCCGCCGCTACTTCGACGGCCTCGACTGGCGCCTGAGCCTGCCGGACCTCGAAGGGTTGACCGAGTTCTTCCGCCGTCTGCAACTGGCCGGCCGCGTCCCGCGCGGCAAGCTGGCGTTCCTGCCTGCTGCAGGGGTGAGGTGATGAGCGCAGTTCCTCCCACCTCCCGCCTCACACCTCCCATCTGCCGTTAAGTGTCCCTCGAATCCGACCTCCTCGACCACTACACCAACGCCCCGCTCCTCGAGCTCGGCGCCGCAGCCGACGCCGTGCGCCGCCGCCTGCACCCGGAGCCGGTCGTCACGTACATCGTCGACCGGAACATCAACTACACGAACGTCTGCGTCGCCGATTGCGGCTTCTGCGCCTTCTACCGGCGCCCCAAGGACGCCGAGGGGTGGACGCTCAGCTACGAACAGATCGGCGCGAAGATCGACGAGGTGAAGGCGCTGGGCGGGGTGCAGATCCTGATCCAGGGCGGCCACAACCCGTACATCCCGTTCGAGTGGTATCTCGAGCTGCTCAAGTACATCAAGAAGCACCACCCGATCCACATCCACGGCTTCTCGCCGAGCGAGGTGGACTTCTGGAGCACGCTCTACCGGATGGACGCGCGCACGGTGATCCAGGAGCTGGTGAAGGCCGGGCTCGACTCGATCCCGGGCGGCGGCGGCGAGATCCTCGTGCAGCGCGTGCGCGACCAGGTGGCCAAGAAGAAGGCGGGTGCGGACCGCTGGCTCGAGGTCATGGAGATCGCGCACGGCGAAGGGCTCAAGACGTCCTGCACGATGATGTACGGGATCGGCGAGACACTGGCCGAGCGGGTGGAGCACCTGCTGCGCCTTCAGGCGCTGCAGGCGCGGACCGGCGGTTTCACGGCCTTCATCTGCTGGCCGCTCCAGCCCGAGAACACGCCGACGATGAGCCACATGCAGAAGACCGACGCGGTGGAGTACCTCCGCACGACGGCCTTCGCGCGCACGGTGCTCGAGAACATCCCGAACATCCAGGCGAGCTGGGTGACGATGGGGATGAAGGTCGGCCAGACCGCGCTCCACTACGGGTGCAACGACTTCGGGTCGCTGATGCTCGAGGAGAACGTCGTCTCGGCGGCCAACACGACGCATCGCACGAGCATCGAGGAGATGGAGCAGCTGATCCGCGAGGCGGGCTTCACGCCGCATCGCCGGCGCCAGGACTACTCGCTGATCGAGTCCACCCCCACCACGGTCGCCGCCTGACGCGCGGCACAGGGAAGCAGCGGTCGTGAGCAGCGAGTCCGGGAGCGCCATCCGCGTCGGCATCGGGTACGATTCGCATCGGTTCGCCGAGGGCCACGGCGTGCTGCTCGGCGGCGTGCTGATCCCCGCGCCTGTGCGCTGCACCGGGCACAGCGATGCCGACGCGGTCTGCCACGCGCTCACCGACGCCCTCCTCGGCGGCGCCGGACTCGGCGACATCGGCGAGATGTTCCCCGATACGAGCGCGGAGAACGCGGGGCGCGACAGCATCGAGATGCTGCGGCTCGCGGTGGCGCGCGTGCGGCGCTCGGGCTGGGCACCGGCGCAGGCCGACCTCACGGTGATCGCCGAGACGCCGAAGATCGGCCCGCACCGGCCCGCGATGCGCGAGAACCTGGCCGCGGCGCTCGGGCTCACGGCGGACGAGGTGATGGTGAAGGGGAAGACCAACGAAGGCATGGGGTGGATCGGGCGCGGCGAAGGGATCGCCGTCATCGCCGTGGCCACCCTCGTCCGTTCCCCCAAGGGGTAGTCGCCGTGGACGGAATCCTCGGCTGGCTCCAGGGCGTCCCGGTGGGCGCCCTTTATGCGCTCATCTTCGGCGCCGCGTTCGTCGAGGGCGTGCTCCCGCTGATGCCGGGCGACATCGCGGCGGCCGGATTGGCATTCCTCGCGGCACGCGCCGGTGGCGCACTCCCGGCCACGGTCGCCGCGGTGACCACGGGCAGCCTGCTGGGCGCCCTCGTGATGTGGTGGGTGGGACGCCGCTACGGCGCGGAGTGGCTCGCCCATCGCCTCGGCCGGATGGGGCTCACGAAGGTCGAGCACCGGATCGAGGAGGCCGAGCAGAAGGTGGAGGACGCGTACAAGCGCTACGGGTGGATCGCGCTCTTCGTGAGCCGGTTCCTGCCCGGCGTGCGTGCGGTGGTGCCGGCCGCGGCGGGCGCGCTGCGCATCCCGCTCTGGGAGACGATGGCGATCTTCGCGGTCGCGTCCACGATCTGGTATGGCGGCATCACTTGGATCGCGTTCCACGTCGGCAGCGACTGGGCGTCGGTGAAGGCGACCCTCGAGCGGGTCGCGCGCGACGTCGGCCTCGGCGCGGTCGCGGTGGCGGCGGTGCTCGCGTTCGTCGCCTGGCGCTGGTGGAAGCAACGCAAGGCGAAGCGTGCGGCCGCGGCGGCGCCCACCGACGACGATGCCGGACAACACCCCTGACGGCGTCGCGCGCCGGTTCCTGCTCGAGCGATTCGATGAATACCTCACGCTCGAGCAGGGCACGAGTGCGCGCACCAACGAGGCCTACGGACGCGACCTCGCCCGGCTCGCCGCGTGGGCGACGTCGAAGGGGGTCGGGGAGCCCGCCGGGCTCTCCGCCGCGCATCTCCGCGAGTTCGTCTATCACCTGAAGGACCTCGGGCTCGCGCCCTCGAGCATCCGCCGTGGCGTCTCGGCGATCCGCACCTGGTACCGCTTCCTGATGTCCGATGGGGTGCTGACCAAGGATCCCAGCGAGCGGCTCGAGACGCCGAAGAAGTGGCGCGTGCTGCCGGAGGTGCTGACCGCCGACGAGGTCGGGCGGCTGATCGGCGCAGTGACCCTCGACGAAGACAATCCGCTGGCGTTCCGCGATCGCGCGATGCTCGAACTGGCCTATGGGGCCGGACTGCGCGTGAGCGAGTGGATCGGGGTGTTCACGAAGGATGTCCTGCTCGACGAACTGGTGGTGCGCGTGCTCGGCAAGGGCGGGAAGGAGCGGCTGGTGCCGATCGGGCGGCAAGCAGCGGGCGCGGTCGGGATCTACCTCCGCGAGCTCAGGCCGAAGCTGGAGAAGGGTGCGGGGGAGGGGCGGCTCTTCCTGAACGCGCGCGGCAAACCCCTCTCGCGAATGGGGGCCTGGACGATCCTGCGGAAGTACGTGGAGCGCGCGGGGATCGGGAAGCTGGTGACGCCGCACACGCTGCGGCACTCCTTCGCAACGCACCTGCTCGAGGGAGGCGCGGACCTGCGCGCCGTGCAGGAGATGCTCGGGCACGCCGACATCTCGACGACGCAGATCTACACGCACATCGACCGCGAGCACCTGCGCCAGGTGCACAAGCAGTTCCATCCGCGCGGCTGATCGCCGCTAGATTCCGGCCGATGCTCCTCGTCATCGACAACTACGACTCGTTCACCTACAACCTCGTCCAGTACTTCGGCGAGCTGGGGGCGGAGCCGCGCGTCGTGCGGAATGACGCGATCACGCTCGCGGGGATCGCGGCGCTCGCGCCGGCCGCGATCGTGCTGGGCCCCGGGCCGGGCCGGCCGGCTGACGCGGGCGTCACGATCCCGGTGATCCAGCGCTTCGGCGCGACGATCCCGATCCTCGGCGTGTGCCTCGGGCATCAGGCCATCGGCGAGGCGTACGGCGGGCGCGTCATCCGCGCGCCGCGCGGCGTGATGCACGGCAAGACGTCGCGGATCAGTCACCGCGGTACGGGGCTCTTCGCGGGCGTGACCGACCCGCTCGAGGTGATGCGGTATCACTCGTTGGTGATCGCGCACCAGACCCTCCCCGCCGCGCTCGAGATCACGGCCAGCGCGGTCGACGACCCGACCGAGATACACGCGGTGCAGCACCGCGAACATCCCGTGACGGGTGTGCAGTTCCATCCGGAGTCGATCGGCACTCGGAGCGGGAAGCAGCTCCTGCAGAACTTCCTCGCGCTCGCCCAGGCCCACTCCGTGAACCGGTAGATCCGGCCGTTCACCACGAAGGCACGAGGGGAAGAAGAGGGGCCGAGGGGGGCGGGGGAGTGACGACACAAACTGCGTGGCTGCATGCGGTTCCCCCAGGCCCCCTTCTGCAGTGCTTCAACCCTTCGTGTCTTGGCGGTAGAGCCCCGATCCGCCCCGTGCGCGGCTTCGACGGCCGAAAGATTTGTGACCCCCTCTTGTAGGTCCTCGCGCACCCCGTAGATTCCCTTGGCGTGGATTTTGCATGCGCGCGCCCCCGCCAACGGTGAGCAAATGAGTGTTCTCGCCGTCATCCCCGCCCGACTCGGGGCCACCCGGCTTCCCCGGAAGCCACTCCGCGACCTGGGCGGCGCACCCCTCGTCGTCCGGGTGCTGGAACGGGTGCAGTCCCTGGGCCTCGCCGATCGGGTGGTCGTCGCCACCGAGGCCGAAGAGGTCGCGCGGATCGTGCGCGCCGCCGGTGGAGAGGCGCTCCTCACCTCCGACGCGCATCCCTCAGGCACCGACCGCGTGGCCGAGGTCGCGATGCACCCGGACTTCGCCTCACACGACATCGTCGTGAACGTGCAGGGGGACGAGCCCTTCATGCGCGGCGACGCGATGGCCGGCGCGATCGGGATGGTGCGGGACCAGGGGTTCGACCTGGGGACCGCGGCGGGCAGGCGCGGTCGCGAGATCCTCGACGACCCGAACTGCGTGAAGGTCGTGCGCGCCGATTCCGGCCGCGCTCTCTACTTCTCGCGCGCCGGCATCCCGTTCCTGCGGGACGAGCGCTCCGCGGCAGACCGCGCGGCGCGCGACGGCATGCTGCTGCAGCACATGGGGATCTACGCCTGCCGGCGCGAGGCCCTGCGCCGCTGGGTCTCGCTCGCGCCGCACCCGCTCGAGGAGATCGAGAAGCTCGAGCAGCTCCGCGCCCTCGCCGCCGGCCTCGCGATGGGGGTGGCGATCGTTGAGGCTCCCTCGTGGGGCGAAGTCAACACCGAAGACGACCTCGCCCGGGCCAATGTGCACTGGGCGTCCCTTTCCGCCGAACAGAACCGATGACGCCCTCGACCCCCACCGGCACCACCAAGTACATCTTCGTCACCGGCGGCGTGGTATCGTCGCTCGGCAAGGGCATCGCCGCGGCCTCGCTCGGCCGGCTGCTCGTCGAGCGCGGGCTGCGGGTGACCATGATGAAGCTCGACCCCTACCTCAACGTGGACCCGGGGACGATGTCGCCGTTCCAGCACGGCGAGGTGTTCGTGACCGACGATGGCGCCGAGACGGACCTCGACCTCGGTCACTACGAGCGCTTCATCGACCGGCCGCTGACGCAGGCGAACAACATCACGACCGGGCGCATCTACTCGAACGTGATCACGAAGGAGCGGCGCGGCGAGTATCTCGGCTCGACGGTGCAGGTGATCCCGCACATCACCGACGAGATCAAGAGCGCGGTCCGCCGTGTGGCGCCCGAGAACGACGTGGTGATCGTCGAGGTCGGCGGCACCGTCGGTGACATCGAGTCGCTCCCGTTCCTCGAGGCGATCCGCCAGTTCCGCCATGATGTCGGCCGCGAGAACACGCTCTTCGTGCACCTGACGCTCGTCCCGTACATCGCCGCCGCCGGCGAGGTGAAGACCAAGCCGACGCAGCACTCGGTGCGCGACCTGATGGAGATCGGCATCCAGCCCGACGTGCTGATCTGCCGCTCGGAGCGCCCGCTGGCCGAGGACGTGAAGCGCAAGATCGCGCTCTTCTGCAACGTCGAGTTCGGGTCGGTGATCGAGAGCCGCGACGTGCGGTCGATCTACCAGATCCCGCTGGCCTTCCGCGAGCAGGGCTTCGACGAGATGGTCTGCCGCAAGCTCGGACTCGAGACCAAGCAGCCCGACCTCAAGGCCTGGCAGTCGCTCGTCGAGCGCGTGATCGCGCCGTCGCGCAAGGTGCGGATCGCGGTGGTCGGCAAGTACACCGACTACGCGGACTCGTACAAGAGCGTGCAGGAGGCGCTGATCCACGGTGGCATCGCCAACGACGTCGGGGTCGAGATCGCGTGGACCTCGAGCGACCTCTTCACCGACGCCGCCACGGCGCGCGAGCTCGTCAAGCAGTTCGACGGGGTGCTCGTGCCCGGCGGGTTCGGCGTGCGCGGGGTCGAGGGGATGGTCGAGGCGATCCGCGCGACACGCGAGAGCGGCACGCCCTTCTTCGGGATCTGCCTCGGGATGCAGGTCGCGATCATCGAGTTCGCGCGCCACGTCTGCGGCATCGACGACTCCAACTCGAGCGAGTTCGCGCCCGAGTGTGCCAATCCGGTGATCTCGCTGCTCGAGTCCCAGCAGAACGTGAAGGACATGGGGGGCACGATGCGCCTCGGCGCATACGCCTGCCGCCTGCGTCCGGGGTCCAAGGCAGCGGAGATCTACGGCCAGCCGGAGATCAGCGAGCGGCACCGGCATCGCTACGAGGTCTCGAACCAATACCGTGAGGCCTTCCAGCAGGCGGGGATGCGGCTCTCCGGGCTCTCACCCGACGGCTCACTCGTCGAGATGATCGAACTCGCCGACCACCCCTACTTCGTGGCGTGCCAGTTCCATCCTGAGCTCAGGTCGCGGCCGACGCGTCCGCATCCGCTCTTCTCAGCGTTCGTCGCGGCCGCCACCCAGCACGCCGCCACCACCGGCGGCAGCGCACGGTCGCGCGCCGAGCTGGCCGAGGCCAACTGAGATGCCGGCGACGTTCCCGAGGGACCGCCTCTTCCTGATCGCAGGCCCCTGCGTGGTCGAGGATGACGACCTGATGTTCCGGGTGGCGGATCACCTGGCGCGCCTCGCCGATCGCGTCCCCGGCGGGATCATCTTCAAGGCGAGCTTCGACAAGGCCAATCGGTCGAACCATGGCGCGCACCGTGGACCGGGGCTCGAGGAGGGGCTTGCCGCCCTGATGCGCGTGCGGGAACGTACCGGACTGCCGGTGCTGACCGACGTGCACCTCCCGTCGCAGTGCGCCGAGGCCGCCCTCGTCGCCGACGTGCTCCAGATCCCCGCGTTCCTCTGCCGCCAGACGGACCTGCTCGAGGCGGCCGGCGCGACCGGCAAGCCGGTGAACGTCAAGAAGGGGCAGTGGATGCACCCCGAGGGACTGGCTGGCGCGGTGCGCAAGGTCCGCGGCGCGTATCCGGCGCCCCTCATCCGCTCGGAAGGCGGCTGCGATGTCGCCGTGACCGAGCGCGGCACCTTCTTCGGGTACGGGGACCTGGTCGTGGACATGCGCAGCTTCTCGCGGATGCGCGCCGCGTGCGACGCACCGGTGATCTTCGATGCGACGCACTCGGTGCAGCAGCCCGGGAGAGGGGAGGGCGGCACCTCGGGCGGCGCGCGCGAGCACATCCCGGCACTCTCGTACGCGGCCTGCGCCGCGGGCGCGGACGGGCTCTTCATGGAGACGCATCCGGATCCCGCCCGCGCGCCGAGCGACGGCCCCAACATGATCCCGCTCGACCAGCTCGACGCGATCATCGATCGCTGCATCGCGATCTGGGAGCTGGCCCGCCGATGATCCTCGGGGCCCCGCCGCAGCTCGACGCCGCCACGGCCGCGCGCATCAAGCTCGTCTGCTTCGACGTGGACGGCGTACTGACCGACGGCGGCATCGTGCTCGGCGACAGTGCGGGCGCGCGCATCGAGCTCAAGCGCTACGACATCCAGGACGGGCTCGGGATCTTGATGCTGAAGCAGGCGGGACTGCTGACGGCGATCATCACCGGCCGGGAGTCGGAGAGCGTCGCGCTGCGCGCCGCCGAGCTGCGCGTGGACGACCTCGTGCAGGACCGGCACGCGCGGAAGGTGCCGGCCCTGCGACGGCTGCTCCAGGCGCGAGGGCTCGACTGGTCGGAGGTGGCGTTCGTCGGTGACGATCTGCCGGACCTGGGCGTGATGCGCCTCGTGGGCCTGCCGGTCTGCGTGGCCAACGGGTCGCCCGAGGCGCGCCGCGCCGCGACGGTGCACCTCACGCGCTCGGGCGGGGCGGGGGCGGTGCGCGAGTTCTGCGAACTGCTGCTCCGCGCGCGCGGCGCGTGGGACGCGCAGGTCGAGGCGTACGTGACCAGCCGTGCGGAGGAGGCGTGAGCCCCGACGGGATGGATGCCGCCGTGACCCAGCGGATCGTCGAGCGCGGACGTCGCGTGCTCCGCCTCGAGCACGAAGCGCTGGCCGAAGCGGGCGTGCGGCTCGGCGAGGAATTCGCGCGCGCGGTGGCGCTGATCAAGCAGTCCACCGGACGGGTGATCGTGGCCGGGATCGGCAAGTCGGGGCTGATCGCGCGGAAGATCGCGGCGACGATGACGAGCACCGGCACGCCGGCGATGTTCCTGCATCCGACCGAGAGCGTGCATGGCGACCTCGGCATCGTGACGCCGCACGATGTGGCCGTGCTCCTCTCGAAGAGCGGTGAGACGCAGGAGCTGTTGCCGCTGCTGGAACAGCTCACCAGGCTGGGGGTACCGTGCATCGCCATCACGGGGGATGGGACCTCCACCCTCGCGAAGCACAGCACGGTCGCACTCGACGGATGGGTGCGCGAGGAGGCGTGTCCGCACGACCTCGCGCCGACGACCAGCACCACCCTCGCCCTCGCCATCGGGGACGCGCTCGCGGTCGCGCTGCTCGAGGAGAAGGGGTTCCGGCGCGAGGATTTCGCGAAGTTCCATCCCGGCGGTGCGCTCGGGCGACGGCTCCTGCTCCGCGTGCGCGACGTGATGGTCGCCGACGACCTGCCCGTGCTGCCGCCGGGCGCCACGATGCGGCAGGCGATCGTGCAGCTGGCCGCGAAGCGCGGCCTCTGCATCGTCGCGGCGCAGGGACGGTTGCAGGGCGTGATCACGACCGGGGACCTCTCACGGCTGATGGAACAGGAGTCGGACATCTTCCCCATCGCCGTCGAGCGCGTGATGACGCGCGCCCCCAAGACCGCGCTCGCCGAGGAACTGGCCAGCGCCGCCGTCCACACGATGGAGACGCACGGCATCGTCGCCCTCCCGGTGCTCGAGGCCGACGGGCTCGTGGCCGGCGTCGTGCACTTGCACGACCTGATGCGGGCGGGGGCGGTATGAACCGGCGCAGCGCGCGGATCCTCCTGCTCGCCCTTGCCGCGGGCGTCGGGGCCTGCTCCCAGGTCGGCTCCGCGCCCGGCGGCGCGACCGCCACCGGCACGCTCCTCGATTCGGCGGAGCAGGTCGCGTTCGGATTCCGCACGACCATCACCGACAAGGGCGTGATGCGCGCCGAGGTCTTCGCGGACACCGCGCTCTTCCTCGACCAGAACACCCGGGCCTCGCTGCGCAAGGTCAACGCGGACTTCTACGGGGCCACCGGCGCGAAGGAGGCCACGATGGTCGGCCGCATCGCGAACTTCGACACGCGCAATCAGCAGCTGGAAGCGTTCGGCGACGTCGTGATCACGTCGGTGGACGGCCGGGTGCTGAAGACCTCGCAGATCCGGTTCAACCAGAACCTGAACCAGGTCACGTCGGACTCGGCGTTCGTGCTCACCGAGCCGGGCCGCAAGGAGCTCCGCGGCGTCGGATTCCGGGCGGATCCCAATCTGACCTTCGTGGACGTGTTCAAGCTCCAGAGCGGGCGCGCCGGCACCGTCGACCTGCCGGGCAACTGACCGCGTGCCCCGTCCTCTCGCCCCCCTCGCCTGCGCCGCGGCCGCACTCCTGGCCGCGCTCTCGCTCGTGCCCGGCCGCCTCGCCGCCCAGCGGCCGGCGGGCGGCGGGGACCGCAAGCCGTGCGACATGGAGGTCCGGGGCATCGAGCGCGCCAACGACTCGACCTTCGCGCGCTTCTACACCACCGGCACCGGCGGCCGCGTCACGTACATCGGCGGCGGCGTCACCGCGACCTGCCTGGGGCAGGGGAACCGGCTCTACGCCGACAGCGCCGAACATCACGAGGACCAGGGGCTCCTCATCCTCTACCGGAACGTGCGGTACACCGAGGCCCGCGTGCGCATCCGGTCGGACTCGATGCGCTACTTCGTCGCCGACGAGCGGCTGCTCGCCGAGGGCAACGTGCGGGGCACCACCGCCTCGGGCACGAGGTTCGAGGGCCCGCGGATGGAGTACTTCCGCGACAAGCCCGGCCTCCGCACCGCGTCGCGCTGGGTCGCGACCGGCCGGCCCTTCGTGCGGATGAGCCCGACCGCCGACGGGTCGGCGCCGACGGTGCGCCGCGATTCGGCGGGTGCCGCCGTGTCCGACTCGGTGGACCTCACCGCCAATACGGTGCTCTCGGAGAACGACTCGCTGGTCTGGGCGTCCGGCAACGTGATCATCGAGCGCTGGGACATGCGGGCCACGGGCGACTCCGCCACGCTCGACCAGGGCACCGAGCACTCGCGGCTGATGCGCACGCCGCGGATCGTGGGGCGCGGCCAACGGTCGTTCACGCTCGACGGCACGCTGATCGACCTCTGGTCGAAGGACCGGCAGCTCGAGCGCGTGCTGGCGTCGGGCGCGGGGCGCGTGGTCAGCGACTCGCTGACGCTCACCGCCGACACGATCGACATGCGGCTCGCGGCGCAGCGCATGGAGCGGGTCTTCACCTGGGGCGGGCGCTCGCGTGCCGACGCGCCCGCCCAGCGCATCGACGCCGACTCGCTCGACATCCGGATGCCCGGCCAGCGGCTGCGCGAGATCCATGCGGTCGGCGACGCGATGGCCACCTCGCGGTCGGACACGGCGCGGATCGTCACCGACGAACCGGACTGGATCGCGGGGGACACGATCGTCGCGCACTTCGACAGCGTGGCGGTCGCCGACAGCACCGCGCAGCCACGCATGCGGGACGTGGTTGCGACCGGCAGTGCGCGTTCGTTCTATCAGATGGCGACCGACGGTGGCCGGAAAGGGCCGCCGAACATCAGCTACAACAAGGGACGCGTGATCACGGTCGCATTCGAGGCAGGCGAGATGCAACAGGTCGAGGTCCTCGGCAAGACGTCGGGGGTCTTCCTCGAACCGGTGCGCACGGATGTCCGCCCCGACAGCAGCAAGGCCCCGGCGCGCCCCCCGGCAGCGAGGCGCCCATGACCGAGCTGAGTCCCGAACTCCTGGCGCGCTTCACGGGCGGCGACCGCTCGGCCGCGCTCGCGCTGCTGGCGCTCTGCCAGCGTGCCGACGCCAGCGGGAGCGCGCCGTTCCATGATGTCGCCCTCGCGTATCGCGCCGACTACCTCGACGCGATCCGCGCCGAGGGTCGGAATGCGGAGGCCGAGGCCGGGCGGCTCAGCGTGGATGAGGTCCGGGACCACGTCGCCCGCGTCGTGCTGCCGCGCCTCGTGGCCTCGGGTGCCATCGAGCCGGTGGGCGAGCTGACGGCGGATGGCGCGCGCGTGCGCCTGGCCGCCGAACTGCGCGCGCTGCGCGCCGTCGATGCCGCGACGCTCGAGCAGGCGCTCAAGCGCACCGGGGAGCAGCCGACGGTGCGGCGCCGCACACCGCTGGCGCCGCAGCAGCGGATCGCCGGCAGCAGCGTGCTCGCGGCCGAGGGGCTGGTCAAGACGTATCGCAAGCGGAACGTGGTGAACGACGTGGCGCTGCAGCTGAAGCAGGGGGAGATCGTCGGACTGCTGGGGCCCAACGGGGCCGGCAAGACGACCACGTTCTACATGATCGCGGGACTGATCCCGCCGAACGCCGGCCGCATCACGCTCGATGGGGCGGACATCACGCGGATGCCGATGTTCCAGCGGGCGCGCCGCGGCATCGGCTATCTCTCGCAGGAACCGTCGATCTTCCGCAAGCTGACGGTCGAGGAGAACATCCTCGCGATCCTCGAGACCCTGCCGCTGTCGCGCGCCGAGCGCACCGCGCGGCTGGAGAAGCTGCTCGACGAGCTCAGCATCAAGCACCTGCGCAAGAGCAAGGCATTCGCGCTCTCCGGGGGCGAGCGCCGGCGGCTCGAGATCACGCGGGCGCTGGTGACGCAGCCGAAGTTCATGATGCTCGACGAGCCGTTCGCGGGCGTGGACCCGATCGCGGTCAACGACATTCAGGGGATCGTCGCGTCGCTCAAGGATCGCGGCATCGGCGTGCTGATCTCGGACCACAACGTCGAGCAGACGCTCGACATCGTGGACCGCGCGTACATCATGTTCGACGGCGCGGTGAAGGTCTCCGGCCCGGTGCGCGACCTCATCTTCGACGACACGGTCTCCGAGGTGTACTTCGGGCCGACGCTCACGACCCGCCTGCGGGCGCGCTTCGCGTCCGAGCATGGGGGGGCCGTCCGATGAAGGCAGGCCTCCATCAGTCGATGCGGATGGGCCAGGAGCTCAAGGTCAATCCGCGCCTGTACCAGGCGATGGACATGCTGTACATGCCGCTCCTCGACCTGCAGCAGCACCTCAAGCAGGAACTGCTCGTCAACCCGTTCCTGGATCTCGTCGAGGAGGAGGACGACGAGGCCGAGGAGGGAGAGGAGACGGCGGCCGAGGCCGACGCCGAGCAGGAAGCCGAGGCGGGCGAGACGCCAGCGGCCGCGGACAGCGACGACGAATCGCAGTGGGAGGAGATCCTCCTCAACGGCTTCGACGTCGGCGGCGTGCGCGAGGAGCGGGACGACCGCGAGCACTATGAGCCGACGACCGTCGCCACCCGCGGGCTGGACGACCACCTGCGCGACCAGATGCGGCTGCTCGACCTGGACGAGCGCGACGAGCTCCTCGCCGAGGAGTTCATCGGCAACGTCAATGAGGAGGGGTATCTCTCCGCGTCGCTCGAGGAGATCGTCGCCGGCATCAACGACATGATCTCGAAGGCCGCCGAGGAGGCCGAGGACGAGCGGGAGCTGCCCCTCTACGCGATGGCCGAGGCCGAGCGGATGCTGGCGGTCATCCAGGCGCTCGACCCGCCCGGGATCGCCGCGCGGACGCTGCACGAGTGCCTCTGCCTCCAGCTCAAGGACTCGGGGCTCCTCGGCACGCTCTCCGAGCGCCTCGTGCGCGAACACTTCGACGAGCTGATCGCGCACAAGTGGGTGGACATCGCGCGGAAGGTCGGCGCGACGCCGGCGCAGGTGCAGCAGGCGGCCGACGAGGTCGCACGACTCAACCCCAAGCCCGGGCGCGCCTACTCGGAGGGCGGGGACAACTACGTCGTGCCCGACCTGATCGTCGAGAAGATCGAGGGCGAGTACCTCGTGTTCATCAACGACGCGAACCTCCCGCGGCTGAAGCTGAGCCGCGCCTACCAGGAGATCGCGCGCGACAAGAAGAAGTTCGAGGGGGAGAACAAGGAGTTCATCACCAGCCGGCTCAACTCGGCGCAGTGGCTGATCCAGGCGATCGAGCAGCGCCGCCAGACGATGCTCAAGGTGATGCACTTCATCGTCGACCGGCAGCGCGAGTTCTTCGAGAAGGGCGTCCAAGGCCTGCGGCCGCTGACGCTGCGCGAGGTCGCCGAGGCGATCGGGATGCACGAGTCCACCGTCTCGCGCGTGACCAACGAGAAGTTCGCGCAGACGCCGCGGGGAGTGCTCCCGCTCAAGTTCTTCTTCTCGTCGGGCATCAAGAGCAGCGACGGCGAGGACGTCTCGGCGCGCGGCATCCGCGCGACGATCGAGAAGCTCGTGGGCGAGGAGAACCCGAAGAGTCCGCTGACCGACCAGGCGCTCGTGGAGATCCTCGAGCGGGACGGCGTGCGGATCGCGCGCCGCACCGTCGCCAAGTACCGCGACCAGCTCGGCGTCCTCCCCGCGCGCATGCGCAAGCGACTGTGAGCCTCGCGATCACCGAGCGACCCGTCGTCTCCGTCCTGGTCCCGGCGAAGGACGAGGCCGAGAACCTGCCCCTGTTCCTCGAACTCTGCGCGGAGGCGTTCGCCGACGAGCCGGTCGGCTACGAGGTGATCGTCGTGGACGACGGATCGGACGACGGGACCCCGCAGGTGCTCGAGGCGCTCACCGCGCGCTATCCGTTCCTGCGTACCGTGCGGCACCGCGCGCAGCGCGGCATCGCCGACGCGCTCCGCACCGGCTACCTCGCCGCGCGCGGCGAGGTGCTGGTGTTCTATCCCGCCGACCTGCAGTTCAAGCCCGAGGACATCCCGCGGCTCGTGCGCCCGATCCTGGCCGGCGAGTCCGACATGGTGACGGGCTTCAAGCAGGGGGCGTACGAGAAGGCCTTCGTCTCGAAGATCTACAACGGCCTCTCGCGGGCGCTCTTCGACGTGCCGGTCCGCGACCTCAACAACGTGAAGGCGTACCGCCGCGAGATCATGGACGACCAGCCGGCCCGGCCCGACTGGCACCGGTACATGATCGTGCTCGCGCACGCCAAGGGGTACACGGTCACCGAGATCCCGGTGCCGCTCTATCCCCGCCACGCCGGGCGATCGAAGTTCGGCATCGGCCGCATCCCGGTCGGCGTGCTCGACATGCTCGCGGTCTGGTTCGAGCTCCGGTTCGGCCAGAAGCCGCTCCTCGCGTTCGGGATGCTCGGCGCCGGGCTCTTCGCGCTCGGCGTGCTCGCGGGCGTGGTGGCGCTGGTGCTGCTGCTCACGAACGGCATCGGCCTGCGCTGGGTCTGGACGCTGATCCAGACCTGCCTCCTGCTCGGCTCGATCTTCTTCGCGACCGGCCTCCTCGGCGAGCAGATCGCCGTGACGCGCGCCGAGCAGCGCGAACTGCGGCGGCTCCTCGACGAGGTGAAGCAAGGCGACCGCAGCCGATGACCGGTCCATGACCGGCCCGCGCGTCCTGTTCGTCACCCACGCGTATCCACGATTCGCGGACGATGCGGCCGGCTCGTTCCTTCACCGGCTCGCGGTCGCGCTGCGCGCCGGCGGCTGCAACGTGCGCGTCCTGGCACCCTCCGCCGAAGGGCTCGCCCCAGCAGGCGAGATCGAGGGGATCCCCGTGCGCCGATTCCGCTACGCGCCGCGCGGGATGGAGTCGCTCGCCTACACCGGGACGATGGCCGAGCAGGTGCTCGGGTCGCTGAAGGGGAAGGGCGCGCTGGCCGGTCTGCTCACCGCGGGCAGCGTCGCGGTCAATCGCCAGCTCGACGACTTCACGCCCGACGTGGTGCACGCCCAATGGTGGTTCCCGGCGGGCCTGCTGGCGCTGGGCGGGGCGGGGAAGGTGCCGCTCGTGACCACGATGCACGGATCCGACGTGCGCCTCGCGCGCCGCGTCCGCATCGTGCATCCGATCTTCCGCAAGGTGATGGCGCGCTCCAACGCCGCGACGGCGGTGTCGTCATGGCTCGCCGGAGAGGCGCGGGCGATGGCGCCGGACGCGCGGATCTCGGTCGCGCCGATGCCGGCCGACGTCGCGCTCTTCACGGCGGGGAACGCGGACCGCGTCCCCGGCCGCTTCCTCTTCGTGGGTCGGCTCAATGCACAGAAGGGCCTGGGCGACCTGCTCGAGGCGCTCGCGTGGACCCCGCCGCACCTGTCGCTCGACGTCGTGGGCGCGGGCGACGACGCGGCCGTGTTCAGGGCGCAGGCCGACCGCCTCGGCATCGGCGGCCGCGTGCACTGGCTCGGCGCCGTGCCACGCACCGAGCTCCCGGTGCTCTACCGCCGTGCGCAGGCGCTCGTGGTGCCGTCCCGCAACGAGGGGCTCGGTCTCGTCGCGGTGGAGGCGCAGCTCTGCCGGACGCCCGTCATCGCCTATCGCTCCGGCGGACTGCCGGACGTCGTCAGTCCCGAGTGGGGTGGGGTGCTGGTGACGCCCGGGGAGATCCGCGCGCTCGCGAACGCGATCCAGGCGACCGATGCGGACCCCGCCGCCGTCGTCGGTCATGGCGCCGCGGCGCGCGCGCGGATGGTGGACCGCTTCTCGCCGAGCGCGGTCGCCGCAGGCTACCGCGAGGTCTACCGCTCGGTGCTCGGTCATGCGCGATAGCGTGAGTGAGCCGCGTCCCGCGCCGCGTCCCGCGCCGCGCCGCGCGCCGCGCCGCGGGACGCTGCGCCCAGCGCTGCAACTCCTCTTCGTGGTCGCGGTGCTCGTCTTCGCCGCGCTGCTGCTCGCGGATCAGTGGTCCGGGATCGCGGCGCTTCGTGCGCAGCTCGATCCCTCCTGGCCGCGCGTCGCGGGTTCCGCCGGGATCGTGCTCGTGAGCTACGCGGTCCTGATCGCGACCTGGCGCGCGACGGTGGCGGCGTGGGGGGAGCGACTCGATCCCCGGACCGCGGCGCGGATCTGGTTCGTCTCGAACCTCGGACGCTATGTCCCGGGGAAGGTCTGGCAGATCGGCGCGATGGGCGTGATGGCGCAGGAGGCTGGGGTGAGCCCGGTCGCCGCCGTCGGCTCGGCGCTCGTCATCTCGCTCGTCAACGTGCTCGTGGGGTTCGGGGTCGTCGCGCTGACCGGACGCGAACTCTTCGCGGGGCTCCTGCCCGACGCGGGAGCGCTTCCCGCGGTGCTCGTGTTGCTGGGACTCGCGGTGCTCGCGCTCCCCTGGATCCTGCCACGGCTCATCATACTGATCGGCCGCGTGACCGGCCGACCGGTGACGGCCCCGCACCTGCCGCCGAGCGCGATCTGGATCGCGGCCGCCGGGTGCGCCGTTGCGTGGACGCTCTACGGGCTCGCCTTCCGCGAACTCGCGATCGCGCTGCTCGGCCCATCCTCTGGAGAAGCGGCCTCGTACGTGGCAGTTTTCACGCTGTCCTACCTGCTCGGTTTCATCGCCCTGTTCGCCCCCGGCGGGATCGGGGTCCGTGACGTGTCGATGGCGGCGCTGCTGGTGAGCGCCGGGCTGACCGGCGCCCCGGCCGCGGCCGTGCTCGTGATCGCCTCCCGGCTCTGGCTGACGGTGCTGGAGATCGTCCCCGGGCTGCTCTTCCTCGCCCGGCCCCGCATCGTGCGCAACGCCCCGACTCCCTCGAGATGAACGCCACGTCCTCCTTGCCGCCGGCCCCCCGTTTCGCGTTCGGCTGGGCAACGCTCGCCTGCGTCGTCGCCGCGCTGACGCTCGCCTACCCGGCGCTCTCCGGCGGATTCCTCGTCAATCCGGTCAGCGACCAGTACATCGCCGGCTATGCGTTCCGCGAGTACGCCGCGGCGACCCTGCGGGATTCCGGCGCGTTCCCGCTTTGGAACCCGTATCTCTTCGGCGGGATGCCGTACGTCGCCGCGATGCACGGCGACATCTTCTATCCGACGTTCCTGCTGCGGATGGTCCTGCCGACCGACGTGGCGATGACCTGGGGGATGATCCTCCACCTGATGCTCGCCGGCGTCGCCGGCTACGCGTTCCTGCGCGCGATCGGGATCGGATTCCACGCGGCGCTCGTCGGCGGGATCGCGTACATGATGAGCGGCCAGGTGGCCTCGCTCGTCTCGCCCGGGCACGACGGCAAGCTGTTCGTCTCGGCGCTCCTCCCGGTCACGCTGCTCGTGCTCACCTGGGGCATCCGCGATGCGAAGCGATGGGCGTGGGGTGTGCTCGCGCTGATCGTGGGACTCGGCGTGCTCTCGCCGCACCCGCAGCTGCTCCAGTACCTGCTGCTCGCGAGCGGCGCGTGGGCGCTGATGCTGGCGTTCGGCGGGGCGGGGGAGTCGAAGCTCGCGACGCGGACCGCGCTCACGCGGCTCGGGCTCGCGTTCGGGGCGGTGCTGCTCGGCATGACCATCGGCGCGATCCAGTACCTGCCGGTGCGCGAGTACGTGGAGTGGTCGCCGCGGGCCGGCGGCCGCGACTACACGTACGCCACCAGCTTCTCGATGCCGATCGAGGAACTCTTCAACACCTACCTGCCGCAGTTCACCGGGGTCCTCGAGAACTACTGGGGGCGGAACGTGATCCACTTCCACTCCGAGTATCTCGGGGCGGGGGTGCTCTTCCTCGCGGCGCTCGCCTTCGGCGGCGCCTTCGCGATCCCGGCGCGCCGCCGCATGCTCTGGTTCTGGACGGGCGTGCTGGTCATCTCGCTGCTCTGGGCGCTCGGCGGCAACACGCCGTTCTATCGGCTCGTCTACGCGATCGTGCCGGGTTCGCAGTTCTTCCGAGCGCCGAGCACGATCTTCTTCATCGCGACCTTCGCCGTGGCCGTGCTCGCCGCGATGGGCACCGAGCGCGCGCTCGCGGGGCAGGTGACCCGCCGCTGGTGCCTTGCGGCGCTCGGCGCGGGCGGCGCGATCGCGCTCCTCGCGAGCGTGGGCGCGCTCCAGGCGATGGCGCTGACGATCGCGCTACCCCAGCAGGCGGATCGCGTGAGCTTGAACGACGCGAACCTGATGGCGGGGGCGTGGCGCTCCTTCATCTTCCTCGCCGGCACGGTGCTCGTCGTCTGGATGCTCGGCGTGAAGCGCCTCACGCCCGCGCTTGCCGGCTGGGCGCTCGCGGCGCTCACGGTCGCCGACCTCTGGAGCGTCGAGCGGCAGTACTTCCGCTTCTCGGCGCCGGCCGCCGAGATCTACGCGAGCGATGCGGTCATTGAGCACATCAAGCGGGAGCCGCAGCCGGTCCGCGTCATCACGACGGCGCTGGCCGAGGGCGCGGCCTACCACGATCCCGCGCTCTTCGGCGACGGACTCATGACGCATCGCATCCGCATCGCGACCGGCTACCACGGCAACGAGCTCGGCCGCTATCAGCTGCTTGGCGACAAGGAGCGCAACTACGCGCAGATGGGGAACCCGGCGTTCTGGGGTCTCGCGAACGTGAAGTACCTCTATACGAACGTCGACTCACTCCCGGGACCGGACATCAAGCGGGTCGCGGGCCCGGTGCGCAACGCGGCGGGCACGATGGTCTCGCTGTTCGAACTTCCCGGCGAGCATCCGTTCGCCTGGGTCGCGCCGGTCATCGCGAAGTACCCGGATGCGTCCGTCACCGAGGCGACGCGGGTCCCGACCTTCCCGTATCGCGCAGTGGCGCTGATCGACACCGCCTCGTCCACGCCGGCCGTCACGATCAGCGGGATGCCCGCGCCGCTGACCATCAAGGTGACCGCCTCGGCGTACGCGCCGGGACGGTTCTCGCTCGACCTGGATTCGCCCGCACCCGCCGGTTCGGCGCTCGTTGTCTCGGAGAACTACTATCCGGGCTGGACGGCGACGGTTGACGGTCAACCGGCCAAGGCCGAGCGCGCGAATCTCTCGCTGATGGCGGTTGCGCTGCCGGCCGGCGCCCGGAAGGTCGAGTTCACCTTCGATTCAGCGCCGTACCACTCCGGCAAGCGCATCACGCTCGTGGCGCTGGCGCTCTCGCTGCTCGCGGTCGGGGCGGGGCTGGCCTTCGGTCGCTCCCGCGGAAGAGCCCATTCGAATGGCTGAACGCGCGCTCGTCATCACGCCCACGTACAACGAGCGACCGAATGTGCCGACGCTCGTGGAGCGGGTGCTGGCCCAGGATCCGCGGATCGAGATGCTGTTCGTGGACGACAACTCGCCCGACGGGACCGGCGACCTCATCGAGTCGCTGACCAAGACCAACGCGAGGGTCCACCTGCTGCGGCGTCCGGGGAAGCTCGGGCTCGGCACCGCCTACCGGGACGGCTTCCGCTGGGCACTCCAGCGGGACTACGAGCTGATCTTCGAGATGGACGCCGATTTCAGCCACGATCCCGTGCACCTGCCGGAGTTCCTCAAGGCCGCGGAGACGGCGGACTTCGTGCTCGGCTCGCGCTACCTGAACGGCAAGGTCACGGTCGTGAACTGGCCGATGACGCGACTGATGCTGAGCTATGGGGCCAACATCTACGCGCGCATCGTGACCGGGATGAAGCTCTGGGACGCCACGGGCGGGTTCAAGTGCTTTCACAGGCGCGTGCTGGCCGCGATCGACCTCGAGGATGTCCGCTCCAACGGCTACGCCTTCCAGATCGAGATGACGTTCCGTGCGATGCGGAAGGGATTCAAGCCGATCGAGATCCCGATCGTGTTCGCCGACCGGACCGAGGGCGAGAGCAAGATGAGCGGACACATCGTGCGCGAGGCTGTGCTGATGGTCTGGCGGCTGCGCTGGTGGGCGCTGACGGGGCGGGTATGAAGGCCATGAAGTTCTGGAAGATGTCGGGGTCGGGGAACGACTTCGTCTTCGTGGACGCCCGAGCGGACCGATCGGCAGGTGTGAAGTGGAGCTCGCCCGAGTTCGTTCGCGAGGTCTGCACCCCGCACACGGGCGTCGGTGCGGACGGGGTGGCAATCCTTGAAGTAGATGCTACACAAGACTTTAGGCTGCGATACTTCAACCGTGACGGGAGCCTCGGCGAGCTCTGCGGCAACGCCTCGCTCTGCGCCACCCGCCTTGCGGTCGAACTGGGCATGGCGAACGCGGAGGGGCTGACGTTCCAGACGGACGCGGGCGTGATCATCGCGCGGATCCGGGACGGCGCTCCTGAGATCGACCTTCAGCCGCCGACCGGCCTCATTCCAGCGACAGCGATCCCTCGGCAGGCAGGCGAGGAGCGGCTCGGATTCGTGGACTCGGGCGTCCCGCACCTGGTCATCCGGACGACGGATCTGGACGCGATCCCGCTTCAGGCGAGAGGGCCTGAACTCCGGCATCACCCGAGCCTCAAGGCGGGGGCCAACGTGAACTGGGTCGCGCCCGCGTCTGGCGGCGGCTGGGCGATGCGGACGTACGAACGTGGGGTCGAGGCCGAGACGCTGGCTTGCGGTACGGGAGCCGTGGCGTGTGCCGTGCTGCTTCAGGCCTGGGGGGAGACCGCCTCCCAGACGGCCATCCGGACGCGGTCGGGCCGGATCCTCACGGTCACGACCCGGCAGGCCGGTGACAGGCTCCTGCCTTCGCTATCAGGGGAGGGTCGGATCGTGTTCGAGGGGCTGCTGCGCGAGTTGTAGAGATCTTTGAGTTATCCCCATCCCTTACTTTACATAATACATATTATAAGTAGTAAGCTGGAAGTATGAAGTTGTCAGGAGGCGTCCGGCTTCCGCGTCACCAAGGCGACATCTACTTCCCTTCAGTGGCGTGAAATAGAACGGGCCCGCGCGGTCTGCGCGGGCCCGTTCACCTCATTCAGAGCTTGAGATGCTTACACCTTAGATGTTAGCTCGCCAAGCCTTACCTTCGCCTCGCCAACGTACGGTGAGTCCTCGCGAGTCACGATCTGTTCGTAAATCGCCTTGGCGGCAGCTGCGTTCCCTGCCGCAAGGTGATTTCGGGCAGCCTCCATCCGGTACATCTCGCGATCCTCGATGAAAGAGGCGGCGGTGGCCGCGCGCTCGTACGCCGATGCGGCCTCGGCTGGCTTGCCGGAGGCCTCTTGGCCGGCGGCGATCAGCGCCTGAGTTCCCGCCCGCAGGGCCTCCGGCGCGGACGCCAGCGCCCGCTCCAGACCGGCGATCCCGTCAGCGTGCTTGCCCTCGTCGAAGAGGATCTGCGCAAGCAGCATGGCCGCCTGGGTACCGGCCGCCGTCCCGACGTACCGCGTCGCGACCTTCTCGAGCTCCGGCTGCGCCAGCACGGTATTCCCGGCCCCGAACGCGGCCTCGGCGCTCGCGTAGGCCTCCGCGCCGCGGGACTCCTTGACCTCGGCCGAGCGGCGCCACATCCAGACACCACCCAGGCCGGCGACGAGCACGATGGCGCCGATCAGGATCGGCCGCTGATATCGAACGAGCGTGTCGCCGAGCGACTCCGGTTCGAGTGTGAGGCTCGGACGCGCGGCCTCTCCAGTCTTGGTCATGTCGGAACGCAGTTTGGATGAGTGGAGCGCCGCCGGGGGGACCGGAGCGGCGCAGCTTGTTGGTGCCTGATGGTACTCGTCGGTAAAGCTAGCCGCAGCCACCCCCGGAGTGTAGCCGCGGTGCAGCCGCCGATGCCCCCGGGCGGACTCGAACCGCCGGCCTGCGGTTTAGGAAACCGTCGCTCTATCCACCTGAGCTACGGGGGCGCAGGGCGCAAGATAATAGCGCGAACGGTCACCTGCGCTCACGCGTATGTATGGGACTCGCCCCACCGACGCTGTTTTCCGCCCAGACCTGTCCCCCCCACTGATGCGCCCGCCTTCAAACTCGTCCTCGCGGCTTCCGCGATCCCTCGCCTTCGTCGCGCTCGTCGCCCTCCTGGGCGGCGCCTGCGGCACCAATGGCGAGGCCGCGAACACGCCGCCGCGCGGGCCAGGCGGGCCCGGCGGTCCGGGAGGCCCCGGCGGTGGCGGCGGAGGTGGCGGCAACGCCGGCCCGTCCGCGGTCGAGATCGCGACGGTCGAACGCACGGCGCTCGCCCGCACCAGTTCCGTGACCGGTCAACTCTCGCCGCTGCGCGCCGTCGGCGTGACGTCGCAGGTCGCCGGTGCCCTGCTGGAGGTGCACGTCGAGGAAGGCTCGCGCGTCACGCAGGGTCAGGTCATCGCCGAGCTCGACGCGCGGGAACTCACCGCGCAGGTCCGCTCCGCCGAAGCGTCGGTCGCGTTCGCCAAGAGCACGGCGGAGCGCTCGGAGACGCTCTATCGGTCGAAGGTCGTGACGACGGCGGAGTACGAGCGCGACCGGACCGCACTCGCGGCCGCGGAGGCCACGCTGACGCAGTTGCAGACGCGGCTCGGCTTCACGAGAGTCATCGCCCCGATGGCGGGCGTGGTCACACAGCGCTTCGTCCAAGCGGGCGACATCGTGGGCAACCAGACGCGCCTCTTCACGATCGCGGACGTCTCGCTCCTCGTGACGCTGCTGCCGGTCTCGGAGCTCGAGGTCCCGCTGTTGCGTACGGGCGCCTCGGTCCCCGTCCACGTGGACGCCCTCGGCCGTACGGTGACCGGTCGCATCCGCCGCATCTTCCCCGCGGCCGACAGCCTGAACCGGCTGGTGCCGGTCGAGGTGGCGATCCCCGGCAACGCGATCGCGGGTCTCCGCCCGGGCTACACCGTGCGCGCCGAACTCCGGCTCGACGAGCGGCAGGGCGTGCTCACCGTACCGTCGCGCGCGGTCGTCGGCGCCGCCGGCGCGCAGAGCGTGTACCTGGTCCGGGATGGCCGCGCCGAGCGGAGGCGCGTCCGCGTCGGCGCGGACCTCGACGGGCGGATGGAGGTCGTCGAGGGACTCGCCTTCGGCGATACCATCGTCACCACCGGCAACGCCCTCCTGCGTGACGGCGCGGTCCTGCGGATCGTGCAGCCGCTCTCACCCGAGGCGCCGCGCCTCCCGACCGCGGTCCCGGCAGCGCCGGGCGCCGCGTCGAAGACCGCGACCACGGCGCCCGCCGGAGTCCGTCCATGAGCAGCGAGAAGCGTCGCGGCATCGCCAGCTGGGCCATCAGCCGGCCCGTCGGCACGATCATGCTGACGAGCACGCTGCTCGTGATGGGCATCGTGTACGTCGGCCGCCTGCCGGTGGACCTGCTGCCGCGGATCGTCTATCCGCAAGTGCGCGTCAACGTCGGGAATCCCGGCGTCGAGCCGGTGGTGCTCGAGGAGACGGTCGCCAAGCCGCTCGAGGCGGCACTCTCCACGGTACGGAACCTGGAACGGCTGCAGACAAGCGTGAACGAGGGCAGTGTCAGCATCACGCTCGACTTCGCCTATGGGACGAACGTGGACTTCGCGCTGCAGGACGCGGCGACGAACGTCGAGCGCGTGCGGTCGCGCCTGCCCGAGGAGGCGAGCGCACCCGTCATCTCCAAGTCCGACCCGTCGCAGATGCAGATCTACCAGGTCGCGTTCTCGTCGAGCACGCGCGACCTGGTCTCGCTCCGGCAGTGGGTGGACCAGCGACTCCGGCCGCAGCTCCTCTCGATCGAGGGTGTGGGATCGGTCGATCTCTCCGGCGGCCTCGTGCGCGAGATCCAGGTGGAGCTCGACCCCGAGCGCCTGCGCGGCTTCGGCCTGACGGTGCAGGACGTGCTCACCTCGCTCAGCGGCGAGAACCAGAACCTCGCGGGTGGGCGCGTGATCGCGCCGGATCGTGAGCTCGTGAGCCGCACGACCGGCAAATTCACGCGCGTGGACGACATCCGCGGCGTGCTGCTGACCGCCGGCGGCGGTGCGCGCGTGCCGCTGCGCGACATCGCCACCGTCCGCGATACCGCACAGGACCAGCGCTTCTGGGCACGGCTCGACGGCACGCCGGCGGTCCGGATCGGCATCCAGAAGCAGCCGGAGGCCAACACGGTCGAGGTCGTGGACCGCGTGCAGGCGGCACTCGCGCGCCTCGAGCGCTCGAACTACATCCCGGCCGACATCCGCTACCGCGTCACCTTCGACCAGTCGGGCTTCATCCGTGACGCGCTCGCGTCGGTGCGCGACTCGGCGGTGATCGGCGCGATCCTCGCGATGCTCGTCGTCCTCCTCTTCCTGCGCTCGATCCGCAAGACGTTCATCATCGCCGTCTCGATCCCGCTGGCGATCCTGGCGACCTTCGTGATGATGGGGTTCAGCGACCTCACGCTGAACATCATGTCCCTCGGCGGGCTCGCGCTCGGCACCGGGTTGCTGCTCGACAACGCGATCGTGATGCTCGAGAACATCTATCGCCGGCGTGAGACCGATGGACTCGACTCCGTCGAGGGGGCGCACGTCGGCGCCGCCGAGGTGACGAGCGCGGTGGTCGCGTCGACCACCACGAATCTCGCGTCGGTCGCGCCCTTCCTGCTCATCACCGGGCTCGCCGCGCTGATCTTCCGGGAGCTGATCCTCACGATCTCGTTCGCGATCCTCGCCTCGCTGCCGCTCGCGCTCACGCTCGTGCCGATGCTGGCGGCGCAGCTGGGCAAGGTGAAGTTCTCGAGCGGGCTCGAGAACAACCGGCTGCTGCTCGGATTCGACCACTGGTTCGACCGCATCATCCTGCGCTACCGCGGCGGCGCCGCGTGGTCCGTCGAGCACAAGGCGATCGTGTTCGGCAGCGTGTTGCTCCTGGCCGCGGGACTCTTCTCGCAGGTCTCGCGCATCCCGACGGAGTTCCTGCCGCAGGTGGACGACGGCAGCGTGGGCGCCTTCATCCGGCTCCCGCCCGGCGCGACGCCGGCGCAGACCAACCGCCTGACCCTCGAGGTCGAGGACATGGTGCGGAAGATGCCGCACGTCCAGACGACCTTCGCGACCGCGGGCGGGTTCCTGTTCGGCGGCGCCTCGGCGGCGAACGCGGGACGCGGCAATCTCGACATCCTGCTCACGCCCGTCTCCGAACGCACGATGGGCGCGGACCAGTGGGTCCGCACGCTGCAGGACAGCGTCAACGCACGCGGCTTCGCCGGCGCCCGCATCGGCGTGCGGCCGCCGCGCATTCGCGGACTCCGCACCAACAGCGCAGGGGAGGACGTCTCGCTCGCCGTGGTCGGCGACGAGCTGGCGACGCTGCAGGAGATCGGCCAGGCCATCTCCCGCCGGCTCCAGGGTGTGCCGGGCCTCGAGAACTTCCAGAACCCGCAGGACGAGGGCAGTCCTCTGCTCTCGATCGAGCTCGACCGCGACCGCGCGCGGGCGCGCGGCCTGAACGTGCAGCAGGTCGGCCAGACGGTGCGCACCGCGCTCGACGGCACGATCGCGACGCGGTACGCCGAGGGCAACTTCGAGTACGACGTCCGCGTGTTCTTCCCGCGCGGCCGCTTCAACAGTGTCGCCGACATGAGTGACATCCCGCTCTTCGCCAACCGCGGCACCGGCCCCGTGCGGCTGGGCGATGTCGCGAACGTGCGGATGGCGCTCGGCCCCACCGGCATCAACCGGGTGAACCAGAACCGGCAGCTCCAGCTGAACGGTGACGTGATCACCGACGTGGCGACCGTGGGCGCGGTGACCGACTCCATCCGGGCGCGGCTGGCCGACCTCGAGCTGCCCGACGGCTACGGCATCATCATCGGCGGCGAGCAGGAAGCGATCGCCGAGAGCAACAAGCAACTGACGCTCGTCATCGCGCTCGCGATCTTCCTCGTGTTCGTGGTGCTGGCGGTGCAGTACGAGAGCATCCTCAATCCGCTCGTGATCCTCACCGCCGTGCCGCTCGCGATGATGGGCGTCGTGACCATCCTGCTGCTCACCGGCACACCCTTCAGCGCCCCGGTGATCCTCGGCATGATATTGCTCGCCGGGATCGTGGTGAACAACTCGATCCTGCTGGTGGAGTTCACCGAAGGCTTCCGCGCCGAGGGGCACGGGATCGTGGAGGCGGTGATCGAGGCCGGCGCGGCGCGCATGCGCCCGATCATGATGACGACCTTCACGTCGCTCGTCGGCACGCTCCCGCTGGCGCTCGGCCTCGGCGAAGGCGGCGAGCTGATGCGGCCGCTGGCGATCGCCGTCGTCGGCGGTCTCTCGATGTCCACGCTGCTCACGCTCTTCGTGGTGCCCTGCACCTACCTGATCGTCCACGCCCTGGGCGACCGGGTCAGCGCCACGCTCTACGGCAAGCGCACCCCGGCCGCCGCGAGCGCACCGGTGATCGAAGGCCGCTGACGGGCGGCGTACAGATCAGGGATCGCGCGGCTTGGCGGTGCGGGTGGTGGTCGTGCCGGAACTCGAGCCTCCGGTCTTCGTCGACCCGGCCGTTCCGCTCGACTGGACCGGGGTGCTGCCGGTCGACCCGGTGCCGAAACGCGGCTGCGCGGGGTTGTCGCTCGTCGTCCCGGTCTGCTGCGTGTACCCGCCGCCGTTCACCACACGCCCCCTCGGCTGCGGAGTGCCGCCGGTGCCGTTCGTCGGCGGCTGCGGCCGCACGACGACGACGATCGGACGCTGGTAACCCCACCAGGCGCCGCCGTACCATGCCGAGCCGTACATGTTGTCGAAGCCCGAGCAGGCGATGCGCTGGGCCTGGTACCAGGACAGCCCCCAGTAGCCGTTGAATGGCATCGCGCAGGCGCCGGCCCAGGACCGGCTGCCGTAGTATCCAAACGCGGGGTCGAAATAGGCACCGCCTCCCGTCCCGCCGACGGGTCGCGATCCGATGCGCTGCTCCGCCGGCGCTTCCCGCACCTCGCCGACCCCGCCCGGGCCCATCGCGATCTGGAACGCCTGTGGGTACCCGAGCGCGACGACGACATCGATCACGCGCGACGGGACCTTGGCCTCCTCGAGTGCCACGAGGCCTGCCGCCGTCACCTGCAGCCGCGTGTCGGCGTCGACGCTCGATTCCACCAGCCAAGCCTCGGCCACGCGCTCGTCGACCGACTGCGCGACATCGACGACGCGGTCGAAGCTGAGCGGGACGCTCGCGCCGATGCGCGACGTGCCCGCCACGCGCGTCACCGGCGCGAGCGCGGCCCGGACCTCCTCGGGCATCAGGGAGAGGTCCTCGAGGGCGCTGGCGCGCCGCACGCGGACGTTCCGCTGATCGGCGACCCGCACGCCGTGCACATCGAGCCAGTCTCCCGAGCGGGAGATCGAGAACACGCCCGAGGTGGTCGACCGGGGTGCGCCGCCGCAGCTGACCTCGCTGCTCAGATACACGCGGTCACCGTCGAGGGAGAAGCGCGCAGCCTCCCATCCCGTGCACTCGGGAATGGTCACCGGACGTCCCGTGCCGTCCGCGACGACGGTCGTCCGCTGCGTGACGGCGCGATCGACGACCGTCAGCAGGTCTGCCGACGCGGCAGCCTGGCCGGGCACGATGCAGGTGGTGGGTCCCGGTGAGCCGGCGGCAGGCGCCCAGCAGCCGAACCAGGGGGTCCAAGGGGACTCCGGCGTCTGCGCCTCGAGGGCGGCGAGGGGCGCGAAGGCGCCGAGGAGCAGGAGGCGGATCGAAGTGCGCATCAGTGCCGTCCCGGTCAGAAGCGGAGCGCGAGGCCGAACGTCGTTGCGACGCCGGAGAGGTCAAGTCGATCGAATCCGACGAAGTCGTCGTCGAGCCGGGCACTGCCCCGCAGGTACCGGAGTTCGCCCGTCAGCTGCCAATGTGGCGAGATGTTCCAGCCGCCGCCGACCGACGCCTGCGCGAAGGGCGCCCAGCCGCGCGAGATGAAGCGGTCGGAGAACACGTTGAGCGTCTGGTAGTCGATGAAGTCGCCGACCTGCGTGAACTGGTACTTCATCGCGCCGCCGCCCAGTCCGACCCAGGGCACGAACTGCGCCGGGATCCAGGCGAACGAACCGATGGTGCGTCCGCGCGGCTTGAGATGGTAGCGGACCGTGCCGCTGAAGGGCGTGCGCCGGAAGCTCGTCGTCTGCTCGATCGGCTCGTCGTTGGTGTCCACCCAGTCGCGGAACTCCGAGCGCGTGGTCGAACCCGAGCTGGCGATGCCGATGACGAAGTCGAACCGCGGCGAGACGCGGAAGCCGAGGTCGCCGCCGTAGTTGAACCCCGCGAAGTCGCCCTTCCGGAGGGTGAGTTCCGAGGTCGTGAAGTCGAAGAGATCGCTCGACGCGCCGGGGAGGCTGAGCCCTCCGTGCACGGCGAAGGAGGCCTTGGGCTCGCCGAAGAAGAACCCGCGTCCAGAGCCCTGGGCTCCGGCGGACGGCGCGGCGAAGGCCAGCGGGACGAGCGCGAACAGGAGGGGCGCGTGACGCATCTGCGTTTCCTCGGGCCAGTGGGGGTCGCCGCAATACTACTCGCGGGTACCGATAAGCGTTCCCCGTCTAGAAACTGGTCAGGGCTTCGACCCGGCGACCGGTGAGCGCCGAGCGCCACGGGAGGTACGAAAGCTCCAGGACGACCGCGATCCCGACCACCGTGGAGCCGAGGCGCTCCGCGAGCCGGACGGTCGCCGCGGCGGTCCCGCCGGTGGCCAGCACATCATCGACGACCAGCACCCGCGCGCCGTCGCCGAGGGCATCCGCGTGGAGTTCGAGACTGTCGGATCCGTACTCCAGGGCATAGGTCTCCCGAAGGGTCTCCCGCGGCAGCTTTCCCGGCTTCCGGACCGGCACGAGCGCGGCGCCGAGGTGCTGCGCGACCGGGGCCCCGAAGAGGAATCCGCGGCTCTCGATCGCGAGCACGTGGGTCACGCCGTCTGCCGCGAAGGGACGCGCCAGGGCCCGCGTGGCGGCCGCGAAGACGGCCGCGTCGTGCAACACGGGCGTGATGTCCTTGAAGACGATGCCGGGGCGCGGGAAGTCCGGCACGTCGCGCAACAGCCGCCGGAGGGCTGCGCGCACTTCGCCCTCCTCGACGCGGTCAGTCATTCGCGAATCCGTGCGCGCCGATGAGCGGGACGAATCGCATCGCGTCGAGGCGCGTGCGCTCGAACCCGGACTTGGTCCGGCGGATGCGCAGCAGGCTCTGCTCCTCGCGGTCCCCGATCGGGATCAATAGCTGACCGCCGACCGCGAGTTGGTCGAGCAGGGGCTGCGGCACCTCGGGTGACGCGGCGCCGACGAGGATGGCGTCGAAGGGCGCGTGCTCGGGCCAGCCGAGCGTGCCGTCGCCGACGCGCTGGGTCACGTGCTCCACCCCGCCATCCCGAAGGTTGGCGCGCGCCTGCTCGGCGAGCGGCGCGAGGCGTTCGATCGTGAAGACCGGGCCGCCGAGCTTCGCGAGGAGAGCGGTCTCGAAGCCCGAGCCGGTCCCGATCTCGAGCACGCGCTCGCGACCGGTGAGCGCGAGGATCTCGAGATAGCGCGCGTGCACCCAGGGCTGGCTGATGGTCTGGCCGTGGCCGATCGGGAGCGCCGTATCCTCGTAGGCGCGGTGCTGGACGCCGGTCGGCACGAATCGGTGGCGCGGCACGTCGTCGAACGCCTTGAGGACCGAGAGGTCGCGGATCCCCTTCCGCTGGAGTTCCTCGATCAGTCGGCGCCGCGCCCCGCCGAACTGCCGGATCACAACGGGCGCCACCAGGAGGCCGCGTCGTCGAGCCGGTCGCGCGCGGTGAGGTCGAGGTGCAGCGGCGTGATCGAGATGTACCCGTCGCGCACGGCGCGGAAGTCGCTGTCCTCGCTGCCGCTCCAGGCCACCGAGCCGCCACCGATCCAGAAGATCTCGCGCCCCCACGGATCCTTCATCGGCTGGAGCGAGCCGGAGAAGACGCGCTGCCCCAGCCGCGTCAGCTTCGCGCCCTTCACCTCCGCGGCGGGCACCGCCGGCAGGTTGACGTTCAGGAGCGTGTCGGCCGGGAAGGCCGGGAGCGACGTGAGGTGCCGGAGGAGCGCGGAGAGCGTCTCGACCTGGTCGTCGAGCAGCTGGTCGTCGGAGCGCAGCACACGGCCGGCGAACGAGACCGCGATGCTCGGGATGCCGAGCGCCAGTCCTTCCATCGCTGCGGCCACGGTGCCCGAATAGAGCACGTCCTCCCCCATGTTGGGGCCGTGGTTGATGCCGCTCAGGACGAAGTCCGGGCGCGACGGCAGCAGGGCCTCGATCGCGAGCATCACGCAATCGGTCGGCGTACCGTCCACCTGCCAGCGGTGCTCCGCGAGCTGCACCGGACGCAGCGGGTGGTGCAGCGTCAGCGAATGGCTGGTGGCACTCTGTTCGCGGTCCGGTGCGACGACCCAGACCTCGCCGAGTGGCCGCGCCGCGCGCTCGAGGCAGTCGAGGCCCCGGGCGAGGATCCCATCGTCGTTGGAGCACAACAGCTTCATCTACGCGTCCCTGGATTCGAGGATGTCGAGGATCGCCCGCAGGTCGTGCTCGAGCAGCTGCACCGTCTCGGCGTCGAGGCCTCGCCGCGCGGCGGGCTTCACGCCCCCGCTCCGCCGGTGCTCCTCGACCTTCTGGCGGGCCCCCTCGATCGTGTACTTCTCGGTGTAGAGCAGGTGCTTCACGAGCAGCACGAGTTCGACTTCGCGACGCGAGTAGACGCGGTTGCCCGACCGGTTCTTGGCCGGGTTGAGGAACTTGAACTGGCTCTCCCAGTAGCGCAGCACGTGCGGCTTGAGCTCGGTGAGCTCGCACACGTCGCCGATCGAGAAGAACTCGCGGACGGGCTCGCCGGCGGCCGCCATCAGTCGTGTTCTCCCTTGAGGTCGCGCGTCATCAGCTCGACGAGCGCCCAGCGCGCAGGCTGCCGCTCGAAGAGCACCCGGTGCACCGCCTGGACGATCGGCATCTCGACCTCGTTGCGCTGGGCCAGCGCGAGGGCGCTCTCGGTCGTGGTGACGCCCTCGGCGACCGTCTCGCGGGCCTGCAACACCTCGTGCAGCGTGGCGCCGCGTCCGATCTCGATGCCGACCGACCGATTCCGCGAAAGCGAGCCGGTGCAGGTCAGCACGAGGTCGCCGATGCCGGCGAGTCCCGCGAAGGTCGCGGGCTCCGCCCCGAGCGTCACGCCGAGGCGTGTCATCTCGGCGAGCCCGCGCGTGATCAGCGCGGCGCGGGCATTGAAGCCGAGTTGCAGCCCGTCGGAGATGCCGGTGGCGACCGCCATCACGTTCTTGAGCGCGCCGCCGAGTTCGACGCCGACGACGTCGCGCTGCGTGTAGACGCGGAAGGCCGAGGTGCTGAGCGTCTGCTGGGTGAAGCGCGCAGCGTCGGCGTCGGCGGAGGCCGCGACGATGGCGGTCGGCAGGTGGTGCGCGACCTCCAGCGCGAAGCTCGGCCCCGAGAGCGCGACGATCGGACGACCTGGCGTCTCCTCGCCGACGACGTCGGTCATCAGGGCGAGGCGCTCGCGCTCGATCCCCTTGGTGGCGACGACGAGCGGCACGCCGGCGGGCACCCAGCGCGCCGCCTGCGCCGCCACCTGCCGCAGGACGTGCGACGGCGAGGCGTAGATCACGAGCTCGGTGTTCGCGCACGCGGCCTGCATCACCGCCGTCGCGCGGATCCCGCGATGGAGCGGCACCCCGGCGAGGAAGCGCCGGTTCTCGAGCGACGTGTTCACCGACTCGACCACGTCGGCCTCGTAGGCCCAGAGCGAGACGTCGTGCTCGTTCTCCGCCAGCAGGTTGGCGAGGGCGGTGCCCCACGCCCCAGCGCCGATCACGGTCGCTCTCATGCGCTCCCCCGCGCCTTGTCCCCGAAGGTCCGCGGCTCCGTGCCCTGCCGGAGCCGCCCGATGTTGCTGCGATGCGCCCAGACGACGAAGATCGCGACGGCCAGCCCGACCGCGAAGAGCGGCGACCGGACGCCGGCGGTGACGGCCAACGCCGATGGCAGGAGCAGCGCCGCCACCAGCGACGCCAGCGAGACGATCCCCGTCCGCCAGGCGGTCAGCAGGAATCCCGCGAAGGCAACGCCGAACGCGGCCGGCGCCAGCGCGCCGAAGACTCCGGCGGCGGTCGCCACGCCCTTGCCGCCTCCCCTCCAGAGCAACCACATCGGCTTCGCGTGCCCGAGGATGGCGGCCACGCCGAAGGCGAGTCCCCACCAGAGCCCTGTGGTGTCGTCGCCTGCGGACGGCGACGAGACGAGCGCCGGCAGCAGCGCCACCGGCAGGGCACCCTTGGCCGCGTCGAGCAGCAGCACGCCCACCGCGGCCCGTGCCCCGAGATTCCGGTAGACGTTCGTCGCCCCGAGGTTCCCCGACCCGACGGTGCGCAGGTCCACGCCCTTCAGCAGGCGACCCGCCAGGTACGCCGACGGGAACGAACCCGACGCGTACGCGATGCCGAGGGCCAGGGCCGGATGCACGCTACTCGCTCCGTCCGCCCTTGCGTCGCATCAGGATGCGCAGCGGGTTCCCGTGGAACCCCCATTTCTCGCGGAAGCCGTTGTGCAGATAGCGCACGTAGTGCTCCTGCACGAGCTCCGGATGGTTGCCGAAGACGACGATCGCCGGCGGGGCGGTCTCGACCTGCGTCGCGTAGTTGAGCTTCACCTCCCGCCCCGCGGCCTGTGGCGGCTGGCGGCGCGCGAGCAGCTCACTCAGCGCCTCGTTCACGTCAGAGGTCGGGATGCGCTTGCGTCGCTCGGCCTCCACCTCGAGGATCACGTCGAGCACCTTGGTGACGCGCTGGCCCGTGATCGCGGACGTGAAGATGAAGGGCACGAACTTCAGGTAGGGCGCCTTCTCGATGCACTCCTTCTCGAACTTGGCGGAGGTCTTGTCGTCCTTCTCCTTCAGGTCCCACTTGTTGACGACGATGATCATCCCCCGCCCCGCCTCCCAGGCGAGCGTCGCGATCTTCAGGTCCTGGTTGTGCAGGCCCTCGGTCGCGTCGATCATCAGGATGCAGATGTCGGAGCGGTCGATCGCGCGCCGCGTGCGCAACGAGGAGTAGAACTCGACGCCGTCGTCGATCCGCGCCTGGCGCCGCAACCCCGCCGTGTCCACGAAGATGAACGGTCGCCCGTGGAAGGTGAACGGCGTGTCGATCGAGTCGCGGGTCGTGCCGGCGACATCGTCGACCACCAGCCGGTCCTCGCCGAGGAGCCGGTTGATGAACGACGACTTGCCGACGTTGGGGCGGCCGATGACGGCGATCCGCAGCACGTCGGGGGAGTCGTCCTGCTCGACGTCCGGCAGCCGCGAGACGACGAGGTCGAGCAGGTCGCCCGAGTTCTTGCCGTTGGTGGCGGAGACGGGGAACGGGTCGCCGGCGCCGAGATTGAAGAACTCGTAGAAGTCGGTGGACTTCGGATCGTCCACCTTGTTCGCGACGAGCACCCAGGGCTTGCGGGAGTGCCGCACGAGGTCGACCAGCTTGGCGTCGCTCGGATGCAGCCCCGCCTTGGCGTCCACGGTGAGCAGCATCAGGTCCGCCTCGGCGATCGCCTGCTTCACCTGGCGCCGGATCGCGACGTCCATCGGCAGGTCGGAGTCCTCGATGATGCCGCCGGTGTCGACGAGCCAGAACGCGCGTCCCTGCCAGGTGCACATCGAGAAGTGGCGGTCGCGCGTCGTGCCCGCCTCGTCGCTGACGATCGCGGCATCGTCGCCGACGAGCCGGTTGAACAGGGCCGACTTGCCGACATTCGGGCGGCCGACGATCGCGACCACGGGGATCTCAGCCATTGGCCACGCTCCCGGCGAGCGCTCCGGCGGCGCCGCTGCCTTCGTGCTCGAGCACATCGATGAAGTCGTAGGACGGATACACGGGCATCGGCAGCGACTCGCGGACCGCCACGAAGGTGGAGTCGTCGAGGAAGATGCCGGCCTCGTTGATCGTCTCGGCCGGGATCAGCGCGAAATCGAGGTCGGAGCGTCCGTCGAGTGCGCGCGAGATGTCCGCGCCCACGAGGAGTCCCGCCGTCGTGACGGTGGGACCGAAGAGGGAGTTCACCGTCGGGATCAGTTCAAAGTGGGCACCCGTCGCGGCCGTGAGCCGCTCGAGGAGTTCGGGCATGAGGGCCGCCATCGCAGAACCGGTGACGACACCGATCCGCTTTCCGTCGAGTCGCGGCAGGCGGGCGACGCCTTCGCGGACGCGGTCGCGGAGCGAGGTCACGGCACCGACGCCGTTCTCGATCTGTGCGAAGTCGCGGTAGTGCGCGGCCGCCGGGAGCGCTCGGCCGGCCAGCAGGTAGAGCTCGTCCGAACCGTAGACCCAGGGCTCGCCGCGCTCCCGTTCGGCCCGCGCGGCCCAGCGTTCGGCCGCGTCGAGGATGCGGCCGGCGTTCGCCGCGTCCATCGACTGGCCGGTGTAGATGTGCGAGAACTGCGTGAGGCCCACCGGCACGAGCGCCACCGAGAGACAGGCGTCGCCGAACGCGTAGAGGTCGGCCAGCGACTGCTCCAGCACCTCGTCGCTGTTGAGGCCGGGCACCACGACCATCTGGCCGTGGAACTGGATGCCGCCCGCGACCAGCCGCGTGAGCTGCGCGAGGATGTCGGGCACGCGCGGATTGTTCAGCAGCTTCTTCCGCGCTTCCCACGGCGTCGCGTGCACCGAGACGTAGAGCGGCGAGAGCCGGTACTCGAGGATCCGCGCGAAGTCCCGCTCCTTGAGATTGGAGAGCGTCGCGAAGTTCCCGTACGCGAACGAGAGCCGGTAGTCATCGTCGCGGATGTAGAGCGGCTTCCGGAGTCCCTTGGGGAGGCCCTCGATGAAGCAGAACTCGCAGCGGTTGGCGCAGCGCCGCACGTTCGGCGGCTCGAGCTCGATCCCCATCGGGTCGCCGCCGTCACGCTCGATCTCGTAGACGAGATGCTCACCGTCGGGGAGCTTGGCCTCGAGTTCGAAGGCATCGTCCGCCGTCAGGAACTCCCAGTCCAGGAAGTCCTCCAACGCTCGCCCGTCGACCGACAGCAACTCCGTGCCCGGAACGATCCCGAGCTCGGCGGCGATGCTGTCAGGCTGGACTTTGAGGACGCGGACCATCGGCTGCGGGGCGGCTGAGATTTTGAGCGACAGAGGCAAAAAAAGCCGCGGGGCCGCGGCTCACTCAATGTATCAAGCGAGAGCGCGGAAAGCAATGATTCACATTGACTTCCGTTACTTGAGGCCGATCCGCTCCAAGGCCGCGGTCGCGATCTCGGCGAGCGAGAGTCCCGTGGCCGATGACACCCGCCGCACGTCATCGAACTCCGGCTTGGCGCGCTGCGAACCGTCCGGCAGCGTCACCACCTTCACGCCGACGGTCTGGCCGAAGATCTCGACCTCGCGGTGTTCGCGCGCCAGGGCGCGCCGCGTGACCTCGGTGCGACGCACGCCGATGGTCGTGCTCTCGATCAGCAGGAGTCGCTCGAAGCGGTCGGCATCCTCCGGGAGGCAGAGTACCTCGAGGCGCGTGCCCGGGCGTCCCTTCTTCATCATCGTCGAGAGCAGCGTGACGTCGCGCGCGCCGGAGAGACGGAGGGCGTCGGCCACGGCCCCGATCTGCTCGCCGGTCGCGTCGTCGATGTCGGCAGCGAGCAGCACGAGGCGCTCGCGCCCCGCGTCCGCACCGTGCGCCATCGCCGACGGCCCCGCGACTGCGCCCTCGTCCGCGTCGGCCAGGATGATGCGCAGCGCGTTCGCCCGGTCCGGGAAGTCCTTCGTCCCCGCCCCGAAGCCGCTCGCGCGCGGCACGAACTCGGCCGGGGGCGAGCCGACGCTCAGCACGCGGACGAGCGCGGCGCCCGTCGGCGTGACGAGCTCTCCCGAGTCCTCGGGCCCGGAGCGCACCGGCAATCCCTCGAGCAGGCGCAGCGTGGCCGCGGTCGGCACCGCCATCCGCCCGTGCGCGGTGTCCACGTACCCGTCGCCGAGCGGCAGCGTGCCGCAGTACACGCGCTCGACCCCGAGCCGCTCCAGCCCCCAGATCGACCCGACGATGTCGAGGATCGCGTCGACGCTCCCGACCTCGTGCAGGTGCACGCGTTCGACCGTCGTGCCGTGGATCGCGGCCTCGCACTCGGTGATCAGCGTGAACGCCGCCATCGCCTTCGCCTTCACGGACTCCGGGGCGGGCGTCGCCTCGACGATCGCCTTGATGTGCTTCAAGTGCCGGCCGTGCGGCTGCGGCGGGATCGCGAAATCCACCTTGCGGCAGGCGATCTGGCCGCGCGAGACCTTCGACACCTGCACCGTGACGCCCTCGATGCCGAGCGTCGCCGGCAACGACGTCAGGAACGACTCGTCGAGCCCCGCGTCGAGCAGCGCGCCGAGGAACATGTCGCCGGAGATGCCGGAGAACGGATCGAGGATCGCGATGCGCATCGTCGTCGAATCTACCACCGGTAGCTGGCGCCGGAGCCGGTGTTGAACACCACCACCTCGGAGCCCTTCGCGAGCCGGCCCGTCGCGACGAGCTGCCGCGTGGCCTCGAGCGCGGCGCCCCCCTCGGGCGCGGCGTCGATGCCGCTCTTCGATGCCAGCAGGAGGGTCCCGGCACGGATGCGCTCCTCGCTCACCGCCTCCGCGTCACCGGCGCTCTCCTTGAGCGTGCGCAACGTCAGGCGGTCGCCGAGCGGCCCCGGCACGCGGAGGCCGCTGGCGTGCGTCACCGGGTCCACCCAGGGCGTCGCCTTCTCCTCACCCGTCTGGAAGGCGCGCACGAGCGGCGCGCAGCCTTCGGCCTGCGCGATGATCATGCGCGGACGGTTCGTGGCGGCCGGCAACCATCCCCACGCGAGCATCTCGCCGATCGCCTTCCAGATGCCGATCGTGCCTTCCCCGCCCCCTGTCGGATAGACGATCGCGTCGGGAAGCCGCCAGCCGAGCTGCTCGGCGACCTCGTATCCCATCGTCTTCATCCCCTCCACGCGGTACGGCTCTCGCACGGTGGCGACGTTGAAGAACCCGCTCTCCTTCGCGAAGGCCATCGTCGCCTTGCCCGCGTCGCCGATGTGCCCCTCGACGAGTTCGAGCCCTGCTCCGAAGGCCCGGATGGAGCCGAGGATCGGTGGCGGTGTGGTCGCCGGCGCGTAGATGCGGCACGGCATCGCGGCCGCGGCCGCGTACGCCGCGAGCGCGATGCCGGCGTTCCCCGCCGTCGGCACGCAGACTCCCGGCAGCCCGAGCGCCTTGGCGCGCGTGACGGCCATCATCAGGCCGCGCGCCTTGAAGCTCGCGGTCGGGTTGATCCCCTCGTCCTTCACCCAGAGGCGCCGCACGCCGATCTCCCGCGCGAGATGCGGGAGCTCGAGCATCGGGGTCATCCCCTCGCCGAGCGACACCCGAGTCTCACCTGGGCGCAGCGGCAGCGCGGCGGCGTAGCGCCAGAGGCTTGGTTCCGCCGTGACGCGGTCTCGCGGCACGGCCACGGCGTAGCGCACCATCAGCGGCTGGCCGCAATCGGGACAGAGCGAAGCGAGCTTGGAGCCATCGGCCTGCGCGTACGTACACACGGAGCAGTGGAGGGACCACATGGGAGCGGATCTCAGGGGTTGGGAGAAGATGCGGAGGGGTCCTGCGGGACCTCCGCCGGTACGCCGAGCGCGTCGAGCACCTTGCGCGCACTCACGGGGCTGAAGCCTTCGACCGCAGCGATCTGTTCGAGCGTCGCCTCGCGCACGCCCTGCAGCGAACCGAAGATCGTGAGCAACGCGCGGCGCTTCACCGGTCCGATGCCGGGGATCCGGAGCAGTTCGCTGGTCACGGTGCGCATCGTGCGGCGCTTGCGGTTGTAGCCCACCGCGGTGCGATGCGCCTCGTCGCGCGCCTGTTGGAGGAGCCGCAGCGCCGGGGAACGGCGCGCGAGACGCAGCGGCTCGCGGCGCCCGCGCATGAAGACCTCCTCCTCCCGCTTGGCAAGACTCACGAGCGGCAGCGAGTCCAGCCCGAGCGCGGTGAGCGCCTCGCCGGCCGCACTGAGCTGACCCTTGCCGCCGTCGACGACCACGAGGTCGGGCAGCGACTTCTTCTCGTCGAGCCGGCGGCGGAAGTAGCGCCCGACCACCTCGCGCATCGACTGGAAGTCGTCCGGGCCCGCGGCCTCGTCCACGCTCTTCACGCGCATCGTCCGGTACTCGGCGCGCCGCGGACGGCCATTCTCGAACCAGACGATCGAGCCGACGCTGTCCTTCCCCTGCGCGGTGGAGTTGTCGAAGCAGACGATCGAGCGCGGCAGCTTCTCGAGCCCCAGCTCGCGCCCCAGCTCGTAGACGGGATCGGCCGCGCGCTCGTCGGTCTCCTGCCCGGCGAGCTTGAACTCCTCCAGCAGGTGCCGCGCGTTCTGCTCGGCGAGGTCGAGCAGCTCGCGCTTGGGGCCGCGCTGCGGGATGCGCACCTGGGCGGATCCCGCCAACGCCTCCTCGAAGAGCGCGCGGTCCTCGAAGTCGAACGGCAGCAGGAGCTCACGGGCCCGCGCCGGCGCGCTCAGGTACGAGCTCACGAGGTACATCGAGAGCACATCGCCATCGCGCTCCCCTTCGACGCCGTCGAGGAACCGGTGATCGCGCGCGAGCAGCTTGCCCCCGCGGATCCGCAGCAGGGTGACTGCCGCGTCCTCACCGTCGCGCGCGTAGCCGATCACGTCGCGGTCGCCGCCCTCGACCTCGAGCACCACCGTCGGCTCCTCCATCCGCTGGAGCCGCGCGATCGCGTCGCGCAGCTCGGCCGCGCGCTCGAACTCCATCGCCGCCGACGCGCGCTCCATCCGCTCGCGCACGCGCCGCACCACCTCGTCGGTGCGGCCGTCGAGGAACGCGACGACCTCGTCGATCATCGCCCGATAGTCGGCCTGCGTCTGGAGGAAGACGCAGGGCGCCTTGCAGCGCCCGATGTGGTAGTCGAGGCAGGGCCGCTCGGGCATCTCGCGCGGCATGTCGTACCGGCAGGAGCGCACCGTGAAGATCCGCTTCACGACGTCGAGCGCGCGTCGCATCGCCGCGACGTCGGTGTACGGGCCGAAGTACCGGGCCCCGTCCCCGTGCAGCTGCCGCGTGACGAAGACGCGCGGGAACGGCTCCTGCAGCGTGACCTTGATGTACGGGTAGGACTTGTCGTCCCGCAGGACCACGTTGAAGCGCGGGCGGTGCTCCTTGATCAGGTTCGACTCGAGGATCAGCGCGTGCGTCTCGGTGGGGACCACGATCGTGTCGAGGTCCGCGACCTGCGAGACCATCAGGCGCGTCTTGGGACTCTCGGGGTGATCCGTCGCGAAGTAGCTCCGCACGCGCGGCCGGAGCCGCTTGGCCTTGCCGACGTAGAGCACCGTGCCGTCGGCCGCCTTCCAGAGATAGACGCCGGGCGTGTCGGGGAGGTGCGCGAGCTTCTGTGCGACGAGATCAGGCGCGTCGGGCATCGTCCACCTTCGCGAGCCGCGTCGCCCCGAGGTACACCGCGCCGAACAGGGGCACGACGACCAGCGCCGTGAGCAGCGCGGGACGGCCCGTCATCGCCCGCGTCGCGGCCACGCCCGCGAGGCCGGCGGCGAGCGCGCACGCCCAGAGCGCCGCGAGTCGGCGGGGCGGCACGCCGCCGGTCCCGACGCGCGACGAGAGCGCGCGCCGCAGCAGCACGTACTCGACCCAGGCCGCGACGCCCGATGCCGCCGTCAGGAACGCCACGCCCCACCGCGCGTCGATCGCGAGCGCACCCGGGAGCCAGAGCGCAGCGCTCCAGCCGAGCACCGCCCCGAGCGCGACGCGGACGATCGCGAACCGGAGCGGCGTGCGCGCGTCGCCGAGTGCATACGACGCCGAGGCGTAGAGGCGCCCCATCGTACTCGCGAGGAGCCCGACCGCGGCGCCGGCCAGCGCCCCCCAGACCCACTGCGCGTCCTCGCGCGTGAACTGTCCGCCCTCGTAGAGCCCCGCCGCGAGCACGCCGCCGATCAGCAGGAACGCCGCCGCGGACGGCACCACGAAGTACGCGATGCGTCCGAGCCCGCGGTCGAGCCGCGCGCGCACGGCCGCGGCCACCTCGGCCGCACTCCCCCGCTCCCCCGCCATCGCCGGCAGCTCCGCGGCCGAGACCGACATGCCGAAGAGCGAGACCGGCAGCATCGAGATGGCCTGGGAATACGCGAGCGTCGCGAGCGCTCCGGGACCGACCATCGACGCGATGAAGGCGTCCACGAATCCGCTGATCTGCACGACGCCGCGGCCGGTGAACACCGCGCCGAAGTTGCCGAGCACCGAGCGCACGGCCGGGAGGCCGAGCGACGGCCCGTCGGAGAGCCGCAGGTCGCGCTCGAGGCGCCAGACCGCGGGCAGCTGGATGACGAACTGCAGCACGCTCCCGGCGACGCTCGCCCACGCGACCGTGACCACGAGGTCCTGCCCCGATTGCGACGGCCCGGCCAGCAGCAGCGCCGCGATGATCGCCAGGTTCCAGAGCACCGGCGACGCGTACGAGAGAAAGAAGCGCCGGTGCGAGTTGAGCACCCCGAGGCACCAGGCCGAGAGCACCAGCACGCCGACGCCGGGGAAGATGATCCGCACCAGTCGCACGGTCAGCGCCTGCGTCGCGGCGTCGAACCCGCCGGCGATCAGCCAGACGAGCCAGGGCGCGGCGAGCACCCCGAGCAGGACGACCACCGCGGTCGCGAGTGCGAGGATCGTGAGGACCGCCCCCGCCACGCGCCCCGCCTCCTCGCGTTTTCCCTCGGCGAGCAGCCGTGAGTAGACCGGGATGAAGGAGGCGGAGAGCACCCCCTCCCCGAAGAGGTTCTGCAGGACGTTCGGGATGCGGAACGCCGCGGCGAGTGCGTCGGCGGCGAGCTCCGTGCCGAGGAAGTGCGCCGAGACCTTCTGCCGGACCAGCCCGAAGACGCGACTGAGCAGGATCCCCGCCGCGACGAGCCGTGCGCCCGTGGCCCCGGTCGGCATGGCGTTCAGCCGCCGACCAGCGTCCCCGCGTGCATCGCCGCGCCGGCCTTCAGCTGCGCGAGCAGCAGGTCGCCGTGCCGCGCGAGCATCGGGACCGCATTGAGGCGACGCTCCTGCCGGTGTCCCTCGGGCATCAGCGCCGCGCGCACCGCCGCGAGATCCTGCACCGCCTCGGTGTTCCGCGCCCGCGCCGCCGCCCGCAGGCGCCGCTCGAGCCGGTCCACGCGATGGAGCAGTTGGTGTCGGGCGCCTTCCACCACGCGCTCGGGCACGAGATGATCGAGCGATGCAGCTGCCGTCGCCAGCGCGGCCAGCCGCCGCGCGAGATCCTCGCGCAGCCCCTCCAGCCCCTCGCGCAACACCGCGGGCATCGAGCGCTCCCCGAGCCGCTTCTCGGCCTCGTGCGGTGCGCGGATGTCGTCGAACACCATGCCGAGGCGCCCGAGGCGCCGGTCGACCACCGGTTCGACGACCGTCGCGGCCCAGCGCGGCAGCGCCAGCGGGACCTGGACGCCCAGGGCCTCGGCCACCGCGCCGACCTGGGCGAAGTACGCGATCTCCCCGGGACCACCGAGATAGGCGACGGTCGGGAGGATTCGGCGCTCGACGATCGGACGGAGCAGCACGTTGGCCGAGAGCACCGAGTCGGCGCGATCGGCGACGTCGGCCGCCTGCGCGATCGGGACACGCTCCTTGATGCCCGCCGTGCTGCGGAACACGAGCGAGAGCCTCGGCACGCGCGCCACCTGCGCGCGGAATCCGGCGCGCTCGATCGCCACCATGCGGAGCGCGAGCGCCTCGTCGATCACGGGGGCCCGGCGCAGCGCCTCGACGAGCGTGGGACGCGCGGCGGCGCGCGTCGCCGGGTGCCACGCATCGAGCACCGGGATGCCGTGCGGTTCGAGCAGCGAGCGCAGGAAGCGCACGTAGGCACCGCCGACGGTCGCATCGGGCTGGTAGGCCAGGCGCAGATGCTCGAGCACCATCGGGTGCGGCGCCGAACCGGCAGCGGCAGACAGCAGTTCGTACTGCTCGTCGGTGATGCCGAGCGGCATCTCCGCCATCACGAGTCCGTCCTGTCCCTTGCGCGGGATCTGGAGGCGGCGGACCGTGCCCTCCTCGGCGACGGCGGTCCAGGAGGCCTCCGCGAAGTCGGCGTCGTCGGTGGCCGCCCAGAAGACGGGTACGGTGGGGATCCCGGTCTCACGCTCGATGCGGTCGGCCAGGGTGAGCGCCGACATCGCCTTGAGCAACGTGTAGAGCGGGCCGCCGAAGAGGCCCGGCTGCTGCCCCGTGGTCACGACGATCCCGTTGGCCTCGGCCACGCGTTCGAGCCGCTCGGCGGCGGCTCCGGAGGCATCGAAGGCGGGCCGGAGCCCGGCGAGCCAGCGGCTACCGCTGAAATCGGCCCGCACCGCGTCGCCATGCGCGCGCCAGGCCGCGGCGCCCTGCGGCCGTGCGCGATACCACTCCGGCGGTGCGTGACCCTCCTGCGCGGCGCGGGAGAGCGGACCGCCGCCGAGGCTCTCGGTCACCACGCGCGGGGCGCTCACGGCGTCCCCTCAGCGCGGGAGGAGCAGGAACATCGGGCCGGGCTGGAGAAGAGGATCACGTCGCTCTGGGACTACTTGTGGTAGGGTTCGCCGCGACCGATGGTGCCGGCGCGGTAGAGCTGTTCGGCCAGCACGAGTCGCGCGAGTTCGTGCGGAAGTGTCCAGGGTGCCAGGGCGAGGCGCCGGTGCGCGCGCAGCCGCACCACGTCGCCGATCCCGTGCGCCCCGCCCAGCACGAACGCCACGTCCTGCGCGCGCTCGCGCTGGTCCTGCAGGAACCGCGCGAACGCGGTCGAATCCATCGTCTCGCCCCCCGGATCGCACAGCACCAGCCGTGCCGACGCGGAGACGCGTTCCAGCAGCCGTTCGCCTTCCTTCCGCATCACCAGGTCCGCGCCGAGGCCCTTCACCGACTCCTCGCGGACCTCGACCACCTCGAGCGGCCAGTAGCGCGCCGCCCGCATCTCATACTCGCGGATGGCCGCCGCGAGCGCCGCATCGCGCGGCTTCCCGACGGCGGCCACCAGGACCTTCATCGCCGCCCCGCACGAGGCGGGACGGCGCCCCGCTCACGCATAGATGCCGCGCAGCCGGTGCACGGTGGAGACGCGGCTGATCGCGACCATGTACGCCGCGGTGCGCATGTTCACCTTGTGCTGCTGCGACAGCTTGAGGACGTCGCGGAAGCTGTTCACCATGATCTGGTGGAGCCGCTCGTTCACGACCTCCTCCGTCCAGTAGTAGCCGCCCCGGTTCTGCACCCACTCGAAGTAGGAGACCGTCACGCCGCCGGCGTTCGCGAGGATGTCGGGCACGACCATCACGCCCTTCTCGTCCAGGATCGAGTCCGCGCCGGCCGTGGTCGGGCCGTTCGCGCCTTCGCAGATGATCTTCGCCTTGATCGACGCCGCGTTCTTGCTCGTGATGACGTTCTCGAGCGCCGCCGGCACCAGCACGTCCACCTCGAGCTGCAGCAGCTGCTCGTTGGACATCGCGTCGCCCTTCTTGTATCCCTCGAGCGAACGGTGCTGCTTCACGTAGGCGATCGCATCCTCGACGTCGATCCCCTTCGGATTGTGGTAGCCGCCCGTGCGGTCGCTGATCGCGAGCACCTTGGCCCCCTCGCGGGCGAGGAGCTGCGCGCCGATCGAGCCGACGTTGCCGAAGCCCTGCACCGCCACGGTCGCGCCCTTCATCTCCATCTTGAGGTGCGTGAGCGCCTCGCGGGCGGAGATCATGACGCCGCGCCCGGTCGCCTCGCGCCGGCCCAGGGACCCGCCCATCTCGACCGGCTTGCCGGTGGTGACGGCGTTGACGGTGTGCCCGACGTGCATCGAGTAGGTGTCCATCAGCCAGGCCATCACGCGCTCGTTCGTGTTCACGTCGGGCGCCGGCACGTCGGAGTCGGGGCCGAGGGTCTGGATGATCCCGGCGGTGTAGCGGCGCGTCACGCGCTCGAGCTCGCCGACGGACATCTTGAGCGGGTCGCAGATCACGCCGCCCTTGGCGCCGCCGAACGGGATGTTCACGACCGCGCACTTCCAGGTCATCCACGCCGCGAGCGCCTTCACCTCGTCGAGCGTCACGTTCAGGTCGAACCGGATGCCGCCCTTGGCCGGGCCGCGCGAGGTGTTGTGGAGGACCCGGATGCCGGTGAAGACCTCCACCTCGCCGTTGTCCATCATCACCGGGATCGAGACCGTGATCTCCTTCTCGGAACTGCGCAGGACCTTGTAAATCCCGGGCTCGAGGTCGAGCAGTTCGGCCGCGCGGTCGAAGCGCGACATCATCGCCTCGAAGGGGTTCTCCTCGTTCAGGAAGCGGTCCTTATCGGGCCGCACGATCGTGTTCGTCGGCAGGCGGAGGTCAGCCATGGTGTCGTCGGGGACAGAACCGGTCCGGGGACCGGCGGATCAGGGTCGATGGTCGGAGGTTCGGAGGCCGCCGAGGCGGCCGATCAGGTCCGTCAGGACCCGCTCGCCACGCTCGACGACCACAGCCTGTGAAAGATACCAAAGGGGGGGGCCTTGGCGAGGCCAGCGGTCACCCAACTTGACGGCGTCCTTGAGCGTGCATACGGCGACGCCCACGGCTCCCGTCCGGCGCACGAGGCCGGCGACGTCGGCATCGCTGAACGAGTGGTGGTCCGGATACGCCGCGCGCTCGACCTCGGCCCCGGCGTCGCGCAGCTGCCCCTCGAAGGCCGCCGGCGCGCCGATGGCCGAGATCGCCAACACGCGGGCGCCCCGGAGCGACGGCGGCGGTGACGCTTCGCGCGCGCCGTCCGAGGGCGCCAGCGCCGGGCGGAGCGGTCCGGCGCGCAGGTGGAGCACGGCGACGGGCAGTGCTGGAGTGTCGGCGGTCCACTCTCGCGCCACCTGCTCCGCCTCCGCCATCGACGCGGTCTTGCGCGTGACGATGAGCGCGTGGGCCCGCCGCAGGGCGCGGCCGCGTTCCCGGAACGGCCCCGCCGGCAGGAGTCGCCCGCGGGACCCCTGTTCCGCGGCGACCAGCACCAGATCCACGTCGCGCCGGGCCCGCCGATGCTGGAACCCGTCGTCGAGCACGAGCACGGTCGCCCCGGACGCGAGCGCCTGCAGCGCGCCCCGGACACGGTCAGGATCCGCGACCACGATCGCGTCCGGCGTCAGCCGCCGATGCACCAGCGGCTCGTCGTCCCCGTACCCGCGCAACAGGATCGCGGGGCGCTGACCGCGTGCGAGCAGCTGCTGCGCGACCCAGGCGCTGACCGGTGTCTTCCCGGTGCCGCCGACGCTCAGGTTGCCGACGCTGACGGTCGGGGCGCCGAGCGGGCGGCTCGGGAGCACGCCCGTGTCGAATGCGAGATTGCGGAGTCCGGTGACTGCCCCGAAGAGCCAGGAGAGGGGTGCGAGGGCGGCCGTGCCGGCCCCGCCGCGCGCCCAGAGCTCCTCGACCCGTCGCTTCACCGCGGCGCCTTCTGCGGCGCCTTCGGCGGCGCGGGATATCGCGGATCGAGGGCCGGGCCCATGCGCACGCCGAGCGCCTCCGCGGCGGCATCGTCGGTGGCCGGCGCGACCCAGGGGTCGCCGTAGGTGACCCGCACACGCGCGAACGGCTTCGGGATCATGAAGCGGTCCCAGCTCCGGAGCCGCCAGGCGCGCGAGACCTCGCTGCGCATCGTGACGACCGGCACCTGCGCGCGAGCCGAGGCGAGGAGCACGCCCGGCTGTGCCTCTCCGGCCGGACCGCGCGGTCCATCAGGCGTGATCGCGAACTCCTTCCCGGACTGGAGCTCGCGCACCATTCCGAGGAGCGCGCGCCCGGCGCCCCGTGAGGTCGAGCCGCGCACCGTGCGATAGCCCCACGACTCCACCAACCGCGCGATGATCTCGCCGTCGCGGTGCTCGCTGATCATCACCGTGATCCCCTCGCCGCGGCGCAGCCAGGTCTGCGCGAGCAGGTGCCCGTGCCAGAGCGTGAAGATGAACGGGCGGCCTGTCGCCCGCAGCGCGCGCCAGGGGGCGGCATTGACCTCCTCGAACCGCCAGGTCACGGCGAGCAGCCGGATGAGCGGTCCGCCGAGCCGCACGATCCAGCGCACCCGGCGCTCGTCGGCCCGCGCCCGTCCCGCCGGCGTGCCGGCCGGCGCGCTAGTCACGCAGCATCCCGAGGGCCATCTCGGCCACGCGCGCCGAGGCGCCCGGCGTACCGAGGCGCGCCTTCACCTCGGCGAGCCCGGCTTCCATCGCACGACGCGCCGGACTCCCGGCCTCGAAGAGCGGATCGAGCGCGTCGGCCACCGGCACCGGCTGGAAGGCATCCTGCACGAACTCAGGTGCGACGCTGCGCCCGGCGACGATGTTCAGCAGCCCGATATGCGGGATGCGGACGAGCCGCCGCGCGATCGCATATGAGACGGGGCTCGTGCGGTAGACGATGGCGCAGGGGCAGCCGGCGACGGCCGCCTCGAGCGTCGTCGTGCCGCTCTTGCAGAGCGCGACGTCGGCGGCGCGCAGCACGTCGAAGCTCGCGGACCGCACCATCGCGAAGGGGACCTCGTCGGCCCGGAAGTCGATCGTCGGGGCGACGCTGAGCACGACGTGCAGGCCCGGGCGCCGCCGCTCGAGTTCGTGCGCGACCGCCACGAAATCGGCGAGGTGGCGGCGGATCTCCTGCGCGCGACTGCCGGGAAAGAGGGCGAGCACCTCCCCCCGCTCGGGGAGGCCGAGCCGCGCCCGGGCCGCCGCGCGATCGGGCATCGCGAGCGCGCGGTCGAGCAACGGGTGCCCGACGAAGGTCGCGTCCACACCGGCTGCGCGCAGCATCTCCTCCTCGAACGGCAGGATCACCGCGGCCTTCGTGATCACCTGCGCCATCGTGCGCATGCGGCCCGCGCGCCAGGCCCAGACCTGCGGCGTGATGTAGTAGAGCACCGGGACCTGCCGCGCCGCGGCGGCAGCGGCGACGCGCATGTTGAAGCCCGGGTAGTCGATGAGGATCACGAGCCCGACGCGGCCCGAGGCGAGTCGCGCCTTGAGCCGCTGCAGCAGCCGCCAGTGCGCGGGGATGTGCCGGAGCACCTCGACGAACCCGACGACGCCTTCGTGCTCCTCGAGCATCTCGACGCCGGACTCCCGCATCCGCGCGCCTCCGGTCCCCGCGAGCGCGATGCCGGGGCGCAGCGCCTGCAGTCGCTCGGCGAGGATCGCGCCGTGCAGGTCGCCCGACGCCTCGCCGGCGAGGATCAGGATCTCACGCACCGGGGGGCGTGCCGCCCGGCGTGAGGGAGCCGAGCGCCGGCAGGCTCCGTTCGATGTCGCCGACGATGCGCAGCGCGACCGCCAGTGCGTCGCGGCCCGCGCGACCGGTCACCGCGACCGGGGCCTCGCCGCGCAGCGCCGCGAGGAAGCTCTCGAGTTCGAGCCGGAGCGGCTCCCCCTCGGGCGCGTCGATCGGCACGCGCTCGACGAAGGCCTCGAGCGGCTGCGCCTGCCGCGCCAGCGTCGCGAGGTCCACGTCGCCGCGGAGCCGGTACATCTCTCCGGTGCCCGCCGCGAGGTCGAGCGAGAGGTAGCCGTTGCGCTGGAAGATCCGGAGCTTGCGCATCCGGTCCTTCGACACGCGGCTCGACGTGATCGTCGCCACCGCGCCGCTCGCGAAGGTGATGCGCGCGTCCGCGATGTCGATCGACGGCGTGAGCACCGGCAGCCCCGCCGCCGAGACGTCCTTCACCGGCGAGCCGGTGAGCGTCAGCACGAGGTCGATGTCGTGGATCATCAGGTCGAGCACCACGGCCACGTCGGAGCCGCGCGGGTTGAACGGCGCGAGCCGGTCGCTGTCGATGAAGAGCGGCCGGTCCACGTGCGGCAGCGCGGCGCGGATCGCGCGGTTGAACCGCTCGATGTGCCCGATCTGCACCAGCACCCCCTGCCGCTCGGCGAGCGCGAGCAGTTCGTCGGCCTCGGCGAGCGTCACCGTGATCGGCTTCTCGATCAGCAGGTGCTTCGCCTTCGCGAGCGCCGCCATCGCGACCTCGTGGTGGCGCGAGGTCGGCACCACGATCGACACCGCATCGACGTCGTCGAGCAGCGCGTCGAGCGTCGGGTAGGCGCGGATCCCCAGCTCGCGCGAGACCTGTCCGGCGCGGTCGGTGCTCGCCTCGAAGAACCCGCGGAAGTTCACGCCGGGGAGGTCCTTCAGGATGCGCGCATGATGGTAGCCGAGACTTCCGGTGCCGACCACGCCGACGCGCAGGTTCCCCTTGGCGGGCAGGCTCACGTGACGATCCCCCGCCCGCTCTCCTCGACGAAGGCGATGAAGGCCTGCACCTCCGGGAAGGGCTTGAGCTCGCCCTCGGCGCGCGCCATCGCCTGCGAGATGTTGACGTCGGAGCGGAAGAAGAGCCGGTAGGCCTTCTTGAGCTCCGAGACCACTTCGTCCGAGAATCCGCTGCGCGACAGCCCGACCGAGTTCAGCCCGTAGAGCTTCACCGGGTTGCCGACCGCCTTGACGAAGGGCGGCACGTCCTTGGCGACGCGCGACATCCCGCCGACGAACGCGTGGCGGCCGATCTTCCCGAACTGGTGGACCGCGCAGAGCCCGGAGATGATCGCGCGGTCGTCGATCTTCACGTGGCCCGCGAGCTGCGTGCCGTTGGAGATGATCACGCCGTCGCCGATGTGGCAGTCGTGCGCCAGGTGCACGTACGACATCAGGAAGCAGCCCTTGCCGACCGTCGTCCTGAACGACTCGGAGGTGCCGCGGTTGATCGTCGCGTACTCGCGGATGGTCGTGTCGTCGCCGATCTCGACGGTGGTGACCTCACCCTTGAACTTGAGGTCCTGCGGCTTGCCGCCCAGCACGCTCCCGATCCCGACGCTCACGTTCGCGCCGAGGTGCACATGCTCCTCGAGCGTGGCGCGCATGTGGATGACGCTCCCGGCGCCGACGCGGCAGTCGGGGCCGATGAAGGCCCAGGGGCCGACCTCGACGTCGTCGGCCAGCTCCGCGCGCGGATCGACGTGCGCCGTCGGATGGACGCGGGCGCTCATCGGTCGCGCACCATGGCGGCCATCTCGGCCTCGCAGACCACCGCGCCGTCCACCTTCGCGACGCCGGCGATGCGGGCGATCTTCGAGCGCAACTGCACGATCTCGATCTCGAACCGCAGCTGGTCGCCCGGCTTCACGGGCTTGCGGAACTTGATGTTGTCGAGCGACATGAAGTACACGACCTTGCTCTCCGGGTCGTCGACCGTCCCCATCAGCAGCACGCCTCCCACCTGCGCCATCGCCTCGACGATCAGCACGCCCGGCATGATCGGGTGGCCCGGGAAGTGGCCCTGGAAGAAGGGCTCGTTGATCGTCACGTTCTTGATGCCGACGATCCGCTTGTTGGCCTCCATCTCGATGATCCGGTCCACCAGCAGGAACGGATACCGGTGGGGCAGGATCTTCATGATGTCCTCGATTCCGAGCACTTGCTCCTCCGATTGAAGCCCCTTTGGCAGCGCGTGGGCGAGCATCTCGCGCACGAGCGTCACGGTCCCCCGATGGCTCGGCTTGCTGGCCGAGATCCGCGCCGCGACGCGCATCCCGGCCAGTGCGAGGTCCCCCACCACGTCCATCGCCTTGTGCCGGACGAACTCGTCCGGCCACCGCAAGGTCGTCCCCACCACGTCGGTCGCGTCGAGCACGATCGTGTTCTCGGCCGAGGCGCCCTGGATCAGCCCCTTGCCGCGCAGTTCCTCGACCCAGCTGAGCATCCCGAAGGTGCGCGCCGGCGCGAGCTCACGCGAGAAGCTCTCCGGCCCCACCCGGTATTGGCCGCGCTGCGCCCCGATCCGCGGATGGGGGAAGTCGATCTGCACGTCGAGCTCGAGCGTGTCGTGCGGGTACGCCACGTAGACGGACTCCCCGTCCACGACGCGCACGCACTCGCGGAGCCGCAGGACGTCGGCCGTCCCGCCGTGCGCGACGATCCCCGCCCCGGCCAGCGCGGCGCGGAACGGCTCGGCCGAGCCGTCCATGATCGGCGGCTCGGCGGCGTCCATCTCGATCAGGACGTCGTCGATCCCGAGTCCCGCCACCGCCGCGAGCACATGTTCGACCGTGTGCAGCGCGGCCTCCCCTTCCCCCAGCTGCGTCCGGCGCTCGGCCGCGATCGCGACGCTGACGTGCGCCTGCGTCTCCGGCGCGCCCGGCAGGTCGATCCGCCGGAAGCGGATCCCCTCACCCGGGGCCGCCGGCCGGAACGTGAGCGCGCACGCGCGCCCGAGATGGAGTCCGATCCCCTGCAGCGACGCCGGCGCCGCGATCGTGCGCCGTGCGCTCACGGATCCGACTCGCGCCGCAATAGTTTCTCGAGCCGCTTGATCAGCTCGGGGAGCTTCGCCACCGCGGCATAGCCCCGCATCGCTTCCTTGTGCGGGCGCGAGGGGAATCCGCCCCAGGTCTCGCCCGCCGGCACGTCCTTGATCACGCCCGACTGCGCCGTCACCACCGCGCCCTTGCCCAGCGTGACATGACCGGCGACGCCGACCTGCCCGGCAAGCACCACGCCGTCCTCGATCCGCGTGCTCCCCGCGATCGCGACGCCGGCTGCGAAGAGGCAGAGCCGCCCGACGCGCACGTTGTGCGCGACATGCACGAGATTGTCGAGCTTGCTGCCGTCGCCGATCACGGTCGCGTCGATGCTGCCGCGGTCGATGGTGGAGTTCGCGCCGATCTCCACGTCGTTGCCGATGACGCAGCGCCCGACGTGCGGCACCTTCCGGTGCACGCCGCCCTCGAAGACATAGCCGAAGCCGTCGCTCCCGATCCGGACGCCCGCGTGCAGCGTCGTGCGCTCACCGATCGTGGACCCCGGATAAAGCATCACGTGGCTGACGAGGCGCGAGTCCGCCCCGACGGAGACGCCGTCGGAGAGCACGCAATGCGGGCCGATCCAGGCGCCCTTCGCGACCGAGGCCCCCGCGCCGATCACGCAGAAGGCCTCGACGCAGGCATCGGCATCGACCGAGGCGTCCGGTGCGACGACGGCGGTCGGATGCACGCCGGCGAAGGGGCGCGCCGGCATGCGATAGAAACGCGGGAGGAGCAGCAGCATCGCCTCGTTCGGCTTGGCGACGACGATGCGGTTCCGGCAGCGGCCGGGGGTGTCGGCAAGCTCGGGCGTGACGAGCACGGCGCCCGCGGCGCTCTCCATCAGGAGCTTCGCGTACTTCGCGCCCGAGAGGAACGACAGCTCGTCCGCGGTCGCGCGGTCGAGCGAGGCGATCCCCTGAACGCGGACGTCCGGATCACCGACGACGGTGCCGCCGATGGCGGCGGCGACGTCGGCGATCCGGAGCGCAGTGGGAGCCTGGACGGACATCGGGGGTGGGAGACCGATGTCCGGCGCTTACGGCTTGCGCGTCACGCCGGCCGGTGCGGAGACCGGGCCGGCGGGGCGCGGCGGTGCGGCAGCGGCCGGGGCCGTGGTCGCGGGACGCGGAGGCGGCATCGTCCGGATGCGGGCGATCACACGGTCCGAGAGGTCGAGGTTCTTGTCCATCGCGACGATCGGGTTCACCTGGCCGCCGACGTCGAAGATCATCGCATAGCCCTCGGCCTGCCGGATGTCCTCGAGCGCGAGCCGGATCTGGTCGAAGAGCGGCGCCATCGCCTCGCCCTGCTTCTGCTGGGCCTCGGCCTGCAGCGCCTCGAGCGTGTCACGGTAGAGCGCGTCGAACTGCTGCATCGCGGTGAAGCGCGCAACGCGCTCCGGCTGCGTGAGCTTGGACGAGTCGCGCTCGAACGCGCTCATCAGCACGTTCAGCGAGTCCACCATCCGCTTCTCGCGCACGCCGAGCCGCTCGATCTCGGTGCGCAGGGCCGCCTCGGCCGCCGGGCGCCCCGGGATCTCCTGCATGATCTTGCGGCTGTCGACGAATCCGAACTTCTGCTGCGCCGCGAGCGGCGAGGCGACGGCGAGGAGGACGAGAGCGGCGAGGAGGCCGCGGGCACGGACGAGCATCGAAACTCCGGGTTTAGAAGATCTGGCCAAGCCGGAAGTGCAGCTGCCACCGGGGATCCGGGCGGCCGAGCGCATCGCGGCGATCGAAGCCATACGCATAGTCGATCCCGAGCGGACCGAGCGGCGTGATGGTGGAGACACCGAGGCCGGCGCCGCGGAAGAGCCGCGTGGGATCGAAGTCCCGCGGGCGCGCCCAGAGGTTGCCGGCATCGTAGAACATGCTGATGTAGACGGACTGGTTGAACCGCAGGCCGAGCTCCGCCGTCGAGGCGAAGAAGGCGCTGCCGAAGGACTCGCGCTGTGCGTTGTACGTGCCGGTGTTGCTCGTGAAGCCGCGCGGCGTGATCGAGAACTCGGGGTAGCCGCGCAGCATCTCGCCGAACTGCACGCCGCCGAGCGAGAACTGCTGCGACCAGAAGAAGTCACCGGGGTCGCCGGCGACGATGCCCGTGCGGCCGGTGAGGCCGAAGGTCAGGCGCAGCGGCTGCGAGCCCGGCTTCGAGCCGCCGAGGCGCGCGAGCAGCGTGTAGTTCTTGTACTCCGCCGTGTAGCGCTGGAAGGTCGCCGTGCCGCCGAGCGGTCCGCCGTTGAACTGCGCGCTGATCGTCTGGAGCTTGCCGTCGGTGGCGAACGGCATGTCCACGCGCGTGTCGCGCGTGACGTCGACCCCGAAGGTGCTGCGGAGACAGCCGCGGCACTGGTTCGTGGTCACGTTGCCGAGCAGGCCGTCGGTGCCGTAGCGCACCGACTCGAGCCCGTACGAGGCGAAGATGCGGGTGAAGCGCGAGCCGGGGAACGGGAAGCCCGCGCGCAGCGAGCCGCCGGTGCGGGTCGTGCGGCCGAGGTCCGCGATGCGGAAGCGCGCCTGCGACCGGTACCCCGTGATCGTCCCCGACACGAGCGACCCGCGGATGCCGGGGTCCGTGTACGAGGCGTTGAAGTCGTTGATGTAGCGGCCGAACTGCCACTGGATGTTGCCGCGCTTGCACTTGCCGAAGAGATTCGGCTGCTCGAGGCCGATGAAGCCGCCGAGCCCGGTGCCCTGCCCCATCGACGCGCCGAAGTTCACGTTCCCGGTGCGCTTCTCCTTCACGCGGAAGATGATGTCGATGTCCTTCTGCTCGTTGGCCTGGCGCGTGTCGGGGAACGGCAGCGGCGTCTCGAAGAAGCCGAGATTCGCGATCCCCTGGTAGCTGCGGATCAGCCGGTCCTGGTTGAAGACGTCCCCCGGGATGATGACGAGCTGGTCGCGGATGCACTGCTCGACCGTATAGTCGTTGCCGAGGATGTCGATCCGGTTGATGATGGCCGGGAAGTCCTCGACGATGTCCCAGCGGAGGTGCACGGTCGCCGAATCGCCGGGGTCGCGTTCCACCACCGGCCGGACCTGCGCGTAGATGTAGCCCTCGTTGCTGTAGAGCGTCCCGACCTGCTGGGTCGCCTCCTCCCAGCGGGTGCGGTCGAAGACGTTCGTCGCCGGCGCGCGGCGCTTCACGATGCCGCGCACGCGCTCGGTCAGCGAGGGCGCGCGGTCGGTGAACGGATAGTAGGCCGCGAGCTGCTCGGCCGAGAATCGGCGATTCCCCACGACCTCGAAGCCCGAGACCCTGTACTGCGGTCCCTCGCGGACATCGAGCTGGATCAGCGCCTTGCCGTTCTCCCGGTCCACCAGCAGGGTGTCGCGGTCGAGCTGGAAGTCCACGAATCCGCGCTGCGCGAAGAGTTTCGGGATGTTCTCCCCGAGGTCGGTCGCGTACTTGTCCTCGTCGAAGGCGCCCTTCCGGAACCAGAGGAATCCCTCCGGCTTCACCTTCATCGCATCCACGATCTCCTTGTCCGAGACCTCGGTGTTGCCGTCCACCCGGATGCCGGAGATCGCGAGCCGGCGCCCTTCGTCCACCCGGAAGGTGAGGTCGAGGCGGTCGTTGGCGAGGGCGCTCTCGGGGCGGACCCGGGCCAGGTAGTAGCCCTTGGACTGGTACAGGGAGTCGATCCGGCGGATCGACCGCGAGATGGCCGCGGGATCCACCGGGCGCCCGATCAGCAGGTCGACCTTGTCCTCGACCGTTCGCGTCGGGATCTCACGCGGACCGACGACCCGGACCTGGCCGAGCAGCGTCCGCTCCTTGACGTCGATCTGGAGCACCGTGAGTGGGCCGCCGGTCTCCACGCCGCAGGTGATCTCGACGCTGTCGAAGTCACCGGTCGCGAAGAGGTCGCGGATGGCGCGCTGGATCCGCGGGAAGTCGAGCGTGTCCTTCGGCACGAACCCCGAGGTCGCGATCACCGACTCGCGGGACACGCGCGACGCGCCCCGGACGTCGAGCGAGTCCGGAGCGAGACAGCGGCCCGTTTCGGCCGTTTGGGCCAGGGCTGGCGCGGGTGCGACCGCCAGGAAGATGGCGAGCGCGACCACTGGAACACGATGCATGGGAAGAATATACACGGGCCGGGGCCGGACAGGTTCATCGAGGAATCCTGTCCGGCCCCCGGTTCAGGGGGTGCTGGCGGCGGTCAGGCCTTGGGGGAGCTGGCCGGGACCCGGAACTCGAGCTTCGCGCCGTCCGTCGACACGTCGACTTCGACCTCGTCCCCGCGGCTGAACTCCGCGAGGAGGATCTTCTCCGAGAGGGGGTCCTCGATCCAGCGCTGGATGGCCCGCTTGAGGGGGCGCGCGCCGTAACTCACGTCATAACCGTTCTTGACCAGGAAGTCGACCGCGGCATCCGTGAGCCGCAGCGTCAGCTCCTCGTCGCTGAGCCGCGACTGCACATCCTTGAGCAGGATCGAGACGATCTGCGCGATGTGCTCCCGCGACAGCGGGTGGAACACGATCACGTCGTCCAGCCGGTTCAGGAACTCCGGGTTGAACGCGTGCTGCAGCTCCTCCTTCACCTTGTCGGCGATGCGGTCGAAGTTCGAGATCACGTCGTTCGATCCGAACCCGAGCGTGCGGTTCCGCATGATGTCCTTCGCGCCGACGTTCGAGGTCATGATGACGACGGTGTTCTTGAAGTCGATCACGCGCCCGTAGTTGTCGGTGAGGTGTCCCTCGTCCAGCACCTGCAGCAGGATGTTGAACACATCCGGGTGCGCCTTCTCGATCTCGTCGAGCAGGATGACGCTGTAGGGCTTGCGGCGCACGGCCTTGGTCAGCGTGCCCGAGTCCTCGTATCCGACGTAGCCCGGGGGCGCGCCGATCAGGCGCGACACCGAGAACTTCTCCATGTACTCGCTCATGTCGACGCGGATCAGCGCCGACGAATCGGCGAAGAGGAACTTGGCGAGCGCACGCGCGAGCTCCGTCTTGCCGACGCCCGTCGGGCCGCAGAAGATGAAGGAACCGATCGGCCGGCGCGGGTCCTTGAGGCCGGCGCGGCTGCGCCGGATCGAGCGCGCGATCGCCTTGATCGCGTCCTCCTGCGCCACCACCTGGGTGTGGAGCTCCTCCTCCATCCGCAGCAGGCGCGAGGTCTCGGCCTCCTGCAGGCGCGTCACCGGGATCCCGGTCCAGCGGCTCACGATGAAGGCGATCTCCTCCTCGCCGAGCACGGGGCGGAAGGAGGCGCGGCGCGTCTCCCACTCCTCCTGGCGTGCCCGGATCTCGGCCTGCAGCTCACGCTCGGTGTCGCGCAGCGCGGCGGCCCGCTCGAAGTTCTGGTCGCGCACCGCGGCGTCCTTCTCCGCGTTCACGGCTTCGAGCTTCGTCTTGAGCTCGGCCACCGCCGGCGGCGGCACCTGCGCCGCGAGGCGCGCCCGCGCCCCCGCCTCGTCGATCACGTCGATCGCCTTGTCGGGCAGGAAGCGGTCGGTGATGTAGCGCTCCGAAAGCTTGGCCGCGATCGTGAGCGTCTCGTCGGGGATCGTCACGCGGTGATGATCCTCGTACTTGGCGCGCAGCCCCTTCAGGATCTCCACCGTCTCGTCGATCGAGGGCGGATCCACCACGACGGTCTGGAACCGGCGCTCGAGCGCGCCATCCTTCTCGATGTACTTGCGGTACTCGTTCAGCGTCGACGCGCCGACGCACTGCAGTTCGCCGCGCGCGAGCGCCGGCTTGAGCATGTTGCTCGCGTCGATCGCGCCCTCGGCCGCGCCGGCGCCGACCAGCGTGTGCAGCTCGTCAATGAACAGGATGATCTGCTTGTTCTGCGCGATCTCGTTCATCACCGCCTTGAGCCGCTCCTCGAACTGGCCGCGGTACTTCGTGCCGGCGATCACCGCCGCCATGTCGAGCGAGAGCACGCGATGGTCGCGCAGCGAATCGGGGCACTCGTTGTTCGCGATCATCTGCGCGAGTCCCTCGACGATCGCCGTCTTGCCCACGCCCGGCTCGCCGATCAGCACCGGGTTGTTCTTCTTGCGGCGCGACAGCACCTCCATCACGCGCTCGATCTCCTTGAAGCGCCCGATCGTCGGATCGAGCTGCCCCTCGGCGGCGAGCGTCGTGAGGTCGCGGCAGAAGTGGTCGAGCGCCGGCGTCTTGGACTTCTTCTCACCCTTGGCCGCGGCGGGCGTGGGCGTGCTCCCCGTCTGCCCCGTCGGCGCGCCGCCCTGCGGCATCTCGGTCCCCAGCAGGCGCAGCGTCTCGGCGCGCGCGGCCTCGAGGTTCACGCCCGCGTCGGTCAGCACCTGCGCCGCGATCCCCTTCTCCTCGCGCAGCAGCCCGAGCAGCAGGTGCTCGGTCCCCACGTAGCTGTGATTCAGCTCCCGGGCCTCGCCCATCGCGAGCTCGAGCACCTTCTTGGCGCGCGACGTGTACGGCAGGTCGGGGCCGGTGGCCTGCGCCGCCTTCCCCTTCTTGACCGTCTCCTCGATCTTCTGCTGGATCTCCTCGAGATCCACGCTGAGATTCTGGAGCACCGCGGCCGCGACCCCCTCACCCTCGCGGATGAGTCCGAGCAGGATATGCTCGGTGCCGACGTACTCGTGGTGAAGACGCGCGGCTTCCTCGCGCGCCATCGCAAGGACCTTCCGCACCCGCTCCGTGAAATTGTAGCCGTTCATCCGTCGCCTCGACTCTGCCCCCCCGGGGGTCATCCGGGCAGGCTGGCCTCGTGGGCGAGTACCTGGCGCACGTAGCGCGCCCGCACCAGGTTCGCCTCGCCATCGGTCAGCACCCGTCCTTCCATCTGCGACAGGTGCGCCGACTGGCTGAATATCAGGAGCTTGTTGAGCGTGTATACACTGAGCCCGGAGAACAGGTTCAGCCCCGCGGCCAACCGGACGCCACTCAGCAGATTCATCGCTTCATCCGCCGGCAGGTTGCGCGCGTGCCGCAAGGTGCCGTATGCCCGCCACAGCTTGTCCTCGATAATATAACCGGCGTCGCGCAACAGGACACGCCGCGCCTCCTCCTCCCGCTCGATCACGCGCCGGACGACCCGCACCAGCTGGTCCGCCAGTTCGTCCTCCGACCGCCCCAGTGTCGTCTGGTTCGAGATCTGGAAGAAGTTCCCGAGCACATCGCTCCCCTCCCCGTACAGCCCGCGGTAGGTGAGCCCCATGTGCTGCAGGCCCTGCAGCACCTTGCCGATCTCCTGCGTCAGCACCAGCCCGGGCAGGTGGATCAGGACCGAGGCCCGCATCCCGGTGCCCGTGTTCGTCGGGCAGGCGGTCAGGAACCCGAACTCGGGGTGCCACGCATACGGCAGCTCGCGCCCCAGCTCCCGGTCCATCTGCTCGGCCTGCCGCAACGCGCCCGGCACGTCGAAGCCCGACCGGAAGACCTGCAGCCGGAGATGATCCTCCTCGTTCACCATCAAGCCGGCGTCGCCCGTCACGAACACGGCGCCCGCGCCCGGACCGGCCACCGGCTGCTCAAGCCCCGCCAACTCACGACTGACGAGGTGGCGTTCGTGGAGCAACAGCCGCTCCTGCGCCGAGCACTCGTCCACGCGCACGAACGCAGCATCGCGGAGCGTCGGGATCCGCGCCGACACGTCGCGCAGCTGGTGCAGCACCCGCAGGCGCTCGCCCTCGCGCGCCCGCGTCGGGAACGCGTAGCCCGCGAGGTTCCGCGCGAGGCGGATGCGCGAGGAGAGCACGATCCCGGCGTGCTCCCCCGAGGCGGTCAGCCAGTGGAGCCCGCCATCGGGCAGCAGCGAAAGGTCCAGCGTCACTCGAGCCCCCGGATCTGGTCGCGCAGGGTCGCCGCGGACTCGAACGCTTCGTCGTCGATCGCCTGTTGCAGGCGCCGCCGCAGGTCGTGCAGCTGCAGGTCGCGCTGCAGCAGTTCGGGATCGCCCGACTCGTAGCGCCATCCCTCGTGCCGCGTGCCGCCATGGACGCGGCGCAGCAGCTCGCGCAGGCTCTGCTCGAACGCGCCGTAGCAGTGCGCGCACCCGAGCCGCCCGCTCGCGCGGAAGTCGCGCAGCGAGGTGCCGCAGTAGGCGCAGCGGGCCGCGTCGCCCGGCATCTGCGCCGCCTGCTGCTGCACCGCCTGCAGGAAGTCCCCGAGCGGATGCTTCGGCACCGCGACGGTCGTCTCGATGCCGCGCTCCGCCGCGCACTTCTCGCAGAGGTGCACCTGCGAGACGGCCCCCTCGATGATCTGCGTGAGGTGCACGATCGCATCGCGCTCGCGGCACTGGTCGCAGACCATCAGACGCCCCCGTCCGACGGCGCCGCCGGATGGAGCCGGCCGTCCTCGAGATGGAGCACGCGCGCCGCGCGCGCCGCGAGCGACCGGTTGTGGGTCACCACCACCAGCCCCACCCGCATCTCCCCGGTGAGTTCCGCGAACAGGTCGTGCAGCCGCTCGGCGTTCTGATGGTCGAGGTTCCCCGACGGCTCGTCCGCCAGCAGCAACGGCGGTGCCGCGGCGAGCGCCCGCGCGACGGCCGCGCGCTGCTGTTCGCCGCCCGAGAGCTCCGAGGGGCGGTGATGGCGGCGCGACGAGAGCCCGACGCGCTCCAGCAGCGCCTCGGCCCTCGCCCGCGCATCGTGCAGCGGCATGTTCGCGATCCGCAGCGGCATCATCACGTTCTCCAGCGCCGAGAACTCCTTCAGGAGATGGTGGAACTGGAAGACGAATCCCACCGCCCGGTTCCGGAGTTCCGCCAGCGCCTCGTCGCTCGCCCCGGCCGTCGGCTCGCCGGCGAGCGTGACGGTGCCCGCGTCGGGCCGCTCGAGCGCGCCGAGCACGTGCAGGAAGGTGCTCTTGCCGGCGCCGCTCGCGCCGATCACCGCCACCATCTCTCCGGGCGAGACGGTCAGGTCGACGCCCTCCAGCACGCGGATCGCGCCGCCGTCCCCGCCGCGGTACCCCTTCACCACGCCGGTCGCCTCCAGCACCGGGACCCCGCCGATCGGCATCGTCATTCGGACCGGATGGCCTCGATCGGGTAGAGGCGGGCGGCCGACGCGGCCGGATGGAGCGTCGCCACGATCGCCACCACGATGCTCAGCAGCACGATCAGCGCGACGTCCCAGACCTGCAGCTGCACGGGCAGGTGGTCGATGAAGTACACCGACGGGTCGAGCGCGATCAGCTTCCAGTGCTCCAGCGCGTACCCCGTCGCCAACCCCAGGGCGAGCCCGGTGCCCGTCCCGACGATGCCGATGAACGCCCCCTGCAGGAGGAAGATCCGCCGGATCGAATCCGGGCGCATCCCCATCGCCTTGAGGATCCCGATCTCGCGCGTCTTGTCGCGCACCACCATCGTCAGGGTGCTCACGATGTTGAACGCGGCGACCATGATGATCAGTGCCAGGATCACCGCCATGCCGAGCTTCTCGAGCTTGAGCGCGCGGAAGAGCGAGCTGTTCTGCTGCTGCCAGTCCATCGTGCGGTACGGGAAGCCGAGGGCCGTGTCGATGCGGACCGCGACGTCGGGGGCCGCCCAGCGGTCGGTCGTCCGCACCTCGATCCCCGTCACCGCGCTGTCGAGGCCGGCGAACTCCTGCGCCGCGCCGAGGTCGAGATAGACGTACGCATTGTCGTACTCGTACATCCCGGTCTCGAAGATGCCGGTGACCTCGTACTCGAGGAAGCGCGGGATCACGCCGCCGAAGAGCGGACTGACCGCGCTCCCCGCCGCCGAGATGACCGTCAGCTTCGCGCCCGGGAAGGCGTTGAGGCGTTCGGCGAGCAGCCGGCCGACGACCGCGCCGCGCTGCTTTCCGTCCGGGGTGCGGAACGAGAAGTTCCCGCTCGTGGCGTGGTCGCGGATGCTGGTCACCTGCGGGCTCCCGGAGTCGCCGGGGCTGATCCCCGCGATCGAGACCGCCTCGTGATAGCCGCGTCCGACCGTCGCGAGTCCCTGCGAGATCACGAAGGGCGCCGCGTCCACGACCCCGGGCACCGCGCGCACCTTGGCCAGCGTCGTGCGCCAGTCGTCCACGCGCAGCGCGTCACCGTAGGTCAGCACCCGCACGTCGGGGCTGCCGACCAGGATCTTCTCGCGCAGGTCCGTCTGCAGGCCGTTCATCACGCCGATGATCACGATCAGCGCGCTCACCCCGACGACGACGCCCGCCACCGCGATCACGCTGATGAACGAGAGCAGCCGCGAGCCGCGCCGGCTGCGCAGGTACCGCCAGGCGATCGAGAGCTCGAGGCGGCTCGTCGTCATTCGGGACGCATCAGCGGAAAGAGGATCACGTCGCGGATGTGCGGCGTGTCGGTGAGGTACATGAAGAGCCGGTCGAGCCCGATGCCGACGCCGCCGGTGGGTGGCATCCCGTACTCCATCGCGCGCAGGTAGTCCTCGTCGACGCCGGTGGCCTCCTCGTCGCCGGCCGCCCTGAGCCGCGCCTGCGCCTCGAAGCGCGCGCGCTGGTCGAGCGGGTCGTTGAGCTCGGAGAACGCGTTGGCCAGTTCCTTTCCGCGCGCGAAGAGCTCGAAGCGCTCGGTGAGCCCGCGCTTCGTGCGGTGCGGCTTCGCGAGCGGCGAGAGCTCCACCGGATAATCCACCACGAACGTCGGGAGGTCGATCTTCGACTCGACGTGCGCCTGGAAGAGCTCGTCCAGCAGCTTGGGCCGCGAGAGCTTGGCGGCGTCGTTCACCCCGGCGCGCTCGGCGGCGCGGCGCAGCGCGCCGTCGTCGAGCGCGGTCACGTCCGCCACGCCGAGCGCCGTCGAGAGGGACGCCACCCACTCGAGCCGCGGGAAGGGCGGCTGGAAGACCGGCACCGCTGCGGCCTCGCCGCCGTCGAAGCGCTCACGCGGCGAATCGCCGAGCGACTCGCGTACCGCCGTCGCGGCCGTGATCAGCAACTGCTCGACCCGACCCATCATCACCGTGTAGTCGGCATAGGCCTCGTAGAACTCGAGCATCGTGAACTCGGGGTTGTGCGTCCGGTCGATCCCCTCGTTCCGGAAATCGTGCCCGATCTCATATACCCGGTCGAACCCGCCGACGATCAACCGCTTGAGGTAGAGCTCGTCCGCGATCCGCAGGAAGAGCGGCATGTCGAGCGCGTTGTGGTGCGTCGAGAAGGGCTTGGCCGCAGCGCCGCCATAGAGGGGCTGCAGCACCGGAGTCTCGACCTCGAGGTAGCCCAGCCCGTCGAGCGCGCGGCGCATCGCGGTGGTCATGCGCGAGCGCGCCGCGAAGTGGCGCCGCACCTCCGGATGCACCGCGAGGTCCGCGTAGCGCTGGCGGGAGCGCTGCTCGCCGTCGGCGAACCCGGAGTGCCGGACGGTCTTCCCGTCGACGACCTCCTCCTTGCCGAAGGGGAGCGGCCGCAGCGACTTGGCCAGCATCGTCGCGCGGTCCACGCGCACCGTCACCTCGCCGGTGCGGGTGCGGAAGAGCGGACCGTGGACGCCGATCAGATCGCCCAGGTCGAACTGCGCGAGGATCGCGAAGGCGTCATCGCCCAACTGGTCCTTGCGGAAGTAGAGCTGCACGCGGCCGGTGTCGTCGGCGAGATGCGCGAAGACGGTCTTGCCGTGGCCGCGCCAGGCGACGATGCGCCCCGCGACCTGCACCGCGGGCCCTTCCCCGGCGTCGCCGGCGGTGTCGCCGGCGGCGTCGCCGAGGAGTGCGGCCGCGGGGCCGCAGCCGTGCGAGCGGTCGAAGCCGTACGCGAACGGCGCCACTCCGGCGGCGACCAGCGCATCCAGCTTCTCGCGCCGCGCCTTCATCACGAAGTTGAGTTCGTCGCTCACTACGTCCTCCCGGCGGCGCCGGTCTGCTTGAGGTACGCCTCGATGAACGGGTCGATCGCCCCGTCCATCACCTTCTGCACGTCGGTGAGCTTGAGCTCGGTGCGGTGATCGTTGACCATCGTGTACGGCTGGAACACATAACTGCGGATCTGGCTCCCGAAGGAGACGTCGGCCTTGGTCGCGTTGAGCGCGTCCTTCGCCGCCGTCTGCTTGTCGAGCTCGATCTGGTAGAGCCGGTTCTTCAGCTGCTTCATCGCGGTCGCCTTGTTCTTGAACTGCGACCGCTCGGCCTGCGAGGCCACCACGACGCCCGACGGAAGGTGCGTGATGCGCACCGCCGAACTCGTCTTGTTCACGTGCTGTCCGCCGGCGCCCGACGCGCGGTAGACGTCGATCCGCAGGTCCTCCTCGCGGATCTCGATGTTGATCTCCTCGTTCACGACCGGATACACGAACACCGAGGCGAAGCTGGTGTGCCGTCGCGCCTGCGAGTCGAAGGGCGAGATGCGGACGAGTCGGTGCACCCCCGTCTCGGGGCGCAGGAACCCGTACGCATAGAGCCCGCGGATCTCGAGCACCGCGCCCTTGATGCCCGCCTCCTCGCCCTCGGAGAGGTCGATGATGTCCACCGCGAAGCCCTTCCGTTCGGCCCAACGCGTGTAGAGCCGCATCAGCATCTGCGCCCAATCCTGCGCCTCGGTCCCGCCGGCGCCGGCGCTGATCTCGACCTGCGCATCCCGGAAGTCGTCCCTCCCCTGCAGCAACGAACGGAGCTCGAACGCCCGGACCTCGTCGTGGATCGCCACTACCTCGGCGGCCACCTCGGCCTCCATCCCGGCGTCGGATTCCCCCTCGAGCAGCTGCAGCAGCTCGTGCGCGCCCTGGATCCGGCCCAGCAGCTTGTCGAAGGGATCGATCCAGTTCTTGAGTGTCTTGACCTCCTGCACCACCTCGCGCGCCCGCTCCTGCGCGTTCCAGAAGCCGGCGTCCGACATGTCGTTCTCGAGCGCGCTCAGGCGCTCGCGCTTGCGCTCGAGGTCAAAGGAACCTCCGGAGCTCGTCGAGCCGCGACTCGTCGAGCTGCAGGGAGTTCAGGAGCGAGGACTCGTCCATGGATCCGGGGATGAGGGCGGCCGCGCCGGGCGCGGGCCGCGAAGCGGCAGGAGAAGCAACAGAGGCAGGATGCGAGCCGAGCCGTGCTCCGCCGGTTGACGCCAAGGGAGACGGCTCGCGTGCTGCGCGAAAGATAGCGGGTCGGGCGACCCCAGCGGTACCGCCGCAGGACGACGGCGGTCCCGATCAGAAGATCCGCTGACCGCCGGCGAGGAGTTCGTTCAGCGCGTCCTGGAAGTGCGTGGTGCTGTCGGCGAACTCCTTCCCGATCTGGTCCACGTACTCCTCGTAGCTCTTCTTGATCTCCTCACGGAAGATCGCCTTGAGCGTCCCGTCGCGCAGTCCCTCGGCGCGCTTGTCCGGCTGGTACGCGATCATGTCCGAGACCAGCGCTCGGGCCAGCCGGCGTCCCTTCTGGTTCGGGTCGTTGTTGAGGAAGGGATTGATCGAGCGCTTCGCCTCGGTCGGCGCGCTCGGCACCACCGGCGTGGCGGTCGTCGGGCGCATCGAGGGCGCGCTCGACGGCGTGATGGCCGCGCTCGGCGTCTCCGCGCGGATCGGCGGTGCCGGCGGCGCGGCCGGCGGTGCGGCCGCCGGTGCTGTCGCTGCGGGTGCGGACGGCATCGGAGGACGCACGGGCGGGCGAGCCGGCGTCGGCATCGCGGGACGCGCGGGCGGCAACGGCGCGGCCGCGTGGGGTCGCGGCGGCGTGACCGAGGCCGCGGAGACCGCGCCGGAATGCCGCACGGGCGGCACCATGAGCGGCGGGCGCGATTGCGTCGGCCGTGGAGCGGGCGAGACGGACGGCGGGGTCGCGGGCGGCACGACCGACCGCGCGGGCGGTGTCGGCACGGGCGGCGTCGGCACGGCCGACATCCCCGGCGTGGATGGCCGGATCGCGGCTCCGGGGATCGGCGGCGTCAGCTTCGGGAAGGACGGCCGCGCGGGCGTACCGGTCGGCGCGCGCGACCCCATGACGAATGCCGTCGCGGGCGTCGCGCGCGGAGGCCGCACCTCATCCGGCGGTGGGACGGGCCGAGTCGCCTGGGGCGCCAGCGGCGCCGGCGGCGCCGGCGGAGGCACCGGCGTCGAAGCGCGCGGCGTGCGGCGGGGGGTCGGCGTCTCGAACGGATCGGGGGCAGCGGCCGCGTCGGACTCGAACACCGCGCGCTGCGTGATCTCCCAGGCGCCCTGGGCGCCCTGGGCGCCAGCGGCGCCCTGGGCGCCAGCGGCGCCGGCTGCGACGGGGGCCTCCGCGCCGATCGGGATCACCGCGCCGCAGACCGAGCAGCGCGCACGCACGCCGCCGGCGGGCACCTTCGCCGGATCCACCCGGAAGACCGACTGGCACTCCACGCACGAGACGTTCAACGCTCCTCCGACGCGCTGGCGGGGATGCTCGGCGGCGCCGGCGTGTCACCCGCGGGTCCGTCACCACGACGATCCACCGAGAACACCGACCCGTGGAGCGTCTTCGCATAGCTCTTCATCTCTGTCGCCAACTCGCTCACCTGCCCGGCGTGGGTGAACAACCGGCGCTCGTTCGTCACCACGCCGATCGAGACCGTCATCAGCGGCACCTTGTGGAGTTGGCCGCGGCGGTCCTTGCCGAAGTAATAACCCGCGCGCCGATCCTGCTCCGAATACTGGAACGGCACGAGCACGTCGAAGACGGAGACGATCTCACCACAAGTCTCCGTCACGTCGTCCACCGGAATGACGAAGATGAAGTCATCGCCGCCGATGTGACCGACGAAGCCGCGCTCGCCGCAGGTGCCCTTCACCACGTCGTGGAGGATCTTCGAGAGGATCCGGATGACCCGATCGCCGTCGTAGTAGCTGTAGCGATCGTTGAATTCCTTGAAGTGGTCGAGGTCCGCGTAGCAGACCGCGAAGCGGCTCCCCGACTCGATCCGGCGCAGGATCTCCTGCTCGATCTCGATCGTGCCCGGCAGCCGGGTGGACGGGTGCACGTAGGTGTCCCGGTCGCTCCGGCGCAGCAGCGCGTCGAGTCGGAGCGCGGCTTCGTGGAGGCTGACGCCGTCGCGCAGGACCTCGTCGGCGCCGGCGTCGAAGGCCGAGGCGAACGCGGTGTCGTCGTTCCGCGTCGCGATGATGACCGGCACGATGCCCGTGAACGAGTCCTGCTTGAGGCGCCGGCAGGCCTTGATCCCGGCGACCGGATGGCTCCGCGCGTCGACGATGACCAAGCGCGGCCGACTGCGCAGAGACGCGGACATGACGTCGTCGGACGACGCCACCCCCCGTGTCGGGATGCGGCGACTCTCAAGCCAGGCACGGATCGGTTCAGGCAGCGCCTGGCCATCCGGTGCGAACAGGAGCGCGGTCGATTGCGACAAGGAGTCAGCGGAGGGGGAGGTCTGTGAAGATACCGTGCGCCGCGAAGCGTGTCAAATCGCTATGGCACAAGCATTTGCATCGCATGCTCAGGCGCCGACGGCGATCCGGGTGGCCTGCTCGAGCAACATCACGGGTATGCCGTCTCGCACTGGGAATCTCAGGCCACAAGTCGGACAATCGAGCCCGGAAGCGGCGCCGGATGACTCCAGAAGCTGGACAGCGTGCGGATCCTGCGGATCCTGCGGATCCTGCAGAGCGTCCTGCAGCGGCCCCCTGCACTTCGGGCACGCGAGCAGTTCGCGGATCGTTGCGGGAATGGGCGCCGGTACCGTCACGTTGTGCGATGCTCCGGGAGCTGGTAGCCGAGCCGAGCGAGGCTGGAGGCGTTGCGCCGCCAGTTGTGCAACACCTTCACCCACAGGTCCAGGAAGACGGGGCCGCCGACGAGCGGCTCGATCTTCTCCCGCGTGGCGGTGCCGATCGCCTTGATCCGGCTGCCCCCCGCCCCGATCACGATCCGTTTCTGGCTTTCGCGCTCGACGTGCAGCACTGCCCGAATGTACACGGGTGTCGCGCCTTCCCGGAACTCCTCGATCTCGACGGCCACGCCGTATGGCACTTCGTCGTCGAGCTGCTCGAGGACCGACTCGCGCAGGAACTCGGCCACGAAGAAGCGGAGATGCTGGGTGGAGACGTCGTCCGCCGGATAGAGGAAGGGGCTCTCCGGCAGCCTGGCGCGGACGGCTGCGAGGAGCTCGGCGACGCCGTCCCCGGTGGCGGCGGAGATGAAGCGCGCGCCGGGATGACCGGCAAGGATGGCGGCGCGGCGCGTGGCGGTGAGACCGTCGCTCTTGTTGAGCACGAGGATGATCGGCGCCTTGGGCGCGTGCGGCAGCTGCGCGAGCGCGGTGAGGTCGCCGGGTTCGTCGTCGAGGGCATCGACGAGATGGACGATGACGTCGGCGTCGGCGATGGCCTTCTGGGCGGCGTGCTGCATGGCGTGATGCAGCGCGTAGCGCGGTTCGAGAAGGCCCGGCGTGTCGAAGAGGATGACCTGCGACTGCTCGTCGGTGAGGATGCCGACGACGCGCTCGCGGGTGGACTGCGGCTTGGGCGAGACGATCGCGAGGCGCTCACCGACAAGTCGGTTGAGGAGGGTGGATTTCCCTGCGTTGGGTTTGCCGACGAGGGTGACGAAGCCGGCTTTGGTCATTGGAGGAGGACGATCAGGGTTCTGGGTATGGCACGGACGGCGTCACCACGAAGGCACGAAGCGGCGAAGCACAGCGAAGACTGCAACGGCGTCACCACGAAGACGCGGAGAGACGGAGGAAGAACGGAGAACGGCGTTTGGAGGAGGGTGTGCCGGGGAGAGTGCTTTCGGCCGCGCCCATCTCAAGTCAGCGGCAGTTGCCGCCTCCGCGCAGTTCTCCGTCTCTCCGTGTCTCTGCGGTGAAACGGCAGCAGTCTTCGCCGTTCTTCGGATCTTCGTGCCTTGGTGGTGAATGGCGTGAGGGGCGGAAAACACGAAGACCCCAGCCGCGTAAGCGACTGGGGCCTTCAATGAGGTGCCGGCGACGGCCTACTCTCCCGCGCCCTCTCGGGCGGAGTACCATCGGCGCTGTAGGGCTTAACGATCGTGTTCGGGATGGGAACGAGTGTGGCCCCTACGCTCTAGTCGCCAGCAAAGCGGCAAAATCGGTTGTGCACCTGCAAGGAGGTGACAACGGAGATGGTAGTGTTCGTTGGTTTACGAATCTATGTTAATAGATCGTGCGATTGCTCTGCGGTTGTCTTCCTGCCCTTGTTTGTGAAAACAGGGGGAGTAGTCAAGCCGCACGGGCGATTAGGATGGGTTAGCTCGGAGGTGATTGCTCACTTTCCACTCCCCACCTATCGACGTGGTGGTCTCCCACGGCCCTTCAGGGGACTCAAGGTCCCAGGGAGAGTTCATCTTGGGGACAGCTTCCCACTTAGATGCTTTCAGCGGTTATCTGTGCCGATCATCGCTACCCGGCGTTGCCACTGGCGTGACA
>JANNLH010000172.1:0-10526 GCA_031396725.1 Gemmatimonadaceae bacterium | reverse complement strand
AGCTCGGGCACGCTGATCATGATCCGCTGATCGGTGATCTGCGAAAGGGCCGTCGCGGCGTGGCCCGCCCCGATATTGGCGACCTCGCGCAGCGCGTCCAGCTGATGGGCCGAGAGGGCCCGCACGTCGTCCGGCGGCATCGATGCTCCCATCAGAGTAGGCTCCCCACGTCCACGATGAGCGCGGGTGCGCCATCGGCGAGGATCGTCGCCCCGCTGAACAGCGACGATCCCGCCCGCACCCCGTCGAACGACTTCACCACGATGTCCTCCTGCCCCGTCAGCTCGTCCACGACGAGCCCGGCGCGGCGGTCGCCGCGCTCGATCACCACGATCTCCTCGGTGCCGACCGCGCGATCCCAGGGCAGCTGCACCACCTCGCGCAGCCGCAGGACCGGCAGCACCTCGTCGCGCAGCAGGAGCATCTCGCGGCCCTGCATCCGGCGGATCACCGCCGGCGCCCGCTCCATCGTCTCGCGCACGTGCGTCATCGGCAGGGCGTAGCGCTCGGTGCCGACGCGCGCGAGGAGCGCGCGCACGATCGCCAGCGTGACCGGCAGCCGGATCGTCACCGTGGTGCCGAGCCCGGCCGCGGTCTCGATCTCGAGCGCACCGCCGAGGGCGCGCGTGCGCGCCTGCACCGCGTCGATCCCGACCCCGCGCCCGGAGACATCGGTCACCTTCTCGGCGGTCGAGAAGCCCGGATGCGCGATGCAGCGCAGCAGCGTGTCGTCGTCGAGCCGCACGGTCCCGGCCTCGACGAGCCCCAGCGCGATCGCGCGCGCGAGGACGCGCGCGCGGTCGATCCCGCGGCCGTCGTCGCGCACCACGATCACCACCGACGACCGGTCGCGCTGCGCGGCCAGCGTGAGCCGTCCGGCGCGCGCCTTTCCCGCGGCCTCGCGCACCGCGGGCAGCTCGAGCCCGTGGTCCACCGCGTTCCGCAGGAGATGGACCACCGGCTCGCCGATCTCGTCGAGCACCGAGCGGTCGAGCTCGATCTCCTTCCCCTCGATCGTGAAGAGCACGTCCTTGCCGAGCTGGCGGGCGACGTCGCGCACCAGGCGCGGGAAGCGGTCGAAGACCTGGCCCACCGGCACCAGCCGGCTCGTCATGATCTCCGACTGCAGGTCCGCGATCAGCCGCGTCGCGGCCTCCATCGTCTCCTGCAGTGCGGGATCCGGCACCGGGCGCGTGAGCGCCTGCAGCCGGCCGCGCACGATCACGAGCTCGCCGATCAGGTTCAGCAGGGAATCGAGGCGCGAGAGCTCGATCCGCACGTGCCGCGCGCGCGCTGCCGGCGCGCGGTCGATCGGACGGCCGAGTTCGTCGAGACCGAGCTGGTCGGTGATGCGCCGGTCGCGCGGCGGCGCATCCCGGGTCGGCGGTGGCGCGACGTCGCGCCGCTCGACGCGCACCGACGCCACGTCGCCGGCGCTCCGCACGGCGCGCTCGATCTCGGCCGCGCCGGCGCTCGTGTCGAGCAGCACCCGGAAGCGCTGCGGCGTGGTCGCCGCCTGCAGCGCCTCGACCGGCGGCACACAGGCGCGGATGACGCCGAGTTCGCGCAGCCGCTGCACCGCCATGAAGGCCCGCACGCCGGGGAGCGGAGCCGCCGGTTCCTGCGTCACCTCGACCAGCACCCCCTCGCCGGCGAGCGACTCCTCCGCCGCCGCGGCGCGCGCCTCGGCGCGCGCCTCGGGGCGCGCCTCGGGGCGCGCCTCGACCGGCACTGCCATCGCGCCGCTCATCCGCACGGCCCGGAACTCCGCCGTCGAGCGTCCCCCGGCGACGTCGTGCAGCCGCTCGAGCGCGCGCCGCATCGCTTCCGACATCGCGCCACCCTCGCGCGCCTGCTCGATGCCGTCCTCGAGCGCATCGGCCGCCGCGAAGAGCGCATCCATCAGCTCGGGCGAGATCCCCTGTTCGCCGTCGCGCACCTTCTCCAGCAGCGACTCGAGCTCGTGCGAGAACTCGGCGACGGCCGTGTAGCCCATCGTCGCGCTCATGCCCTTGATCGTGTGCACGCCGCGGAAGATCGCGTCCACCGGCTCGCGCGTCGGTTCCCCCTGCTCGAGCGCGAGCAGGGCGCGATTCAGCGCCGAGAGCTGCTCACGGCTCTCGGTGCGGAACAGGTCGGCGTAGCGGGACGGATCCACGAGGGGCTGCCCCGTCAGCCGAGGACTCGCTGCACCGCCTCGAGCACGCGACTCGGCTGGAAGGGCTTCACCACGAAGTCCTTCGCCCCGGCCTGGATCGCCTCGACCACGAGCGACTGCTGCCCCATCGCGCTGCACATCAGCACGCGCGCATTCGGGTCGAACTTCGTGATCTCGCGGACCGCGTCGATGCCCCCCATGTCGGGCATCACGATGTCCATCGTGACGAGGTCCGGCCGCAGCTGCTTGTACTTCTCCACCGCCTGCGTCCCCGTCTCCGCCTCGCCGACGATGTCGAATCCTGCCTGCTGCAGGATGTCGCCGACCATCGTCCGCATGAAGATCGCGTCGTCGCAGATGAGCACCGTCGGAGCCACCGTTCCCCCGGAAGAATGAACAACTGAATGAAGAAACTCAGGTCGTCGCGAGCACCGATCGCAGCAGCGCGTCGGCGTCCATCAGGAGCGCCGTCCCATCGGCCAACCGCACCATCCCCGCGACCAGCCCCTCGGCTCGGCGCGCCTCCTCCACCGGCTCGACGCGCGCCTCCTCCGCCAGGGCCACCGACTCGACCGCGTCCACCCGTACGCCGAGCGCGCGGCTGCCCGCCTCGACCACGATCACCGACGCACCCTCGCGCGCCGCGAGTCCCAGCCGGTCGGCGAGGTCGATCACCGTGAGCACCGCCCCCCGCAGGTTCAACAGCCCCAGCACCCACGCGGGGGCCCCCGGCAACCGGGTGAGCACACCGACCGGGACGATCTCCCGGACCGCCGTCATCTCCCAGGCCACCCGCTGCGTCCCGACCCTCGCGACGAGGTACCGCGGCAACGCCGCGTCGAGCGCTGGATCAGCCGATTCCTCTATAGAAGCCAAGGTACTCCAGCGGATCGGGGTGGGCAAACCAAGTCGGCTCGCCGGCCGCGGCGGCCAACGAGCGCTTGAGGTCATCGGGGAGTGGTGAGCGGAGGTCGATCTCGTCCCCGCTCACCGGGTGCTTGAAGACGAGCCAGGCGGCGTGAAGGAAATGGCGCTTCGGAGGAAGTGACAGCAGGCGGCGCCCGCCCCCGCCGCCATAGGTGTCGTCCCCCACCACGGGGTGCCCGATCGAGGTCAGGTGCACGCGGATCTGGTGCGTCCGGCCCGTGTGCAGGTGGGCCCGCAGGAGGTCCACCGAGTCGAACCGCGCGAGCCGGACGAAGTCGGTCCGCGCGGCGCGCCCATCGGGGCGGACCGCGACCCGCGTCCGGTCGTTCGGATCGCGCGCGAGCGGCTTGTCCACCGACACCGTGTCGGCGTCCAGATGGCCCCAGCAGAGACAGGCGTAGCGCCGCGTCACCCGGCGCGCCGCGATCGCCGCGCTCAGCACCCGGTGCGCCCGGTCGGTCTTGGCGACGATCAGGAGGCCGGACGTCTCCTTGTCGAGCCGATGCACGAGCCCGGCGCGCTCCGGGGCGCCGCCGGCGGCGAGCCCTTGCCCGCGTCCCATCAGCGCGTTCACCAGCGTGCCGGACCAGTTGCCCGGCGCCGGATGCACGACCATGCCCGCCGGCTTGTCCACGACGACCAGTTCCTCGTCCTCGAACACGACCCGCACGTCGATCTGCTCGGCGAGGATCTCGCGGCCGACCGGCGCCGGGATCTCGACGTCGATCGTCGCACCCGGCTCCGGCCGGAAGCTCGCCCGTTCGGCCTTGGCATCCACGGTCACGCGGGCGGTCGCGATGAGCGTCGCGGCCTGGGTGCGCGAGAGCCCCGTGCACCGCGCGACCAGCAGGTCGAGGCGTTCGGGGCTCTCGTCGGCACCGACCACGAACCGGTGCCGGCCCGGCGGCAGTGGCGCGTCGGGCGCGCTCACCGTCGTCCCATCAGGTGGACCCGGCGGATCCCGCCTCACGCTCGCGCTCGCGCGCACGCTCGACCGTCACCCGCCGCTCCTCCTCGCGCCAGAGCACGACCGCGAGCAGGACCGCGCCGCAGCTCACGGCGATGTCGGCGACGTTGAACGTGGGCCAGCGCCAAGCGCCGACGCCGACGTCGAGGAAGTCCACCACGCCACGCGCCGACCGCAGCCGGTCGATCAGGTTGCCGATCGCGCCACCGCTCACCATCGCGAGTGCGACCACCTTCACCCGCTCCTCGGGTGCGCTGCCGCGGTACATCCGCCAGAGCACCACGAGGGCGACGAGCGTGAGCACCGTGAAGATCCAGCGCGACCAGGGTCCGAGATGCAACCCGAAGGCCGCCCCCGGATTGTAGACCAGCGTCAGCCGGAACGCCTCGCCGAACACGGGGTGCGGCACGTAGGCCGGTGAGAGGCGGTCCACCGCCAGCATCTTCGTGAACTGGTCGACGAGCACGATCCCGCCGACCACCGAGAGATAGCGCGACACCTTCATCGGTGCGCGCTCACTTCTTGCCGTCTTCCTCGCGCTGCTTGCATTCGATGCAAAAGCGCGCGTGCGGGAGCGCGTCGAGCCGGTCGTAGCCGATCTCGCCGCCGCAGTTGTGGCACTTCCCGAAGTCCTCGGGGGTGCGGTAGAGCCGGCGCAGCGCCTGGTCCACGTGCCAGAGGAAGCGCCCTTCCTTCGACGCGAAGAGGAACGCCTTCTCGCGTTCCATCGCGTCGGTGCCCTGGTCGGCCATGTGGAACGAGTACGCGCTCAGGTCACCATCGGCGCCCTGCGGCGTGTTGCCGAACGTTTCGTCGTAGTGGCCGAGCTCCTTGAGGACGCGCCGACGCTCCTCGAGCAGCCGCTTCTCGAAGTACTGGACCTGCTTCTTCGGGAGCGGCTTGAACTTCTTGTCACCGCTGGGGGTCGGGGTCGCCATCGTCAGCTGTCCTTGGTAAGAGCGATGCGTGCGACGGGGCCGTCGAGATCCACCTCGGCGACCGCGAGCCACGCGGGAGTCTCGGGCAGCGCGTCGCCGAACGCGACGGGCTCCCGGGCCAACACCTCTCGGGCGATCCACGCGCCGTGCGCGCTGAGTGCCCCCTGCACCTCCACCGGCGCCGCGACGGCGAGCCGGATGCGGTCGCTCACGTCGAGCCCCGCCTCCTTCCGCAAGCGCTGCACGCGGCTGACCACCTCGCGGGCCATTCCCTCGGCGCGCAGCTCCGGCGTGATCGCCGGGTCCAGCGCGACGCTCAGCCCCTCGCCCTGCTGCACGACCAGCGCCGTGCTCGCGCGCGCGGCGATCGCCACCCGCGACGCATCGAGCGCCAGCGGCCCGTGCCCCGGGACGTCGAGCGACACCGTTCCACCCTGCTCGATGGTGCGGAGTTCCGCCTGTCCGAGGCCCTCGATGAGCGGCTTGGCGGTCTTCATCGCCGCGCCGAGCACCTTGCCGAGCACGGGGAAGTTCGCCTTCCCCTCGAGACTGACCCAGTCGGCCGCCGAGTCGGCGAAGGTCACCTGCTTGAGATTCAGCTCGGCGGCGACGATCGGCGCGATCATCGCGTGCCAGGCCGGGGAGACGCTGTTCGCGACGCAGGTCATCGCGCCGAGTGGCTGCCGGACCTTGATGCCGGCGACCTCGCGCGCGGCGCGGCCGAGCGTGGCGAGCGAGCGGGCCACGCGCATCGCCGCGTCGAGCGCGGCGTCCTCGCTCCGCGCGCCGGCGGTGACGGCCGCGCGTGTCCGCCGGAAGGGCGCGAGATGCACCGAGCCGCCGGTCAACTCGACGTGGATCCAGTCCGCGATGAACGGCGCGAATGGCGCCAGCAACCGAGACGTCACGACCAGCACCTCGTGCAGCGTCGCGAAGGCCGCGCGGTTGTCCGCGCCCGCGACGTCGTAGAAGCGGGGGCGCGAGAGCCGCACATACCAGTTCGCGACGTCCTCCGTGACGAACTCCATCAGCGCGCGCGCCGCCGCGGTCGCGTCGAAGCGGTCGAGCTGCGCATCGACCTCGGCCTCGACCGCGGTCAGCCGCCCGAGCACCCACCGATCGAGCACCGGACGGTCCGCCACCGCCGGATCCAGCGGCGACGGGCTCCACCCGAAGTTCGCGTACTGCGCGAAGATCCCGCTGTAGACGTTGCGCAGCGTGACCAGGAACCGGCCGGCGGTCTCGCGGATCACCGACTCGTCGAAGCGGCGCGGCACCCAGACCTGCGAGCTCGCCGTCAGGAAGAGGCGCACCGCGTCGGCGCCGTGCCGCGCCATCACCAGCCGCGGGTCCACGGTATTGCCGCGCGACTTCGACATCTTCTGGCCGGCGGCGTCGAGCACGAGGTCGTTCACGACCACGGCGCGGTACGGCGCCGCGCCGGCATCGACGTCGTTGTTCGGCAGCGCGTCACCGAGGCCGGTCGCGATCGCGAGCAGGGAATAGAACCAGCCGCGCGTCTGGTCCACGCCCTCGGCGATGAAATCGGCCGGGAAGTAGCGACGCACGAGCACATCGCTCCCCGGCTTGTGCGGATAGCCCCACTGCGCGAAGGGCATCGCACCCGAGTCGAACCAGGTGTCGATCACCTGCGGCACGCGCCGCATCGTGCCCGTGCCGCTCGGCGCCGGCCAGGTGTACTCATCGACGTGCGGCTTGTGCGGGTCGAAGTCGTGCGGCAGCGCCTTCCCCACCTTGGCCGCGAGCTCGGCGTACGAGCCGAGCACCTCCATCTCCGCCGGATCGGCGTCGTTCACCCAGACCGGCAGCGGCGAACCCCAGTAGCGGTCGCGGGAGATCGCCCAGTCGATGTTGTTCTCGAGCCAGCTGCCGAAGCGCCCCGCGCCGATCTCGGGCGGATTCCAGTTCACCGCCGCATTGCGCGCCAGCATCCCGTCGCGGTACGCCGTCGTGCGGATGAACCAGCTCGTCCGCGCGTAGTAGAGCAGCGGCGTGCCGCAGCGCCAGCAGTGCGGATACGAGTGGACGAACTTCTGCGCCTTCCAGAGCTGGTCGCGGCGCTCGAGCTCCTCGATGATCAGCGCGTCGGCCGCCTTCACGAACTTGCCGCCGACGAGCGGCATCGCCGCCGGGAACTCGCCCCGCGCGTCAACCGGGTTCACGAACGCCAGCCCGTGCCGCTTCCCCGCCGCGTAGTCGTCGGCGCCGAACGCCGGCGCCATGTGCACCACGCCCGACCCGTCCTCGGCGGTGACGAACTCCTCGCCGACGATCACCTCGCGCGCGCCTTCCTCCGGATACTCGACCCAATCGAGCGGGCGCCGGTAGCGCAGCCCGACGAGGTCAGCACCCTTCATCGCGGCGACGCGGTCCCACCGCTCCGCGTAGTCCGCGCCGAGCACCGCACCCGCGCGCGCCTCGGCGAGGAGGATCGTCCAGTCGCCGACGTTCTTCTTGCGCAACTCGACGTAGTCAAGCTCCGGATGCACCGCGAGCGCGACGTTCGAGACGAGTGTCCAGGGGGTAGTGGTCCAGACGATGATCCGCCGCCGCACTCCCGTCTCCCGTCTGCCGTCTCCCGTCTCCTCCAGATCCATCGCCACATACACCGACGGATCCTCGACGTCCTCATACCCCTGCGCCACCTCGTGCGACGAGAGCGCCGTCCCGCAGCGCGCGCAGTAGGGCAGGATCTTGTGCCCCTGGTAGAGCAGCCCCTTCGTGTGCAGCGTCTTGAGCGCCCACCAGACGCTCTCCACGTACTCGTTCGCGTACGTGATGTACGGATCGGCGTAGTCGAGCCAGTAGCCCATCCGCGCGCTGACCTGCTCCCATTCCGCCTTGTACGTCCAGACGCTCTCGCGGCACATCCGGTTGAACTCGGCGACGCCCACGCGCTCGATGTCCTGCTTGCCGGAGATGCCGAGCGCCTTCTCGACCTCGATCTCCACCGGCAGCCCGTGCGTGTCCCATCCCGCCTTGCGCGGGACGTGGTGTCCCTGCATCGCGCGGTGGCGGCAGAAGAGGTCCTTCAGCGTGCGGGAGAAGACGTGGTGGATGCCCGGACGGCCGTTGGCCGTCGGCGGGCCCTCGAAGAAGACCCAGGGCTCGCCCTCGGCGCGCAGTCGCTGCGCGGCCTCGAACACGCCGTCGCGGGTCCAGCGCTCCGCGACCTCGCGCTCGAGCGCGTCGGCCGTCAGGTCGGCGGGGATCATGCGATAGCGCACGGTCGAGAGGGGCTCGGCGGCGGTCACAGCCGCTCCAGCACGCCGCGCACGAGCGCCGTCAGCCGCGGCTCCGCCGCGTTCGCCACCGCGATGATCCGCTCGAGCGACGCCGGCTCGAGCGCATCCGGCAGGCACTGGTCGGTGATGATCGAGCAACCGAGCACCCGCATCCCGCCATGCAGCGCGACGATCACCTCGGGCACGGTGGACATCCCGACAACGTCGGCCCCGAGGCCGCGCAGCATCCGGTACTCAGCACGGGTCTCGAGGTTGGGTCCCTGCACGGCGACGTAGGTCCCCTCGCGCAACGTGATCCCCTCGGCCGCGGCGACGGCGCGCGCGTGCGCGCGGAGCCCGACGTCGTAGGGCGTGCTCATGTCCGGGAAGCGCGCGCCGAGGGACGGTTCGTGCGGACCGATCAGCGGATTGTCGCCCAGCAGGTTGATGTGGTCGGCGATCAGCATCAGGTCACCGGGCGCCCAGAGCGGATGCATCCCGCCGCACGCGTTGGAGACCACGAGCGTTCCCGCCCCGAGCGCGCGCAGCACGCGCACCGGGAACGTGACCTGCTGCAGCGAGTAGCCCTCGTAGCGGTGGAAGCGGCCCTGCATCGCGACCACGCGCTTGCCGGCGAGCGTGCCGAGCAGCAGCCGCCCGGTGTGCGACTCCACCGTCGAGAGCGGGAAGCCGGGGATCGCGTCGTAGCCGATCTCGGTGTCGACCTGCATCGCCGCGGCGAGACCACCGAGCCCCGTGCCGAGGATGATCGCGACCTCAGGGACGAGCGGCGACCGCGCGCGCACGGCGTCGACCGCGCGCGCGATCGCAGCGGGCGTGTGCAACTCGGCGCCGACGACGCCGTCCACCGTCACGCGCGAGCCCTCACGCGCCTGCGTCACCGACGGCATTCGCACCCATCGCGAGGTTCGAGGCGACCGAGCCCCCGGCGAGGCCAGCGGCGAGACTGGCAGCGGAGGTCGGCGCGCTGGCCGAGGGCGCCCCATTGTCGAACGCCGGCGGCGGCTGCTTCTCCGCCGCCTGCGCCTCGGCGAGGTGCCGCTCGGCGAGGATCCGCAGCTGCGCCAGGTAGGTGCGCCGCGAGCGGTCGAGCCGCTCGATCTCGGAACGCAGCGCCACCACCTGACCGCGCGCCGCCTCGGCAAGACGGTCGGCCTGCACGTGCGCCTCGCGGATGATCAACTCCGCCTCGACCGACGCCTGCGCCTTCATGTCGCCGCGCAGCTGCTGCGCGCTGATGAGCGCCTCGTTCAGCGCCTTGTCGCGCTCGCGGAAGGCGCGCAGCTGCTCGAGGAACCCGTTCGCGCGCGCGTCGAGGTCCTGGTTGGACCGCGCGAGGCGCTCGAGCTCGTCCGCGATCTGCTCGCGGAACTGGTCCACGCGCGCCTTGTCGTAGCCGCGCAACGCGGAACCGAAGTCGTATCGACGGACGTCGACCGCGGTGAGGTGGAATGCGTCTTCGGTGTCTGCCATCTCAGCTCCTTGCCCCGAACAGGACCGTTCCGAGTCGGACCATCGTCGCGCCTTCCTGCACCGCCAGCTCGTAATCGCCGGACATCCCCATCGAGAGCTCGGTCGCGTCGTGGCCCGCCCCGCGCACCACGGCCAATGCGGCGCGCGCACCGGCGAACACCGACCGCAACTCCGACTCCGTCGCGTCCGCCGGCGCCATCGTCATCACGCCGCGCACCCGAAGCCCCGTCAGCGCCGCGAGACGGGCCGCCTCCGCCGGAAGCTCCGGCAGTGCGAAACCGCCCTTGGTGCCCTCTCCGGACACATTCACCTGCACCAGGACGTCGATCGGATGCATTGCGAGTCGCCCCACCCCATCGGCCGCATCGCAGAGCTTCGCGCGATCGAGTGCGTGGAAGAGCGAGAACCGGTCGAGCGCCTTCACCTTGTTCGTCTGAAGGTGGCCGATCAGGTGCCAGCGGAGCCCATCGCGCGGCCCGACCGCGTCCTGCTTCCCGATCGCCTCCTGCACCTTGTTCTCCCCGACATCACCGATCCCGGCGGCCAGTGCCGCCTCGATCGCCGCGGGCCCGTGCGTCTTGGTCACCGCGATGATCCGCACCGCCTGCCCGTGCCCACCCCGCTCCGCCGAGCGCGCGATCCGACCGCGCACCTCGGCCAGGCGTTCCTGCAGGTCCGAAAATGGCATAACACTTGAAATTACTGGGTGTTAGGCTGTTCCGAAAGTGATGGGGTTCGGAGAGTGGTCTAGTGAAACGGCGGGTCACCACAGAGGACACAGAGGGCCCACAGAGGCG
>JANNLH010000155.1:0-8618 GCA_031396725.1 Gemmatimonadaceae bacterium | reverse complement strand
CACAGAGGAACGACAAGCGTCGTTCCTCTGTGCCCTCTGTGTCCTCAGTGGTGACCCGCCTTTCGCACTTCTCCCCGCCCGCGATGCTCACCGCACCCCCGGCAACGAGACCGTGCTGCCCGCAGGGAGAGCCAGCGATCTCGCCAACTCACCGAAGCGCGGGTCGTCCCGCAGCCGATCGTACCACCAGACGCGCAGCGGCAGGAGCACCACGAAGGGATCCCCCTCCGCGACGGCACGGGTGAGACCCGCGAAGAGCGTATCGGCGGGGTCAGACGGAAGCCCCGCGATGACGCGTCCGAAGGTCGCGCCCGGCCCGGCGCCTGCGCCCTCGAGCGCGCGACGCGTCTCGCGCGCCGCCGCCGTGTCGCCGGCCAGCCACTGCGCGCGCGCCAGCGCCCCCTGGAAGAACGGAAGGGGAGCCGCCGCGGCCGCGATGCGGAAGTCCTGCAGCGCGGCCGCCGCGTCCCCGGCGCGCTCGGCGATCACGCCCCTCGTGTAAGCCACGAAGGGGCTGCGCGACGCGGCGCCCGCCACCCGCGCGACCGTGCGCGCCGCGCTGTCGGCGGCACCGGCGAGCAGGAGCGCGTAGGCGTACTCGCTGGTGATCGTCTCGTCGGTCGGTTCGAGCCGCGCCGCCTCCTCGAGCGCGCGGCGCGACTCCTCCACGCGACCGAGCGTGAAGTAGAGCTCCCCGAGATTCTGGTGCGCGGGCGCGTCGCCGGGGTCGAGCCGGAGCGCCGTCGAGAGCGCGCGCTCGCTCGCCTCCCATCGCCCGAGCCCCTTCTCCAGCAGCCCGAGCGCGACCCAGGGGGCGGCCAACGTGCTGTCGAGCGCGATCGCGCGCGCCGCCGATGACCGCACCGTGTCGACGACACTCGCGCGCGTCACCGCGCTGTAGATCGGCAGCAGCACCGCCGCCTCGGCGATGCCCGCGTGCGCACGCGCGAAGCGCGGGTCGCGTGCCGCCGCGGAGGCGAAGTGGCCGATCGCGGCCCGCAGTCCGGCCTCGCCGCGTTCGCGCAGCGCGTAGCGGCCGCGCAGGAAGAGGTCGTACGCGGCGGCGTCGGCGACCGTTTCGGTGCGCAGGGCACCCTCGCTGGCGAGGCCGAGACGCGTGCGCAGCGCGGCGGCGACGGCGGAGCTGATCTCCTGCTGCGTGGCCAGCACGTCGTCGGGCGAGCGCTCGAGGCGGTCGGACCAGATCGCGCTCCCGTCTCGCGTGTCGACGAGGCGCGTCGAGAACTGGAGCCGCTCCCCCGCGCGCTGGACACTGCCTTCGACCAGCGCGCGGACGTTGACCTTGTTCGCGTAGTCGGCTGGTGAGAAGCCGGAGTCCGCGTACGCCCGGATGGTCGTGCGAGAGAGCACACGGACGCCCGGCAACTGCGCGAGCGCCGTCGTGATCTCCTCGGTCACGCCGGCCGCCAGGTAGGCATCGGCCTCGGCGCCGATCAGTTCGAACGGCAGCACGGCGATGGTGGGGAGCCCCGGCGCGGACGAGGCGGGCGAGCGCGCGCGCCACCACCACCCTGCGGCGACCGCGCCGGCAACGATGACCAGCGCCACCAACGCGAGGATGCGCCGGGACGGGCCTTCGGTCATCCGCGCGGCACCAGCTGCGGCCAGCGCCGGCCGCTCGGCCGAGCCGGAGAGCCCCGCCGACTCCAGCATCGCCGCGAAGCGCTCCGCGTCGGGGCGGTCCGCCGCCGACTTCTCGAGGCCGAGCATCAGCACCGCCACCAGCGCCGGCGGTGCGCCGCTCACGCGGTCGCCGATCGGCGGCACCGGCTGCACGACGTGGGCCGCCATCACCTGCGCCGGCGTGCCCGTGAAGGGCGGCGCGCCCGTCAGGAGCTCATAGCCGACCGCGGCGAGGGAATACACGTCGGCGCGACCGTCGAGCGCCGGATCCGCGGTGACCTGCTCCGGCGGCATGTACGTCACCGTGCCGATCGACATCCCGGAGGAGGTGAGCCCGCTCGATGATCCGCCCTCGCGCAGCACCTTCGCGATGCCGAAGTCGGTCAGCATCGGCTCGCCCTCGGCGAGCAGGATGTTGGCGGGCTTCACATCGCGATGCACGATCCCCTGCCGATGCGCGTACGCGAGCGCGCGGGCGAGCGGGGCGAGCAGGCGGATCACGTCGGGCGCCGCAAGCCGGCCCTCACGCTCCAGCCGCGTGCCCAGCGACTCGCCCGCCACGAAGGGCATCACGTAGTAGCGGAGGTCACCCGCGACGTCGGCGTGGAAGACCGGGACGATCTGCGGATGCTGCAGCGTCGCCGCGGTCGCGATCTCCTGCCGGAATCGCTCGAGATTCACGTGCTGGCTGAGTTCCGGCGCGAGCACCTTGATCACGACCCGCCGGCCGCGCGCGCGCTCGACGGCGAGATAGACCAACGACATCCCTCCGCCACCGAGCTCGCGCTCGATCTCGTAGCGATCGGCGAGCAGCGCCTGCAGCCGCGCGAGCTCTGGTGACATGAGGAGCGATGAGGGGAACGGACGGCGTGGGAGCGTACAATCTGCCCCGTCGCGCGGGGCCCGCGCGAGGCGCGAGGGTCCATCCGCTCCGACAGCGGGCCCTGCCCCATGGTTGCCGGGCGTCAGGCAGTCGAACGTCCGGCCGCGGACCGGAAATAGAAGTCCAGCATCGCCGTCAGCGGGGCGGGGCTCCCGCGCAGCCGGCTGCGCAGCGCCGCTCCCTCCCAGCAATCCACGAGCAGGCTCGCCATCCGGCGGGGGTCCGAGTCGGCCGGGATGTCGCCGGCCTGGCGAGCCTCCTCGAGACACTCGGCCGTCCGCTCGGCGATCGCGGCGAAACACCGGTCGATCCGCCGACGGAACACCTCGCTCGTGCCCGCCAACTCCTGCCCGAGCCCGCCCATCAGGCAGCCGAGGTAGCCCTCCTTCTTGTAGCTCTCCTTCGTCATCTCGAAGAACCGGCGCACCCGCTCGAGCGGTGGCCGGCGCGTGTCGCCGAGCGCCTGGTCGAGTCCGGCGTGCACGTGCCGCATGAACTCGTCGATGACCTGGAGGGCGAAATCCTCCTTGTCCGCGAAGTGATGGTAGAACGATCCCTTCGGCGCGCGCGCGGCCTCGAGCAGGGCCTGCGTGCCGAGCCCGTGATAGCCGTGTTCAAGGAGGAGCGCCATGCCGACATCGAGCAGGCGCTGCTTCGTCGCGTGCGTCAGCTCTGGACCTTTCGGATCATGTGGTCGATGACCTGCGAGTGCTCGCGCTCGGGACTGAACATCACGATCTCCGCGTCGGCGTCCACGCGCACATTGTGGCCGGGCGGCCAGAAGAACAAGTCGTGCGCCGAGACCGTCTCCTGAGCGCCCAGCGCATCGGTCGTCGTCAGCTGGCCCTTGAGCACGAAGCCCCAGTGCGGGCACTGGCAGCGGTCGCCCTCGAGTCCGATGAAGAGCGGCGTGGTATCGACGCCCGCGGCGAGCGTGAAGTACTCGCCGCTGATCGAGTCGAACCCCCGCACGTCCCCGAAATCCTTCCGCTGCCGGATCACCACGCCCGGGATCGCCATCCGGACGTCCACCTGCTCCTTTGCGACGCGCACGTTGCCTCCCTTGAAAGACGGGACCTGGGACTAGACCGACCGGTCTAGTCCCAAGTATACGCCCGGAACGCGCGACGTCAATCCGCGGCGGTGGTGGGGCCCCGCCGAGCCCTACTGGTTGATCACTCCGACATACGTGACGCTGGCCGTCGGCGGCGTCACCCCGAAGTTCGCGCTGCCGGTCAGGCTCCCGCTCCCGGTCGCGTAGATCCCGGTCGCCGACTCGATCGACCAGGTTCCCGTCAGCGTGCCCGCGGTCTGGCTCGTCCAGGTCAGAGTCGCCGCACCGGTGACCGTCATCGTACCGCGGCTCCCCGTCATCACCCGGCGGAAGGTCAGCGGAACGGTCGGGTCGGTCAGCGGCCCGCCGAAGGTGAGCTCCTCGGTGGTCTGGCCGTCGTCCGACACGACACCGGTGAGGACGAAGGTGCCCGCCGAGGTGGTCTGGCCGGTCAGCGCCTGCTCGATCGTGATGCTGATCGCGCCACGCGGGGTCGGTTCGGTGGTGCTGTCGCAGGCGGCGAGTGAAAGGGCGGCGGCGATGGTCATGAGGCGGTTCCGGTTCTGCATCGTAAGCTCCGTCTGGGTGAGTGGTGCGTTGGCACCATCAACCTCAGGCGGTCCCCGGGGGGTGCGCACCACCAACCGTCGGGTGGCCTACGGGTGGCGTACGGGTGGCGTACGGGTGACTTACGCTTGGCGCGCGGATGGTCCGAGCGCCCAGACGGTCGCAGGGGCGGTGAAGGCATCACCCCCGTCGAGCGAACGCGGCACGAGCGGCACCGGCGATCCGGCGAGGATGTCACGCAGGGTGCCGGAGACGAGCACCTCTCCGGGGATCGCGGATCCCAGCAGGCGCATCGCCACCTCGTGGCTGCCGCCGACCGGGGTCCCGTCGCTCGTGCGACAGGCGCCGACGTGCAGCACGATCCCCCCGACGCGCCCTCGTCCGAGCGCCCGCAGCCGATCCGCGCAGCGCACCGCGCGACCCGGCGCATCGAAGGCGGCCACCCACCCGTGCGCACTCACATGGATCGCCCGCGGCTGCTGCGCGTCGAGGATGCGCCGCTTCTCGTCGTCGAGCGCGGAACCGCTCCCGGCCATGTGCAGCAGGATCGCGACCCAGGTCTCGATCTCGGGCTCGTCGTTGGGCTCGGCGAGGAAGCGCGTCATCTCGCGCGCGATCGGCTGGGCATCGACGAAGTAGAGATGGTCGTCGCCCGGCAGTTCGACGAGCCGCGCGCGCGGCAGCCGTTCGGCAAGGAATCGGCCGGCGCCGACCGACACCGTGCGGTCACCGGTGCGATGGATCACGAGGGTCCGGGTGCGCACCTGCGGCAGGATCGCGCGGATGTCCACGCGCATCGTCTGGCGCAGGATCGCCTCGACCGAGGACGGACTTGACGCGGCGCGGAGGGCGCGCGCCCACCACGAGACGAAGTCGGGGTTGCCACGCACCGAGGGGGCGAGGCGCTCGAGCGCCCAAGGCTCGCCCCACGTGGCCTTGAGCCCGGCGATGCTCTGCTCGAACAGCTCCCACGGGCGCGACCACTCGGGCTCGGGCCCCTGCCGGGCCGGCATCGCAGTGGTGTTGATGACGATGAGCCCCTGGACCGTCTCGGGGTGCATCGAGGCGAGGAGGATCGCCGCCGCGCCGCTCTCCGATGTGCCACTCACGAAGGCGCGCTCCGACCCCACCGCTCGCAACACGGCTCGCGCGTCGCTGATCGTATCGTCGATCGTCGAGGCACCCTGGGCCCGATCCGAGAGTCCCACGCCGCGCCGGTCGAACACGATCACGCGGGCGTGCCGGCCGAGCTCCTCCATGAAGGCGGTGTACCCGGGCTCCTCCCAGGAGATCTCGAGGTGCGACACGAATCCGGCCATGAAGAGCAGGTCCACCGGTCCGCGGCCGATCACCTGGTAGGCGATCGAGACGCCGTCGTTGGAGAGGTACCGGATCGGCGATCGTTCGACCGGCCGCGCGGTGCTGACCGGCCGGCTCAGCAGGCCGAGGGCGAGCGCCCGCTGCACGGCCTCCTCCCGCGAGCCGACCGCGAGCTTGCCGTAGAGCTGTTTGAGGTACCAGCGGACGGTCTCGGCCGCGATCCCCAGCCGCGTCCCGATCTCGCGCGCGCTCCGCCCCTCGGCCAGCAGCCCGAGGATCTCCCGCTCGCGTGGCTTGAGCTCGGGTGCCGGCATCGTGGCTTGGACTACTTGCCGGGAGCCGCCGCGGCGCGAAGCGAGTGCCGCCGACCCGGTTCCCGCGCGAGCGTCGCGCGATACTCCGCGCGCGCCTCCGCTCCGCGACCGAGTGCGAGGAACAGGTCGCCGAGCAACTCACGCGCCGGAGCGAGCGGCCCCGGTGTCACGGCGTTCTTCTCGGTGGCGTCCTCGCGCACCGCCGCCTCGCGCATCCGCGTGAGCGACTCATCCGGCCGGCCTTCGGCATGGGCGAGCCATGCCTGCGCCGCGAGGTGCTGGATCGCGACCTGCTCGGCCCAGTACGCTTCGCCGGCGGTCGCGAGCCGTCGCTGGATCGCCGCGAGCGAGTCAACGGCGGCGCGGGCGCGCGCGAGGTCGCCGGTATGCGAGGCCCCGAGCCCGCGCGCGAGCCAGCTCATCGCCTCGGTATAGGGGAATGCGCTCGCCGTGGGCTCGAGAGCGGCGGCCTCGGCCCAGGCGCGCCGCTCGAGTGCCCAGCGCGCGGGGATCGCGGCGAGCGCGAACACCCCGGCAGAACCGGGCGCGGCACCGGTGACCGCGTTGACATCGAACCGCGCGGCGAGCGCCGGCAGACGGTCGAGCAGTGCCTTCGCTTCGGTCTCCTGGCCCAGCTGCAGGTGGGCATACACCGCATAGTCCGCGGCGTGCAGGGCCTCGGAGATCGAACCGTTCCCGAGCGCCACCTCCATCGAACGCATGTTCGTGCGGACCGACTCCTCCCACATCCCCACGCGCGTGAAGGTGTGCGACGGCATGTGCAGCGCGTGCGCCGCCGAGGGCGCGATCGCGGCATACCGCTTGGCGGCGGCCCGGGCCTTGTCCGCCAGCGCGGGATAGTCGTAGCTGTGGATGATGTAGTGCGAGAGCCCGGGGTGATCGGGCTGACGCTCCACGAGCGACTCGAGGACCGCGCCGGCGCGGAGCTGGTTCGCGTACGTCTTGTCGGTCGGCGACGCGGAGGCGGCAAGCGCGATCGCGTGGAAGATCCTCGCTTCGCTGTCCGCGGGGTGCCGCGCGGCGAGTTCCCCCATCGCCCGCTCGTAGGCGAGCACGCGCGTGCGCTGGTCCTGCTGCTCGAACCGGTCGAAGAGCTGGGCGACGGCCGCGAGGTAGCCGCGCTCGCGAGCGGTTGTCCCGGTCGCCGCGGCCGCGAGCCGCGCGCCAGCCTCCGCCGCTTCCCGGCCCAGCCGCAGCTGCGCCGCCGGCTTGTTGCCGGCCGCCATCGGATTGCCCCACCGGCTGAGCGCGATCCCCCACTGCGCCATCGCGCACGAGGGGTCCTCCGCCAGGACGTCGCCGAACCCCTCGAGGGCGTCGCCGAACTCGAACGAGTGCAGCAGCGCGATCGCGCGGTCGAACCGCGGCGCGACCTGCGGACGGCACGACGTCTCGAAGTGGACGGTGCCGAGCCGTTCAGGCGTCGGGTGGGCGTGGTCCTGCGGTCGCGCGGCGGCGGGAAAGGCCAGCAACAGCGCGGCCGCAGCGAAGGTCGTGCGCGTCATACGGACTCCTGGGTCCTTGATGGTGTGCCGGGGCGCGGCGGGCGGCAAGCCCGCGGCGCGCGGGGTCCCTTGTGAGAATGCGACAGTGGATGCATAAACCACGACAGCGTCCCCCCACAACGCACCCGCTCAGGAGCAGTCAATGGGAATGGTGAAGGAGTTCAAGGAGTTCGCGATGCGCGGCAACGTCGTCGACCTCGCGGTCGGTGTCGTCATCGGCGCATCGTTCGGCAAGATCGTCACCTCGGTCGTCGGCGACATCCTGATGCCGCCCGTCGGCAAGCTGCTCGGCAACGTCAACTTCCACGACCTCTTCATCAGCCTCGATCCCGACAAGACGGCAGGCGTCACCTCGCTCGCCCAGGCGAAGGAGGCCGGCGCGGCGGTCATCGCCTACGGCTCGTTCATCAACACGATGATCGACTTCGTGATCGTCGCGTTCTGCATCTTCCTGCTGATCAAGGCGGTGAACAGGATGAAGGGACCGCCGCCGCCGGCAGCCGTGACGACGAAGGACTGCCCGCGCTGTCTCTCGCCGATCCCGCTCAAGGCGACCCGATGCGCGCACTGCACGTCGGACATCTGAGCCGGATCGGCCTCGCCACCCTGCTGGCCGCAACCGTCGCGTGCCGGCAGGAGACCGCCGAGACCCGCTGGACGCTGACCGAGACCCTGCGGATCGGCGGACAGGAGGTCGGCCCGACGTCGTTCGACTACGTCAAGTCGATCGCGGTGGACTCGCTCGGCCGCCTGTTCATCTACGACCGCTCGACGCAGGACATCCGCCTCTTCGGGGCCGACGGACAGCTCGTGCGGGTGATCGGACGCAAGGGATCCGGACCGGGCGAGCTGCGGGACGCCGAAGGGATCGCGTTCACCCGAGACGGCAAGCTCTGGGCGCGCGACGCGGCGAACGGCCGCTTCACGATCTTCGACGGCGAGGGCGCCTTCGAGAAGCACTGGCCGATGTACTACTGCACCTCACAGGGGGCGTGGGACCCGCGGCCGGACGGCGAGGGGCGCCTGCTCGACCAGGACTGTGTCGTCCGCAATGGCCGCGCAAGCGGCTACGCGATGCTCGCCTATCATACCGATCTCTCGCGCGTGGACACGCTCGGCGAGATGCCGGAGTGCGGCAGCGACGCGCTGGCGGAGTCGGGCACGTGGATCACGCGGACCCCGACCAGCACCTCGTACCAGTCGATTCCCTACCGCGCCGCCGCGCACAGCGCGCTCGGCCCGCGCGGCGAGGTCTGGTGTGTGCCGAACTCCTCACGATACGAGTTGCTGCTGCTCCGGCGCGGCGCGGC
>JANNLH010000091.1:0-20325 GCA_031396725.1 Gemmatimonadaceae bacterium | reverse complement strand
GCTGATCCCTCGCGCCCTCGTGCTTCATGCGACCGTGTGGCGTGCGCTTGACCGGGGTCGAGTTCGGATCGAACGGATCGATCTCGACGACCCAGCCGAAGCGGTTCGGCTCGTTCGGCTCGTACGCCGCATCGGGCTGGCCGGGCAACACGCCTGCGTCGACGCGGAAACGCGCCTCGGTGAGGTGCCACAGATAGCCGAAACCGCCGGCACTGATGCCGTAGCGGCGCTCGAGCTCGGTCTGGCCACCGCCGAGCGCATCTTCTACGGCGCGATGGACCTCGTCGAGGCCCGCACCTCGCAGCCCGGCGTCAACGTCTTCAAGCAGGCGCTCACGAACCTCAAGCCGGTCGTCGAGGTGAAGAGCCGCCGCGTCGGCGGTGCGACCTACCAGGTCCCCGTCGAAGTCCGCCCCGAGCGCCGCACTGCGCTCGCGATGCGCTGGCTGATCTCGTTCTCGCGCGACCGCAACGAGAAGTCGATGGCCGAGAAGCTCGCGGCCGAGACGATCTCGGCGTCGAAGGGCGAAGGGAACGCGGTCAAGAAGAAGGAAGACACGCACCGCATGGCTGAGGCGAACAAGGCGTTCGCGCACTACCGCTGGTAGTAGAAAGTAGAAAGTAGAAAGCGAGGGGGCGACCGGGTTCGGTCGCCCCCTCGCTGCATGCGCCCTTCCTCGCGCACGGCGCCTACGGCGCGGGAGGTGGTTCCTCCTTCAGGCACTGCCGCACGAGGGTCACGGTGTCGGTGGTCCGCGAGCGCTGGCGGCTCGAAGTGCCGAGGACGCGGCCGTCGTCCATGCTGAGCGCGTGGTACACCGCGTTCTGCCGGTAGCGCAGCGGGAAGGTCCAGGAGCCGGGGCCGTTCACGTCGCCGATGACGGCCGTCCCGCCGGCCGCGCTGACCTCGAGTACGCGCACCCGCACGCGCTGGCGGATGTCGACGATCAGGTGGAGCTCGTTGGGGCAGGTCTTTGCGAGCAGGTCCTCGCTGAGGTCGCCATCCGCGCCCGGGGCTCGGCTGCCGCTGCTGACACAGCCGGTTGTGAGGGCGGCGAGGAGTGCGGCCGGGAGCAAAGTCTGTCTGAGGCGGTTGCGGGTCACGGGTTCTCCTCGGCTGACGCGGGGTTCTGGGTTGGACCGGCCTTCACGGCGTTACAACACAGAGAACACAGAGGGCACAGAGGGGGCCGGAGGGCTCCGGGCCCCCTCTGTGCGCTCTGTGTTCTCTGTGGTGTAACGCCGTTCCGTCCCGGCCACGGACCCGGCACGGGAAGGGGTTCGACCACCACAACTTAGCCCTCCCGAACCCCCTGACCCCGGGCATTGACACCGGGCCTCACGCCACTAAGTTTGATGGGCTACACCGATTCGCCTCAACACGGCTCGGGGTCGCACGGATGGCTTCGAGCCATCCCCGGGGCACTGCGTCCCGGCAAGATGGGCCCGCCAACGTCGCTCGTTGGACGCGCGGGGGGAGTGGACAGCCCGATCGATCCCGCCGCACGCGCTCCGACACTCGAGCGACCGGCGCCACGATTCCCGAAAAGAACGCAGGACAACTTGACGTCGGGTGGTGTCGTTTTCGTTCGCTGACACCCGATGCGCCGAGGGTCCCCAGTCGCGCTCCAGTGGCGACTGTACCCGGCGAGTGCGGATGGATACCGGTCCCCCGGATGCAACACTTAGGGGGGGATGCCTGGTCCAGCCGCGTTTTTGTTCCTCCAGAGCACCCGAAACCGAGTCTGACTGACCGATGCCCCGCACGACCGACCTGCAGTACTATCGCAACATCGGCATCATGGCCCACATCGATGCCGGGAAGACCACGACGACTGAGCGCATCCTCTATTACACGGGGAAGTCGCACAAGATCGGCGAGGTCCACGATGGTGCGGCCACGATGGACTGGATGGAGCAGGAGCAGGAGCGCGGCATCACGATCACGTCGGCCGCGACGACCTGCTTCTGGCGCCGTCATGGTCAGCTCGAGAAGGCGGGCGACGGGCCGGAATACCGCATCAACATCATCGACACCCCGGGGCACGTGGACTTCACCGTCGAGGTGGAGCGTTCGCTCCGCGTGCTCGACGGCGCGGTGACGCTGCTCGACTCCGTCGCCGGCGTGGAGCCGCAGACGGAGACGGTGTGGCGCCAGGCGGACCGCTACAAGGTCCCCCGGATGATCTTCTCCAACAAGATGGACCGCGTCGGCGCGAACTTCGAGCGCTGCGTCGCGATGATCCAGGACCGCCTCACGAAGGCGGCGCTGCCGATCCAGCTTCCGGTCGGGTCGGGTGAGCTCTTCACGGGCCACATCGACATCATCGAGCGCAAGCAGTACATCTTCGACAACGAGTCCCTCGGCAAGACCTTCACCGTCGTGGACGTCCCGGCGGAGTTCCACGATGCGGTCGAGGCGGCGCGCCACGCGCTGATCGACATGGTCGTGGAGCACGACGAGGTCCTGATCGAGAAGTACCTCGCCGGCGAGACGCTGACGGTGGACGAGATCCGCCACGCGATCCGCTCGGCGACGGTCAAGATGAAGTTCGTCCCGATCCTCGTCGGCGCCTCGTTCAAGAACAAGGGCGTGCAGGCGCTGCTGGACGCGGTGATCGACTTCCTCCCGTCGCCGGTCGACGTGCCCGCCATCCAGGGGCACCTGCCGCACCACGACGAGACGTTCGACACGCGCGAGGTGAACGACACGGCGCCCTTCGCGGCGCTGGCGTTCAAGGTCGCGACCGACCCCTTCGTCGGCCGCCTGACCTTCTTCCGCGTCTACTCGGGCGTCCTGAAGGCCGGGTCGCACGTCTACAACTCGACGAAGGACAAGCGCGAGCGCATCGGCCGCCTGCTGCAGATGCACGCGAACAAGCGCGAGGAGATCGAGGAAGTGCGCGCCGGCGACATCGCCGCCGCGATCGGCTTGAAGGACACCCGCACCGGCGACACGCTCTCCGATGAGGACAAGCCGATCATCCTCGAGGCGATGAAGTTCCCGATGCCCGTGATCGACGTCGCGGTCGAGCCGAAGACCAAGGCCGACCAGGACAAGATGGGCATCGCGCTCTCCAAGCTGGCCGAGGAGGACCCGACCTTCCGCGTCCACACCGACGTCGAGACGGGCCAGACGATCATCTCCGGGATGGGCGAGCTCCACCTCGAGATCATCGTCGACCGCATGATGCGCGAGTTCAAGGTCGAGGCGAACGTGGGCCGTCCGCAGGTGGCCTACCGCGAGACGATCAAGAAGCGCGTGGACAAGGTCGAGGGGAAGTTCATCCGGCAGTCGGGCGGCAAGGGCCAGTACGGCCACGTCGTCATCAACGTGATGCCGGCGGAGCCGGGCCAGGGCTACGTCTTCGAGGACAAGATCGTCGGCGGCGTGATCCCGCGGGAATACATCTCGCCGGTCGAGGCCGGGATCAAGGAAGCGCTCGAGAACGGCGTGCTGGCGGGCTACCCGATGGTGGACGTGAAGGTGGAGCTGGTCTACGGCTCCTACCACGACGTCGACTCCTCGGAAATGGCGTTCAAGATCGCGGGCTCGATGGCGATCAAGGACGCGGCGCGCGCGGCGCACCCGATCATCCTCGAGCCGATGATGAAGGTCGAGGTGGTGAGCCCCGACCAGTTCTTCGGCGACGTGCTCGGCGACCTCTCGGCGCGGCGCGGGAAGATCGGCGCGATGACGCAGCGCGGCACGGCGCAGGTGATCGGCGCCACGGTGCCGCTCAGCGAGATGTTCGGGTACTCCACCAAGCTGCGCTCGATGACCCAGGGGCGCGCGGTCTACTCGATGGAGTTCAGCCACTACGAGGAAGTCCCCAAGGCGAAGGCCGAAGAGATCATCGCGAAGGTGAAGTAGAACTGAGGAAGTAGGAAGTAGGAAGTCGGAAGTCGGAAGTAGAACGTCGGACGTAGAGCGCAGCAGACCTCATTAACCACTTCAGGACGCTTTCAAATGGCCAAGGCAAAGTTCGAGCGGACGAAGCCGCACGTGAACGTGGGCACGATCGGCCACGTCGACCACGGCAAGACGACCACCACGGCCGCCCTGACGAAGATCTCGGCGGAGAAGTACGGCAACACGAAGTACATCGCCTACGACGAGGTCGCCAAGGCGTCCGAGTCGCAGGGACGTCGTGATGCCACGAAGATCCTCACGATCGCGACCTCGCACGTCGAGTACGAGTCGAGCCTCCGTCACTACGCGCACGTCGACTGCCCCGGGCACGCCGACTACGTGAAGAACATGATCACGGGTGCCGCGCAGATGGACGGCGCGATCCTGGTGGTCTCGGCGGTGGACGGCCCGATGCCGCAGACGCGCGAGCACATCCTGCTCGCGAAGCAGGTGAACGTGCCGAAGATCGTCGTGTTCCACAACAAGTGCGACCTCGTCGAGGACGAGGAACTCCTCGACCTCGTGGAGCTCGAAGTCCGCGAGCTGCTCTCGAAGTACGGCTACGACGGCGACAACGCCCCGGTGATCCGTGGCGCCGCCTCGAAGGCGATCGAGGGCGACCCGAAGTGGATCGCGAAGATCGAGGAGCTCTACACCGCCCTCGACACCTTCATCCCGCAGCCGGTGCGCGAAGTGGACAAGCCGTTCCTGCTCCCGGTCGAGGACGTCTTCTCGATCACGGGCCGCGGCACGGTCGCCACGGGCCGCATCGAGCGCGGCAAGTGCAAGGTCGGGGAGGAGCTCGAGTTCGTCGGCTACAACTCGACCAAGAAGACGATCGTCACGGGCGTCGAGATGTTCCGCAAGCTGCTGGACGAGGGTTTCGCCGGCGACAACGTCGGCCTGCTCCTCCGCGGCGTCGACAAGAAGGAGATCGAGCGCGGCATGGTGCTCGCCAAGCCCGGCTCGATCAAGCCGCACACGAAGTTCGAGGCCGAGGTCTACGTCCTCACGAAGGAAGAGGGCGGCCGCCACACCCCGTTCTTCAAGGGCTACCGCCCGCAGTTCTACTTCCGCACGACCGACGTGACGGGCGCGATCGAGTTGCCGGCCGGCACCGAGATGGTGATGCCCGGCGACAACATCTCGATGACGATCGAGCTCATCATCCCGATCGCGATGGAGGAGCAGCTGCGTTTCGCCATCCGTGAGGGTGGCCGCACCGTCGGTGCGGGCGTCGTGACCAAGATCCTCGCGTAAGTCAACAACGAACAGGATGCGGGGCGCCGGTCCGGGCCCCGCCGCCAGTGGAGAAGACATGGCTGGACGTATTCGCATCCGTCTCAAGGCATTCGATCACGCGGTGATCGACCAGGCCTCTGCGGACATCGTGCGGACGGCGGAGAAGACCGGCGCTTCGGTGACCGGCCCGATCCCGCTCCCGACGAAGACGCAGCGCTGGACGGTGCTCCGCTCGCCGCACGTCGACAAGAAGTCGCGCGAGCAGTTCGAACTGAAGACGCACAAGCGGGTGATCGACATCCTCGACTCCAAGGCCCAGACGGTCGATGCGTTGACCAAGCTGGACCTGCCGGCCGGGGTGGATGTCGAGATCAAGGTCGAATAACGGCAGAGGGGAGATGGGAGAGGGGAGAAGTGAGGAACGACGCGGCGGGCCGCACCAGGGCCGCCGGAACCGGCGGCCCCCTCGCACCTCACATCTGCCTTTTGCACAGTCCTCCGGCATCAGCGGACCCCACAGATCGTGCGGCCGCGCCGCGACTAACTGAGCGAGTGAGAGTTCCATGATCGGTATCATTGGCAAGAAGCTGGGGATGACCCAGATCTTCGACGAGGCGGGGCAGCAGATCCCGTGCACCGTGGTGGAGGCCACGCCGAATCCGGTGACGAAGGTCGTCACGACGGAGCAGGCGGGGTTCGCCGCGGTCGAGCTGGGCTTCGGCGCGCAGCGGGTCGCGCGCGAGTCCAAGAAGGGAGAGCGCACGCCGAAGGGCCGTCGCGCGACGAAGGCGGAGATGGGACACGCGGCCAAGGCCGGCCTCGCGGCCGCGCCGAAGGTGCTGCGCTCCTTCCGCCTCGACGACGCGCCGGGCAAGGATGCGACCGTCCCGACCTACAACATCGGCGACGTCATCACCGTCGGCATCTTCGCGCCGGGCGAGTACGTGAAGGTCACCGGCACCTCCAAGGGCCGCGGCTTCCAGGGCGTCGTGAAGCGCTGGGGCTTCGGCGGCGGTCCGAACACGCACGGCAACACGAAGCACCGCCGTCCGGGTTCCATCGGACCGGGCACCGATCCCTCGCGCGTCATCAAGGGCAAGAAGATGCCGGGCCAGTACGGCAACGAACGGCATACGCAGGGCAATCTGCGCGTCGTGAAGATCGACGCTGAGCGCAACCTGATCTACATCCGCGGTTCCGTCGCCGGCCCGACCAACGGGATCGTGCTCGTCCGCAAGCAGGGATAACCGATGTCCGAGACCATGAACTTCGACGCTGCGGCCTACACCGCGCTCGGCACCCCGCGTGAGCGGGTGGCCCTGCCGTCCGCGACGTTCGACGGCACCGTGAACATGCCGGTGATGCACCAGGCCGTGAAGGCGCTGCTCGCCAACCAGCGGCAGGGCACGCACTCCACCAAGACCCGCGGCGAGGTCGTCGGCGGCAACCAGAAGCCCTGGAAGCAGAAGGGCACCGGCCGCGCCCGCTCGGGCTCGACCCGCTCGCCCGTCTGGGTCGGCGGCGGCACCGTCTTCGGTCCGCGCCCCCGCTCCTACGAGCAGAAGGTGCCGCGCCAGATCAAGGCGCTCGCCCGCAAGAGCGCGTTCAATGCGCGGGCCCGCGAGCAGGCGCTGATCGTGATCGACCGCTTCACCTACGACAAGCCGAAGACCGCCCAGCTGATGCAGCTGATCGCGCGCCTCGACCTCGTCGGCCAGAAGGTCCTCATCCTCACCGACGGCGCCAAGTCGAACGTGTACCTGAGCGGCCGGAACATCCCGAACGTGATCGTCCAGCCCTACACCGACGCCTCGACGTACGACCTGCTCTGGTCGGACGTGGTGCTCGTCGAGGCGCCGGCGATCGGCCACACGCTGGCCCCGGTCGCCGAGAAGGCCGCCGAGCCGGTGAAGGTCCGGAAGGTCTCGGCCAAGAAGGCGCCCGAGAAGGCGAAGAAGGCCGCGGCCAAGGCCGAGGCGAAGGAAGTGAAGAAGACGGTGGCCAAGAAGGCCGCCGCCAAGAAGAAGGCGGCCCCGAAGGCGGCCGCGAAGAAGGCGCCGGCCAAGAAGGCGGCCCCGAAGGCGGCCCCGAAGGCCGCGGCCAAGAAGGCGCCGGCGAAGAAGGCTGCCGCCCCCAAGAAGAAGGGGAAGTAACCGATGCCAACGATGCTCCGCACCATCGTGCGCCCGATCGTCACCGAGAAGTCGTCGGCGGCGTACCAGGAGCGCGGTGAATACACGTTCGAAGTCCACCCGGACGCGACCAAGACCACCATCAAGGCGGCGATCGAATCGCTGTTCGGGGTGAAGGTCACGGGCGTCTGGACGTCGCAGCAGCGGGGGAAGACTCGCAAGGTCGGCACCTCGTCAGGCCTGCGTCCCCGCTGGAAGAAGGCCATCGTGACGCTCAAGGCGGGCGACACGATCGAGATCTTCGAGGGCTGAGAGAAATGGGAATCCGTCAGTTCAAGCCAGTCACGCCGTCGTCGCGCTTCCGGTCGGTCTCGGACAACGACGTCATCACGCGCTCGACCCCCGAGAAGTCGCTCACCGAGCCGCTCAAGAAGAGCGGCGGGCGCGACAACCATGGCCACATCTCGATGCGGCGCATCGGCGGGGGCCATAAGCGCAAGTACCGCATCATCGACTTCAAGCGCAACAAGTTCGGCCAGGTCGCGACGGTCGAGCACATCGAGTACGACCCGAACCGCACGGCGCGCATCGCGCTGGTGGTCTACGGGGACGGCGAGAAGCGCTACATCCTGCACCCGAAGGGGCTGTCCGTCGGCGACACGATCGTCAGCGGCAAGGGCTCCGACGTGCGCACGGGCAACGCGCTGCCGCTGCGCGAGGTGCCGCTCGGCACCGCCGTGCACAACGTGGAGCTCAAGCCGGGGAAGGGCGGCCAGATGGCCCGCTCGGCCGGCACCAGCGTCCAAGTCGTGGCGAAGGAAGGCGAGTACGTGACGGTGCGCCTCGCGTCGACCGAGATGCGGATGGTCCATGGCGATTGCCTGGCGACCATCGGCGAGGTCGGCAACCAGGAGCACGAGTTGGTGTCGTGGGGCAAGGCCGGCAAGTCGCGCTGGATGGGCGTCCGGCCGCACGTCCGCGGCGAAGTGATGAACCCGGTGGACCACCCGCACGGTGGCCGCACGCGCGGCGGCCGGAACGTGGTGAGTCCGTGGGGCAAGAAGGAGGGCGTCAAGACGCGCAACAAGAAGAAGGCGTCGCAGCGTCTGATCGTCCGTGGCCGGAAGCGCGGCAAGGCCACCCAGAGCTGACCCAGAGGACCTGACCAATGGCACGCAGCATCAAGAAGGGTCCGTTCATCCAGGAAGCCCTGCTCAAGCGGGTGCAGACGATGAACGCGAAGAGTGAGAAGAAGGTCGTCAAGACCTGGTCGCGCGCGAGCACGGTGATCCCCGAGTTCGTCGGGCACACGTTCGCGGTGCACAACGGGAACAAGTTCATCCCGGTGTACGTGACGGAGAACATGGTCGGGCACAAGCTCGGCGAGTTCTCCCCCACGCGCCTGTTCCGCGGCCACAGCGGCAACAACAAGATGACCGACAAGAAGGCGGCACCGGCGCCCACAGGCGGCCCGCCGGCCGGCGGCAAGGGAGGCAAGTGACCATGACCGAGGCACGAGCCATCCAGCGCACGACCCGGCAGTCGCCTTACAAGATGCGGCTGGTCATCGACCAGATCCGCGGGCTTGCCGTCAATGACGCCCTCGCGATGCTGAAGTTCTCGAAGAAGCACGCGGCGGTGCAGATCGGGAAGGTGCTGTCGTCGGCGGTCGCGAACGCGGAGCAGGCGGCACGCTCGGCGAACACCGCGCTCGACGTCGACGCGCTGTATGTGAAGCAGGCGACCGTCAACGAAGGACCGAAGCTCAAGCGCTGGACGCCGGCCGCGATGGGCCGCGCGACCCCGATGATCAAGCGAACCAGCCACGTCGAGATCGTCGTGGCCGAGAAGGAAGGACGATAATGGGACAGAAGACGCATCCGATCGGGTTCCGCCTCGGCATCTCGAAGCAGTGGCGCTCGAAGTGGTTCGCGAGTGAGAAGGAGTTCCCGGCGCTGATCAAGGAGGACGCGCTCCTCCGGAAGTACCTGAAGGCGCGCCTCGCCGGCGCGGCCATCAGCGACATCACGATCGAGCGCAAGCCGGGGAAGGTCGTCGTGACCATCCACACCGGCCGCCCGGGCGTGGTGATCGGGAAGAAGGGCCAGGCGGTCGAGGAGCTCAAGAACGAGCTCCAGCAGCTGACCGGCAAGGACGTCGGGATCAACGTCGAGGAGATCAAGCGCCCGGAGATCGAGTCGCAGCTGGTCGCCGACAACATCGCCGCGCAGCTCGCACAGCGCATCTCGTTCCGCCGCGCGATGAAGCGCGCGGTCCAGAGCGCGATGCGGATGGGCGCCGAGGGCATCAAGGTGAAGTGCTCGGGTCGCCTCGGCGGGGCCGAGATCGCGCGCGTCGAGGGCTACCACGAAGGTCGGGTGCCCCTCCACACGCTGCGCGCCGACATCGACTATGCGACCTCGACGGCCAAGACCACCTTCGGCACCATCGGGGTGAAGGTCTGGATCTTCAAGGGCGAGATCATCGAGGGGCGGCGTGGCAACACGTACTCCTCGGACGCGTAAGGAGACCTGACCAATGCTCGCACCGAAGCGCGTCAAGTTCCGCAAGATGTTCAAGGGCCGCACGACCGGTCTCGCCACGCGTGGCGCGACGGTGGCGTTCGGCCACTATGGGTTGCAGGCGCAGGAGCCGGGGTGGGTGACGGCGCGCCAGATCGAGGCCGCGCGCGTGGCGCTCACGCGCCATATCAAGCGCGGCGGCAAGGTCTGGATCCGCATCTTCCCGGACAAGCCGGTCACGAAGAAGCCGGCCGAGACCCGCATGGGCAAGGGCAAGGGATCGCCGGAGCTCTGGGTGGCGGTGGTGAAGCCGGGGCGCGTGCTGTTCGAGATCGAGGGCGTGACCAAGGAGATCGCCCAGAAGGCGCTCGGCCTCGCCTCGGCGAAGCTGGGTGTCAAGACGAAGTTCGTGGTGCGCGAGGAGGCGCTGAGCGATGAAGGCTGACGAGATCCGGGGCTTGAGCGCGGACGATATCCGTGCGCGTCTCTCGGAGCTGGAGGAGGAGCGATTCCGCCTTCGGTTCCGCGGGGCCACCGAGCCGCTGAGCAATCCGCTCCGGCTGCGTACCATCCGCCGCGATATCGCGCGGCTTCAGACGGTGCTGGCCGAGAAGGCGAGCGCGATGGAGGCCGCGCGCTGACCGCGCGCGAGGAGAACCGATGGCTGACCCAGTGAAGAGCACCTCAACCGACCGGACGGCGCGCAAGACGCGCCAGGGCCTGGTCGTGAGCGACAAGATGGACAAGACCGTCGTGGTCGCGATCGAGCGTCGCGTGCCGCATCCCGTCTACGGGAAGATGGTGACCCGCACCAAGCGCCTGAAGGCCCACGATGAGGGCAACACGGCGAAGGTCGGTGACACCGTCCGGATCGTCGAGACCCGCCCGCTGTCGAAGGACAAGCGGTTCCGGTTGCTCGAGATCGTCGAACGCGCGCGTTAGGGGGAACTGACCAATGATCCAACAGGAAACCATCGTGAAGGTCGCGGACAACTCGGGCGCCAAGAAGGCGCTCGTGATCCGCGTCCTCGGCGGCACGCGCCGCCGCTACGCCGGCCTTGGCGACAAGGTCGTGGTGGCGGTGAAGGACGCGCTCCCGAACGGCACCGTGAAGAAGTCCGACGTCGCCAAGGCGGTCGTCGTGCGCACGGTCAAGGAGACGCGCCGCAAGGATGGCAGCTACATCAAGTTCGACGAGAACGCCGTCGTCATCATCGATGACAAGGGCGAACCCAAGGCGACCCGTATCTTCGGGCCGGTCGCGCGCGAACTCCGTGAGAAGCGCTTCATGAAGATCGTGTCGCTGGCCCCTGAGGTGCTGTGACATGCGTATCCTGACCCACCGCAAGACCCGCGGGAAGAAGAACGTCACGCGTCACCAGCGAAACGCCGAGCGCTCCGCGATGCGGATCACGCGCGGCGATACCGTGCGGGTGATGCGCGGCGACGACAAGGACAAGGAAGGGAAGGTCATCCGCGTGCACCTGAAGACGGGCCGCGTGACGATCGAAGGGATCAACATCGTGAAGAAGCACCGCCGCGCGCGGCGCGCCGAGGAGCAGTCGGGCATCATCGAGATGCCGGCCCCGATGGCCGTCTCCAACGTGATGTTGCTCGACCCGAAGTCGGGGAAGCCGACGCGCGTCCGCGCGCGGATCGACACCGACGGAACGAAGGAGCGCGTGAGCGCCAAGAGCGGGTCCTCGATCCCGTTCACCCGCTGACGCGAAGGGACTGACCAATGGCAACGACCAAGACGCAGGGCGAGAAGAAGAAGGGCGGGTCGCAGGAGAAGCGCAGCTCGATGCTCCCCAAGGAGCACGCCGGTGCCGCGCTCCCCGCGCCGGCCCCGCGGCTGCACGCCTACTATGTGAAGACCGTGCGCGATCGCCTGATGAAGCAGTTCGGCCTGAAGAACACGCACCAGGTCCCGAACCTCACGAAGATCACGCTCAACGTGGGCATGGGCGAGGCGATCAAGCAGCCCAAGGTCCTCGACGCGATCGTCGACGAGCTCGCGGTGATCACCGGCCAGAAGCCGCTGCGCACCAAGGCGAAGAAGTCGATCGCGAACTACGGCCAGCGCGAGGGCCAGGAGATCGGCGTCGCGGTGACGCTGCGCGGCGCCCGGATGTGGGAGTTCCTCGACCGCTTCGTGTCGACGGCGATCCCGCGCATCCGCGACTTCCGCGGCCTCAACACGCGCGCCTTCGACGGCCGCGGCAACTACAGCCTCGGCGTCAAGGAGCAGATGATCTTCCCCGAGATCAACTACGACTTGGTCGAGCAGATCCACGGGATGGACATCACGTTCGTCACGACCACCGACCGCGATGACATGGCGTTCGCGCTCCTCCGGGAGCTCGGGATGCCGTTCCGCGGCGACGACAAGCCGATCGTCGTCCAGGGAGCCTAGAGACAATGGCCAAGAAGAGCACGATCGAGAAGAACGAGCGCCGCAAGCAGCTGGCGACGAAGCACTTCGCCAAGCGGAAGGCGCTGGCCGACACGGTCCGCAGCGTGAAGGCGAGCGACGAGGAGAAGCGGGCGGCGCAGGTCGCGCTGCAGAAGCTCCCGCGCAACTCGTCGACCATCCGCGTGCGGAACCGCTGCCAGATGACCGGCCGCAGTCGCGCCTACGTCGGCACCTTCGGCCTCTCGCGCATCGCGTTCCGCGAGATGGCGTTGCAGGGCCTCATTCCGGGCGTCCGCAAGGCGTCCTGGTAAGGGATGAAGGATGAAGGATGAAAGAGGCGAGGCCGTACGGCCTCGCCCCGTTCATCCTCCCTCTTCCATCCGCAGTCGCAGTACCATCGGAGGAAGGCCCGGCTGCACTCGGTACCGGGAACCACCCCCGCCCACATTCCTCCAGGTCCGGCCCCGCCGGAAACCAGAGGATACGAGAACCACCTATGAGCATGACTGACCCGATCGCCGATATGCTCACGCGGATCCGCAATGCTGTCGGTTCGAAGCATCGGCGCGTGGACATCCCGGCGTCCAAGATGAAGGTCGAGATCGCCCGTCTCCTCAAGGAGACGAACTTCATCACCGACTACAAGACCCTCGAGACCGAGGAAGGCAAGAAGGTCCTGCGCGTCGCCCTCAAGTATGCCGGCGGCACGCCGGTCATCCGTGAGCTGCAGCGCGTCTCCTCCCCCGGTCTCCGGCAGTACGTCGGTGCCGGCGAGATCCCGCGCGTGCGCAACGGCCTCGGCGTCGCGATCCTCAGCACCTCCAAGGGGCTGATGACCGACCGCGAGGCACGCGCCCAGCGTACCGGCGGTGAACTCCTCGCCTACGTCTGGTAAGGGGACGCCGCCATGTCACGAATCGGAAAGCTCCCGGTCGCAGTGCCGGCCGGTGTCACGGTGAAGGTCGAGGGGAACAAGGTCTCGGTGAAGGGCCCCAAGGGGGAGCTCTCGCGGACCATCCACCCCGAGATGACGGTCAAGCTCGATGGGGCGGTGCTGACGGTCTCGCGTCCCTCGGACGACCCGAAGCACAAGGCGCTCCACGGCCTCTCGCGCACGCTCGTTGCCAACATGGTCGAGGGCTGCGCGACCGGCTACAAGAAGCAGCTCGAGATCTCGGGCGTCGGCTACAAGGCCGAGCCCAAGCCCTTCGGCCTGCAGCTCGCGCTCGGCTACTCCCACCAGGTCGTCTACAAGGCGCCGGCCGGGATCAAGCTCACCGCGCCGCAGCCGACGCAGGTGCTGATCGAGGGTGCGGACAAGGAGAAGGTCGGCCAGGTCGCCGCGGAGATCCGCGCGCTCCGGCCACCCGAGCCCTACAAGGGCAAGGGCATCAAGTACGCAGGCGAGGTCATCCGGCGTAAGGCCGGCAAGGCGGGGGGTAAGTAATGCCGGGGAAGCGTGTACCGAAGACGCGTGCGGGACTCCGCACGCGCCGCCACATCCGCGTGCGGGCGAAGGTCGCCGGTACGGCCGAGCGGCCGCGCCTGGTGGTGTTCCGTTCGCTCAAGCACATGTCGGCGCAGCTGGTGGACGACGTGCAGCATCGCACCCTCATGACCGTGACGGATGCGGGCCTGACGGGAAAGAAGACGGAGAAGTCCGTCGAGGTCGGGAAGCGCGTCGCCGAGAAGGCGAAGGCGGCGGGGATCACGAAGGTCGTGTTCGACCGAGGCGGTTACCAGTATCACGGCCGCGTGAAGGCGGTGGCCGAGGGAGCCCGCGAAGGCGGGCTGGAGTTCTAAATGGCTGAACAGAGTGGTGGTGGAGCGCCCGGCGGGCGCCGTGGTGGACCTGGCGTCGGCCGCGGGCGCGGAGCGCCGGGCGGTGGCGGCAATCGTGGCGGCCCGGGCGGGCGCGGTGGACCGGGGGGACCCGGTGGCCGCGGCGGTCCGGGTGGTCCTGGAGGCCCTGGCGGGCGTGACGGACGCGGCGGCCGTGATGGCGGCCGCGGCGGTGCGCCGCAGCAGGACCGCGAGGGGTCGGATCTCCTCGAGAACGTGATCGCGATCAATCGCGTCGCCAAGGTCGTGAAGGGCGGCCGGCGCTTCAGCTTCAACGCGCTCGTCGCCGTCGGCGACGGGCAGGGGTAGGTGGGCGTCGCGACGGGGAAGGCGAACGAGGTCTCGGAAGCGGTCCGCAAGGCCGTGGACGGGGCGCGCCGCCACATGGTCTCGATCCCGATGACGGGCGCGACCATCCCGCACGAGATCGTCGGCAAGCACGGGGCCGGCGAGGTCCTGATGAAGCCGGCGGCACCGGGCGCCGGCGTGATCGCCGGTGGTGCGGTGCGCGCGATCATGGAGTGCGTGGGCATCCACGACATCCTGACCAAGTCGCTCGGCTCCACGAACCCGCACAACATGGTGCTGGCCGCGCTGGACGGGCTGCAGAGCCTGACCACGGTCGAGCAGATCGCGCGTGAGCGCGGCGTCGAGGTCTCCTCGCTGCCGTACCGCTCACGGGCGAAGTCGAAGGAGGTCGTCTAATGCCGCGGACGTTCGTGTGGCACCCGGGCAAGGGACCGAAGCACACCGCGCCGAACACCCTCACCGAGGGGAAGGTCCGCATCGAGCAGGTGCGGTCCGGGATCGGACATGAGAAGCGCATGAAGGCGACCCTGGAGGCCCTCGGGCTCCATCATCACCAGGACGTGGTGGTGCATCAGGACTCGCCCGCCCTGCGCGGGATGATCAAGAAAGTGCGTCACTTGATCGAAGTGACGCCGGTGACGGAGTAACCAGATGAGCGACGAGAAGATCACCCTGCATACCCTGGCGCGGACGCCGGGCTCGCACCGCAACCGGAAGCGCATCGGGCGCGGTCCCGGCTCCGGCACGGGCAAGACGTCGGGCAAGGGCCACAAGGGCATCAAGGCCCGCTCCGGCCATCACGGCCCGGGCGGCAACAAGCCGCACTTCGAGGGCGGGCAGATGCCGCTCACGCGGCGCGTGCCCAAGCGCGGCTTCACGAACCCGTTCCGCATCGAGTCGCAGGTCGTCGGGCTCGACGACCTGGCGCTCGTGACGGGCACCGAGATCACGATGGAAACGCTGGCCGACGCGGGGCTCGTCAAGTCCGCGAAGGGTCCGGCGAAGCTCCTGGCGAATGGTGAGATCACCCGCGCGGTCACGGTGCGCGGGCTCAAGGTCAGCGGCTCGGCGCGCGAGAAGATCGTCGCGGCCGGCGGCACGGTCGAGGAATAACCTAGATGGCTCAGGCGAACCCGATGGCGGCGGTGGGGAACATCTACCGTACGCCGGAACTCTGGCAGAAGATCACGTTCACGTTCCTCTGCCTGGTGATCTACCGGGTGGGGTCGCACGTCACCGCCCCGGGCGTGGACGTGGTCGCGATGACGAACTTCTTCGCGAGCCAGGGCGGGGGACTGCTCGGCCTGTACGACCTGTTCGTGGGCGGCAACCTCTCGCGCTCCACGATCTTCGCGCTCGGCATCATGCCCTACATCTCCGCGTCGATCTTCATGCAGATCGGCGCGGCCGTGGTGCCGACGCTCGACAAGATGCAGAAGGACGAAGAGGGCCGGAAGAAGATCACGCAGTACACCCGGTACGGCACGGTGGTGCTCGCGGCGATCCAGGGCTACGGCTACGCCCTCTTCACCTCCGGCGTGCAGGGCGCGGTGGTGAATCCCGGCACCGGCTTCATCATGCAGATGGTGCTCTTCCTGACGACCGGTGCGCTCTTCGTGATGTGGCTCGGTGAGCAGATCACGGAGCGCGGGCTCGGCAACGGCGCCTCGCTGCTGATCTTCTTCTCGATCGTCGAGCGCTTCTGGCCCTCGATCTTCCAGACGGTCGGCTTCGTGAGCACCGGCGCCGTCTCGGTCCTCGGCCTGCTGGCGATGGCTGCGGTGATGCTCGGCGTGGTCGCCGGCGTCGTCGCGATGACCCTCGCCGCGCGGCGCATCGCGATCCAGATCCCGCAGCGCACGATGGCCCGCGGCCGTCAGCGCGAGGCGGCGAAGAACTTCATCCCGCTCCGCATCAACTCCGCCGGCGTGATGCCGATCATCTTCGCCCAGTCGCTGATCGTGGTGCCGGGCGCGATCGCGCAGTTCTCGGGCAACCAGTCGCTGGCGGCCTTCTCGGAGTACTTCGCACCGGGCGAGCCGCTCTACTTCGTGCTCAGCGCGGTGCTGATCCTGTTCTTCACCTACTTCTACACGTCCATCATCTTCAATCCGGTCGACCTGGCCGAGAACCTGAAGAAGCAAGGCGGGTTCATCCCGGGCATCAAGCCGGGGTCGAAGACGGCCGAGTACATCGACCACGTCGTCACGCGGATCACGCTCCCGGGCGCGATCTTCCTCACGATCATCGCGCTGATGCCGATCTGGCTCGCCGATGCCTTCGCGGTGCCCTTCCAGTTCGGCGGCACCTCGCTGCTGATCGTCGTCGGCGTCGCGCTCGACACGATGTCGCAGATGCAGCAGCACCTGCTGCTCCGGAAGTACGACGGCTTCATGAAGAAGGGCCGCGTGCGCTTCCGTGGGCGTCAGCAGACGGGCTTCTGAGGCCGTTGGCGTGATCGTCGTCCTCCTCGGTCCGCCGGGCGCCGGCAAGGGGACGCAGGGGGAGCGGGTCGCCGCCGCCCTCGGCGTCCCCAAGATCGCCACCGGGGACGTCCTCCGCGCCGCGGCGAAGGCCGGCACGAAGCTCGGCCTCGAGGCCAAGGGCTTCATGGACCGCGGGGACCTGGTCCCCGACGCCGTGATCCTCGGCATCATGAAGGAGGCACTCGCCCAGCCGGTCCACGCCAAGGGCGTCGTCCTTGACGGCGTCGTCCGCACCGTGCCGCAGGCCGAGGGACTCGGCGCGGTCGCGAGGGAACTCGGCCGCGAGGGAACTCGGCCGCGAGGTCGATGTCGTGCTGATGTTCGACATCGCCGACGACGAGCTCGTCTCGCGCCTCTCCGGCCGCACGACCTGCGAGGTCTGCCAGAAGACCTTCACCGGCCTCCAGCCCGGACAGGCCTGCCCGAACCAGGACGGCGGCGTGCTCGTCCGGCGGCGCGACGACGAGCCGGAGGCGATCCGCAACCGGCTCCGCGTCTATCGCGAGCAGACGGCCCCGGTGCTCGACTGGTATGTCCGGCAGGGCGCCAATGTGGCGCACATCGATGCCGTGGGCTCGTTCGACGAGGTGGCGGCCCGGGCGCTCAAGGCCGTGGGGCGGTGATCCAGCTCAAGAGCCCCCGCGAGCTGGAGACCATGGCGGCGGGCGGTCGGATCCTCGCGGCGACGCACCAGCACGTGAAGCCGGCGATCGTCCCCGGCGTCTCGACCCTCGAGCTCGATGCGATGGTGGAGTCGTTCATCCGCTCGCATCCCGGCGCGACCCCCTCGTTCAAGGGACTCTACGGATTCCCGGGGTCGGCCTGCATCTCGATCAACGAAGAGATCGTGCACGGGATCCCGTCGCCGAAGCGGATCCTCGCGGCGGGCGACATCGTCACGGTCGACATCGGCGTCCACTACGGCGGATTCCACACCGACTCGGCCTGGTCCTACCCCGTCGGTGCGATCGCACCCGAGACGCAGCGCCTGATGGCGGTCACCGAGGCCTCCCTCTGGGCCGGGATCGCCGAGGCGCGCGTGGGGAACCACATCGGCGACATCGGCGCGGCGGTCGAGGCGGTGGTGCTCCAGGGGCGCTTCTCGGTCGTGCGCGACCTCGTGGGGCACGGCGTCGGTGCGGCGATGCACGAGGACCCGCAGGTGCCGAACCACGGCAAGCCGAAGCGCGGGCCGAAGCTGCAAGTCGGGATGACGCTGGCGATCGAGCCGATGGTGAATGCGGGCGGCGCGGCCACGCGCACGCTGGCGGACAAGTGGACGATCGTGACGCTCGACGGCGCGCTCTCGGCGCACTTCGAGCATACGGTGGCGATCACGGCCGACGGGCCGCGGGTGCTGACGACGCTCGGCTGATCGCAAGGGCCCCTGATCGCGGGGACGCGCGCATTACCACCGCCGCGTCAGCCGCACGCTCGCCAGCGTCTCGGTGAACGGCTCCGCCACGCCACGCACGTTTGTGTACCGCACCTGCGCTCCCAGCTGATCGCGCGCGGTGAGCCGGTAGCCGAACGACACGTCCTGCCGCCATTGGCTCCCCTCGTCCACCTGTGTCCAAGTGCCGGTCACGTTCGCATTCCAAGCGGACCGGGGGACGCGCCGCGCCACGCCGAAGCCGACCGACGAGAACGACTCCTCACCCGCGGCGGTGGAGAAGCGCTGGTACCCGGGGCGCAGTGAGAACTGCAGCTCCCGCAGCGCGAGGACGCTCCAGTCGAGGTTCACGGTCGTCGAGGTCGCATCGAGCACGTCGCCGAAACGCGGGCTCGCGTCGTCGATCTGTTGCGACGCGACGGTGAGGGCGACGGTGTGCGCGCCGAACCGGACCTGCTCGAGCAGCGTGACCGCGAGCGTGATGTTGCGCAGTCGGAACGAGTCGATCGCGCCGGGATCGGGGACGCCGGGCGGGAGCGGGGCGGGGGTCAGGGTGAGGCCGTTCACGAGCACGCTCGCGCTGCTGACGAGCCGCCGGCCACTGATGAGGGTCGCCATCAGCGAGCCGGTGCGCCGGTACGTCGTGCCGCGCTTCTCGCCGGCGAGGTTGTCGTGGCGGAGTCCCGCCGAGCCGGCGGTGCTGAGTCGGCCACCGAGCAAACGCAGGTTGGCGGAGAGTCGCGCCTCGCGCCGGTCGTTGGAGAGATACGGATTGCCGAGCGTCGTGAACCCGGGCCCCACATGCTCGAACCGCGCCGTGACGCTCCCGCGCGAGAAGCTGACGCGCGTCTCGGCGCTCCACGCCTGGTCGAAGCGGCTCGAGAGGCGCGGGGTGAACACTCCCTCCGCGGCGGAGGGCGCCGAGGTGGAGTCGAGTTCACTCGCGCGCACGTCGCGGCTGAAGAGGCTCGCACTGACGTCGCCCTTGAAGCGGAAGCGACCGAAGCCGAATCCGCCGGCGAGCGCGGCCACGGCGTTCTCCTGCGGCGCGACGGAGATGGAGTCCGAGCCGATGCTGTCGTCCAACGCGCGCAACGCGCTCAGTTCGATGAACGTGCCGGAGGGGTCCCCGTACCCGATCAAGCCGGTGTACATCCGGCGCCGCGGCGCCGCGTCGAAGACCGTGAGATCGGTCGCATCCTGCGCCTGGCCGGCGGCGATCGCGAAGCGGAGGCGGCCGGGATTGAGCTCCACGCCACCGCCCCGGATGCGCGCCGCGTACGCGGTGAAGCGCGACATGCTCGGCGTATAGTCCCCCGCGTGCACCTGTCCCCAGCTCCAGCGCGGGTTCAGGTAGTAGCGGTTGATCGACTGCGCCGTGAAGTCGCTCTCGGTGCTCCACATGAGATTGGTGCCGATCTCGAGCCCCATCCAGGAGAAGGTCGGGTTCGCATACATGCGCGTGGTCTGCGCCGGCCGCCTCGCCTCGCGGCCGCGGATGCCGTACGACTCGCTGTACACGCCGGTCTCGGCGCCGAGCGCCGGGCCGGGCACCTGCGCGGCGACGACGCCGGGGATGATGAGCGCGGAGACGAATGCGCACGCCGTGTGAGCCAGCGCTTCACGCAGCGTGATCCTCATCGAGCGGCCCCCGGCACAGTCGCGCTGCGGCTGCGTGAATCGATCAACCTGCCGGCGTGGTCCCGCGCGCGCAGTACGTACTCGTACTCGCGTCCCGTGCGTACGGTCGCGTCGATGAAGCTCGTCGCTCCGCTCGCAAGCGATCCGATGGGACGATACGTGCCCTCTGGCTCGCGCCTCAGCACGAGCAGCTCCACCACGCCGTCGCTCGGGGCCTCCCACTCCAGCCGCACACCGCGCCGGGCCTCGTCGTAGCGCACGCGGCGAAGGTCCGGCGCGCCCACGGCCCGGTCGAACGGCGCGGCGCGCAGGCTCTCGGAGACCGGCGAGGCGTTGCCGGCGTCGTCCACCGCAACGAGCGCCACTTCGTAGCGCTGGCCCGGCAGGAGTCCGGTGATGGTGCGCGTGCGAAGTGGCGCGCGCACGAGCG
>JANNLH010000090.1:0-76129 GCA_031396725.1 Gemmatimonadaceae bacterium | reverse complement strand
CGGCCCCCCTCTGTGCCCTCTGTGTCCTCTGTGGTGACCGCCGTCAAGGTCGAGTCACCGAACCGTCCGAACTCACCCGACCCGAGGCCCAGCCCCGAGGATCGCCCCGGAGACCGCACTGCCGAACTTCTTGATGTTCTCCTGGAACATCCCCGCCAGCTTCTTCGCCTGCGCATCGTACGCCGCCCCATCCTTCCAGGTGTTGCGCGGCGTCAGGACCTCGGAGGGCACACCCTCGATCGCCGTCGGCAGGTGCAGGCCGAAGACCGGATCGGTCACGGTCTTCACCGCATCGAGCTTGCCGGCGAGCGCGGCACGCACCATCGCGCGCGTGTAGGAGAGCTTCATGCGCGAGCCCACGCCATAGGGACCGCCGCTCCACCCGGTGTTCACGAGCCAGACGTGCGACTGGTGCTTGTCGAGCAGCGCGCCGAGCATCTCGGCGTACTTGCTCGGATGCCAGACGAGGAAGACCGCGCCGAAGCAGGCCGAGAAGGTCGCCTGCGGCTCGGTCACGCCGCGCTCGGTGCCGGCGAGCTTCGCCGTGTAGCCGGAGAGGAAGTAGTACATCGCCTGCTCGCGGGTCAGCTTCGCGATCGGCGGCAGCACGCCGAAGGCATCGGCGGTGAGGAAGATGACGTGCTTCGGGTGCCCGCCGCGGCCGCTCGGGACGTGGTTGCGGATGTAGTGCAGCGGATACGAGGCGCGCGTGTTCTCGGTGATCGCCTGGCTCGCGAAGTTCACGCGCTTGCTCCCCGACTCGAGCACCACGTTCTCGAGCACCGTGCCGAACATCTCGGTGGTCGCGAAGATATCGGGCTCCATTTCCTTCGAGAGATTGATCACCTTGGCGTAGCAGCCGCCCTCGAAATTGAACGTGCCGTTGTCGCTCCAGCCGTGCTCGTCGTCGCCGATCAGGCCCCGCTCCGGGTCGGCCGAGAGCGTCGTCTTCCCGGTGCCCGAAAGCCCGAAGAAGAGCGCCGTGTCGCCGTCCTTCCCGATGTTCGCCGAGCAGTGCATCGAGAGCACGCCCTGCTTGGGGAGGAGGTAGTTCATCACCGTGAACATCGACTTCTTGAGCTCGCCCGCGTAGCGCGTGCCCCCGATCAGGATCATGCGCTTCGCGAGATTGAGCACGATGAAGGTGCTCGTGCGCGTGCCGTGCTTCGCCGGGTCGGCCTGGAACTCGGGCGCGTGCAGGATGCTGAAGTTCGGCGCGAAGGTCGCGAGCTCGGCGACGTCCGGGCGGATGAACATGTTGCGCACGAAGTTCGCGTGCCACGCGTTGGGCGTGACGTAGCGGCAGGAGAGCCGGTAGGCGGCGTCGGCGCCGCAGTAGAGGTCCTCGACGAAGAGCTCCTCGCGCGCGTCCAGGTAGCCGCGAACGTCGGCGAGCAGGATCTCGAACTGGGACTCGGAGATGGGCTGGTTGACCTTGCCCCAGTCCACGTCCTGCTCGGTGGACTTCTCCTTCACCACGAACTTGTCGTTGGGCGAGCGGCCCGTGTGCGGCGTCGTGACGGCGACGAACGGGCCCATGTGCGCGAGTTCGCCCTCGCCGCGGCGGACGGCCGACTGCACGAGGTCGGGCGCCTCGAGATTCCAGCGCACGGTGCCCTTCGGGCTCAAGCCCTGGGCGCCGAGGCCGGTCGCGCTCTCGCGCACGGCGGAAGATGAGGTGGTCATCGGAAGGGTGGGATTCAGGAATGGTTGGGCGCGCGAACGCGCTGCTGTGCATCGATGACGGCCACCGCCGCCATGTTCACGATCTCCTGCACGTCGGCACCCTGCTCGAGCACGTGCACCGGATGCTGCATGCCGACGAGGATGGGGCCGATCGCAGTGGCCCCACCCAGCTGCGTGAGCAGCTTGTACGCGATGTTCCCCGCGCTCAGGTTCGGGAAGATGAGCACGTTCGCCGCCTCCTTCAACGCGCTGAAGGGATAGCGGCCGGCGAGGATGTCCTCGCTGAAGGCCGTGTCGGCCTGCATCTCCCCGTCCACCACCAGCGACGGGTCCCGGAGCCGCAACAATCGTACCGCCTCCGCCACCTTCTGCGATTCTGGGTGCTTCACGGACCCGAAATTGGAGAACGAGAGCATCGCGATCCGCGGCGAGATGCCGAAGGTCCGGGCCAGACCGGCCGCCGACGAGGCGATGATCGAGAGCTGCTCGGCGGTCGGTTCGATGTTCACGGTCGTATCGCCGAAGAAGACCACGTGCTTCTCGAACACCAGCATATAGAGGCCCGAGACGAGCCCGACGCGCGGGTGCGCACCGATCACCTCGAGCGCCGGGCGGACGGTCTCCGGATAGTGCTTGCCGAGGCCGCCGACCAGCGCGTCGGCATCGCCGCAGGCGACCATCACCGAGCCGAAGATCGTCGCGCGCGTGATGCGCTGGTTGGCCTCGACGAGCGAGAGTCCCTTGCGCTGGCGGCGCTGCCAGAGATGCTGGGCGTAACGGTCGCGGCGGGGCGAGGTCGCCGGTTCCTCGAGCGTGATCCCTTCGAGCGGCACGCCGAGTTCCTCGGCCATCGCCCGCACGCGGTCGATGCGGCCGAGCAGGATCGGCTGCGCGATCTGTTCGTCAACGAGGATCTGCGCCGCGCGCAGGATCTTCGGGTCCTCCCCCTCGGGGAAGACGATGCGCTTGGGGTCGGCCTGCGCGCGCGAGACCAGCCCGCGCATGATGCTGCGGGCGCGCCCGAGGCGCGCCTCGAGCCGGTCGCGGTACTCGTCGAGGTCGATGAACTCCTTCGCGACGCCGCTGGCCACGGCGGCCCAGGCGACCGCGGGGGCCACGCGCAGCAACGCCCGCGGATCGAAGGGGAACGGGATCAGGTACTCGGGCCCGAACTTCACGTTCGTGAGGCCGTAGAGGGCCGCGAGGGTGTCCGGTACGTCCTCCTTGGCGAGCGCCGCCAGCGCGCGGGTCGCCGCCATCTTCATCTCCTCGTTGATCTCGGTGGCGCGCGCGTCGAGCGCGCCGCGGAAGATGAACGGGAATCCGAGGACGTTGTTGACCTGGTTCGGGTGGTCCGAGCGACCGGTCGCGATGATCGCGTCGCCGCGCACCGCCCGCACCTCGTGCGGCTGGATCTCGGGCACCGGATTGGCGAGCGCGAAGATGATCGGGTTCGGCGCCATCTGCGCGACCATTGCGCCGGTGATCGCACCGGCCACCGACAGCCCGACGAAGACATCAGCGCCGACGAGCGCCGCGGCGACGTCGCGCGCCTTCGACTCCGTCTGGAACCGCGACTTGTACGGATCCATGTACTCGGCGCGGCCCTTGTAGACGACGCCCGCGCGATCGCAGAGGATGATGTGCTCGCGCTTGACCCCGAGCCTCACGTAGTGCTCGGCGGTCGAGATCGCGGCCGCACCGGCACCCGAGAAGACGACGCGGATGGCGCCGATATCCTTGCCGGAGACCTCGAGCGCGTTCAGCAGCGCCGCGCCGGAGATGATCGCCGTGCCGTGCTGGTCGTCGTGGAAGACCGGGATCTTCAGGGTCTTCCGGAGCGTCTCCTCGATGTAGAAGCACTCCGGGGCCTTGATGTCCTCGAGGTTGATGCCGCCCACCGTCGGCTCGAGGAGCTGGCAGAAGCGGATCACGTCCTCGGGGTCCTCCGAGCCGACCTCGAGGTCGAACACGTCGATGTCGGCGAACTGCTTGAAGAGATTCCCCTTGCCCTCCATCACGGGCTTGCCCGCCAGCGCCCCGATGTTGCCCAGGCCCAGGACGGCGGTGCCGTTGGTGACCACCGCCACGAGATTCCCCTTGGCGGTGTACTTGTAGGCGTCGTCCGGGTTGTTCTTGATCTCGAGGCAGGGCTCGGCGACCCCCGGCGAGTAGGCGAGGGCCAGGTCGCGCTGGTTGGTCAGCGGCTTGGTCGGGACGACGGCGATCTTCCCGGGGCGTCCGCGGGCGTGGTAGTCGAGGGCATCCTCTCGCTTCATCGGGGATAATCTAGCGGCCCCGAGGGGTCGGGACGAGGTTTCGGCGGCGATCGGCCGATGGCGCGTATCCCGTGACGGGGCCAGCACTTTGGCGTTCCGGCGCGTTCAACCCGCGGAGGAACTTCGTCCACCCGGGACGGTATTCCTCCGCGTATGTCGGGACGCGAGCATCCCGCCACTTGTCCGACCGGTTACTCATTCACTGCATGGGCCCCTCCGATCTCTCCAGCCGCGTCCGTCGCCGCGCCTCCGGGCGGGGGACCTTGGCGCGCCTGGCGATCGGCCTCTGGCTCGGGCTGTACGCGTCGGTGGTCGCGGTCGTGCCGGTCGTGGATGCGCGCGCCGGCCACGGGGCCGTGGTGGCCCACTGGGAGGATGCGAGTGACACCTCCTGTCCGCCGCAACACGACGTGTCCGCGTGTCAGCTCTGCCAGCTGATCAGTGGTCCCGGTCGCCCGAACTCGGGCCGCGTGGCGGTCCCGGTGCCCGCGTCCGACGAGTCGCGTCCCGCCGCCGCTGTTCGCACGCGCGCGCCTGTTGCCGTCGCTGTCGGGGTACCGCAGTCCCGGGCTCCTCCGGTCGTCTGAGTCGTCGCGCCCTCCGCGGCGCGAGCCCTCCCCTGCGCTCCGGGACCTCGTGGTCTCGGCGCTGCGATCCCAACGACTCGACCCAGACCGTCTATGCCGACCCAACTGCGCCGTAGCCTCGCGCTCCCCCTGATCGTTCTCGCCATCCTCGGTCTCTCCGGTCGCGACCTGCTCGCGGCCGACACGACCACGACATCCCGAAGCTCCGTGCCCGCACGGGCCCCGGCCGTGATCGGCACGGTGACCGACACTGCGGGCGTCCCGCTCGCCAATGCCCACGTGATCGTCGCTGAAGTCTCGCGCGCGACGACGACGAACTCGGACGGACTGTTCGTCCTGCGCGGTCTCCCGGTGGGCGAGTACCACTTGAGCATCACCCTGATCGGATTCGCCCCCGGGCACTCCGTGGTCCGCGTGCCGGCGGCGGGCGACGACCTGAGGATCACGGTCCGTCTCGTGCCGACGCCGCTCCGGCTGACGTCGATCGTCGTGAGTGCCTCGCCCACCGGCACGGAGACCGAACGGCTCGCGCAGGCGGCATTCGAGCTCTCCGGGCGCGCGCTCTCGCGTTCGCTGGGCTCGTCCGTCGCCGCCACGCTCGCCGCGGAGCCCGGCGTGAGCCAGCGCTTCTCGGGCCCGGCGGCCAGCATGCCGGTGATCCGCGGGCTGACGGGCGATCGCATCCTCGTGCTGCAGGACGGTGAGCGCGCCGGCGACATCGCCTCCTCGGCGGCCGACCACGCCGTCTCGGTCGATCCACTGGCGGCCCAGCGCATCGAGGTCGTACGCGGACCCTCGTCGCTGCTCTACGGCAACAACGCGCTCGGTGGCGTGGTGAACGTCGTGTCGAACGACATCCCGACCGCGGTGCCCTCGCACCTCGAGGGCTATGTCGGCGCGCAGGGCGAGACCGTGACGCCCGGAGGCGCCCTGAGCGCGGGCCTTACGACCGGCGTCGGATCGCGCGGCGCGCTCTCGGTGCGCGCCGGGTATCGCGACATGGCGTCGCTCCGCACCGGCGGCGCCACAACGCTCGACGGCACCGACTCGCGCGCGCTCAATGGATCGCTCGGGTTCGGGCTCATCGGCGAGCGCGGGAATCTCGGCCTCGCGGTCCGCGCCTTCGACTTCAACTACGGGCTGCCGGCGGAACCGGGCGATCCCGAGGCCGGGGTGCGGATCGACGGTCGTCGCGTCGGGTTGAGTGCGCGCGGCGGCGTGCAGCTCCCTAGCAGCGCGCTGCCCTACCTGCGACTCGAGGGCACCGCGCAGGATTACACGCACGACGAGATCGAACCAGGTGGCGAGATCGGCACCAACTTCCAGCTCGGCACGCAGACGATGAACGCGCAGGCGACGACCGCCTTCGGCCGGCTCAAGGGCGCGATCGGCCTGCAGGGACTCTTCAAGCAGTACGACGCGACCGGTGAGGAGGCGCTGACCCCCGGCGCCAACTCGACCGGGCTCGGGGCGTTCCTCTACCAGGAGCTGCCGCTCGGTGCAGAGACCGGCGAGGAAGGAGGCGCGCAGCTGCAGGTCGGCGCGCGCTACGATCGGTATCGCATCGCGTCGCAGACCGGGGAGCCGAAGTTCGGCCCGGGCCGCACGAGCGACTTCAGCAGCGCGTCCGGCTCGCTCGGCGTGAGCGTGCCGGTGGGGCGCTACGTCACGATCAGCGGCTCGGTCGCGCGCGCGTTCCGCGCGCCGACCGTCGAGGAGCTCCACTCCAACGGCTTCCACGCCGCGGTCGGGAGCTACGACGTCGGCAATGTCGACCTCCGGGAGGAGACGAGCACGGGGGGCGAGGCGATCCTGCGCGTCCAGGGTGCGCGCGTCACCGCGCAGGTCTCGACCTACCTCAACCGCGTGAACGACTACGTGACGCCGGAGATCGTCGGCGACACCCTGTTCGAGGGCGAGCTGGTGCCCCTCAATCGCTTCACGCAGGCGGACGCCGAACTGCGGGGGGTCGAGGGTTCGCTCGAGGCGCGGCTCACCGGCGGACTCGTGGCGAGCGTGATGGGCGACCTGGTGCGCGGGGAGTTCCGCGCGGGTGGCGTGCTCCCGTTCATGCCACCGGCGCGCGTCGGTGCGGGACTGCGCTGGGAGTCGGGGCGCCTCTTCGCCGGCGGCGACGTGCGGCACGGCTTCGCGCAGGATCGCGTGACGGGCGGCGACGTGGACATCGCGACGGGGGCGTACACGGTCGTGAATCTGAGCGGCGGGATGCAGTGGGTCGTCGGCAACATGCTGCACCAGGTGACGCTGCGTGCCGACAATGTCGGCGACACCCGGTACTTCGACGCCGCGAGCCGGATCAAGAGCTTCGCGGCGAATCCCGGCCGCAACATCTCGCTGCTCTACCGCGTCTCGTACTGAGCGCGGGAGTGCCTCCAGCCGCTCACCGGTTCAGGCGTCGCCGGCGGGGATCCCGTCGCCGGCGCGCCACCCGGACCGGGTCAGCGACGCCATGAAGGCGAGCACCGTTTCCCGCGTCTGCAATGCGTGCACCGGCAGCACCAGCAGGTCTCCGGGCTCCGCCCACGCGAAGGCGCGCCGTACGGCGGCGGCCTCATCGAGCACGGTCTCGATCCGGTCGTCGGGAGCGCCCGCAGCGCGCAGCGCCGCGTGGAGGATCGCGGGGACCTCGGACGGGGCGCGGCCCCGCAGGTAGCTCCCGAGTTCCTTGATGATCAGCAGGTCCGGTGCAGCGCCCCACGCCACGCGCGCAAGTTCGCGGATGTCCTCATCGTCCCGGTTCCCGGCCTGGCCGAGCAGGAGGAGCATCCGCGCGCTGGACGGCGCCGGCGCGAGGGCGCGCACGGCGCCGAGCAGGGCCGTGAGGCCGTGCGGGTTGTGGGCGTAGTCGACGATGACGTGCACGCCGCCGACCTCCATCCGCATCAGCCGGCCGGGGTTGTCGGTCGGATCCGAGCCGAAGCGCCGCAGCGTCGCGGTGACCACCTCCATCGGGACACCGAGCGCGGACGCGGCCCGGGCCGCAGCGACCGCGTTCGCGATGTTGTAGTGCGCGGCGCCGCCGGCGGTGATGGGCATCTCGGTCGCCGGTGGGAGCGGGGCCGGTGGCGGCGCCGACGATGAAAACGTCTGGATCCGCGGGACGATGCCGGGTGCGAGCGCCGCCGCGGCCTGCGTCGCGACCGGATCGTCCGCGTCGATGACGAGTGTCCCGCGGTCGCCGAGCGCCGCGGCGACGCCGAGCTTGACGCGGGCCAGCGATCCGACGTCGTGGATGCCGTACTCGCCGAGGTGGTCGGCCGCGATGTTGGTCACGACCGCCGCGGCGGCGCGCGGTACGACGAGTCCGCGGCGCAGGAGTCCCCCGCGCGCGACCTCGAGGACGGCCGCGGTCACGAAGGGATCGCGCAGGACACGCTTGGCACCCGCCGGGCCACTCCAGTCGCCGGAGGCGACCTGTTCGCCGTCGATGAAGACACCGTCGGTGCAGCAGTAGCCGACGCGGTGCCCGGCCGCGCGCAGCATGGCGGCGATCAGCCGGGTCGTCGTGGTCTTGCCGTTCGACCCGGTCACAAGGGCGACGGGGATCTCGCCGGTGAGGTCCCAGTTCACGGTGTCCGCGGGCGGCACGAAGGTGGCCGGCCAGCCGAGCGAGCGGCAGCCATAGCCGCACGAGACTTCCTCCTCGTCCACCATCACCGGGATGCCGCGGATGCGCGCGGCCTGCACGAGCGCGCGGAGGAGCGGGTTGGCCTCCGCGGCGACCGCGCGCTGCAGCGTGGCCACCGCCTGCTGCGGGTCGAGCGGGAGGGCATCGGGTTCGAGCGCTGCCTCCTCCTCCGGCGCCCCGGCGGCGATCGCGGCGCCGCGCCACGCCCACTCGTTCATCGCGGCCGCGGCGAAGAGCACGTCGAAGCGCGCGGTGAAGGCGAGTGTCAGTCCACCGGGATGCGGCCGCGCACAGGTGCGCACGCCGCGCCACCCGATGGAGTCCGCGAGCCACTCGAGCCGCGCGCGCCAGTCGTCGGCCGCGCGGTGCAGCGTGCCGAGGTCGTCGAAGGGCGCGTGCCGGCCGGCGTCGTGCACGGCCTCGAGCACGACCCCCGGCCCGTCGAGCCAGAAGCTGGGGCCGAAGAGCCGTCGCGAGTCCTCGAAGAGCGGGAGCGCCGGTGCGGGCGCGGGAGGCGGTGCGGCGGTCAGTCGTCGCTCTCGCGTGCGAGCCGGACGCCACGTTCGTCGCGCACCAGCGTGGTGAGGCCGGCGAGGTCCGCAGCGGACGGCTCCGCGCTCGCGGCGGCGGCCGCGAAGGGCGACGGGATCGCGTGCTCGGCGGTGACCGGACGCGGCGAGGCATCCGGATGGAAGTGGATGATCTGCTTCCAGGTCCGCGTGATCTGGTCGCCGAAGATGAGCAGCAGGTCGCCGGCGCGCGCCATCCGCAGGGCCGCGTCCACCGCCTGCTGCTCGTCGGGGATGACCGTGATGCGGTCCTCGGCGACGCCGGCCGCGCGGAGCGCCTGGGCGATGATGCGCGGCACCTCGTCGCCGTCGCGCCCGCGGAGCGAGTCGTCGCGCCGGACCACGTAGCGGTCGAACTTCCCCGCGGCCGCGCGCGCGAGCTCGACCAGGTCCTCGTCGCGGCGGTCGCCCGGACCGGCGAGCACCACGAGGCGCCGTCCGGCGACGTCGAGCCGCGACGCGAGCTGGCACATCGCGTCCACCGCGTGCGCGTTGTGCCCGTAATCGAGGATCACCTTGAAGGGGTGCTCGTTGTAGACGTTCGTGCGCCCGGGGGCCTGGAAGAAGGTGGTGTCGAAGGTGCGGAGTCCCTGCCGGATGATCTCGAGCTTCAGCCCCATCGAGAAGGCCATCGCCGCGGCGAACATCGCATTCGTCACGTTGTGGAGCGCGCGTCCCTCGATCGTGGCGGGGATGAGGTGCGTCCAGAGCAGCGGGATGTGCGCGCCGCGGTCGTAGAGCGTGATCATCTGGCCGTTCACGCCGCTCTCGAGCGAGACCGCGCGCCCGCCGGCGCGGATGTGCTCGCGCACCAGGGCGTGCTGCGGGTTCATCGTGACGTAGCAGAGATGCTTGGCCTCGGTGTAGGCCGCCATCCGGAGCACGAGCGGGTCGTCGGCGTTGAGCACCGCCGTGTCGCGCGCGACCTCGACGATGATGCGCTTCACCTCGGCCAACTCCTCCAGCGTGTCGATGCCCGTGAGCCCGAGGTGGTCGGAGCGCACGTTCAGCACCGCGCCGACGTCCACGTGCGGCGTGCCCATCCCGGCGCGCAGCAGCCCGCCGCGCGCGATCTCGAGCACCGCCACGTCGATCGACGGGTCGCTGAGCACGATGCGCGTCGCCACCGGCCCGGTCATGTCCCCCTCGACGGTGCGCTGTCCGTCGATGTAGACGCCGTCGGTGGTCGTGAGCCCGGGCGTCATCGCCCCCATCTTGCAGATGTGCGCGAGCATCCGCGCCGTCGTCGTCTTGCCGTTGGTCCCGGTCACGGCGGCGATCGGCACCGTCACCGGCGCGCCGGCGGGGAAGAGCATGTCGATCACCGGGCCGGCGACGTCGCGCGGCCGCCCCTCGCTCGGCGCGCTGTGCATCCGGAATCCCGGCGCCGCGTTCACCTCGCAGATCCCGCCGCCGTGCTTCGTGTACGATTGCGTGATGTCGGCGCAGATGAAGTCCACGCCGCCGACGTCGAGCCCGATCGCCTTCACCGCGCGCACGGCCATCTCGGCGTTGTCGGGATGGATGACGTCGGTGACGTCGGTCGCGGTGCCGCCGGTGGAGAGATTGCCCGTCGAGCGCAGGAAGACGACCTCCCCAGCGGGCGGCACGCTCGCCGCCGTATAGCCGAGCGTCTCCAGCTGCCGCTCCGCCTGCGCGTCGAGTTCGAGGCGCGTGAGCACCTTCTCGTGGCCGATGCCGCGCCGCGGGTCGGCGTTCACCGCATCGATCAACTGCGCCACGGTCTGCGTGCCGTCGCCGACCACGTGCCCGGGCGTGCGCCTGGTCGCGGCGATCAGCGTGCCATTCACCACCAGCAGCCGGTGGTCGTCCCCGACGACGAAGCTCTCGACGATCACCGAGCGCGAGACGTCCTGCGCCGCGCGGAACGCCGCGCGCACGGCCTCGTCCGTCGTGAGATGGATCGCGACCGCCCGGCCGTGATTCCCGTTGTAGGGCTTCACCACCACCGGATAGCCGATGCGGCGCGCCGCGCGCGACGCGGCCTCCTCGCCCTGCACCAGCTCCTGGCGCGGCACCGGGAGGCCGATCCGGCTCAGGATCTGGTTGGTCTCGTCCTTGTCGCTCGCCAGTTCCACCGCGATGTGCGAGGTCCGGCCCGTGACGGTGGCCTGGATCCGTTGCTGGTAGCGGCCGTAGCCGAGCTGCACGAGCGACTGGTTGTTGAGGCGGATCCAGGGGATGCCGCGCGCCTCGGCGGCGTGCACCAGCGACGCGGTGCTCGGTCCGAAGGCGCGCCGCTGCGCGAACCGGATGAAGGCGTCGCGCGCGGAAGCGAACGCCCAGTCCCCGGGCGGCGGCTCCACCGCGTCGCGGCACTCCGGCGGCAGCAGCGACGCGATCAGCCGCAGCGCGAGGTCGCCGGCCTCGACCCCCTCGTCCTTCTGCTCGTACTCGTAGACGACGTGGTAGACGCCGTCACGCCCCGCGCCGCGCGTCTTGCCGAAGGTGACCTTGATGCCGGCGACATTCTGCAGTTCGATCGCGACGTGCTCGAGCACGTGCCCGAGCCAGGTGCCCTCGTCCTCGACCATCCGGCGGACGAAGCCGCCGGGCTCGCCATAGGAGCAGCCATGCTCGCGCAGTCCCGGGAGTGCCTCGAGGAGCGCGTCGACGAAGGAGGGGCCCAGGCGCGACGTCGGCCACGCCTCGAGGGCGCCGAGGGCGAGCTCGAGCCGGATGACCGGGAAGTGCGCGTAGAGCGACGGACCGACGTAGACCGAGCGATCGAGGATGCGCATCCTCAATATTGCACCCTACTGCTTGCCCACCGCGAGGGAGCCCGCGGCCGCCTCGCGGGTGTGCAGGTTGAACGTCGCGCCGCGGATCAGCACGTGCAGCGTCAGTCCGAGCATCGAGACCGGCTCGTTGGCCGCCGCGCGGTCCATCGACGAGAACTTGAGGTGCTCGGCGTCCACCACCGTCAGCGTCCCGCTCCCCTCGACCTCGACCGAGAGGTCCGGTGCGATGAAGGCCGCGGTGTCCTCGTCGAGGCCGAGCCCGATGAGGAACGGATTGAACGCGAGCGCCGTGATGAGGCGACCGAGCCGGTTGCGCTGGCTGAAGTGCTGGTCGATCACGACGCGATTGGTGAGCCCGAGCCCCGGGGCCAGCGTCACCGAGCCCGCGCGCGGGGTGCGGTTGTCCTCGCCGAACGCGATCATGTGCTCGCTCAGGAAGCTGGCGCCCGCGCTCGTTCCGGCGATGTGCACGCCGTGCGCGTTGGCGTCGCGCAGCGTGCGCGCGACGTCGGTGCCGCCCAGCAGCGTCGTGAGGCGCAGCTGGTTGCCGCCCGTGAGGAAGATGCCGGTGCACTCCGAGAGCTCGGCGATCCGGCTGGGCTCGTAGGCGTCGCGCCGCGTGTCGAAGTCCATCGCGCGGACCCATCCCGCGCCGAGGTCCTTGAAGAGGCGCTCGTAGCGCGTGCCCGTATCCTCGAGCCGCGAGGCGGTCGGGATCACCATGATCCGCGCTCCCGCGCCCCCCGAGAGCGCCACGAAGCGCTCCAGGATCACCGGCTGCTGTTCCTTCTCCTCGCCACCGCCGATGGGGATGATGTAGCCGCGCGTCCCGCCGTCGGGCACCCTGGCCGGGCTCATCGTGACGCTCCGGCCGGGGTGTCCGCCCGCTCGAAGGTCCCGTGCACCTGTACCGCACCGTCCACCACGTGCCACCGCCCGAGTGCCATCACGTCCGCAATGCCTCCGTGCGAGTCGAGGGCGACGAGATCCGCGTCGGCGCCGACCGAAATCTCACCCTTTCGCGCAAGGCGGAGAAGGCGCGCGGGATTGCGCGTGAAGGCCGGCAGCACGCGCTCGAGCGGCTCACCGGACGCGAGCAGGGTCTTCAGCGTGAGCGCGAGAGCGGCGGGGTCGCCGATCCCCATCGTGGTGACGCGGCCGTCGGAGTCGAACGCGGGGAGGCATCCCCCGCCGTCGGAGCTCACGCTCACGCGCTCGGCCGGCGCGCCCGAGGCGAGATAGCGCCGCAAGGCCTCATCCGCCGGCCACGCATCCTCGCCCTCGGCCACCGGGAAGGCCGTGATGTCCACGTGGCAGCCGCGGCGCGCGAGGGCGATCGCCTCGTCGAGCAGCGCCTTGCGGCGGTTCACGTGCGTCGGGTTGAAGACGCGCGCCGGGAGCTCCGAGGCGTCCAGCGCCTCGACGATCGGAGCGAGTCCGCGGGGACCGTCCCCGACGTGCAGGTGCACGACGCCGGCCTTGCCCGTCATCACGCCGCCGACGTGGGCCTCGCTCGCCAGCCGCAGCAGTTCGTCGCGGGTCGGCTGGCTCGATCGGTGGTCGCTGATCGCCGTCTTCGCGCCCACGATGCACTCGATGTGCGCGAGGTCGCCGCGCACCGTGCCGGTGATCGTCACTGGAGGCACGTGGTAGCCGGCCGTCCAGCACCACGCCGAGAGTCCCTCGGCGCGCAGGGCGTGCACGGCGGTGACGAGCTCGCGCGGATGACGCGTCGCGTCATCGGTGCCCAGCAGACCGACGATGGAGGTGACGCCGCCGCGCGTGAAGCGCGAGAGCGGGAGTCCGGGGACCTTCGTCTCCGGGCCGGCCTCGCCCCCGCCGCCCGTGAGGTGCACGTGCGCGTCCACGAGGCCGGGGATCAATCGCCGGCCGCCGAGGTCGCGCGTGGCGACGCCAAGGTCACGGGGCAGGGTCGGGATCTCGCTCCCGATCCAGACGACGCGCCCGCCGGCGACGAGCAGGTGCCGCATCCCGAGCGGTCCCGGCGCGAAGACGTCGGCGTTGGTGATCAGCGTCAGCATCGGGGGAAAGCTAGCGGGGCCTTCAGCCCCGCGCCGCGAAGCCCCGCAGCTTCCTCAGCATGCGCCGGTCGTTCGTGACGAGGTCGTCCCCCTTGGGCGTCTCGAGCACCTTCGGCACGCGCGCGAGCCGCGAGTCGGTCATGATGCGCCGGAAGGGCTCGTCGCCGAGGAACCCTTCGCCGATGAGCGCGTGCCGGTCCTTCTTGGCGCCGAGCGGTGCGGCCGAATCGTTCAGGTGGAGCAGCCCGAGCCGGTCGAACCCGATGGTGTCGCCGAAGCGCGACCAGACCCCGTCGTAGTGCGAGATCAGGTCGTAGCCGGCGGCGAAGACGTGCGCGGTATCGAGGCAGACGCCGACGCGATCCCGCTGCCCTCGGCCGATGCGGCCGAGCAGCTCGGCCATCTCCTCGAAGGTCGAGCCGATCACCGTGCCCTGTCCGGCGGTGAGCTCCATCAGGAGCCGCGTCGGTCCGGGGGCCGCCTCGAGCGCGGCGGTGATCGCGTCGGCGTTCCGCGCGATGCCGCTCGCGCGGTCGTCGATGAAGTTGCCGGGGTGCGAGACGGCGGCATCGAGCGCGAGCGCGTTGCTGCGGCGAAGCTCCGCGGTGAAGCTCTCGAGCGAACGTGCGCGCAGCACCGGGTCGGGCGAGGCGAGGTTGATGAGGTAGGAGTCGTGCGAGTTCGAGAAGCGCACGCCGGTCGCGGCGAGTGCGGAGCGGAAGGCGTCGGTCTCGGGGGGCGCGATCTCCTTCTCCTTCCACTGGTTCGGGACCTTGGTGAAGATCTGCATCGCCGAGGCGCCGATCTCGGTCGCACGAGCCGGCGCGAGGGCGCAGCCGCCGGAGGTGGAGACGTGCGCGCCGAGGGGCGCGGTGTCGTGCGAGGCGTCGATGGCCGCTTGCTCCGGGGAGTACGGCGCAGGGGGCTTGGGCTTCGCCTTGGGCTTCGCCTTGGGCTTCGCCTTCGGCTTGGCCGTCGGCTTCGCCTTGGCCTTGGGCTTGGCCTTGGGCTTTGCCTTGGCCTTCGTCTTCGCCTTGGGCTTCACCTTCTTCCTGGTCGCCATCGCCTCACCTCTGTCTGCGGAGCCATTCCAAGGGATCGACGGCGCGCCCCTGCGGCCGGATCTCGAGATGGAGCCGCGGCGGCATGTCGGGATCTGATTGCCCGACCGTCCCCAGCACGGCTCCCTTCGCCACCTGCGCACCCTTACGGACGCTGATCTGCTGCAGCGAGCCATACATCGAGTACATGCCGCCGCCGTGCTGCACGAGCACCGTCAGGCCGTAGGTGCCGAGCGGCTCGGCCACCACGACCTCACCGGCCGCGATCGACTTGACCGGCGTCCCGAGCGGCGCGCCGATCCCCATGCCGTTCCAGGTGACCTTCGTGTTGTTCGCGTTCACCACGCGGCCGAAGCGGTAGACGATCGTCCCGTCCACGGGCCAGTCGAGACGGCCGAGGTCGCCCGTCGTGATCGTGCTCGCGCTCGGCGCCACGCCCGAGCGCGACTCGGCCCGCCGGCGCGAGGCCTCGAGGGCCGCGATGATGCCCGACACGCGCTGCTCGTCCCGCGCGACCTGCTGCAGCCGTTCTTCGGCGCGTCGCGACTCCTGCTGCAGCTGCGCGAGGGTGCGCCCGCGCTGGAGTTCAAGGCGCCGGAGCCGCGCCTCCTCCTCCGCCTTCTGCTGCCGGTTCGCCTCCATGTCCGTCCGCAGCCGCACCAGCAGCGAGCGCTGCGCAGTGACCTGTCCGTTGAGGGTCTCCACGCGCTGCACGAGTGCGCGATCCCGGCGCGCCACGAGGCTCAGGTACTTGTAGCGCGCCACCAGCGCACCGAACGACTCCGCCGAGAGCAGTGCCTCCAGTGAGTGGAGCGGGCCGCGTTTGTAGATCTCCTGGACCCGGTGCCGCAGCGTGGAGCGCTTGATCCGCATCTCGTCCTGCGTGCGGACAAGGCCGGTGTTGACGTTCTCCACCTCGGCGATGAGCGACCCGAGCTGCTGGTCGAGCGACCGGACGACGCGCGAGGTCGCCTGCGCCTGGCGCTCGATGTTCTGGCGCTCGGCAGCGACGTCGCGCGCGCTCGACTGCAGGCGCTTCATCCGCGCCTCGAGATCGAGCCGCTCCGCGCGCAGCCGTTCGAGCTCCGACTGCTCCTGGCGGATCCGCTCGGCCGACTGCTGCGCGGACGGGGGCAGGGCGGGTGGCCGCTGCTGAGCACCCAGCGCGCCGAGCGCGCCCAGCGCGCCCAGCGGGATCACCGGGCCGACCAGCAGCATCGCGAGAGCGGCGAGCGGCCTCCACGGCCAGGCGCGGCGCACGACCTGCTAGACCCGCTTCAGGTGGCGGCCGACGGAGACCGAGCTGCCGAGCAGGCCGATCAACGACCCCGCCACGATGCCGACGGCGATGTAGGCCGGTGCGAAGAACTCCGCCTGCAGCACGTATCGCCCCAGCAGGCGGAACGCGATCCAGGTGAGCGCCAGCGCGAGCAGGCCCCCGAGCAGCCCCTTCAGGAACCCCTCGATCAGGAACGGGGCACGGATGAAGCCGTCGGTCGCGCCGACGAGCCGCATGATCTGGATCTCCCGGCTCCGCGCGAGCACCGCCATGCGGATGGTGGAGCCGATGATGATCACCGCCACGAGCGCGAAGGTGAACCCGAGCGCGAGCCCCGCGGCGGTGGCGATCGTGCGCAGCCGGTGCAGCTTCTCGACCCATTCCTCGCCGAATCGGACGTCGTCCACGAAGTCGTAGCCCTCGAGCCGGCGCGCGACCTCGCGCACGGTGGCCGGGTCGCGGAGTCCCGGCTTGAGCTTCACCTCGATCGAAGCCGGCAGGATGCCGGCTTCGAAGACGCCCTCGAACTCGCCGAGCTCGCGGCGGGCGCGCTCGAGTGCCTCGGTCTCGGTGACGAGCCGCACATCGGCGGCCTCGGGGAAGCTGGCGACGTCGCCGACCGCTGCGGCGATCGCTTCGGGCGCGGTGCCCGCGGCCACGAAGGCGCGGATCTCGACCCGGTCCTCGACCTGCTGGAGCGCCGCGCGGAGGTTCACCGCCACGAGCCCGAAGAGCGCGAAGGCGAAGAGCGAGAACGCGATGGTCGTGACGCTGAGCGCGCTCAGCACCGGCGCGCGGCGGAAGGCGCGGACGGCTTCCCGGAAGGCGAGGCTCACGTCGGCGTCCTCGGCCGGGCATCGGCCGCGGAGTCGTAGACGACCGCGCCACGGTTCAGCTCGATCGTGCGGAACTGCGCGGTGCGCACGAGCGCGAGGTCGTGCGTCGCCATCAGCACCGCCGTGCCGGAGGCGTTGATGTCGCGCAGCAGCTGGAAGATCCCGCGGGAGGCCCGCTCGTCGAGGTTGCCGGTCGGCTCGTCGGCGAGGAGCGCCAGCGGATCGTTCACGAGCGCGCGCGCGATCGCGACACGCTGCTGCTCGCCGCCCGAGAGCTCATGCGGGAGCGCGGTCGTCTTCGACGCCAGCCCGACCTGCGTGAGCACGCGCGCGACCTTGGGTCCGATCGCGGCCGCCGGCGTGCCGGTGACCTCGAGCGCGAAGGCGACGTTCTGCTCCGCGGTGCGGTCCTCGAGCAGGCGGAAATCCTGGAAGATCACGCCGAGCCGCCGCCGCAGCTTGGGGATGTCGTGCGGTGTGAGCGTCACCGAGCTGCGGCCGTCCACGCGCACCTCACCCGAGGTCGGCCGTTCGGCGACGTGGATCAGCTTGAGGATCGTGCTCTTGCCGGCGCCGCTTGGGCCGGTGAGGAAGGCGAACTCGCCGCGATTCAGGTGGAACGAGACGTTCTCGAGGGCGGGGCCGCCGCGGGGATATTGCTTCGTGACGTGGGTGAATCGGATCATCGGCTCACTTCAGTGCCTGCTCGAGATCGGCGACCAGGTCGTCGACGTCCTCCAGGCCGATGCTGAACCGGAGGAATCCGTCGGGGATCCCGATCCGCGCGCGCTCGGCGGCGGTCATCTTCGCGTGGGAGGTGTAGCGCGGTTCGCTCACGAGCGTGTCCACGCCGCCGAGACTCGGCGCATGGGTGACGAGCCGGAGCCGGCGGAGGAAGCGGTCCGCCGCGCGGCCGCCGCCGGCGAGTTCCAGTGCCAACATCCCGCCGAACCCGTCGAGGATCTCCGACGCGATCGCGTGGTCCGGATGCGACGCGAGCCCCGGATAGTGGATGTGCTTGACGTCCTTGCGGCCCTCGGCCCACTGGGCGATGGCCATCGCCGAGGCGTTGGAGCGCTGCACGCGCACGTCGAGCGTCTTGAGTCCGCGCTCGAGCAGCCAGCAGGCGAACGGGTCGGGGGTCTGCCCCCAGAGCATCTCCTTCTGCAGGACCTCGTCGATGTACGACTGCGAGCCGGCGACGACGCCGGCCAGCACGTCGTGGTGCCCGTTGAGGTACTTGGTCGCCGAGTGGATCACGACGTCGGCGCCGTGCTCCAGCGGGCGGAAGTTCACCGGGCTCGCGAAGGTCGAGTCCACGACGAGCGCGATGCCCTCGCCCCGCGTGAGGTAGGAGATCGGCTTGAGGTCGAGGACGCGGCAGGTGGGGTTCACCGGCGACTCGGCGAAGATCGCGCGCGTCTCCTTGCGGAGCTTCTTGCGCCAGGCGCGCGGCTCGAACGGATCGACGAGCGAGACCTCGATCCCTTGCCGCGTGAACTCCTCCATGAACAGGCGGTGCGTGCCGCCGTAGATGTACATCGAGGAGATGAGATGGTCCCCCGGCCGCAGCAGCGCGAGCAGCGCGCAGGCGGTGGCCGCCATCCCGCTCGAGAGCACGAGCGAGGCCTCGGCCCCTTCCAGGAGCGCGAGGCGCTTCTGCAGCCGGTCGGCGTTCGGCGTGTTGCCGTAGCGCGTGTAGAGGAGGCCCTCGGCGGTGCCGAGCGCCTGCAGATGGTTCACCGACTGGACGAGCGGTTCGACGACGGGGTCGCCGGGCTTGTGGCCTTCGCGCCCGCCGTGGATGGCGAGGGTGGCGAGTCGGGGGAGGGGCGGACGGGGCTTCGCGCGGGACACAGGGACCTCAGGCGAGATGCTTGGTGAGGACGGGGCGGTGGTCGACATCCATCTTCACGAGCCGGACGATCTCCGTGATCGCGAGGCCGGCGAGATCGCGCACGACGATCCCGCCCTTGGGCAGCGTATCGTCATACACGACGGGTGCGAGCTCGTGCCGGCGCGGACCGTAGACCCAGACGAGCTCCCCGGCGTCGATGAGCCGCTTGCGCGCGTCGTCGGTGCGAATGCGGACGAGCGGACCGCGCTCTGGGTCCCCTTTGCGGGTCGCGATGAATCCGACGACCTGGAGCGGCGAGAAGGCGCGTCCCATCAGGCGGCCGCCCCGAGGGGCGCGAAGCCGTCGGCGTCACGCCGGATGAGGCGCCGGCGGGCCAGCGACTCGAGCTGGGCCCGCGCGTCCTCGCAGTCGAGGCCGGCGGCGGCGGCGAGCAGTTCGACCGCGCTCGCGCCGCCGCCGGACATCACCAGTTCCCAGAGGGTGCGCTGGCAGGGCGTCACCGCGCCGACCAGCCGCGTCGGCCCGTCGGGGAACTGCACCACCAGTGCGAGCCCGTGCGTCTCGAGCACCGCCTCGATCGACTCGAGATGGAGCTCGCTGACGCCGTGGAAGACGACGTAGCCGTCGCGCGCTGTGTGGTCCTCGGAGAGCGGCAACAGGAGTTTCGCGACGAATTCGTCGGCGCAGGACCGGTCGAGCACGCCGATGCGTGAGAAGTCGAGGAAGGCGACCGTGCCGTCGGCGAGACCCGAGAGCTGCCGCTCGATGAGCGTGCGCACCAACGCACCGGTCCGCCGGGTGACGAGGTCGGAGTAGGCCCCCGCGACCGACGCGTGCAGCGCGCGGCTGACGTCGATGTGGGTCATGATCGACTCATGGCGGCGGCACCCGCTTGGGGATGATCACCTGGAGCTGCGTGCCGGCGAACGGGCTGAGGTCATCCTGCCGCGGCACGTCGTCCTCCCACTCCGGATTCAGCGCGATCCGCGCCCGGCCGCTGCGCACACTGAGCTTGCCGTCGAACCGGTGCACGTACCCGCGGATCCCCTTCAGTCCCTGCCCGCGCCCCGGGTCCTGGAAGCGGCTCACGCCGATCATCACGCCGTTCTCGAGCGCGATCGCGTCGTCCCAGCGGTCGGCGAGGGCCCGCGCGCGGCTGGTCTCGAGCGACTTGCGGAACCCGATGCCGGCATCGGAGACGGCGATCTGCACGACGTCGCGGCCTACGCGGCGCTTGCCCCAGTTGTAGCGCTGCACCATGACCCAGCCGCCCCGCCCGGCGTGCTCGACGATGTTCTGGCAGGCCTCCGAGAGCGTCATCGCGAAGCCCATCGTGGCGCGGGGCTCGAGGTCGAGCTTGGTCGTGAGGATGTGCGTCGCCCGGTCCTTCACGCGATCCACGACCTCGTGCACGTCCTCGCTCTTCGCGACCGGCGTCACCTCGAGCAGGACGTCGGAGTCCTGCGTCGCCCGCGGCCGCGGCACCGTGCCGCGCATCGTGTACAGCTCCTCGGCGTAGCGGTAGAAGTTCGACCGCGCCCAGTAGGAACCGACGCTCTCGTCCTCGGGGGGCGCGAAATCGGGCTTCTCGAGCCGCGTCTGCGCGACGCAAAGCAGGGTCGTGAGACCGTAGGGGGTCGCGAACCGGGTGTGGCGCGCATCGACCAGGATCTTCGCGTCGGCCGGCACGGCCGCGAGCTGTTCGAACACCTGTTCGAACGAGTGCTCGTCCAGCGACGCGGGGATGGTGATGACGGCGGTCACAGCGGGTGCAGTTCTCCCCGAAGATGATGGGCGAGGCCGGTGGCGCCCCGATGCTCGACGTTGCGTGCCGCCGCGTCGCAGGCGGCGCGCAGCGCCACAGACAGTATATCACCCGCGACGAGACGTGAGAAATAGGTCGCGCCCCACACATCGCCGCAGCCCGTCGGATCGCCCGGTCCCTCCACTCGCGCGACGCTCGCCGGCACCAATGCGGTGCGCAGCGGCGCCGACACGGTCGACGCCGCTGGTGCGGCGAGATCCGCCAGCCGCTCGAACCCCGCCGCCGAGAAATAGACGACGCCCCGCCTCCCCAACGTCACGAGCAGGGTGCGGACGCCGGCCCCGAGCGCCGTCGCGGCGAGTGCCATCGGGTCGGGCGCCATCATCGCGAGCTCGTCCTCGTTCACCTGCAGCAGGTCGAAGCAGGCGCACCACGCGGCGACCTCCGGGAGCGGCCGGTACGTGCGCAGCCCGCCGGGCTCCACCGCCAGCACGAGCGAGTGCAGGTCGCAGTAGATCGGCCCCTTGAAGTGCTGCCGCACGAGCTGCGCCGTCGTCAGGTCGAGCTCGAACCCGCTGATCAGGTTGATGTAGAGCGCATCGAGGTCGCGCAGCAGGGGCTGCAGCCCGGCCCAGGTCCACCCGGGCACGCCGCCGCTCAGCACCTCGCTGCGGCGCTCGTCGGAGTGGTAGACGAGTTCGACCCGGTTGTTGCGCTGCGGGACCTCGATCGGCACCGCATCGGCGGCGACCCGGCGCAGCGTGCGGAGGTATTGCCGCGCCCGCGGCGCGAGGTCACTCCCGACCTTCACCAGCGGCACGAGTTCCCAGTCGTCCGGCAGCGCCGCGTCGGCCGCGCTCAGGGCGTAGGTGATCCCGCCCCACTCCTCGATCGTCGCGTCGCGCGCGTCCCGGCCGTGGATGATGTCCCAGACGAAGGTGCCGATCACGCCGAGGCGCTTCCGGCGGCCCGGCGCGCTCATGCCAGCCCGTGCTGCTGCGCGAAGGTGGCGACGGCCCCGACCACGCCGGCAGTGCCCTGCAGCGTCCCCGGTACGATCCGGCAGGCATCGACCGCCGGCTTGAACGCGCGGCGCCGCACCTCGGCCCGCAGCGGCTCGAAGAGCGCATCGCCGGCCTGCGTGACGCCGCCGGCCAGCACCACGACCTCGGGATTGAAGATGTTGAGCAGGTTCGCGACGCCGATGCCGAGGAACTTCGCCGTGTCGCGCACGACCTCGATCGCGAGTTCGTCGCCGCGGTGGCCCGCCTCGTACACGTGGGCAGCGGTGAGCCGCGCGAGATCCCCGCCGACCAGCCCCGGCAGGATCGAGGGCTCACCACCGGCGAGCGCTTCGCGCGCGCGTTCGGCGATCGCCGGACCCGAGGCGTAGGCCTCGAGGCACCCGTAGTTGCCGCAGCCGCAGCGGCGGCCGTTGGCCTCGATCGTCGCATGCCCGAGTTCACCGGCGACGTCGCTCGCGCCGTGGTAGAGCCGTCCGTCGAGGATGAGCCCGCCGCCGATCCCGGTGCCGATCGTGAGTCCGACGACGTTCCGTGCGCCCTTTGCTGCGCCGACCCACCACTCGCCGAGCGTGGCGCAGTTGGCATCGTTGTCGAGCGTCGCCGGCAGGTGCACCGCGTCCTGCACCCGGTCGCGCAGCGGGAAGTTGCGCCACCCGAGATTCGGCGTGAAGATCACGAGACCGCGCGCGCGGTCGAGCGGGCCCGGCGAGCCGATGCCGACGCCGAGGAAGTCGGCGCGCGTGCGGCCGGTCGCCTCGCAGGTGTCGGCGATCACGCGCTCGATCTGCTCGGCGATGCGCGCCACCACTCCGTCGGCCCCGAGATCGGCGCGCGTGGGCACGGAATGGGTCGCAAAGCGGTTTGCGCCGTCGGCGGTCATCGCCCCGACGACCAGGTTGGTGCCGCCGAGGTCCACGCCGACGATGCAGGGGACGTGCGAGTCCGCAGGTCCGTGGGGTTCGCGCTCTGACAAGCTCGGGTCTCCGTGCGGCCGTCTGTCGTCCGTCGGGGGCCGCGGCTATCTTCCGCCTCGCATGTCCCCGGTCGCGTGTGATCCCGAATATAATAGGAAACGACGCGTTCCATGCGGCTGTCCGTGATCCTGACGACGTACGATCATCCGGAGTGGCTCGAGAAGGTCCTCTGGGGCTTCGAGGCGCAGACCTTCCGCGACTTCGAGCTCCTCGTCGCCGACGACGGCTCCACCGATCCAACGCGCGCCGCGCTCGACCGCCTGCGGCCCGCGCTGCACTATCCGCTGCGGCACGTCTGGCATCCGCACGAGGGATTCCGGAAGTGCACCATCCTGAACGCCGCGATCGCCGTCGCGCAGGGGGAGTACGTCTTCTTCACCGATGGCGACTGCATCCCGCGCCCCGATCTGCTGGCCGTGCACGCGCGGCTCGCCGAGCGGGGGCGGTTCCTCTCCGGGGGCTACCTGAAGCTGCCGCTCGAGACAAGCCAGGCGATCACGCGCGAGGACATCCTTGCGGGCCGCGCGACCGATGCCGGGTGGCTGCGCGCCCACGGCACGCCCTGGTCGTCCGGCCTCCAGCGCCTCGCCTGGGGACCGACGATGGCGCGGCTCCTCGATCGCGTCACCACCACGCGTCCGACCTTCAACGGCCACAACGCGAGCGTCTGGCGTGACGACCTCGTGCGCGTGAACGGATTCGACGAGCGGCTCGAGTGGGGCGGGCTCGACCGCGAGCTCGGCGAGCGGCTCGAGAACGCCGGGGTGCGGGGCACGCAGGTCCGGCACCGCGCGCTCTGCGTGCACCTCGACCACGGGCGCGGCTACAAGCGGCCGGAGGCGATGGCGCGCAACCGGGCGATCCGTGACGAGGTGGCGGCGCGCCGGCTCACGCGCACCCCGGCCGGCCTGGACCGCCACCTCGGTTGAGGATCCTCATCGTCAACTCGGTCGCCCTCAATGTGGGCGACGCCGCGATCCTGATGGGCGAGTTGCGCGCCCTGCGCGAGGTCTTCGGCCCCGACCTCCGGATCGAGGTCGCGGAGCAGACGCCCGCGGTCGCCGGGCGGCTCTATCCCGACGTCGCATTCTTCGCCGGACTGCACAGCCGGCACGCGCACTGGCCGCGCTGGCGCGCGCATGGCGGCGTGGCGAGCCTGCGCAAGCGGCGCACCTCGCTCGCGGTGCGGCTGCTCCCGGCGGCGCCGCGGCTGGCGCGCCTCCTCCTCTCGCGCGAGCAACGGGAGCATCTCGACCGGATCGCCGCGAGCGACGTCGTGGTCGCGACCGGGGGCACCTATTTCGTCGAGCACTACGACTTCACCGCCAAGGCCGACGAGCTCCTTGCCGCGCAGGCGCTGGGCAAGCCGACCTTCCTCTTCACGCAGTCGATGGGTCCCTTCCGCCGCGAGCGCAGCCAGCGCGTGATGCGGAGGATCGTCGCCGGGAGCCGCGGCGTCTTCCTGCGCGATGAACGGTCGCGCGGCCACCTGACCGAGATCGGGGCAATGGCGGAGCGGCTCTCCGTGCACGCGGATGCGGCATTCGCGCTGGACGCGCCGGCGGACGCCGGGCGCCCGACCTCGCGACCGTCGGCGGCAGCGCCGTCGGCGCTTCCCCCGACGCGGGTCGCGATCTCGGTGCGGTCCTGGTCGCATGCGCGCGCCGCCGAGGGAGGCGACGCGCGCGAGGACTATCGCCGCGCCGTCGCCGAGGCCGCACGGGCGCTCGCGCGGACGGGGTCGGAGGTCGTCTTCCTCTCGACCTGCCAGGGCGTGCCGGAATACTGGACCGACGATTCGCGGTTCGCGGCCGAGCTGGTGCGCGACCTGCTCGCGGGCGAGCCCGGCATCCGCGTGGACACGCAGTTCCGCTCGCCGGACGCGCTCGCCGCGGAGCTGGCGACCTACGACCTCGCAATCGCGACGCGGATGCACTTCGCGATCCTCGCGCTCGTCGCGCGCACGCCGGTGGTCGCGATCGCCTACGAGTTCAAGTCGCGCGAACTGCTGCGCTCGCTCGGGATGGAGTCGTGGGCGGTGGACTTCGAGGAGGTCACGGCGGAGTTCCTGGCGCGCGCCGCCGGCAAGGTGCTGGCGCGCGGCCCCTCGCTGCGCGCGGAGATCGCGGCGCACGTCACGGGATTCCACGCCGACGCGATCCAGCCGGCGCGCCTGATCCGGGAGCGCACGCGATGAACGTCGTCCACGCCGCGACCACGGCCGAGCGCCCGACCGCGATCGTCTTCCGCAAGCGGATCCTCCCCTGGTCGGAGACCTTCATCGCCGCGCAGTCCGGGGCGATGACGCGCTATGCACCGGTGCTGGTCGGCTATTCGCGCGACCCGAGCGGCGCCGCGTACCTCGTCGGGCGTCCGCAGCTGCTGCTGAACGAGCACAGCGCCTTCCCGGCGCTCGAGAAGCTGCTGCTCAAGTCCGCCGGCCGTGCGCCGCGGCGCTGGTTGCGCGCGATCGCTGACACCCACCCCGCGGTGCTGCACGCGCACTTCGGCTCGAGCGCCCTGCCGGCGAGCCGCATCGCGCGCGCGCTCGGCGTGCCGCTCGTCGTGACGTACCACGGGATGGACATCACGGTCGCCGCGAAGACCGCCGCCGAGGCCGAGCGCCGGCGCCGCGCGTTCGCGGCCGCGGACCGCGTGCTCGCGGTGTCGGAGTTCATCGCCGAGGCGCTGCGCGCCGCCGGCTGCCCGCCGGCGAAGATCACCGTGCACTTCATCGGCGTGGACACGGCGCGCTTCTCGCCGGGGACGGACGCACGCGCCGGCCACGAGGTGCTCTTCGTGGGGCGGCTGGTGGAGAAGAAGGGCGTCGCGCACCTGATCCACGCGCTGGCCGAGGTGCGGCGCACGGTGCCGGCGGCGGAACTCGTGCTCGCCGGCGACGGCCCGCTCCGCGAGGGGCTCGCGCGCGAGGCCGCCGCCCTCGGCGTGCCGGCGCGATTCCTCGGCGTGCAGACGCCGGCCGAGGTGCAGGTGCTGATGCGGCGCGCGGCGGTGCTCGCAGGCCCGAGCATCGCCGACGCGCGCGGCAACGCCGAGGGGCTGCCGATCACCTTCCTCGAGGCGCAGGCCTGCGGCCTGCCGTTGATCGCGTCAACGAGCGGCGGCACCGCCGAGGGGATCGTGCACGGCGAGACCGGCTTCCTCTTCACGCCGGGCGACGAGTCCGCCCTCGCGGCGCACCTGCGGACGCTGCTCGGCGACCCGGCCCTCCGCGCGCGGATGAGCCTCGCGGCGCGCGCCCACGTGGAGCGGAACTTCGATCTCGGGCGGCAGACGGCGAAGCTCGAGGCGATCTACGACGAGGTCCGTGCGCGGGGCTGAGCCGCGTCGTTCACCACGGAGACACGGAGGGACGGAGGAAGGACGGAGACTGCTTCGGGGAGCTACGATCGCCGCAAGCGTGGTGCGTCGAGCTCGGAGTGCCTCCAACGCTTCCTCCGTGATTCCTCCGCCTCTCCGTGTCTCCGTGGTGAACCGCCGGAGACTTCGCGCTAGTCGACCTGCAGCACCGCGAGGAAGGCTTCCTGCGGGATCTCCACCGCGCCGACCTGCTTCATGCGCTTCTTGCCTTCCTTCTGCTTGTCGAGGAGCTTGCGCTTGCGGCTGATGTCGCCGCCGTAGCACTTGGCGAGCACGTCCTTGCGGAGCGCCTTCACCGTCGTGCGCGCGATGACCTTCTGGCCGATCGCCGCCTGGATCGCCACCTCGAAGAGCTGCCGCGGGATCAGCTCCTTCAGCTTGTCGGCGATCTTGCGCCCCCAGTCGTACGACTTGGCGGTGTGGGTGATCACCGAGAAGGCGTCGATCGGGTCGCCGTTGATCAGCATGTCGAGCCGCACGAGGTCGCTGCGCCGGTAACCGAGCATCTCGTAGTCGAGCGAGGCGTAGCCGCGCGTCAGCGACTTCATCTTGTCGAAGAAGTCGAGGATGATCTCGGCCAGCGGGAACTCCCAGTCGATCTCGACGCGCGCGGTGTCGATGTAGTGCATCCCCTTGTACTCGCCGCGCCGGTCGGTGCCGAGCGTCATGATCGCGCCGATGTACTCGGCCGGGACCATGATCCGCGCCTTCACGTACGGCTCCTCGACGTAGTCGATCACCGTCGAGGGGGGCATCAGCGCCGGGTTCTCGACCAGCGACTCGGTGCCGTCGGTGAGGTGGACGTGGTACTCCACGCTCGGCACGGTCGTCACGAGGTCGAGGTCGAACTCGCGCTCGAGCCGCTCCTGCACGATCTCCATGTGCAGGAGCCCGAGGAATCCGCAGCGGAAGCCGAAGCCGAGCGCGGTCGAGGACTCCGGGAGGTACTGGAGCGAGGCGTCGTTGAGCTGGAGCTTCTCGAGCGCGTCGCGCAGGTCCTCGTACTGCTGCGTGTCGGTCGGATAGACGCCGGCGAAGACGAACGACTTCACGGCCTGGTATCCCGGCAGCGGCTCGGTCGCCTTGTTCTCGGCGTCGAAGATCGTGTCGCCGGCGCGCGTCTCCTTGACCGAGCGCACGTTGGCGACGACGAAGCCGACCTCGCCCGCGGTGAGCTGCGGCGTCACGACCTGGCGCAGCTGGTTGTAGCCGACCTCGGCGACCTCGTAGACGGCGTCGGATGCGCCGAAGGTGATCTTCGTCCCCTTCTTGAGCACACCATCGACGACGCGCACGCTGGGGATCGCGCCGCGGTAGCGGTCGTAGTAGGAGTCGTAGATCAGTGCGCGCAGCGGCTTGTTCATGTCGCCGCGGGGCATCGGCACGCGCGCCACGACCGCTTCGAGCAGCTCGGGGACGCCGACGCCTTCCTTGGCGCTCACGAGGAGGATGTCCTCCGGGGCGCAGCCGAGGAGGTCCACCACTTCCTGCCGCCGCTTCTCGGGCTCGGCGCCGGGGAGGTCGATCTTGTTCAGGATCGGGATGATCTCGAGCCCGGCTTCCATCGCCAGGAAGAGGTTCGAGAGTGTCTGCGCCTGGATGCCCTGCGACGCGTCGACGACGAGGATCGCGCCCTCGCAGGCGGCCAGCGAGCGCGAGACCTCGTAGGTGAAGTCCACGTGCCCCGGCGTGTCGATCAGGTTCAGCTCGTAGGTCGTGCCGTCCTTGGCATCGTACGACATCCGGACGGCGTTGAGCTTGATCGTGATCCCGCGCTCGCGCTCGAGGTCCAGGGTGTCGAGCACCTGGGCCTTCATCTCGCGCTTCTGCAGCATCCCCGTGGCCTCGATGAGGCGATCGGCCAGGGTGGATTTCCCGTGGTCGATGTGGGCGACGATGCAGAAGTTGCGGATCAGGGACGGCGGGGTCACGGCTGGGCGCGGAAGGGTGTGGCGCGGTACGGGGTAACCTTGAAACCTAGTCCAGCGACGGGCGCCATCCAACTGCGGGGCGCCTGGCGGTCCGACGGATTCGGCCGGTTCACCACGAAGACACGAAGGGCGCGAAGAAGGGCGAAGCACTGCAACTGCCTCACAGGGGGACGCGCGGGAGCGGTTCTCCGCCCCGCTGGGTGTCCCGCTGGCACGGTTGCATCCGTGCGTTGAGCCGGATCTGGCAGGGGCAGTGGCCTGCTTCGCTCTTCTTCGCGCCCTTCGTGCCTTCGTGGTGAAACGCTTCGTGGGGAAACGCTCAAGGCGTCGGCAACGCGAACGCCACCAGCGCGTCCCCGCGGCCGAACCGGTCGCCGTCGCCGCCGGCGGCGATCACGACGTACTGCCGTCCGTCCGCGCCGAGGTAGGTCATCGGCGTCGCCTTGCCGCCGGCCGGCAGCGAGGCGCGCCAGAGTTCGCGGCCGGTCTCCACATCGAATGCGCGGATCGAGTGGTCGAGTGTCGCCGCGATGAACGCGAGGCCGCCAGACGTCACGATCGCGCCGCCCAGATTCGGCGAGCCGAGCGTCGCGGGCATCGCCGCTGCCTCGCCGGACGCCGCCGGTGCCGGCGCGCCGAGCGGCACCTCCCACGCGATCCGGCGGCGGGCGATGTCCACGCCCACCAGCTTGCCGAAGGGCGGCGGCGTGCAGGGGACGCCGTCGGGCGAGATCAACAGGCCGCGCACCTGATAGAACGGCGTGCCGCGGAGCCTGTTCACCTGCTGGTCGAGCCGCGACGCCTCGCGCCGGAGCTCGGCGATGTCGGTCCCCTCCGCCGGCACGAGCCGGACGAAGGCCGCGATCGTGTTCACCGCGACCACCGCGATCCCGTGTGCGGCGTCCCACGCCACGCCGCCCCAGTGCGCGCCGCCGATGTTCGACGGCATCGCGAGGGTGCCGCGGAGGCTGGGCGGCGTGAAGATCCCGTCGTTCCGGAGCGCCGCGATCTGCGCGCGGCAGGACTCGCGCCCCGCCTCCGAGAGCCCAAAGGCCTCGGCCGCGGTGAAGGCGTGCGGGCTGAGCGGCGGGATCGCGCTGAAGGGCTGCGTCGGCCAGGCCTCCTCGCCGGCGACGTCGCTCGCCGGCACGGGGCGCTCCTCGACCGGCACGAGCGGCTCCCCTGTGTCGCGGTCGAGCACGAAGAGCATCCCCGTCTTGGTCGCCTGCAGCACCGCTGCGCGCCGGCGGCCGTTGATCGTGAGCTCGACCAGCGCCGGCGGCGACGCGTTGTCGTAGTCCCAGAGATCGTGATGCACCGTCTGGAAGTGCCAGGCGACCTCGCCGGTCGCGGCCCAGAGCGCCACGATGCTGTTCGCGTAGTCGTTGCGCCCGAGCCGGCGGCCGCCGTAGTAGTCGGGGCTCGGCGCGCTCGTCGGCACGAAGACGAGCCCGCGCGCCGAGTCGGCGGCGATCACGCTCCAGGCATTGGCCGCGCCCGTGCGGTGCGCCGAGTCGCCGCGCCAGGTCCCATAGGCTGCGTCGCGCGGATCCTGCGGCACCGGATCCCAGCTCCAGCGCTTCTCGCCGGTGCGCGCGTCGTAGGCGCGCACCTCGCCGCTCGCGGCGTCGTAGCGGTTGTTGTCGGCGACCGCCGACCCGACCACGATGAGTCCCGCGATGATCGCGGGCGGCGATGTCACCTCGTACTCCGCGAACTCGAACGGCGCGTTGCGCAGTCCTTCGCGCAACGAGACGGTGCCGTCGGTGCCGAACCCGGCGCAGGGAGTGCCGGTGCGCGCGTCGAGCGCGAGCAGCCGCCCGTCCACCGTCGCCGCGACGATGCGGCGACGACAGGCCGCCCCCGGGGCCGCGAGCGGATCGACCCAGGTCGAGACGCCGCGCGAGGTGAAGTCGCCGAAGCCGGTCCGCGCGCTGACCTTGGCGTCGTGGCGCCAGCGCTCCGCGCCCGTCAGCGGGTCGAGTGCGATGATCTTGCCCAGTGGCGTACTCAGGTAGAGCGTGCCATCCACGAGGATCGGCGTCGCTTCGAACGAGCGTTCCCCGGCGTCGAGCTCGCCCGTGTTGAAGGTCCACGCGACCGCAAGCCGGCCGACGTTCCCTCGGTCGATCTGCGCGATCGGCGCATGGCGGCTTCCGCCGGCATCGCGGCCGTACGCCGGCCATTCGGTCGGGGCGGGGGACTGGGCGGCGAGTGCGGGGGCGGCGAAAGCGATCAGGATCAGGGCGCGCATCGGGTGCTCGGGCAGCGGGGAAGGGAGAATCTCGCGCCTGCGGGCATCGTCGCCAAGCGGTGCGGGCTTCGGCTGGAGCGAGCCGTTCACCACGAAGACACGAAGGAGTCGAAGAACGGCGAAGCAATCCACCGCACAGACGATCGCCACAACAGCTCCCGGGTTGCACGGCCCACGGCGCGCCTGCAGCCGGGTCCGGTCCCCTCGCCGCGCACCCCCACAATGGGCAGTCGCCGTTCTTCGCAGGTCTTCGGGCCCTTCGTGTCTTCGTGGTGAACGTCCCGATCCCAGCCCTGAGCGGAAGCCCGCCCCGCCGCGTAAGGCCTTTGAGCCGCACGAACGACCCCGTACCTTGCACGCCTGATGTCCGCACCCGCTGTTCCGGCCAGGCAGGCCCGGGCCGATCTGATGGACCCCGCCACCCTCGCGGCCCTCGGGCGCCTCGAGGTCATCTCGCGTTGGGTCGTGGACGGGCTCCTCGCGGGTCTCCACCGCTCGCCCAAGAAGGGCTTCTCGGTCGAGTTCGCCGAGCATCGCGCCTACCAGCCCGGGGACGATCTCCGCTTCATGGACTGGAAGGTCGCCGCCCGCGCCGACAAGTGGTTGATCAAGCAGTACGAGGAGGAGACCAACCTCCGCGCGACGATCGTCCTCGACGTGAGCCGGTCGATGGACTGGAAGAGCGCGCCGGCCCTGATGACCAAGCTCGCCTACGCCGAGCAGCTCGTGGCCGCCCTCGCGCTCCTGCTGATCCGTCAGCGCGACTCCGTCGGCTTCATCCGCTTCGACGACCAGCTCCGCTCGGTGGTGCCTCCCAAGTCGCGCACGGTCCAGTTCAAGCGCATCCTCACCGCGCTGGCCGACCCCGGCGCCGGACTCGGCTCCGACGCGGCCGGCGCGCTGCGCCAGGCGGGGAAGCTCATTCGTCGGCGTGGAATGGTGGTGCTCGTCTCGGACCTCCTGCTCGATCCGCAGGAAGTGGACGACACGGTGCACTCGCTGCGGGCGCAGGGGCACGATGTCACCGTGCTGCACCTGCTCGATCCCGCCGAGGCGAGCTTCATCCTGCCGACCGGTGAATCACTCTTCGTCGATCCCGAAGGCGGCGCGTCGCTCGCGGCCACGCCGGCCGACGTGCGCGATGCGTACCAGTCCACCGTGCGCGATGCGATCGACGAGTGGCGCGCCCGCTGCGCCGCCTCCGGCGCCTTCTACGAGCCGATCCTCACCGACCAGCCCTTCGGCGTGCCGCTCCGCCGCGCCTTCGCCGCCCGCCAGCGCCTGCCGTGAGCTTCCTCGCGCCCTGGGCGCTGCTCCTCGCCGCGGTCGCCGGCGTGCCGCTGCTGCTGCATCTCCTGCGGCGCCGCACCGGCGTGCGCTTCGACTTCCCGGCGGTGCGCTACCTGATGCGCGCGGAGCGGGAGCACGCGCGCGAGGTCAAGCTCCGCAACCTCCTGCTGATGCTGCTGCGGATCGGCATCGTGCTCGCGCTCGCCTTCGCGGCCGCCCGACCGGTCGGCCCGCTGCCGGGGTTCGGGCATCCGCCGACGGCGATCGCGATCGTGCTCGACAACTCCCGCTCCTCGGCCGCCGCGGGCGCCGAAGGGCCCGTCCTGGGCCTCCTGGTGCGCGAGGCGCGCACGGTGGTGGACGCCGCCTCGGCGGGGGACCGTCTCTGGGTGGTAACGATGGACGGCGCGGTCGCCGGAGGGACCAGCGCCTCGCTCGTCGATGCGCTCTCGCGGATCGGCACGCTCGACGGCGCCGGTGATGCCGATGGCGCGCTGCGCCGCGCCGCGGCGCTGGTGCGCGCGAGCGGCGTCCCCAACGGCCGCGTGCTCCTGCTCACCGACGGACAGGCCACCTCCTGGGCCGACGTGGACGCCGGCGCGCTCGGCGGCACGCCGCTCGGCATCCATCAGCCGGCGGGAACGCCGCCGGTGAATCGCGCGGTCGCCGCGGTGGCGACCGAGCCGGCGCATTGGAACCCGCGCGGCGCCGTTCGCGCGAGCATCAGTGGCGGCGACTCGACGACCTGGCGCGTGCTGCTCGATGGCCGCACGGTCGCGCGGGGCAGCGTGCAGGCCGGGGCGACGGTGCTGGCGCGCGTGCAGCCGACGGGACGCGGCTGGCTCGCGGGCGCGATCGAACTCGCACCCGACGAGATGCGCGGTGACGACATCCGCCACTTCGCCGCGCACGTCGGTGAACCGCCGGCGATCGTCGCGGATCCGGCGTCGGGGCCCTTCCTGCGCGGCGCCGCCGACGCGCTCGTGTCGTCCGGGCGCGCGGTGTCCGGTGCGGGCGCCGTCCTCGCATCGGCGGAGCATGCGCGCCGGCCGGGACTGCTCTTCGCGCCGGCGGAACCGCTCAAGCTCGCGGATGCCAACCGCGCGCTCGCGCGCGCCGGCATCCCCTGGCGCTTCGGTGCGCGCCGCGAAGGGCCCGCGCCGCTGCGCGGCGCGGGGCTCGATGGGGCGGTGGCGCGGGCCTGGTACCCGTTGATCCTCGAGCGCGGTGCGAACGCGACCGCGACCGCGGCCGGCATCGACACCCTCGCGCGCGTCGGCGGTGAGCCCTGGGCGGTCGCCGGGGACGGCTACGTGCTGGTGGCGAGCGCGGCGGTGGCCGAGGCGACCGACCTCACGGTGCGCGCGGCCTTCGTGCCCTGGCTGGATGCGCTGCTCTCGCAGCGCCTGGCGCAGGGCACGGGCGCGGTGATCGACGCAGTGCCGGGTGCGGCGGTGCGCGTCCCGACCGGTGTCGATGCGCTCGAGTCGCCGGACGGCGCCATCACGCCCGTCACCGGCAGCGAGACGCGGGACGCGCCCTGGATCGCCGGCACCTACTTCTGGCGTCGCGGCGCCGAGCGCGCCGGCGCGCTGGTCGTGAACGGCGAGGCCGCGGAGTCGGACCTCGCGCGACTCGGACCGGCCGCGCTCGCCGAGCGACTCGGCGTGCCCGCCGTTGCGCCGGATGCGGGGGCGATCGCGCGCGAGGCGTTCGCCGCGGGTGGGCGCCGCGCGCTCGACCGCACCTTCCTCCTGCTCGCGCTCCTCCTCCTCGTGGCCGAGGCGTTCGTCGCTCGGCGCGGGATCCTCCGTCCCGCGACCGCGTGAGTCCGCGACCGCCCGCGGTGAGCGAGTGAACGTCTGATGGCACTCCCGATCCTCATCGAACGGCTCTCCTCCCTCGCCGCCTTCACGCGGCTCGGGAGCACGCTGCCGCGCGAGCGCGGACGGCAGACCGTCACCGGGCTGGCCGGATCCGCCGACGCGGTGCTGCTCGCGGCGCTCGCGATGCGGGAGCCGAATCGGCTCTTCGTCGTGGTGGCCGACCAGCTTCCGGAGGCCGAGCGCTGGCTGGCGGACCTGCAGTCGGTGCTGGGCGACGACGGCGTCGCGCTCTATCCGCCGCGCGAGGGCTTCGGCGAGGTGGAGCCGCACGCCGAGGTCGCGGGGGAGCGCGTCGAGACGCTCGAGAAGCTCGCGCGCGGGGCCGTGCGCGTCCTGCTGACCACCGCGCGCGCGGTCCAGGAGCGCACGCGGATGCCGCGCGCGCTCGCCGATGCGCGCCTCGAACTCCGGGCCGGCGAGGCGCACCGGCTCGAGGATCTCGTGGCGCACCTCGAGCGCGTGGGGTTCGAGAAGGTCACGCTGGTCGAGGACGTCGCGCAGTTCAGCGTGCGCGGCGGGATCCTCGACGTCTATGGATTCGGGATGAACGAGCCGGTGCGGCTCGAGTTCTGGGGCGACGAGCTCAACGAGCTGCGCCATTTCGATGTGTCGAGCCAGCGCACGACCGGACCGGCCGCCGTCGCGGTGATCCTCCCAGTCGAGGTGCAGGGGGAGGAGGCCGAGCTCCGCTACGAGCGCGCGTCGCTCCCCGACCTCTGGCCGCCCGGTACGCTGGTGCTGATGCCGTATGGCGTGGCGCTCAAGCCGGAGATGGAGCGCACCTGGCAGGAGGCGGAGCATCATCTCGACCTCGCGCGCCGCCGCGGCGAGGCGGTGGCGCCCCGGCACGAACTGCTGCAGCCGCCCGAGGCGACGCTCCGGGCGCTGGCGGCCTTCCCGACGTTGGTGGTGATCTCGGAGTCGGAGGCCGATGCGGACACCACCGTCTTCCCGCTGCGCGCGCCCGAGCCGATCGAGCGCGACATGGCGCGACTCGCGGCGCTGGTGCGCGACGGTACGCCGACGGTGATCCTCTGCGACAACGCCGGGCAGGCCGAACGTCTGGAGGAGTTGCTCGACGCGGGCGCCGCGGGACGGTCGCCCGCGGCGCTCGTGATCGGTGTGCTCGGCGGCGGCTTCCTGCTGCCGCCGCGCGGCACGCCGGACGGCCTGCGCGTCCTCACCGACCACGAGATCTTCCGCCGCGAGCGGCGCATCCGCCGCTCGCGGCGCTACGCGACCGGGACCGCGCTGGAGCACGTCACCGCGCTCAAGCCGGGGGACTACGTCGTCCACCTCGAACACGGCGTCGGGATCTATCGGGGCATGACGACGATCTTCCACGGCGAGGCGACGATCGAGGTCGCCGTGATCGAGTACGAGGGGGGCGACCGGCTGAACGTCCCGCTCTATCGGCTCGACCAGATCGAGAAGTACCGCGCCGCCGGCGACGTGAACGACGACGCCCCCGCGCCGCGCCTCCACAAGCTCGGCGGCAAGAAGTGGGGCCAGCAGAAGGAGCGCACGCGCTCGGCGCTGCGCGAGATGACCGCGGAACTGCTGGACCTCTATGCCCGGCGGAAGGTTGCGAGCCGCGCGCCGCACCATCCCGACGGGCCCTGGCAGAAGCAGCTCGAGAGTTCGTTCCTGTTTGAGGACACGCCCGACCAGCGCAAGGCGACCGAGGACGTGAAGCGGGACATGGAGGGCGCGCGTCCGATGGACCGCCTCCTCGTCGGCGACGTCGGCTACGGCAAGACGGAGATCGCCGTGCGCGCGGCCTTCAAGGCGATCCAGAGCGGACGCCAGGTGGCGGTGCTCGTGCCGACGACGGTGCTCGCCGAGCAGCACGCGCGCACCTTCGGCGACCGCTTCGCGGACTTTCCCGTCAAGATCGCGGTGATGAGCCGGTTCCAGACGCAGAAGGAGCAGGCCGCGTCGATGGTCGACCTCGCCGCGGGGACCGTGGACGTCGTGATCGGCACGCACCGGCTGCTGAGTCCCGACATCACCTTCAAGCAGCTCGGCCTGATCATCGTGGACGAGGAGCACCGCTTCGGCGTGAAGCACAAGGAGCGGCTCAAGCAACTGAAGCTCGAGACCGACGTGCTGACGCTGACCGCGACGCCGATCCCGCGCACGCTGCACCAGTCGCTGGCCGGGTTGCGCGACATGACGCTGATGCAGACGCCGCCGCGCGACCGCTCGCCGGTGCTCACCTTCCTCGAGCCCTGGGACGACGGGCTGATCGACGAGGGGATCGCGCGCGAGCTCGACCGCGGCGGGCAGGTCTTCTTCGTGCACAACCGGATCGAGACGATCGAGGCGATCTCCGACCACGTGCGCCGCGTGATCCCGCGCGCGCGCGCGCGTCGGCGTCGGCCACGGACAGATGAAGGAGCGCGAGCTCGAGCGGATCATGCAGCAGTTCGTCGCGGGCGAGATCGACGTGCTCGTCTCGACGCTGATCGTCGAGAGCGGCATCGACGTGCCGAATGCGAACACGATGTTCGTGAACCGCGCCGACCGGCTCGGCCTCGCGCAGCTCTACCAGCTGCGCGGGCGCGTCGGGCGGTCGCACCGTCGCGCCTACTGCTATCTCATCGTCCCCGAGTACACCGACGAGGACGCGGAGCGCCGGCTCCGCGTCCTCGAGCACCACACCGAGCTGGGCGCGGGGTACCGGATCGCGCTCAAGGACCTCGAGCTGCGCGGGGCGGGGAACCTCCTCGGTCCCGAGCAGTCGGGATTCGTGCACGCCGTCGGCTTCGACCTCTACCTGCGGCTGCTCGACGAGACGGTCACGCGGATGATGCGCGGCGACTCGGCCCCGCCGCCGCCCCCGACCGACGTCACGCTGGACCTGCCCAGCTACCTGCCGGACGAGTACATCGCGTCGCCGGCGGTGAAGCTCGACCTGTACCGGCGTCTCGGCGGTGCGCGCGACGTGGCGGTGGTGGACGAGCTCCGGACCGAGGTCCGCGACCGATTCGGGCCGCTGCCGCCCCCCGCCGAGGCCTACTTCGCGGTCGCCCGGATGCGGCTCCTGGGCGCCCCGCTTGGCGCCGAGGGGATCCTGGTGCGTGGTGACGAGGCCCGTATTAGCTTCCGGGCTGACGCTGTCCCGCGTCTGAAGCCTCTCGCGGCCGCCTTCCGGGACGTGCAGTTCCAGGTGGACGTGCGACGGGTGCAGCCCCTGTCGCTGAAGCTCTCGCGACTCGGTGGCGCAACGCTGCTGGACGGCCTCGTCCGGGCGCTCCGAACAATCTCCCCCGACGCACGGTAGAAGCACCTCTCCCCTTTTCATCTTCATGACACGCACACGCCTGTTCGCCGCCGCGGCGCTCGCCGTCCTCTCGATCTCCTCCTGCGCCGCCTTCAAGGAGGCGATGACCTCCCACGTGGACGTGGTCGCGCGCGCGGGCTCGCAGGAGCTCACCGTGGGCCGCCTGTCCGAGATGCTCGGTACGTCCGAGATCCCGCTCCGGCCGGACGCCGCGCGCACCCTGGCGCAGCTCTGGGTGAACTACCACCTGCTCGGCCACGCCGGCGCGCAGGGCGACTCGATGAACGCCGTCGAGGACGCCGACGCCGGGATGTGGTCGGCCGTGGCGCAGCGCAAGACGCAGAAGTTCTACGAGGTGATCTCGAAGGACTGGGGGGTCGTCGATACCAGCCGCATGGAACAGGCCTACAACGACGGCGAGCTCCTCGGCGCCTCGCACATCCTGCTCTCGAAGCAGCCGGTCGGCATTTCCGCCACGGCGAATGATTCCATCAAGCGGGAGGCCGAGCGGATCGCCGCCACGGTGACCGCGGCGACCTTCGCCCAGGTCGCGCGCACGCGCTCGCAGGACCCCGGTTCCAAGGACCGCGGCGGCGATTACGGCGTGTTCCCGCCGGGCCAGATGGTGGCCGCGTTCGACGCCGGCATCCGCTCCGTGGCGCCGGGCCAGATCACGAAGGTGGTCGAGACGGAGTTCGGCTACCACATCATCCGCCGTCACCCCTGGTCGGAAGTGAAGGACCAGTTCGCGCAGGCCTATCAGGGCCTGGCCACGCAGCGCGCCGAGAGTCTCTACTTCGACGGCCTCGAGAAGTCGGCCAACGTGCAGGTCAAGCCGAGCGCGGCCAAGCTCGTCAAGGCGATCGCCGAGGACGTGGACGCGTATCGCGACGACAAGGCCGTGGTCGCCACCGCGCGCACCGGCAACCTCACCGCGGCCCGGCTTTCCCAGTGGATGGCGGCCTTCCCGCCGCAGTCCCGCATGCGGGCGCAGGTCGTGCAGGCCGCCGACTCGCTGATCCCGCTCTTCGTGAAGAACGTGATGCGCAACGAACTCCTGCTCCGCCAGGCCGACTCGGCCAAGGTGGGGCCGGATTCGACCGAGCTCGCGGAGATCCGCACCGCCTTCCGCAACGGCGTGCTCGGGACGATGTCGCAGCTGAATCTCGCGCCCCAGCAGCTCGCCGATTCGGCCGCCGATCGTGGCGAGCGCGAGCGGCTCGCCGCCGAGCGCGTGGACCGCTACCTCACCGGACTCCTCAAGAACGAGGGCCAGTTCGTCGAGGTGCCGGAGCAGCTCGTGCTCGTACTGCGCGAGAAGTATGAGAGCCGGATCGTGCCGGCCGCGCTCGACCGCGCCCTCGCCGAGGCCACGAAGCTGCGCACCGCGGCGGACTCCGCCAAGGCCGCTGCACAGCCGCCGACGGCGGTCCCGATGCCGCCGGCTCCCGTCCCCCAGCCCTGACCAACATCCCGATGCGTCGTCTCCTGCCGCTCCTGCTCGCCGTCGCCGTACCCGCGGCGGCGCAGGGCGTGCCTGCCGGTCCGCTCAAGAGCGTCGAGGTGGACCGCATCGTCGCCGTGGTCGGCACCACGCCGATCCTCTTCAGCGAGGTGCTCGAGCAGATCTCCGTGGCGCGCGCCCGCGGGCTGCAGGTGCCTCCCGATTCGGCCGGCCAGCTCGCGCTCGCGCGCGAGGTGCTGAGCCAGATCGTGGACGAGGAGATCCTCGTCACGGTGGCGAAGGAATACAAGATCGTGGTGACCGACGCCGACGTGTCGGCCGGGGTCGAGAAGAACATCGAGCGCGTGCGGGGCCAGTTCCGCACCGAGGAGGAGTTCCGCGCCGCCCTCGTCCGCGAAGGATTCGGCACGCCGGAGGCGTGGCGCCGGCAGGCGCTCGAGCGCGCCAAGCGCGACGAGAGCCAGCAGCGCGCGCGCGATTCCCTGAAGGCCAAGGGGCGGCTCGCGCCGGCCAACGTGACCGAGAAGGAAGTGGCGGACGCGTTCTCGCGCGCGCAGACCGAACTGCCCAAGCGGCTCGCGACCGTCGGCTTCCGGCAGCTGGTCATCACGCCGCGGGCCCGCGAATCGAGCCGCCTCGCGGCACAGCTCAAGCTCGACTCGCTGCGCACGCGGCTCGAGGCGGGCGCCGACTTCGATTCGATCGCCCGCCTCCACTCGCAGGACGTGATCAGCGCCGAGCAGGGAGGCGACCTCGGCTGGAACCGGCGCGGCCAGATGGTCCCCGAGTTCGACCGAATGATGTTCGCGCTGAACGTGGGGCGGATCAGTCCGATCATCGAGACGTCATACGGGTTCCACGTGATCCGCGTGGATCGCGTCCGCGCCGCCGAGGTGCGCGCGCGGCATATCCTCATCCGCCCGGTCATCGACTCGACGGATGTGGCCGATGCCCGCACCCGCGCCGATTCCGCGCTGGCGCTCTGGACGTCCGGCGTCCCGTTCGACACGCTCACGCGCCGCTATCACGATCCCGCCGAGGAGCGGCTGCTCCCCGAGGGCGCCCCGCGCGACTCGCTGCCGCCGCTCTACCGCGACGCGCTGAAGGACGTGCCGGTGAACGGGTTCACGACCGTCTTTGCGCTGCCCGACCCGTCGGGTGGATTCAACAAATGGGCGGTGGTGCAGGTCACGAGCATGCGCGAGGCGGGCGACTACACGCTCGAGGAGTACCAGGAGCGCATCCGCCAGCAGCTGCGCGAGGAGAAGTCGCTGCGGCGCACGCTCGACATCCTCCGACGCGAGTACTACGTCTCCCTCCGCTTGTGACGCAGGGTCCGGCGCCGACCATCGCAGTCACCCTCGGCGACCCCCGGGGCATCGGCCCGGAGATCGTTCGCAAGGCGCTCGCAGCCCGTCGGACGGACGACGGCGCTGACGACGTTCGTTTCGTGGTGGTCGGGCCCGCCGGCACGGAGATGCCGGTGGACGAGGACGTCGGGGACTGGACGCCCGGCGGCAGCGCCGTTGCGGGCGGGCGGCTGGCCGGACTGGCGATCGAACGCGCGGTGGCGCTCGCGCGCGCCGGCACGGTACAGGGGATCGTGACGGCGCCGATCGACAAGGCCGCGCTGCTCGCGGGCGGTTACGACCATCAGGGCCACACCGAGATGCTGGCGGCGCTCACCGGCGCCCCCACCGTGATGATGCTGGCGTCGCCGCGCCTGCGGGTCGTGCTCGCGACGACGCACCTCGCCCTGCGCGAGGTGCCGGATGCCGTGACGCACGAGGCGATCGTCCGCACGGCGCGCATCACGCGTGAGGGTCTGCGCGACTGGTTCGGGATCGCGGCGCCGCGGCTCGCGCTCTGCGCGCTCAACCCGCACGCCGGTGACCACGGCCGGTTCGGTGACGAGGACGACCGCGTGCTCGCGCCGGCCGCGCGCGAGGCCGGGCTGCTCGGCCCATTCCCCGCCGACAGCGTCTTCGTGCGGGCGCTCCGCGGCGAGTTCGACGCGGTCATCGCGCCCTACCACGACGTCGGGATGACGGCCATCAAGGTCGCGAGCTTCGGCGAGGCGGTGAACGTCACGCTCGGGCTCCCCTTCCCGCGCACCTCGCCGGACCACGGCACCGCGCTGGACATCGCCGGCCGCGGCATCGCCGACGCCGGCTCGATGCGCGCCGCGCTCGATCTCGGTGTGGCGCTGGCGGCGCGGGCCTCCGCACGCCGCATCCCGCGGATCACCCCTTGGCCGGCCGCTCGACGCTGATGGCGAACAGGCGCGAGGACTTGAGCGGCCACGAGCACGGCCACGATCACGAGCACGGCCACGATCACGCGCACGCCCATCACGTCGGCACGCGGCGTCTCGCCTGGGCGCTCGCGATCACCGCCGTCTTCCTCGTGGCCGAGGTGGTCGGAGGCTGGCTCTCGAACTCGCTGGCGCTGCTCGCGGACGCCGGGCACATGCTCACCGACGTGGGCGCGCTCGGTCTCTCGCTCTTCGTCGCCTGGTTCAGCCGGCAGCCCGCGACGCCCCAGAAGTCGTTCGGCTATCTGCGCTGGGAGATCCTCGCGGCGCTGATCAACGGCGCCGTCCTCCTGATGGCCTCGGCGTGGATCCTCTGGGAGGCGGTCGAGCGGCTGCGCGCGCCGGAGCCGGTGGTCGGCGGGCTGATGCTCGCGGTCGCTGTCGGCGGTCTCCTGGTGAATGCGACCAGCGCCTGGCTGCTCCACGGCAGCGCGGGGGACAGCCTCAACATGCGCGGTGCCTACCTCCACGTGTTGAGCGACCTGCTCGGCTCGGTGGCGGCGATCGCGGCGGCGGTGGCCATCCACTGGTTCGGCTGGTCAAGCGCGGACCCCGTCGCGTCGATACTGATGACGGTCCTGATCGTCCGTGGTGCGTGGCGGCTCGTGCGCGAGGCCGTGGATGTCCTGCTCGAAGCGACCCCGGCACACATCGACACCGTGCGCGTGCGGGACGCCATGATCGGGGTCCCGGGCGTGCAGGAGGTCCACGACCTCCACGTCTGGACGCTGACCTCCGGCATGGTCGCGATGAGCGTCCACGCGGTGGTGCCCGAGTCCGGCGAACATCAGCGGGTGCTCGAGGCGCTGCACGGCGCGGTCGCGCGCTTCGGGATCCAGCACGTCACGATCCAGCTCGAAGGCGTGCCCCTTGGCGCCTGCTGTCCGCTCGAACCCACCCTCTCACCGTCTCCCCGCTGATGGCGCAACTCGACCGCCTCCTGACCGTGATGATCTCGAACCGCGCCGACACGCTGCTCCTGCGGGAAGGGACGGCGGCGGCGCTCGTCGTCGAGGGGCAGGAGCGGCCCGTCACCAAGCCGCTGACCGGCGCGCAGATGGTCGCCTTGATCAAGGAGATCGCGACCCCCGCGGCCGCCCAGGCGCTCGACGCCAAGCAGCCGGTCAAGTTCCGGTATACGAGCGTGGACGGCGTCTTCCTCGTGCGGGCGATGCTGCACGGTGAGGCGCTCGAGGTGCGGATCGCGATCGACGACGAGGCCGAGTTCCAGCGGGCCACGGGCACGATCCGCGCCCCGGCGATCCGCGAGCCGAACTCCGCACCCCAGCCGGTGCCCGACGTGCGGACCGCGGTCGGCGATCCCGTACAGGCCCGCGAGGCCATGGAGCGCCTGCTGCGGTTGCTGGTCGAGGAAGGCGGCTCCGATCTCCATATGCGCGTCGGCGAGCCGCCGATCCTGCGCCGGAGCGGCGAGATGCACCGCGTCGAGGGGCAGTCGAAGCTCGATCCGACCGCGGTCGAGACCCTGCTCAAGGCGATCATGCCGGAGCGGAACGTGCGCGAGTTCGCCGAGTCGAACGACACCGACTTCGCGTACGAGATCGAGGGCGTGGCGCGCTTCCGGGCCAACGTGCTCCGCGACCGCAAGGGCGTGGCCGCCGTCTTCCGCGTCATCCCGAGCACGATCGTGAGCGCGGAGCAGCTGGGCATCAGCCAGGAGGTGCAGAATCTCTGCTACCTCACCAAGGGCCTGGTGCTCGTCACCGGACCGACCGGGTCGGGCAAGTCCACGACGCTCTGCGGGCTGATCGACCTCGTGAACCGCTCGCGCTCCGACCACGTGATCACGATCGAGGACCCGATCGAGTTCGTGCACGAGAACAAGAACTGCATCATCACGCAGCGACAGGTGGGGGTGCACACGGGCTCGTTCAAGAGCGCGCGCTGCGCGCGGCGCTGCGCGAGGACCCCGACATCATCCTGGTCGGTGAGCTGCGCGACCTCGAGACCGTGGCGATCGCGATCGAGACGGCGGAGACCGGCCACCTCGTCTTCGGCACGCTGCACACGACGACGGCCGCCAGCACGATCGACCGGCTGATCGACCAGTTCCCGGCCGACCGGCAGGAGCAGGTGCGGACGATGCTCTCGGAGTCGCTGAAGGGGGTCGTGTCGCAGGTGCTCTGCAAGAAGATCGGCGGCGGCCGCGTCGCGGCGCGCGAGATCCTGCTGGTGACCCCCGCGATCTCGAACCTGATCCGCGAGGGGAAGACCTTCCAGATCCCCTCGATGATCCAGACGTCGAAGCGGCTCGGCATGATCACGATGAACGACACGCTGCTGGACCTCGTCGAGCGCAAGCTCGTCGAGCCGAAGGAGGCCTACATGAAGTCAGTGGACAAGACCGCCTTCGTGAACCAGCTGAAGGCCAAGGGCTTCGATGTCGCGTTCCAGGAGGGCGACGCGATGCACGCGGCGACGCCACCCGGGGGCGGGACGCCGGGGATGGGGAGCGCGGCGGTGCGCCCGACGCCCAAGGCCACGCCGGTCCGCCGCTGAGTCGCCGCTGAGTCGCCGCTAGACCGGCGCGGAGGCCGGGTCCGGGAAGTGCTCCTGGACGCAGTCCGGGCAGATGCCGTGCGAGAACTCCGCCCCGCTCTGTCGTCGGACGTAGGCCTCGAGCGCGTCCCACGCGCCGGCCTCGTCGCGCACCTTGCGGCAGTGGGCGCAGATGGGAAGGAAGCCACGCAGCGTCCGGAGTTCCCCGGTGGTCCGCTCCAACATCTCGTGCGCCATCCACTCGCGCACGACGAACTCCTCCTCGCGGCGCTCGGCCACCCCGCGCGCCCATCCGAGCGAGAGCCCGACCGCGTTGGCGGCGAGGAGGATCGTCACGACCGCGATCCGGTCCACGAGGCCCACATCCTCGTGATGGATGCCCAGGAGGATGAGTGAGCCGAGGGTGAGCAGGAGCGCCGGCCCCGCCTGCTGCCGCCAGCGGGAGGGCATCACGGCGTAGAGCGCGAAGAGGAGCAGCAGCTCGAAGAAGTAGGGCGAGAGCGCGTCGGGCGGCCGGAGGGCGTGGACCGTGAGCGTCAGGCCCGCGCACACGTAACTGGCGGCGGTGACGATCCGGGCGAGGCGCTGTCGGTCCGTGACCCGGAGCAGCCGCCGGACCCCCAAGGTGACGACCGCGAGCGAGGAGACCCTGACGCCGAGCAGGGTCGCGAGGACGCCCGGGCGCGTGCCCGCGGTGATCACGTCGGAGATCGAGAAGATCACGACCGGGATCGCGAGCAGCACGACCGCGATGGCGAGTTGCCGCCGGTCCTGTTCGGACCGAAGGAGGTCGAGGGACTGCAGTGCAGGCGAGGCGGGCATTGGTTCCAGTATCGGCTCGGAGACGCCGCGTCCGGAGTCCCGTCACTTCCTTCCGCCGCACCTCCCGGACCCACCCCCTCCCACTCGCGGGCCGGAACCGGTTTATATTCCAAGGCTATGCAAATCCGCAACATCGCCATCATCGCCCACGTCGACCACGGCAAGACGACCCTCGTGGACAAGATGCTCCGCCAGGCCGGGGCATTCCGTGAGAATCAGGTCGTCGCCGAACGCGTGATGGATTCGAACCCGCTCGAGAAGGAGCGCGGGATCACGATCCTGGCGAAGAACACGTCCGTCCACTGGGGCGACACCAAGCTCAACATCGTCGACACCCCGGGACACTCGGACTTCGGCGGCGAGGTCGAGCGCATCCTCCGCATGGTGGACGGCGTGCTGCTGGTGGTGGATGCGTTCGACGGCCCGATGCCGCAGACGCGCTTCGTGCTCCGCAAGGCGCTCGCCCTCGGCCGCACGGTCATCATCTGCATCAACAAGATCGACCGCCCCGGCGCCGAGCCGATGCGCGTGCACGAGGAAGTGCTCGATCTCCTGATCGAACTCGAGGCGAACGAGGACCAGCTCGATGCGCCGGTCGTCTATGCCTCCGGACGCGATGGCGTCTCGACGATGGACATGGACGTCCCGGCGGTGGACCTGACGCCGCTCTTCGACACGATCGTCCGCCACGTGCCCCCGCCGCCGAGCGACAAGGACGGGTCGTTCCAGATGCTGGTGTCCACGATCGACTACTCGAACTACCTCGGTCGCCTCGCGATCGGGCGGGTCGAGCGCGGCACGGTGCACGTGGGCGACACGGTGCATCTGCTGCCGGTCGATCACAACCTGAAGGGCGCCCCGGGCAAGGTGACCAAGCTCTACGGCTTCGAAGGCCTGGAACGGATCGAGGTCCAGGAGGCCATCGCGGGGGAGATCGTCGCACTCGCCGGCCTCGAGGGCGTCGAGATCGGCCTCACGATCACCGATCCCGAACACCCCGAGCGGCTCGAGGGCATCGCGGTCGAGGAGCCGACCATCTCGGTGGACTTCCTGGTGAACAACTCGCCGTTCGCGGGCAAGGACGGCAAGTATGTGACGTCGCGCCAGATCAAGGAGCGGTTGGAGCGCGAACTCGAGCGGAATGTCGCCTTGCGCGTCGAGGATACCGACGCGACCGATACCTGGACCGTGTCGGGGCGCGGGGAGCTGCATCTCTCGATCCTGATGGAGACGATGCGCCGCGAGGGGTACGAGTTCCAGGTCTCGCGCCCGCGCGTCATCACGCACCAGGGTCCGAACGGCGAGCGGCTGGAGCCGTACGAGGAGCTGGCGATCGACGTCCCCGAGGAGCACATGGGGCTCGTCATCGAGAAGCTCGGCCCCCGCAAGGCGTCGATGATCGAGATGAAGAACCCGGGGCAGGGGCTGGTGCGGCTGGTGTACCGGATCCCGGCGCGCGGGCTGTTCGGGTACCGCTCGGAGTTCCTGACCGACACGCGCGGCACCGGCATCATGCACCACCGGTTCCTCGAGTACGGGCCTTGGGCGGGGAACCTCCAGGGACGCCTCCGCGGCGTGCTGGTCTCGATGGAGGGCGGCACCATCATCGCCTTCGCGCTCGGCAACCTCCAGGAGCGCTCGACGCTCTTCGTGGCGCCGGGGGACGAGGTGTATGAGGGGATGGTGATCGGCGAGAACTCCCGGCCGGGGGACATGGACGTGAACCCGACGAAGGAGAAGAAGCTGACCAACATGCGAAGCAAGAGCGCGGACGACGCGATCCAGCTCGAGCCGCCGCGCCTGTTGACGCTGGAAGGGGCGCTGGAGTATATCGAGGACGACGAGTTGATCGAGGTGACCCCGAAATCCATCCGGCTGCGGAAGCGCCTCCTCGGCGAGAGCGACCGCAAGCGGATCAACCGGGTGGCGAAGAAGGAGCGGGCGGCCTCGTAGGCCGGCCGGTACGGACGGCCCGCCGCGCCCCGCGGGGGGCCGGCAACCTTTCAGGAGATCGCAGACCATGCCGGGGATGGGGGTGTCGTCGAGAGGGTCGTCTCGGGGGTCGAGCTGGGTGATGGGGCCGGCCGACGAAGACGAGGAGCTCGTGTTCGACGCGGACCTGGACGAGGACGAGGAGCTCGACGACCTCGACGACGATCTCGACGAGGATGAGGACGACCTCGACGATGATGACGACGAGGACGACGACGACCTGATCGACCTCGACGACGAGTACGACGACGTCGACGAGGAAGACAAGCCGCATCCCGGGCGTTTCGAGGAGTGAGGAGCGGCCGGGTCGCCGGAGAACGGTTGACCCGGGCAGCCCGGCCGGCTTTATTTGGAGGTTCTGACCGGGCCTGTAGCTCAGGTGGTTAGAGCGCACGCCTGATAAGCGTGAGGTCGGAGGTTCAACTCCTCCCAGGCCCACTGCGGCACAACGACGGCCCCGCAAGCACTCGGCTTGCGGGGCCGTCGTGGCGTCCCACGACTGAGATGCCGCGGCGATGCATCCGGTGTGGCGAGCGCGGACCTGCGAGCGCACCTCACCACAACAGGGCACAGTCCACGCGGACGCTCGACGACGGAACGCGATCGAGGCGGCGCGGCGGCGGCGCTTGCGAGCGCGCCTCCTTTCGAGGCGCGCGCTGTTGCATTCAATCGTCGCCGCTCGGCGCTTTCTTGCGCTGACAGCCGTCGCGTGCGCTCGCTCACGCGCACCGGAACGAATTCTCGGTGCGCCATCGCGACGGCGCGCGCGCGCGTCGGTGCTGCCCAAGAGCGCCGCCGCAACGTTCGAGGGCCCGCTGCGAACCCGGCACCATAAGTGCGCTACCTCCACGTCATACGCGCGCCTGCACGACCTCCATTGATCTGCGCCCCGGACGGAACATGCCCGGGTGCGACCAGACGATTTCGATCTCACGAGCGATCGGTTCCCGAGAGTGCGGTGTCGCGGGTCGGGCTGCGCCGGACGCAGCCGAACGCCCCACGCTCGCCACCCTCTTGCGGGAGTAGCAGATGAACCGCCTCAGTAGCATCCTGGCCGCCGCAGCGCTGCTCTTCGCAGGCTGCGCGGAGGGGACTCCCACCACGCCGATGGACGCGGCGAACGTGTCCGTCGTGTCCACATTCCCGGCAAGCGCCGCCACCAACGCGCCCCGGAACGCGGCCATCAGCGCGACGTTTGGCACTGCGATGTCGGCCGCCCGGATCAGCGCAACGACGTTCACGCTCCGCATCGGAGCGACCCCCGTCGCCGGCACGGTCACCTTCACGCCGACCACCGTCACCTTCGTCCCGTCGGAAGCGCTCGCCGCGGGCACGTCCTACACCGCCGCCATCTCCACGAACGTCTCAAGCTTCGCGAACGCAACAGGGGCCTTCGGCGGCTCGTCCACCGTCAAGGTCTGGAGCTTCACGACCGGGGCCTCGCTGCACGACGGTCCGGCCTCCCTGAATCTTGGCAGCGCCGGCGGATTCGCGATCCTCGCCAAGACGGGCATCTCGACGACCGGTAGTACCGCGATCGTCGGGAACATCGGCTTGAGTCCTGCGGCCGCGACGGGCATCACGGGCTTCGCGCTCTCGGCGCCGCCGACGACGTTCTCGTCGTCGGCGTTGGTGACCGGTCAGGTGTTCGCCGCGGACTACGATCCCCCGACACCGGCGGCGCTCACGACCGCCGTGCTCGACATGCAGGCCGCGTACACCGACGCCGCCGGACGCACGAACCCGGATTTCACCGAGCTCGGCGCGGGCAACGTGAACGGACTGACACTGGTCCCGGGCCTCTACAAGTGGAGCACCGGCCTGCTGATCCCGAACGCGGTCACGCTCGCCGGCGGCGCGGACGCCGTCTGGATCTTCCAGATCGCACAGGACCTCACGGTGGGCAACGGCGCGATCGTCACGCTCCTCGGCGGCGCGCAGGCGAAGAACGTCTTCTGGCAGGTCGGCGGACAGGCGACACTCGGCACGACCTCGAAGTTCTCGGGGACGATCCTCTCGAAGACGCTCATTGCGTTCAACACCGGCGCGGAGATCACCGGCCGTGCGCTGGCGCAGACGGCGGTCACGCTCATCGGCACGAAGGTCACGGCGCCCGGGTCGGCGCCGGGCACGCCGCCGGACACGACGCCGCCGCCGCCAGGCCCGCGCTCCCCGATCGACCTGGGGACCGCCGGTGACTATGTCATCTTCGCGAAGCACGCGATCGCGATGAACTGCCCGTCGACCGTGACCGGGAACATCGGGCTGAGCCCGGGGACGTCGGCGGAGCTCACCGGCTTCAACCTCTCGGCGGCGACGACGTTCTCCACCTCCCCGACGGTGAACGGCAGGCTGTACGCCGCGAACTACCAGGCCCCCACGCCGGCGATGCTGGCCATCGCCTCGCAGGACCTGCTCGACGCGATCGCGGACGCGACGGGTCGAACGAGCCCGAACTTCCTGAACCTCGGCGCCGGCCAGCTGAACGGGCAGACACTGCTCCCGGGCCTCTACCGATGGAGCGGGGGCGTCGCCATCAGCGGCAACATCACGCTCGCGGGCGGCCCGAACGATGTCTGGATCTTCCAGATCGGTTCGCACCTGAACGTCGCCGCAGGAGCGACGGTGACGCTGACCGGTGGCGCACAGGCGAAGAACGTCTTCTGGCAAGTGACCGACGACGCGACGCTCGGCGCCAACTCGACGTTCCAGGGGATCATCCTCTCCGGGTCGATCATCTGGATCAACGAGGGCGCCACGCTGATCGGCCGCGCACTCGCGTACTCGGAGGTCAGGCTCTGCGGCGCAACAGTCACGCCGCCGGGCACGACGCCGGGTACCCCGACGGACACGACGACCACCCCGCCGACGGACACGACGACCACCCCGCCCACGGACACGACGACCACCCCGCCGCCGACCCCGGGGCTGGGGGCCGTCGACCTCCGGACCGCCGGCGGATTCTGCATCCTCGCGAAGACGGGCGTCTCGACCACCGGCAACACCTCGATCCTCGGGGATGTCGGATTGAGCCCGGCCGCTGCGACCTACTTCACCGGCTTCGCCCTCTCGGCACCGGCCACGACCTTCACCACGTCAGCGCGGGTGACCGGCCAACTCTTTGCGGCGGACTACGATCCACCGACTCCGGCGAGGTTGACGCTGGCCGTGCTCGACATGGAGGCCGCCTATACCGATGCCGCGACCCGTCCCAACCCGAACTACACCAACCTCGGTGCCGGCAGTCTCACGCAGGGGCAGACCTTGGCCCCCGGACTTTACAAGTGGACCACGGGCCTCTCGGTCCAGGGGAACGTCACGCTGGCGGGCGGTCCGAACGCTGTGTGGATCTTCCAGATCGCGCAGGATCTCACGGTCGGCAGCGGCGCGACGATCACGCTCGCCGGCGGAGCCCAGGCGAAGAATGTCTTCTGGCAGGTCTCCGGTCAGGCGACGCTGGGCACCACGTCGCAGTTCAAGGGCTACATCCTCTCCAAGACGCTGATCGCGTTCAACACCGGCGCCCGGATCGATGGCTGCGCGCTGGCGCAGACCGCGGTGACGTTGGACGCGACGACGGTGACGAGGCCGTAGAAAGTAGTAAGTAGAAAGTAGAAAGAGGGTCAGCTGGCGGTCCGTTCTGGGGCCGCCGGCCGGAAGTGCAGGGGATCCCGCATGCTCTGCCACTCACGATAGTAGTAGTGCGCCGTGGGCCGGCTCGTGGTGGTCGTGAACCGCAGGGACTCGAGATGTGCGAGTTCCTGCGGTGTCGCGTTGCCGCTCAGCTCTCGGTCGGCCAGGAACTCGGCGAATCCGGCCTCGCGCTGATCGGGCGTCGCGGAGCCGGCCTCGGCGAACCGGAACCGGAAGCGCTGCGACCGGCCCGCGCTCACTTCGGGGTTCAGCACGATCTCGAGCGCGAAGGTCGACAGGTCGATGTCCCACGACGCGATGAGGGGCTCGAGGAACGCGACGCAGTTCTCGGGCGAGACGTGCAGGATGTCGGTATCGAGGAACTCGAGCGCCACCACGCGCATCTCCTCGAAGCTCTTGCCCGACGCGTTGGCCACCGAGCGCAGCCAATGCTCGTTGCCCAGCTCCGCGCGCGCGACGCGCTTGACCACATTCAATACGGTGGTGGTGACGAGACGTTCGAGCTCGCCAAAGGGCTGTTGCTCGACGATCGTGCGCACGGCGCGTGTTCGGGCGCGATGGCATTTCCGCAGGATCAGCGCGCGCACCTCGCCGAAGAGTGGGGCCGGCTCCGCACCGAAGGTGGCCTTGAGCTGCGCCAGCCGCTGGTGCGCGGCGAGCTTCGCGAGTTCGCCACGTGGGAGCTGGAGCAGCGTATCCATCTTCTCGTATATGTCGGTGCGTTTGGGCGCCGGCGGCATCCGCCGACGCGTGAGCAGTTGGGAGATGTAGGACTCGGTCACCTGGGCGGCGCGCGCCAAATCCCGCTGCTCGAGTCCGAGCGCGTCGAGGCGCTGCTTGATGGCCATCGAGACATCCATGGTGGGCTCCATCGAGAATTCGATTAACTAAACCGGTGCATGTAATGTACAGATCACGAGAGGTACTTGACAAGAGCGGTTACATTGTGATATCATCGGCGAGTTGAACGGCATCAGTTAATCGGCAGTGCGGCGAGGCTCCACAGGCGCCGGACGCGATCGGGGAGATCCGACTCAGGCGATCGCCCCCCGAGGGTTAGGTGTCGCGGGACCCGCATGAACCACCCACGCGGGGCAGGAACTCCCGATTCGACCGCCCTCCCAGGAGCACCAATGATCCGTACCACGGCACTACTCGTGACCGCGACGCTGCTCGTCGCCGCCTGCGGCGACGACTCGACCACCGAGCCGCCGCTCACGGCGATCCCCACCGTCACCGCGATCTCGCCGGCCAACGCCGCGACGGGCGTCGCCCGGAACGTCGCGGTCACCGCGACCTTCAGTGAGCCGATGGCGTCCGCCACCGTCATCACGAGCTTCACCGTGCGCGCAGGGTTGGTCAACGTCCCGGGCGTCGTCACGTATGTCGGCAACATCGCGACCTTCGTCCCGACTGCCACGCTCGCTTCCAACACCTTGTTCACGGCCACCGTCTCGACGGCCGCCGAGGACATGCAGGGTGATGCGCTCGCCACAGCGCGGACCTGGACCTTCACGACCGTCTCGACCTCGGCGACCGGCCCGGCCGCCGTCAATCTTGGCACCGCCGCGAACTACGTGATCCTGGCGAAGTCCGGAGTCTCCACGACCGGCGTCACTGCCATCACCGGCAACGTCGGCCTGAGCCCGGCTGCCGCGACATTCATCACCGGCTTCGCCCTCTCCTCCCCGGCCGGCACGTTCACCACGTCATCCCTCGTGACCGGGCAGGTCTTCGCCGCGAACTACGGCACGCCGACGCCCGCCGCGCTGACCGCTGCGGTGCTCGACATGCAGACCGCGTACACGAACGCCGCCGGCCGCACGCTTCCGGACTTCATCGAACTGGGCGCCGGCAACATCAACGGCCTCACGCTCGCCCCGGGGCTCTACAAGTGGGGCACGACCGTCTCCATCCCGGCCACGCTCACGTTGAACGGCGGCGCCAATGCCGTCTGGATCTTCCAGATCGCGCAGAACCTCACGGTCGGCAACGGTGCGATCATCACGTTGACCGGCGGCGCGCAGGCCCAGAACGTCTTCTGGCAGGTCGCCGGTTCGACGACCCTCGGCACGACCGTGCAGATGAAGGGGATCATCCTCTCCCAGACGCTGGTCTCGATGAACACGGGCGCGACGCTGATCGGCCGCGCCCTGGCGCAGACGGCGGTCACGCTCAATGCGTCGACGGTGACGAACCCGTAGGAAGCAGGCTTCGGCCTGCCACGACGCCTCCTCCGGCCTGTGCCGGAGGAGGCGTTGTGCGTTTGCGACGCGCTCCCGCCGACATCGTCTTCTCCCCCAGACGGTTGCCGTCATCGCAAGCGCCTCATCAGTGAGCGGCTCTCCTGGCAGCCGCTCGCCGGGACCGACCCGTTCGTCCTCGACCTCCCCGCATTCTTCACCGAATCGCTCGGCCCCGCCCCCGACGACTCGTTGCGTTGACCTCGGCGGCCTCACCACGAACGCACGCAGGGACGCAAAGAACGGCGAAGGAGACCCGGGGGAACTGCGCGCGTGCCGCCGACTTGGCGCGCGCCGTTCCTCAACGCCTCCTTCGCCGTTCTTCAACCCTTCGTGCCTTCGTGCTGACCCGCCGTGATGCCTGACGGCACTACCTGTGCGGCTGGTCCTCGTGCGCCTGGATGTTGCCGCGCGTCAGCAGGCTCAGCGGCACGTCGAGCACGAGCACTCCCGCCGCGTCGTAGACCTGGATCGACGCCCGGTCGGTCTGTCCACCGCGCTCACCCGTGTCCACGAAGCGGAAGCGCACGAGCGCACCGTCGACCCCGTTCAGGCGGCCGATGCCCTCGCCGATGAACGTGTCGAACGGCGCGTCCGGGGGTACCGGGGAGAACTCGGGGTCGTCGATACAGATGGCTGACGTGAGGGGCTTGTCGAGATGCCACTTGTTGCCCGGCCAGTTGATCTCGAGGTTGTTCGAGAGCGTGATGTCGCAGTGGATCGTGAAGCCGCGGCTCACGAAGACGTCGCCGACGATCACCTGGCCGCCGCCTCCCGTCATCCGACCCTTGATCGTCGGATCGCAGTCGCCACCCCCCGTGTCACCAAGGCAGACCGGTTCGCCGTCTCCGAACTCGACCACATCGAGGGTCTCCGTCGTCAGCACCGGCGCCGTTGTTCGCTCTGCCGTACAACTCACCGCGGTGAGGATGAGCGCGATGAGACCATACTGGGACGTGCGCATGGGCTGCCTCCAACGGGGTGGGTGGGAAACTCGGACTGCGACAGTGGGTCCCAACGGGCGAGGTGTCAAGAGCCTTCGGTGTGTCGCGTTCCTATACACCTCCACGGGGGCTCGCTGCTTGACGGCCCGCGCGCCGCCGAGCTAGGCTATCGACAGCGGGAGGACCGGGTGACCACAGCGGTCGGGAGCACGACGGCACGGGAGCGCCTCGAGGCGCTGCGCGCGGGCGACCTCCGCGTCGCGGAGCTGATCGCCGCCGGGATGCCCCTGCACGTCGTGCTCGACGCGCTGGTGCGGGTCATCGAAGAGCAGGCCGACGGCATGCTCGGCTCGATCCTCCTGCTTGAGGACGGCGTCCGCGTCCGCCACGGCGCGGCCCCGAACCTCCCCAAGGCCTTCGTCGATGCGATCGACGGGCTGGAGATCGGACCTGCTGCGGGCTCCTGCGGCACCGCCGCCTGGCGGCGCGAGCCCGTGATCGTCGAGGACATCGCCACCGACCCGCTCTGGGCGCGCTATCGCGATGGGGCGCTTGCGGCGGGACTGCGCGCCTGCTGGTCGGTGCCGATCCAGAGCCGGGACCAGCGCGTACTCGGGACCTTCGCGCTCTACTACCGCGAACCGCGGCGCCCCACTCCGGAGCTCCTCGACCTCACGCGGCACGCCAGCAGTCTCGCATCCATCGCGATCGAGAAGCACCTCCGCGACCAGGCGCTCTGGGTGAGCCAACAGCAGCTGGCACTCATCTACGAGCACGTCGAGGACGTCCTCTACACGCTGCGCGTCGAGGCCCCTGGCGCCTACCGCTTCGAGACGATCAACCCGTCCTTCACCCGCGCGACGGGGCTGCGTTCCGAGGAGGTCGTCGGCCGCCGCGTCGAGGACGTCTTCCCCGAGCCCTCGCTCTCGCGCGTGAGGCAAGGCTACGCCGAGGCCCTGGCGACGGGACGCACCGTGCGGTGGGACGAGTCCACGGAGTATCCGGCCGGCACGCGCCACGGCGAGGTCGCCGTCACGCCGGTGTTCGGCGCCGATGGCACCGTGCGGCACCTCATCGGATCGATCCGCGACGTCACCGAACGCCGGCGGCTCGAGGAGGAGATGCGGCAGCTCCAGAAGATGGAGGCGATCAGCCGCCTGAGCGGAGGCATCGCGCACGACTTCAACAACCTGCTCAGCGTGGTCCTGATGTCCGGGACCGCGCTGCTCGACGAGGTCACGGGAACGCCGCAGCGCTCGCTCGTGCAGGAGATCCTCGGCGCGGCCGAGCGCGGCGCCGAACTGACGCGCCAGATCCTCGCGATCAGCCGCAAGCAGGTCATGCGTCCGATGGTGCTCGACCTGAACGCCGTCATCACGGGACTCGATCGGATCCTCGCGCGACTGCTCGGGGAGGACCTCACCGTCACCTTCCGCCTCGCGCGCGACCTCTGGCCGGTCGCCGCGGACCGCGGGCGACTGGAGCAGGTGCTGCTGAACCTCGCCGTCAATGCGCGCGACGCGATGCCGTCCGGCGGGACGCTCACGATCGCCACGCACAACGTGCTGGTCGGCGACGAGTCCGTGCGCGACCACGCGACCATTCCGGCGGGGGCGTGGGTGGTGCTCTCGGTCGCCGACACCGGCGTGGGGATGGACGCGGAGACCGCCGCGCACGCGTTCGAGCCCTTCTTCACCACCAAGTCGTCGGATCGCGGCACGGGACTCGGGCTCGCGACCGTCTATGGGATCGTGAAGCAGACCGGGGGCGAGGTGAGCGTCCACAGCGCACCCGGCGAGGGATCGACGTTTCGCATCTACCTGCCGCGTTCACGCGCCGTGACGCGGCCGCCGGCCGAGCGCACCGAGGACCTCGGCCGCGCCGAGCGCGCCGAGCGGCGCATCAGCAAGCGCGTCACCATCGGCCACGTGCTCGTGGTGGAGGACGAGCCCGCGCTGCGCGCGATGTTCGCGCGGCTGATCCCGCAGCTCCGGTGTCGGGTCACCGTCGCGGCGAGCGCGGAGGAGGGGCTCCGGCTCCTCGGGGACCTCTCCTCGAGGCCCGACGTCATCATCACCGACGTGGTGCTCCCCGGCATGAGCGGGGTGGAGTTCGGCGCGGCCGTGCGCGCGCTGCCGGCGCCGCCGCCGATCATCTACATCTCGGGATTCCCCGAAGGCAGCGAGCCGGCGCGGGCCGGGCTGCCGAAGGGCGCACCCTTCCTCTCGAAGCCGTTCTCGATCGGCGAGCTGGGCGCGCTGATCGAGGACGTGCTCACGCCTCCGGTCTGAGCCGCCCCTCGCGCGCTCGCGCCTCGCGGTGATATTTCCCCGATGCTAGTCGCCATCGTCGGGGGTCCGGGGGTCGGGAAGAGCACACTCGTCCGCCAGCTGGGCGACCTCTATCGTCACGGGTCGTACGGCGAGGGCGAGAAGGGCGTCTGGGATCCGCGCCTGCTCCCGGACCTCGAGGCCGGGCGGAATCCCGTCGGCGTCACGCGCTACTTCGCGCGGCTCTACGACGAGAACTACCGGAGCGCCGCCTCGCACGACCGCGCCGACCGCGTGATCCCGCTCGAGGGCGCGCGCATCACGCTCGAGGCGCACATCGTGGAGTATCCGGCGGCGTCGCACGAGGCGATCCGCGAGGTGCTCGCGATCGGCGACTCCTGGGCGCCGGACCGCGTGATCGTGCTCACGTCGAGCACCGACACCAGCGAGAAGCACATCCGCCAGCGCCGCCGCGCCCACGAGGACGTCGAGGGGATGGTGCGCCGCTTCCGGCTCATCGACGCCGAGTTCCGGCGACTGGCGCCGCGCTATCCGCGCACCGTCGTGATCGATCGCGATGGGAGGGAGTTCCATGAGCGATCCGGGCTCGAGTCCGTGATCGCGGCGGCCGGGCTGCCGCGGTTCACGGAGATACCCTATGAGCAGCTCGGGCCCGTGGTGCGCGTTCCGAGCTGATGAAGATCCCTTCACTGCAATTCACCACAGAGGACACAGAGGACACAGAGGACACAGAGGAACTGCAGCCGCAGAACGGCAACCGCCATTGGGGGGCTCGACGGAGAGATCCGTCTCCCACGCCACCCCTCTCAGCCGGTCGCGGTTCTCTGTGCCCTCTGTGCCCTCTGTGGTGAAATTGCAGTCCCATCCCGACCACGATCTCTCCCGATCAGAACCAGTACCCGAAGCGCACAAGCGCCGCTCTCCGGTCCTGATTGTTGAAGCCCTGCTCGACGCGGATCGGTCCGATCGGACTCTCCAGGTCGATGCCGACGCGCAATCCCGCGAGCACGAGCCCCTGGTCCGCGCCGCGGCGCACGAAGATCCCCGGCGCGCTGCCCACGATCCCGGCCATCGGCTCGATCCGCGCGTTCAGCAAGCGTCCGAGCGGCCAGCGGAACAGCATCGACGCGAACGCCTCGTGCTCGCCGCGCACTTCGAGCATGCGAAGTCCCGCGAATCCGTCGAGTCCGCCGAGCGTAAAGGTGTGCTGGATCGGGAGCCGGTGTCCCCAACCGACGCGCAGCCGCGGCCGCACCTCGAACCGACCGAACGCCTGCGTCGCGGCGATCTCGAGCCGGGAGCTTTGCCAGGCCGCGAGCACGATCGCCTCGAGTGCCACGATCGGATCGGGCGATCCCTGCCGGCGGAGCCGGACCGCGACACGCCCGCCGGCCGTGCCGCGCGTGCCGAGTCCGGGTTCACGCCAGAGCCGGTACTCGGGCCCGAGTTCGTACGTCCATCCCGCCTCGAAGAGCGGGCGGATGCCCGCGAGGACCGAGACTTCCGCAGCCTTGGCCGGCGCGAGCTCCCCCGCACCGGAATACAACCGGACGTCCTCGGCGAAGCCCTCGACCGAGACGCCGATCGGCCAGTAGCGATTGCCGATCCGCGCGCGCCGCCGCGCCGCGACCATCGCCTCGGTGCGATACGTCCCCGTGGCGACGAGCGCGGCGCCCTCAAGGTCGCGGCCGACGAGCTTGCGGTCCACGCCACCGGCCCAGAAGCGCCCGGACATCAGGTTGTCGAAGGCGAACCCGATTCCGAAGCTGCGCTGCGGGGCTTCGATCGCGGCGAGATCGAAGTTGATCGAATCCCCACCTCCCGACGGGTTGAGCCAGACCGCCCGGTAGCGCTCGGTGGTCGCGAACCGCTCGATCCCGCGCACGATCGCGTTGGTGTCGAGCGCGGAGCCGCCCGTGACCCCCGCGTCGCGGAGGATGAGGTCGCGGTCGAGGAGCTCCCGGGGCAGGACCCCCACGCGGCCGATGCGTTCCGGGATGCGCTCCGGCCCGCGCGTCCGGCGGAGCGGCCGCGCGCAGACGCCGCCGGCGAAGACGGAGTCCGAGGTTCGTCGGCCCATCCGCACGAGCGAATCGAGCGTCAGCGAATCGAAGCCCATCGGACTGAAGCCCTCGGTCGGCTGTGAGACGAGGACATCCTCCGGTCCGAGTCCGAGCGAGTCCTGCACCCAGAGATACTCGAACAGCACGCCCGAGACGGAGAGGGGATCCTCGAAGCTCTGCGGCTCGAGTGGCGCCGAGGGAAGGATCGAGACGATCAGCCGCTCGGCGCCGCGTGCGCGCGCCGTGCCGACGGGAACATTCGAGGCGATGCCGCCGTCGCTGAGCCACTTCCCGTCGCGGTTCACGGGGCGCAGCACCACCGGCAGCGCGAAGCTCGCGCGCACCGCCTCCGCGAGGTCCCCGCCCTCGAGCACGACCGGGCGCCGCGTGTTCAGGTCGCCGGCGACCGCGCGGAAGGGGATCGGCAGCCGGTCGAAATCCCCGCGCGCGATCAGGTTCGCGCGCAGCAGCAGTCGCGAGATGAGCGCGTTGACCTCGCTCTCCTGGAAGGCCCCGGCCTGCACGACCCACTGCGAAGGCGTGCGCTCCCACACGACGACCGGGCGGAGTCCGCCGAGCGTGTTGGAGACGTGCGGCTCATAGGTCCGGACGACCGACGACAGCGGCAACCGGCGCAGCAGGGTGTCGATCTCCGCACCGGTCAGGCCGCTCGCGTACATCGCGCCGACGATCGCGCCGATGCTCGTTCCGACGATCAGGTCGGGGACGATGCCGAGCGAGTCGAGTGTGCGCAGGAGTCCGATGTGTGCGAAGCCCTTCGCGCCGCCGCCGGCGAGCACGAGCGCGGTGCGCGCCGGGGCGCAGGTGCCCACCTGGGCGTGCGCGCGCACCGGGATGCCGACGCCGAGCGTCGAGCCCAGGGTGATCGCGATCAGCAGTCCGCGCGCTCCGTCCATACCGCGGAATATGAAGGCGCGCGCAGGCGGGCGCGCGCACCGGCGCGCGCACCGGCGCGCGCACCGGCGCGCGCACCGGCCCACCGGTATCTTCCGCCGGTGGATCTCCGCGTCATCCTCGCATTCGCCGCCATCTGGTTCGTCTGGGGGTCCACCTACCTCGCGATCGCGTTCGCGGTGCGGGAGATCCCGCCGCTCCTGGTGGCGGCTGTGCGGAACCTCACCGCGGGACTGCTGCTCTATGTCTGGCTGCGCGCCCGCGGCGCACCGCGCCCCTCCCGACGGCAATGGGGACAGGCCGCGGTCGTCGGTGCCCTCCTCCTCGGGATCGGCAACGGCGCGGTGACCTGGTCCGCCGGCCGCGAGCCCTCCGGCGTCGTCGCGCTCGTGGTGGCGCTGGTGCCCCTCTGGCTGATGATCTTCGGCTGGTTCGGGCGGCGCGGCGTGCGGCCGCAGTCGGTCGAGGTCGCCGGTGTCGCCGTCGGGCTCTCCGGGGTCCTGCTCCTGGTCGCGCCGGACGGGACCGCCGACGGGGGCGTCTCGCTGGTCGGCCTCCTCGTCCTGCTCGCGAGCACCCTCGCCTGGTCGATCGGCTCGCTCTACTCGCGGCAACTCGACCCGGTTCCGGTGCCGCTCGCAGCGACGGGCATGGAGATGCTCGTCGGCGGCGCGCTGCTGTGCGTCGCGAGCGGCGCGAGCGGGGAGTGGCGCGGGCTCACGGCCGACGCGGTGACGCTCCGCGGCGTGCTGAGCCTGTTCTATCTCATCGTCTTCGGTTCACTGATCGGCTTCAGTGCGTACAAGTACCTGCTCGGCCGCGTGCGCCCGGCGCTCGTCGGCACCTACGCGTTCGTGAATCCGGTCGTCGCGGTCGCGCTCGGGACCGCCTTCGCCGGCGAGGTCCTGACGACCCGTCTGGTGCTCGCGATGTCGCTGATCGTCGGTGCGGTGGCGATGATCTCGTTGCGTCCCTACTTTAGCAGGCCATGACACACCCGGGTGGATTCAAGCTCGGCGGCTCCGCCTCCGGTGCCGCCGTGGGCACCTTGCCGGCGGAACAGCCGGTCGCGAGCGGCGAACTCGAGACGGAGGTCGCGCTCTGGGCCGTCGTATTCGCCGGCGGCATCGGTTCGCGGTTCTGGCCGCTGAGCACGCCGGCGCGTCCCAAGCCGCTGCTCAAGCTGGTCTCGGACCAGACCCTGATCGAGGACACCGTCGGGCGCCTCCAGCCGACGATCCCGCCCGAGCGCGTGCTGATCCTCACCAGCCGTGACATCGCGCCCGCGATCCGCTCGGCGACGCGGGACGTGCCCGACGAGAACGTGCTCGTCGAACCGCGCCCGCTCGGCACCGCCGCCGCGCTGGCGTGGGCGGCGCAGGAACTCAGCCGCCGTGCCGGTCCGAGCGCGATGTGCTGTGCGATCCACGCCGACCTCGCGGTGGATTTCCCCGAGGAGTTCCGCCGGACGCTCCGCCGCGCGGCCGCCTACGCCGCCCGCGAGCGGGCACTCGTCTCGGTCGCCATCCGCCCGTCGCGTCCCGAGACCGGCTTCGGCTACGTGCAGCCGGGCCTGCCGCTCGACGCCGAGCACCCGCTCGCGCGCGGGGGCGCGCACGCCACGCGCGGCTACATCGAGAAGCCGAGCGAGCACGAGGCCGCGACGCGGATCGCCGAGGGTTCGCTCTGGCACGGGGGGATCGTGGTCGGCGCCGCGCGGACCTTCCTCGAGGAACTCGCGGCGCACACCCCCGAGGTGCGCGACGGCCTGGAGTCGCTGCGCCTCGGCAACCTGCCGGCCTTCGTCGGGCTGGTGCGCGCGACGTCGCTCGAGCGCGGGCTGCTGGAGCGGACGCACCGCCTGCTCGTGGTGCTCGGCGAGTTCGGTTGGGACGACGTCGGCACCTGGGCCTCGCTGCGCCGCGCGCGCGAGCTCGATGACGACGGCAACGGCGCGATCGGCCCGGTGCACTTCGTGGACGCCGAGTGCAACGTCGTCCACACCGAGCGCGGCACGGTCGTGGTCTACGGCGTCTCGCACCTGCTGGTCGTGACGCTCGAGGGGCTCACCTTCGTGACATCGCTCGAGCGCGCCTCCGACCTGAACACGCTGCTCGACGCGCTGCCGGGCTCGATGCGGATCAACCCGGGCGGGCCGTCTCGTTAGGCGCCGCGCCGCTCGGCACCGCTCGGCACCGCGAGCGCCGCCGCGGCGAGCAGCACGAGCGTCAGCCAGAGCAGGTCGGCCAGCAGGAGATGCAGCAGCTGCATCGCGATCGGCGCGAGCAACAGCAGGTTGGCGAGCCCCGCCGCGAGCTGCCCGACGACCAGCACCGACAGTGCGAGCCCGAGCCTGCGCGTCGCGGCCGACGGGCGGAGCCGGGCCACCACGCCCGCCGTCAGCAGCAGTACGCACGCCATCACCACCGCCGCCGTGGGATGGATGATCCGGAGCCGCACGAGCAGGTGCGCGGTGGACGAGAAGTCCTGCCGGATGCCCTCGGCCAGTGACGCGGACGGGAAGAGCGTGTCGCCGAGCGCGGCCACGGCGCCGGTCATCCCGAGGAAGAGCGTGCCGACGAGCGCGACCGCGAGCAGCTGGCCCTCGCGTCCGACCGAGGGGTCGCGAAGCCGCGGGGCGGGCCGGCCCGACGCGAACCAAGGCACAAGCGCCAGCGAGGCGATCAGCAGGAAGGTGTTGAGCAGGTGGGCCGCGAGCCACCAGGCGCGGGCGATGCTCGCGTTGTCGGCGACCATCTCGAACAGCACCAGTCCGGCACCGACGAGCGCCTCGGTCAGCATCAGGATCATCGCCGCGTGCGCGGCGCGGCGGGCCGCGGTGCCGGGCGCGAGGATCCGTCGGGCCCAGACGAGCTGGCCCACCACCATCAGCAGTGCGATGCCGGAGGTGACACGGTGCGTGAGCTCGATGATCGTCTCGAGCGCGGGGGCCCGCGGGATCACCTCGCCGTTGCAGAGCGGCCAGTGCGCGCCGCAGCCCGCGCCCGAGCCTGAGGCGCGCACGTAGGCACCCCAGAGGATCACCAGCAGGTTGTAGGCGAGAACGCCCCAGCCGTATCTTGCGAAGCGCTTGGCACTCAACGACACCTGGTCCACGGCTCCCCGGGTTCCCATGAAACGCGGTACGCTCATCACGATCCTGCTCGCGGTCGGCTTCGCCGGCTTCCTGCTCTGGTCCACGCTCTCGGCCCAGCAGGCCGAGTGCACGGCCTGCGTGACGTTCAACGGCCGCACCAACTGCGCGACGGCCTCGGCCCAGACACCGGCCGAGGCGGCGAAGCAGGCCGTGACCACCGCCTGCGGCGTCCTGGCTGCGGGGATGGACGAGTCCATCCGCTGCTCGAACCTGCCCCCGGAGCGTCCGCGATGCGTCGATCGATGAGCCGCGTCGCCTGCCCGACGCGAAGTCTAACGGGGCCGCGATGACCCACGCGAGTCCGGTCCTAGCGCTGTCCGCCGAGGTCTCCCCCGAGCTGCTGGCGCAGTGGCGCGTCGACACGCCGGGGTGCGCGACGCGCGTGCACCTGAACAACGCCGGCGCCGCGCTGATGCCGTCGGTCGTGAAGGACGCCATCACCGCGCATCTCGGCCGCGAGGCGATCGAGGGCGGGTATGAGGCCGCCGACGCCGCGCAGCCGGAGATCGCGGCGGCGTACGCGGCGGTGGCGCAGCTCATCGGCGCGGCCCCGCGCAACATCGCGATGGTCTCGAGCGCCACCGCGGCGTTCGCGCAGGCGCTGGCGTCGGTCGATTTCGCCCCCGGGGACGTGATCCTCACGACGTCGGACGACTACGTCTCCAACCAGTTGATGTTCCTCTCGCTCGCGCGCCGGCGCGGCGTACGGGTGGTGCGCGCCCCGGATGCGGCGGAGGGCGGAGTCGATGTCGAGGCGTTCACGGCACTCCTGAAGCGGGAACGCCCTCGGGTCGCCGCGCTCTCCTGGATCCCCACCAGCAGCGGACTCGTCCAGCCGGCGGCGGCCATCGGCGCCGCCTGCCGGGCGCACGATGTGCCCTTCCTCCTCGACGCGTGCCAGGCGGTCGGCCAGATGGAGATCGACCTCGAGGCGCTGCACTGCGATTTCCTCGCAGCGACCGCGCGCAAGTTCCTGCGCGGACCGCGCGGGCTGGGGTTCCTCGCCGTCAGCGACCGCGCACTCGCGCGCGGGGACTTCCCGCTCCTCGTGGACATGCGCGGGGCGCTCTGGACCGAGGCCGACGCATTCGCGCTGGTGGACGATGCGCGCCGGTTCGAGCAGTGGGAGTTGTCGCACGCCCTCGTGCTGGGGCTCGGCGCGGCGGCGCGGTACGCGACCGGCGTCGGCATCGGCACGGCCGCACGACGTGCCCACGCGCTCGCCGCGCGGGTCCGCACGATGCTCACGGCGCTCCCCGGGGTCCGCTCGCTCGACCGCGGGCGCGAGCTCTCGGCCATCGCGACCTTCGCGATCGAAGGGCGCACCGGGCGCGAGGTGATGCTCGCGCTCCGCGAGCGCGGCATCAACACCAGCGCGCAGGCCAGGAGCGACGCGCTGCTCCCGCTCGACCGCGGTGGCGTGGGCTCCCTGCTGCGCGTCTCGCCGCACTACTACAACAACGACTATGAGCTCGACAAGCTCAACTCGGCACTGACCCGTCTGCTGGCCTGACCGGTTCGGTCTTCATCCACCAGAGCAGCCGCGCGGCCATGACGGTCGCACCGAGCGCGACGATCCACCCGATGAACCGGGTGAAGCCGGCGAGCGACCGGTCCAGGTGCAGGAGCCCGGCGCGCCCGAGCAGGTAGTTCCAGTCGTGGATCGCACCCTCCTCGGAGAAGCTCACGAGGTCGAGCAGCTCGGTCCGCGCGTCGCCGATGTACCAGGAGAGTTCGCCCAGGCTCGTCGCGAGGAAGAGCCCGCAGACGGCGACCCCGAACCAGTCGCGGCTGCGCGCCACGACCGCGCCCGCCCCGATCGGGATGAGCAGCTGCGTCAGGCTTCCCCCCGCGACGCCCATCCACTCGCCGAGCAGCGCCCAGAACAGGTGGCCGAACTCATGGGCGCCGAAGATGATGCCCGAGAAGAGCGTCCACTCGCCGGAGAGCTGCGATCGCAGGGGGCGGACGGCCTGCAGGAGCAGGAAGAGGAAGAGCGGGGCCCGCCACCACCACCAGCGGCCGGCCGCCCATGCGCGCATGCGTTCGGTGAACATCGACGGGGAATGTACCGGCCGGGCCGGGCGTCTCGCCAACGGACGGAATCCCGGTGTATGATACTTTCATATGCGCCCGACCCCCACGCTCTCGCCGGGTCGCATCCCGGTGATCGCCGCGCTCCTGTTGTTGCTGGGAGCGGGGTCGGGGTGTGGCGACGTCACGCGGCCCAACGCGGACGTCCGCTTCGTGGCGATCATCGTGCCCGACTCGCAGTTGCGGCCGGGATTCTGGATGCAGGCGGTCGCGGAGCCGCTTGACGCGGCCGGCCGGCTGCTCGAGGGACGCACCGTCACTTGGCGCTCCCTCACGCCGACGACGCTCGCGGTCGGCGTGGACGGACGATTGCTCGCGCTGGCTCCCGGTGAGGGCCGCGCCCGCGCGACGGTCGGATCGGTCTCCTCCGTCATCCGCCTGGAGCTCCGCAATCCTCCGGTGGCGTCGGTCGTCTTCACGGCCGACACGGCGCGATTGCTCCTGCCCGCGGGATCGCAGCAGCTCGTCGCCGTGGCGCGGGACTCCGAGGGCGTGGAGATCCTCCGACCGGGGATCCGCTGGGAGTCGAGCGCCTCGCGCATCGCGGACGTCGCGACCACCGGCCGCGTGTCGGCGGTCGCCGCGGGCCGCGCGGATGTGATCGCGGTCGCGGAGGATCGCGCGGACACGATCGTCGTGGTGGTCGAGGCGCCCGCGTCGCCGACCGCACCGCAGATCCACGGCACCGCGCCCGGATTGGTCACGCCCGGGCAGACGCTGGTCGTGAATGGCAACGGGTTCGCCGGCTCGGTGTCCGGCAACGCGGTGCTGCTCGACGGCATCCCGCTCACGGTGAACGCGGCGTCGCCGACGCAGTTGACGCTCACGCTGCCGGGCGCCGCGCAGTTCGCCTGTCGCGCCACCGGCCCGGCGGCGCTGCAGGTGAGCACGCCCGGTGGCATCGGCGTCGCCAACGTGATGTTCCAGATGGCCGCCCAACGCGCCCTCGCGCCGGGGCAATCGATCGTGCTCTCCACGGCCACCGAGGCGCGCTGCGTCGAACTCGCGCCGGCCGACGGGCGGTATCTCGTCACGATCCAGAACGTGGCGCGTGTCGTCGGGACGCAACCCATCGCGCTGACACTCGGCGGCGTGACGACCGATCGCTCGGGGACGCCGCCGCTGCTCTCGTCCGCAATGCCGGCGAATCCTGCGCCCCGAGCGCACGCCGCGGTCCGCGCGATCGAACCGGTCGCGGCCGGCGTCGCGCCACGTGGCACCTTCGCCGCCGCCCGCGGTGCGGCGCTCGCCGTGCCGACGCCCGGTGAGGTCGTCCCGCTCCGCGTCGCCAACCTCGACAGCCAGGATCCCTGTGCCGTCTTCACGCCGATCGGTGCCCGCACGGTCTTCGTGGGCCCGCACGTCGTGATCCTCGAGGACACGACGCCGACGTTGAACGGCGCGCCGACCCTGCGCGGTACGATCGACCCGCTCTACGCACAGCTCGGCCAGGAGTTCGAGACGGTCGTCTGGCCGATCCTCGAGCGATTCGGGAACCCGCTGGCGATGGACACCCGCCTCGATGCCAACGGCCGCCTGGCGATCGTCTTCACGCCGCGCATGAACCAGATGCTCGGCGGGTCGGCGCTCGCGGCGGCGCTGCCCTGCGATTTCTTCGCGCGCGCGCAGCAGCCCAGCAGCAACGTCGGCGAGTTCCTCTACGCGCAAGTTCCGACGTCCAGCGGTCCCGGGGCAGGGCCGGGGACCACGGCCCGCTGGATGGCGGAGATCCGCGCGACCATCGCGCACGAATCCAAGCACATCGTCTCGATGGCCGAGCGCTATGCGCGCGGCTTTCCGCAGGAGGATCCCTGGCTGGAGGAGGCGACGGCCCGGATCAGCGAGGAGCTCTTCGCGCGCGCGATCTATGGCACGCAGCAGCTGGGCGACCACGGGTTCGACGCCACGCTCCGCTGCGAGATCTTCCTCGGCGGAGCGGGGTCACCGTGCCCCGACTCGCCGCGGGCGATGCTGCCGCACCTCGAAGGTCTCTGGGAGTACCTCGACCGTCCGGCCGCGCGGTCGCCACTGGGCGCCGCAGCGGCGAACGACCTCAGCTGGTACGGCTCCGGCTGGGCCTTCGTGCGATGGGTCATCGACCAGGGACTCGGCACCGAGACCGCGTTCCTGACCGCACTCACGCAGGGTTCGCTGAGTGGCCTGGCGAACCTCGAGGCGCGCGCGGGAAGGAGCTGGGAGCAGATGTTGGGCGAGTGGTCGCTCGCGCTCTCGTTGGATGGCCGACCCGGGTTCATCCCCGCCGATCCCCGCGGACGATTCCCGTCCTGGGATCTGACGTCGCTCTTCGCCGGACTCTGCAGCGCGGTCGGACCCTGCGGCGACCTCGGGGCCGGCGCGACGTTCACGCGCGCACATCCGCTCGAGCCCCGGCCGGCGCGCACCGGTGGACTGGGCCTCGAGATCCCCGCGCTCGTCGGCGGCGGATTCGTCGCGATCGAGTTGAGTGGCGGGACGGCGACGACGCGCCAGCTGTTGCAGCTGAAGGGCTATCGGGGCGCGGCGCTGCCGGCCTCCGCGCGGATGGCGGTCGTCCGGATCGATTGACGGCTCGGGTGCGGGGGAACTGCTTGTCACCACAGAGGGCACAGAGGACACCGAGAACTGCCACGGCAACGTCAACTGCGTGTTTTGGTGGTGCGTGGCGGACGGATCTCTTGCTCGCACCCCCGTCAGAAGGCAGTTGTCGTTTCTGCAGTGGCCGTTGCTCTGTGCTCTCTGTGTCCTCTGAGGTGAATCGCCGTTCAGGCTTCCCGCAACGCCGCCATCGGCGTCTCCCGGAAGACGTCGCGCCCGGTGAGGACGCCGATCGAGATCGCCAACCCGGTCATCGCCCCCGCGATCAGCAGCGCGGGAACCGGCGCCGGCGAGAACGTCCCTTCGAAGACGAACCTGACCAGGGCCCACGCCCCCCCGAACGCCAGCACCATCCCCGTCAGGCTCCCGAGGATGCCGAGCAGCGCGTACTCGGCCAGCAGGATGCGCACGATCTGCGCACGCGTCGCGCCGAGGGTCTTGAGCAGCACGCCCTCGCGCAGGCGGTCGCGCCGAGTGGCGGCGACGGCGCTGAAGAGCACCGGGATCCCCATCGCCAGCGAGAAGAGCGCGAGGAAGCGCACGGCGAGGGTCACCTTGTCCACGATCTGCGCGATCGTCGCGCGCACCAGCGAGAGGTCGATGCTGGAGACGTTCGGGAAGCGGCGCACGGCGTCACGCTGGAGCCGCGCCACCGCGGTATCGCTCGCCACCGCCGCGACGGTGACGAACTGCTGCGGCGCGTCCGAGATGGCCGCCGGCTGGAAGACCGCGAAGAAGTTGGGCTCGAAGCGGCCCCAATCCACCTCGCGCGTGCTCGTGAGCCGCGTGCGGACGCGCACGCCCTGCACATCCCAGGTCACGGTATCGCCGAGTTGCAGCCGGAGTTCGGTCGCGATCTCCGTCTCGAGCGAGACCTCGAACACCGAATCGCCGGGCGCCGCGGCGCCGAACCACTCGCCGGTGAGCAGCGTCTCGGTCGGCGTCACCGAGTCGCGATAGGTCGAGCGGTACTCGCGGCGCAGTGCCCAGTAGCGCGCGGGGAGGCCGCGGCTCGCCGCGTAGGCGGGCGCATCCAGGCCGTTCACGCCGTCGAAGCGCATCGTCACGATCGGCGTCTGCGAGACCACGTCGTGCCCAGCGCCGCGGATCAGCGAGTCGATCCCCGCGCGCTGGTCGTCCTGCACGTCGAAGAAGACGAGGTTGCCCCGCGACGCCTCGGCCGAGAGGTCGAAGGACTTGAGCAGGTTGGCCTGCACCAGCACGATCGTCGTCACGAGGAAGGACCCGAAGCCGAGCGCGAGCACCACCGAACGCGTCTGGCTCGCGGGGCGGTAGAGGTTCGCGACCCCCTGGCGGAACACATACGGCCAGCGCGGCGAGACGAGCCGGCGCGCGAGCGACGAGAGCGCCGCGGCGCTCACCCAGAGCAGCCCGATGCTCAGGAAGATCCCGGCCGCATACATCACGCCCTGCTGTGTGTTCGCGGCGCGGTCGATCGCGAGCATCAGCACGCTGGCGACGAGCGCGAGGTTGGTGATCTGCGTCCAGCTGTCGCGCCGGCGCGAGGCGGCGAGTGCCGCATCGTCGCGGCGGATCGCCTGCAGTGGCGAGATGCGCCGCAGGCCGAGCAGCGGACGGAGCGCGAAGACCACCGCGACCCAGACGCCGACGAGCAACCCGACGCCGATCGCCGAAGGCACCAGCGCCACCTTCACGTCCACCGGCAGGAACTCCCCCATCACCACCGGCACCGCGTACTGGATGGCCACGCCCAGGAGCGCGCCGGCGGCCGCCCCGAGGAATCCCATCGCGGCGGCCTGCACGAGGTAGATGAAGAGCACCTGGGCGCTCGACGCGCCGAGGCATCGCAGCACGGCGACCGTGTCGATCTTCCGCTGGACGAACGCGTTGACGCCGCTCGCGACGCCGATCCCGCCCAGCAGCAGCGCGATCAACCCGACCACGCTCAGGAAGCGCGCCAGCTGCGTGATCGCATCGGAGAGGTCGATCTCGCTCTCGACCACGGTGCGAACGCGCACGTTCGCGGCCTCGAAACGCGGTCGGAGCGGCGCCACCCAGATCGGGCTCCGGGTGCCCTCGGGGAGCTTGATCACCGCCTCGAACTCGGCGCGGCTGCCGAGGCCGAGCAGCTGCGTCTCGGCGACGTAGCGTTCCGGGATGAAGATGCGCGGCCCGATCGTCGCGGCGATGCCCGGGTCGCCCGGCACGCTCGTGAGCGTGGCGCGGATCTCGAACCGTGCGAAGCCGATCACGATCGTGTCCCCGACAGCGGCGTCGAGCGCGATCAGCAGCGACGGATCCGCAAAGGCGTAGGCGCCGCGTTGGAGCTCGGCCCAACGGCCGGCCGGCGCCGTCAGCACCTCCCCGTAGAAGGGGTAGCCCTCCGACACGGCCCGCACCTGCGCCAGCCGCGTGCCGCCCGAGGGCGACGCGGTGGCCATCGACGCGAAGCTCACGATCCTCGCCGACGGGACGCCGGTGGTCCGGAGCGAGTCGAGCAGGGAATCGAGTGCCGGCGTGAAGCCCTGCCGCGCCCGCAGGTTGATGTCGCCGCCGAGCAGGGCGCGCGACTGCTCCTGGATCGACGTCTGCACGTTCGCCGCGAAGGAGTCGATCGCGACGAGCGCGGCGACGCCGAGCGAGATCGAGCTCATGTAGAGCAGGAGCCGGCGGCGTGCGGTGCGGCTCTCGCGCCAGGCGAGCCGCAGCAGCGTGGTCGTGCTGGCGCTCAAGAGGTGCTCACTTGGTGCTCACGAGCGGCTCGCCCGGTCCTCGACCACCAAGCCGTCCTTCAACCGGATGATCCGCTGGGCGTGCTCGGCGAGTGTGAGGTCGTGGGTGACGATCACGACCGTCGCGCCCGATTCGCGATTCAGCTCGTCAAGCAGCTCGACGATGCGGGCGCCGGTCGTGCCGTCGAGATTGCCGGTGGGCTCGTCCGCGAACAGGATCCGCGGCTGGTTGGCGAAGGCCCGCGCGATCGCCACGCGCTGCTGTTCGCCCCCGGAGAGCTGGTTGGGGAAATGGCCCGTGCGGTCACCCAGCCCGACACGCGAGAGCAGGTCGCGCGCACGCTCGGCGACGTGCGCGTCGCCCCGCAGCTCGAGCGGGACCTGCACGTTCTCGGCGGCCGTCAGCGTCGGGATCAGTTGAAAGCTCTGGAAGATGAACCCAACTTTCTCCCCGCGGAGCCTCGCGCGGGCGTCCTCGCCGAGACGGCTCAAGTCCGATCCGTCCAGCAGCACCGTGCCGCGCGACGGGAGGTCGAGTCCGGCGAGGAGGCCGAGGAGCGTGGTCTTGCCGCTCCCGGATGGTCCGACGATGGAAACGAAGGCACCTTGTGGGATGTCGAAGGTGACATCGCGCAGCACCGCCAGGCGGGAAGTCCCGCTCTGGTATTCCTTGGTCAACTCTCGAGCAGCGAGCATCGGATGCGTGTAGGGGCGTGGCGGAGTTGGAGCGCGATGTCGGTCCTGCTGGGGGCGTCGATCCTCGCCTGCGGCGGCGACTCCGGGAGAAAGCCCGCAGAAACGCCGTCCGTTCCGGTGGGATCCACGTCTGAATCAACATCGGTGGCGACGACCGCGGCAACCGGCGGCGTACGCGCGCTCATCGTCGGCACCAGCCTGACCGCCGGGCTCGGGCTCGATGCCGACTCGGCCTACCCCGCAGTGCTCCAACGGCTGGCCGACTCCGCCGGATTCAAGGTCACGATCGTGCCGGCCGGGCTCTCCGGCGAGACCTCGGCCGGGGCACTGCGGCGCGTGGACTGGCTGCTGCGCGACCGGGCCGACCTGGTGGTCATCGAGACCGGCGCGAATGACGGCCTCCGCGGCCTCGACCCCGACACGACGCAGGCGAACATCGTCGCGATCGTCCGGAAGGTGCGCGCGGCGCATCCGCAGGCGCGGGTGCTGCTCGCGCAGATGGAGGCGCCGACGAACCTCGGCCCCCGCTACACCCGCGAGTTCCGGGACCTGTTCATGACCGTCGCGCGCGACGAAGGTGTCTCGCTGATCCCGTTCTTCCTCGATGGGATCGCCGGGAACCCGGCGCTGAACCAGGACGACGGCATCCATCCCAACGAGGAAGGCGCCCGCCGCGCTGCCCGGAACATGTGGAAGGTGCTGGCGCCCGCCCTCGCTGAGATCCCCGGGGTGATGGGGCGCTAGGCCCGGTTCCGGTGGCGTCCCCGAACGGCTGATCACCACAGAGGGCACAGAGGGCACAGAGGAACGGCCACCGCGGGAACGCCAACTGCTTTTGGGGGGGGTGCTTGGGGGCTGGATCCGTCCGCCGCACCCCCTCCAGAGTCGGTGGCAGTTCCCGTCGTCGCCGTTCCTCTGTGCCCTCTGTGCCCTCTGTGCCCTCTGTGCCCTCTGTGCCCTCTGTGGTGAATCGCCGTTCGGGCCTCGCGAGAACCAGCCTGAGTTGACCGGACCCCGGCAATCAGCTAAGATTTTAGGCTGTCTACGTTTACACCGCTCCCCAAGCCCGACTCCAATGGCGATCCCAGCCACCCAGATCCGTCGCGGCATGGTCATCGTCTTCGAAGGCGATCCCTGCCGTATCATCGAGTTCCGGCACCACACCCCCGGCAACCTCCGGGCGATGGTGCAGGCCAAGCTCAAGAACCTCCGCTCGGGCAATAACTTCGAGCACCGCTTCCGCGCCGACGACTCCGTCCACAAGGCGGATATGGAGACGCACGAGCTCCAGTTCCTGTACAAGGGTGGTGACAGCTACCACTTCATGAACACGGAGAACTACGAGCAGCTCGAGATGGACGCCGAGGCGCTGGGCGACAACGCGCAGTGGATGCAGGACAACATGATGGTGATCGCCGAGTTCTATAACGGGAAGCCGATGTCCCTCCAGCTCCCGCAGTTCATGAACTTCGTGATCACGGACACGGCGCCGGTGATGAAGACGGCGACGAAGACGGCGAGCTCGAAGCCGGCGGTGCTCGAGAACGGCGTGTCGATCAACGTGCCCGAGTTCATCGGGACGGGTGAGCGGGTGCGGGTGAACCCGAACACCGGCGAGTACATGGATCGCGCGAAGGACTGACCGGGAGACCGGGGCGGCGGCGCCACGAATGGGCGGCCGGCCCGCTTGCCGGTTGATTCACCCTCGGGGCCCGGTTACGTTTGACTGCTCCTGCCGATGCTGCGCAGGAGGACCCTGGTGGCTGTAGCTCAGTCGGTTAGAGCATCGGATTGTGGTTCCGAGGGTCGCGGGTTCGAATCCCGTCAGCCACCCTTCGAACGGCAGAAGTGAGATGGGAGATGGGAGATGTGAGGACCGTTCACCCGCTCCCTTCCTAGGTCCGTAGCTCAATTGGTAGAGCACCGGTCTCCAAAACCGGCGGTTGGGGGTTCGATTCCCTCCGGGCCTGCTTGAGAGGCAGATGGGAGAGGGGAGATGGGAGATGTGAGTGCGCAGGACGACGGCGGTATCGTCTAGGGGACTAGGACACGGCCCTCTCAAGGCTGGAACACGGGTTCGAATCCCGTTACCGCTATGTGGCAACAAAGTAGGAAGTAGAAAGTAGAAAGAAGAATGTTGGACGATCGGCCCCATCGTCTATCGGTTAGGACGGCACCCTTTCAAGGTGCAGAGACGGGTTCGATTCCCGTTGGGGCTATGTCGCCCCTGCGGGGCGAGGGGAGAGTGAGAAGCTGGAAGTTGTAAGACGCGCGGCAGGGCGAGTACGGGTTTCCGTCACCAGCCACTTGCACGGTCTGTTGGGTTGGGGGCGTAGCTCAGTTTGGTTAGAGCACTCGACTGTCACTCGAGAGGTCGCGGGTTCGAGCCCCGTCGCTCCCGTAGAACGGCAGAGGTAAGATGGGAGATGTGAGTGGTGAGAGGCCCGTCCTCGCGGGCTGCTGTTCCTCGCCGCTCCTGCCTCGCATCCGCACTCGGTCGCTTGGTCGGCCCTGGTGGTGAAATTGGTAGACACGCCATCTTGAGGGGGTGGTGCCGTAAGGCGTCGCGGTTCGAGTCCGCGCCAGGGCATTTGAATGGCAGAGAGGAGATGTGAACGGATTCGCCACAGTAGCTCAGGGGTAGAGCACTCGATTCGTAATCGAGCGGTCGTGAGTTCAATTCTCACCTGTGGCTCTGGGACAGTCGAAAGCAGAAAGTCGAAAGCAGAAAGTCGGAAGCAGAAAGGGGGCGCCGTCTCAGTGACGGCGCCCCCTCTGTGTCCTCGGTGTCCTCTGTGGTGACGGCTCTTGTCCGGCGCGCCGGACCCGCAGCCTCAACTCAGGACTCGCCCCGCGAACCGAAGCACGAGGCCCAACGGCACCCCGATCATCCCGAGGGCCAGCAGCCACTGTGAGGCCGGCAGCCCAGGCCCCGCCCGGTACTCCACCAGCCGCGTTCGCAATTGCTCCGCGACCAGCTCCCCCACCGACCTCCCCGAGACGGTCAGGAATGCCTCCTCCGGCTCCTGCACGCTCGTCCAGATCGCCGAGAACTTCTCGGGGCCCACGTCCGAGGCGAGGTTGGCCAGCAGCCCGTAGCTGATCGCCACGCGCGAGCTGCCGATCGTCCACGGTCCGTACATCGCCACCGAGGAGTCCACCGGTGCAACGACCGGCATCGCGCGCATCCAGAACATCTCGTTCTCGCGCTCCTCGCCCTCGGCGTTGAACAGCATTCGGCACCCCTCCATTCGTCCTGCGCGGCAGGCCACGACGGACTCGGAGCGGTTCGCGGCATTCACCTCGCCGGGGTCGCGGACGACGCCGTCCCCGTGCGACTCCGGCCGCTGCAGGTAGGCCGCGCGTCGCATCCGGGTCTCATTCAGCCATCGCAGCATCCCCGGCCCGGGTGTCCCGTACACGGCGAAGAAGCCGCAGGTGCCGAGCAGCCGGTCGGTGTTCCCCATCCCGTGGAACTGCGGGAAGCGGCCGCTGATGCGGAGCACGATGCCGCACGCCTCGCCCGGCCCGTGGGGCAGCACGACCGCGCGTTCGAAGCGCGGATAGAACGCCGTCGTGTCCACCGTCACGATGACCGCGATCGGATGCCGCGGCTCGGCGACGCCGAGTGCGCGCAGTTCCTCACGGGCGATGACCTCCACCTTCGCGCGCTGCTCGGTCGTCGCGCCCCCCTCGGCCCGGACGAGCAAGCCTTGCCCGAGCCCCGCCGCGGCGCGCGCGCGTGCACGGCTGTCCGCGATCTTGATCGCGCCCGTGTACGCTTGCAGCGTGTCGGAGCTCGCGATGTAGGCGTTGAACTCCGCCTGCGCCGCACGGTCCGCGCCGTAGATGATCCGCGCGAACACCATCGGGTCCTTCCCGGTGGGCACGATCAGATAGAAGAGCAGCAGCGCCATCGCGGGGACCGCGACGCCGAAGATCAGGATCGAGCGCTTCACGAAGGCCTCCGACGCGTGGAGATGCCGAACAGGATCAGGCCCCAGACAGCGGTGCCCGCCACGAGCGGGAGCGCGGGCGGGCGGCTGCGCGAGAGGGTGTCGTGTGCGCGATCACGCCATCCGGCGATCAGCGAGTCCTCACTGATCCCGGTCGCACCCGAAAGCAATGCCACGACATCGGGTGTGCCCTCGGCCGGCGCGGCACGCAGGCGGGAGAAGGCCGCGCTGTCGCTCCGCGCGAGTGCGTGCGAGACGAAGGTGGCGCGGGGATTGGTGCTGAGCGGGAACCGCGCCTCGGGGAAGCTGCGCATCAGCGCGGTGCAGGCCGCATCCTCGCCGTCGTTGCAGCGCTTGCGCAGGCGATGCCGCACGGTGTCCGTCGGCACGATGTCGCCGGCGTGCGCAGTGGCGACCGCGCGATGGTCGGCGGGATCGTACCAGATGTCGAGCCTCGACTGGCCGTGCGCGCGGGTGAGGATCCGCCGGCAGTCGGGGATCGAGCCCGCGTAGCAGCGCCGCGCCGGTGACGACCAGGAGAGGGCGAGCTCCCGCGCGGCGGTCTCGTACGTCTCCGGGGGCTCGTCGAGCGGAAGGTCGGTGCCGGCGAACCCCTCCAGCGCCGGGATGGCGCGCGTGATGTTGGTGCCGGCGTGCCGCAGCACAAAGCGCTCGACGCGTGCCGGATCGATCGGCCGCCGGACCTCGATCGACGTGCGCCGGCCGGCCTGTCCCGACGCGAGCGTCAATGCCTGCAGCGACGCCAAGCGCCACTGGCTGCCGACGAGCCGCCACGAGGTCGTATCGACGAGCACGTCGGCCGCGCTGCCCCAGCGCTGGCGCAGCAGCGAACGCCCGCGCTCGAGGCCGTCGGCGAGTCGCGCATTCTCGAGCGCGCTCCCGAGACGCGGCACGACGATCACCTCAAGCCCGGCCGCGCGTACCGTGTCGGAGCGCGCCATCCGCGCCCGCGCGCTGGCGGTCCGGTAGGCGGCAGTCGCCGCCGCGGAGCGGACTTTGGCCGTCTCGGCCCGTGCCTTCAGGGCCTCGAGGTCGGACTGCGCTCGCACGGGGCCCGCGACGCCGAGGCCTCCGGCGACGAGCGCGCACGCGCACAGCCTCCGACGGAGAACACGCGCGCGCTCAGACATCGACGAGCTTCCAGTCGGCCGCGAACACCGCCAGCGGGCCCGGCGACGTCGTGAGGAACTCGAAGAAGCGCTCGACGATGAAGTTGAGTCCGGCGAACTGGAGCACGAGCCCGAGCACGAGGCCCCCGAGCAGGACCACCAGCATCACGATCGCCGAGCGCCGCCCCGCGATGTATTGCAGCGCGAAGGTGCCGGAGTACGCCATCAGGGTCGCCAGCAGGAAGCGGAGCGCGAGTGTTCCCGGGTAGGCACGCAGCGTGGACGGGATCTCGATCAGCGCGAGCGTGGCGACGGACCCCAGCCAGAGCGTCAGCGCCGGAAGCACGAGCGTGAGCGCGCCCGCACCGAAGCGCATCGCCACATAGTGCCGCCAAGTGACCGGGAGCGAGAGCGGGAGCACGTGCTTGGCGGCAGCGTCCTGCGTCCACGGATACGCGGCCACGAGGAAGGCGCCGAGCAGCGAGGTGATGATCAGGATCATCGAGACCGACTGGAATCCGGCCATGATCGCGCGCGGGCTCAGCGGGTTGAGTACCCGCGTCGCCCCGAGCCACCAGGCCATCGCCGGGGTCAGGAAGGTGAGGACCGCCATCGCGGCGATCATCGTGCGCGTCCAGCGCAGCTGGGTGAACAGGATCTGCCGGAACATCAGAGTGCTCCCTCCCGCTGGAGTCGTGCGCCGCGCAGGAGCTCCACAAAGCTCTCCTCGAGGTCGCAGTCGAGGACGTCGCGCACTTCGGTCGTTCCCGTCGCGGCGTCCTGGGCGAACCACTGTTGCATCTCGGGGCGCCAGCCGCGCACGACCCACTCCTCCACCCGCTCGCTCACCGTCTCGCGCGAGAGCAGGGTGAACGGGGCGCCGACCAGGGCCGCCGGCGCCTGCGCCAGCCGCACCCGCTTGATCCCGCTCCGGAACTCCTGCATCGGCAGCTCGGCGATCAGCCGCCCCTGGTCCATCACGCCGACCCAGTCGCAGATGCGCTCCTGCTCGTGCACGAGATGGCTCGAGATGAAGACCGTCGCGCCATTCGCGCTCACGTAGTCCACGAGCGAGGAGAGGAGCTCGCGACGCAGCACCGGGTCGAGCCCGTCGGTCGGTTCGTCGAGCACCAGCAGCTCGGGACGCTGCGCGAGCGCGAGCAGCATCATCAGCTTGCCCGACTCGCCCTTGGAGAGCTTCGAGAGCAGCTGATGCTCGCGCAGGCCGAAGTGCTTGAGCAGGCGTGTGGATTCGGCGTCGTCAAAGGTCGGATAGAATGCCCGCCGGAAGCGGATGTTCTCGCCGACCGTCAGCGTCTGGTAGAGGTGGAGCCGCTCCGGCACATAGCCGATGCGTGCGAGTGCCAGGTGTGCGTCGCGGGGCACCTGGTGCCCGAGCACGTCGATCGAACCGCGCTCGGCCTGCTGCATGCCCAGCAGGAGACGGATCGTGGAGGTCTTGCCCGAACCGTTGGGTCCGAGGAATCCGTAGATGGCGCCCGTGGGGACCGTGAGGTCGAGGTCGCGCAGGGCGAAGTCGGTGCCGGCCTTCCAGGTGAGGCCGCGGATGCGGATGGCGTCGGTCATTTGGTCTCCGGGAATTCCCGGTCGAGGGCGTCGCGCAGGTCGTGTGGGGTGAGTCCGAGGCGCGCGGCCTCGGCGAGCATCTCGCGGGCGAGCCGTCGCGCGGCCGCGCCGCGTTCGCGGCCGCCCATGCCGTGCGGCACGCGGGCGATGAAGGTGCCGGCCCCCTGGCGCATCTCGACCAGGCCTTCAGTCTCGAGTTCGCGGTAGGCCTGCACCACGGTCGCGGGATTCACGCGCAGCTTGCCGGCGAGCACCCGGACGGAGGGGAGGCCCTCCCCGACCTGGAGCTCCCCCGCGGCGACCGCGACGCGGATGGCGTCGGCGATCTGCGCGTAGAGCGGCGTGGGACTGCGGGAGTCGATGCGATTGAACACGGGGACCGGTAAGTGTATTAGTGTTGCCACACACTAGGACGATCCGGTGAACCCGTCAAGGGTCCCGTTCCATTGTGATGGTCCCCGCCGACTCCTGGCGGTGGACGGAACCGCTGTTCACCACAGAGGGCACAGAGGACACAGAGAAGGGCTGGAGCAACGACGCCGGACTCGAAGGGGGCGTGGCGGAGAGATCTCTCCGC
>JANNLH010000012.1:0-41782 GCA_031396725.1 Gemmatimonadaceae bacterium | reverse complement strand
GCGGTCCGCCACGCCCCCTTCAGATGCTTCCTCCGTTCTTCCTCCGACTCTCCGCGTCTCCGCGGTGAAAGCCTATGCAGTCTTCGCTGCTCTTCAAGCCTTCGTGCCTTCGTGGTGAAGCCGTGGTCAGCCGATCGCCGCCTCGAGCTTCTCGACGCCGATCGCCAGGTCCGCACGGGTCATCACGAGCGGCGGCAGGAGGCGCAGGGTGTGGTCGCCGGCCGAGACGATGAGCAGCCCCTGCTCCACCGCGCGCGCCACCACATCGCGCGCCGGGTCGGTCACGTCCACGCCCCACATGAAGCCGCGCCCGCGCACCGCGCGCACCTTCGGCGAGCGGCGCTTGATCCCCTGCAGCTGCTCGCCGAGCCAGGCACCCTCGCGCGTCACGTGCGCGAGCAGCGCCGGATCGCTCAGCCGGTCGAAGACGTGATTCGCCACCGCACTCACCAGCGGTCCGCCGCCGAACGTCGTGCCGTGGTCGCCCGGCTGCATCACGTCCGCCACCTCCTGCGTCAGCAGCACCGCGCCCATCGGCAGGCCGGCGGCCATCGGCTTCGCGACCGTGAGCAGGTCCGGCGTGAAGCCGAACTGCTCGTAGGCGAAGAAGGTCCCGGTGCGGCCGTAGCCGCACTGGATCTCGTCGAGGATCAGCAGCACCCGGCGCTCCTGCGTCAGCGCGCGCAGCTCGCGCAGGAAGCCCGCGTCGAGCACCCGCACCCCGCCCTCGCCCTGGATCGGCTCGACGATCACCGCACAGGTCGTCTCGTCGCTGATGACCGTCGAGAGCTCCTTCAGGTCGCGCTCGTGAATGTGGATGCCGCCGGCGAGCGGACGGTACGGATTGCGGTACTGCGGGCGATCGGTCGCCGCGACCGTGCCGAAGAGGCGGCCGTGGAAGGCCCCGCGCAGCGAGATGATCTCGTGCTTCGCGGGTCCGCCCACCGTGCGTCCCCACTTCCGCGCCATCTTGAACGCGCCCTCGTTCGCCTCGGCGCCCGAATTGCAGAAGAAGACGCGGTCCGCGAACGACGCCCCCACGAGCTTGTCGGCGAGCCGCTCTCCCGCCTCCGTGCGGAACAGGTTCGACACGTGGATGAGCCCCGTGTCGAGTGCCTCCGTCATCGCGCGCTTCACGCCGGCATCGTTGTAGCCGAGGGCGTTGACCGCGATGCCGGCGGCGAAGTCGAGCCACGCGCGTCCTTCCGCGTCGTAGACTCGCACGCCCTCGCCGCGCACGAGCTCCATCGGGGCGCGGCGATAGAGGGCGAGCAGCGTGTCGGTCGTCGGGGCGGCGGCAGCGGTCATTCGAGGCCTCGGGAAGCGGCGGACGGGAGGGTGATCTGCGTGCCGGCACCGCCGTCGGCGATGCCGTCCAACGAGGCGAGGCGCACGCGGCGCACGCCGTTCTGCAGGGCGGTCAGCGCCGCCTCGAGCTTCGCGAGCATGCCGCCCTGCGCGACCCCGCGCGTCGCCAGCTCGCGGACGGCGGCGGCGTCGAGTCGCGGGATGAGCGTCCCGCCGTCGAGCACGCCGGGCACGTCGGCCACGAAGAGCAGCTCGTCGGCGCCCAGCCCGGCCGCCAGTGCGGCGGCGGCATCATCGCCATTCACGTTGAGGCCGGCGCCGGCGGTGGAGTCGCGATCGCGCGCCAGCGGCGAGACGACCGGTACCCACTCGCCGTTCAGCAGGTGGGCCACGAGACTGGCGTCCGCGAACACCTCGCGGCCCACGTGGCCGAGGTCGGGCTCGGTGACACGGGCCGTGAGGAGCCCGCCATCCTCGCCGCTCACGCCGACCGCGCGCACGCCCGCGCTCTGCAGCTGCGCGACAAGGCGCTTGTTGATCGTGCCGGAGAGCACCATCCGGACGACGCCGAGATCCGTCTCCCGCGTGACGCGCCGGCCCCCGACGAACATCGGCTCGATCCCGAGGTCGCGCTGCAATGCGGTGACCTCGTCGCCGCCGCCGTGGACGACGACGATCCGCATCCCCGGCTTGGCCATCGCCTTGGCCAGCGCGGGCACGAGGCCGGGGTCGCCCTGGGCGCGACCGCCGATCTTGATCACGACGATCGCCCCCGGCGCGCCGAGCGCGGCCGCGTGGTGCGTGGGGATGCGCGGACCCGTGCTGGGCGAGTCCGACCGGCGCCGGCGTTCGCTCACGCCGGCAGACCCGCTGCTTCGTCGAGTCCGAGCATCAAGTTGGCATTCTGCATCGCCTGACCCGCCGCTCCCTTGAGGAGGTTGTCGATCGCGCTGAAGACCTGCAGCATCGGGGTCCGCACGCCCTCCACCGTACGCACGGCGATCCGTGCGACGTTGCGATGGGCGACATGGCGGAGCTCCGGGAGGTCATCCACGACCTCGATGAAGCGCTCCCCCGCATAACGACGACGGAAGAGCGCCGTGGCATCGGCGAGCGGTGCGGCCAGCGGCACCGTGATGGTCGCCAGGATCCCGCGCGCGGCCGGCAGGAGGTGCGGCGTGAAGAGCAGGTCGACGTCGCAGCCGAGCTCCGCCGTGAGCGCCCGCATCTCGCGCAGGTGCCGGTGCGAGTTGCCGACGCCGTACGCGCGGTAGTTCTCCGTGACCTCGCCGTAGAGCAGGTCGACCCGGGCCGAGAGCCCGGCGCCGGTGACGCCACTGGCGGCGTTCACGTCGACCACGCCACCGGGCGCGATGGCGCCCGCCTCCATCAAGGGGAGCAGGCCGAGCAGCGTCGCCGTGGGATAGCACCCGGGGTTCGCCACGCACACGGCGCCCCGGATCTGGGCGCGCCGCAGCTCGGTGAGACCGTAGGGGATGCCTTCGCTGTCGCCATTCCCGATCCGGTGGTCGGCGGAGAGGTCGACCACCATCACGCCCGCAGCGCGCGCGCGCGCGACCCATTCGGCGCTCGCGCCATGCGGGAGCGCGGAGAAGACCAACTTGGCGTCCTCGAGCCGGACCTCGTCGGCGCCCTTGAACGTGACCGAGCCCCCGAGCGGGAGCTGCGCGGTCTCGCCACGCTGGGAGTTGGCGGTGGCGTAGGCGAGCGAGAGACCGGGATGCCGCGTGATGAGCGCAGCGAGCTCCCGCCCCGCGTAGCCGGAGGCGCCGAGGACGCCAACTGGAATGTTATGCACCGTTAATGCATACTAATGCCGAACCCCGATGTCAACGCCGTCCATACCCATCGCCCAGCGGACGGTGCTACACTTCGGCATCCAGGAGACCCCGCCCGTGACGGCCAGCAAACGCGACCGCCAGCATGCCATCCTCGAGCTCATCTCCACCAAGGAGATCGGCAGCCAGGAGGATCTCCGGCAGATGCTCCTCAAGCGGAACTGGGACGTCACGCAATCGACGCTCTCGCGCGACCTGCGCGACCTCCGCATCGCCCGCGTCCCCACCGCCCACGGGGTGCGCTACACCGTCAGCGAGAGCGGAACGGACGACGGCAGCCGAGCCCCGCTGGCCGCCATCCTGCCCCAGCTCTTCCTGAAGCTCGACGGCGTCAGCCACCTGATCGTCCTCAAGACCATCATCGGCGCCGCCCAGACCGTCGCCTCGGCCATCGACAGCGAGTCCAACCCTGACATCCTCGGCACCATCGCCGGGGACGACACCATCCTGATGATCTGCCGCAGCGAGCAGGCCCGCGAACGCGTCGCCAAGCGCCTCGCCACCCTCGGCAAGCGCCCCGCGTGACCCGCGATCCGTCCGGATCCTGCACCCGATTCCAATCGCATACTTATGCCGTTAAGTTGAAAGCAGTGAGCAGGAAGTAGGTAGCAGTTCCTGCCCCGCCCATTGTCCCGACTTCCTACTTTCTACTTCCTACTTTCGACTTGTCTTCATGAAAACCATCGTCCTCGCCTACTCCGGCGGCCTCGATACCTCGATCATCGTCCCCTGGCTGCGCGAGCACTACGACGCCCGCGTCGTCTGCGTCGCCGCCGACATCGGACAGGGCGACGAGCTCGAGGGCGTGAAGGAGAAGGCCCTCGCCTCCGGCGCCGCCGAGTGCCACATCGCCGACCTCCGCGAGGAGTTCGTGCGCGATTACATCTTCCCCACCCTGCGCGCCGGCGCGATCTACGGCCGCAAGTACCTCCTCGGCACTTCGATGGCGCGCCCGATCATCGCCAAGAAGCAGGTCGAGGTCGCGCTCGCCATCGGCGCCGACGCGCTCGCCCACGGCTGCACCGGCAAGGGCAACGATCAGGTCCGCTTCGAGCTCACCTACATGGCGATGGCACCGCAGCTCCCCGTGATCGCGCCCTGGCGCCTCTGGGACATCCGCTCGCGCGAGGATGCGCTCGCGTACGCCGCCGCCAAGAACGTCCCGGTCGCCGCGACGACGACCAAGATCTACTCGCGCGACCGCAACATCTGGCACATCTCGCACGAGGGCGGCGTGCTCGAGGATCCGAACTCGGTGCCACCGAAGGACCTCTTCATGCTCACCACCGATCCGGCCGACGCGCCCGACAAGCACGAGGACGTGACGATCGGCTTCGAGCGTGGGACGCCCGTCTCGGTGAACGGCAAGAGGCTCGGGCCCGTCGCACTGCTCGAGGCGCTGAACGCGGTCGGCTCACGTCACGGCATCGGCCGCGCCGACATCGTCGAGGATCGGCTCGTCGGGATGAAGTCGCGCGGCGTGTATGAGACGCCCGGCGGCACCCTGCTCTACACGGCGCACTCGGAGCTCGAGCAGCTCGTGCTCGACCGCCGCACGCTGGCCGCGAAGGACCTGATCGCGCCGCGCTACGCCGACCTCGTCTACGAGGGCCGCTGGTGGACCACCGAGCGCGAGTCGTACGACGCGTTCGTGAACGTCACGCAGGAGCGCGTGACCGGCACCATCACCATCCGTTGCCTCAGGGGCACGATGACGATCGCCGGCCGCCAGTCGGCCGAGGCGCTGTACGACGAACGCTTCGTGACCTTCGGCGAGGACGACGTCTACGAGCAGTCCGATGCCGCCGGCTTCATCCGGCTGTACGGCCTCTCCTCGCGCGTGCGCGCCCTGAAGGATCTCGAGGCGAAGGGTGTGGATGTGCGGCCGAAGGCCCTGCCCTCCCCCATGCTCGACAAGGTGAAGGCTTGAGCGGCAAGTCCGGCGAAGGTGACGCACACAAGCTCTGGGGCGGACGCTTCGCGGGTGGTCCAGCCCCGGAGCTCGAGGCGGTCAATCGCTCGATCGGCACTGACATCCGTCTCTGGCCATTCGACGTGCGGCTGTCGAAGGCGTGGGCCGGCGGCCTGGTCGGCGCCGGTGTCCTGACGGCTGCGGAAGCGACCGCCATCCAGCAGGGGCTCGACCGCGTGGCTGATCGGATCGCCGCGGGCGAGCAGCCGATCGCTTCGGACGAGGACGTGCACACCTTCGTCGACCGACTGCTCCACTTGGAAGCCGGCGAGCCGGCGGGCCGACTGCACACGGGGCGCAGCCGGAACGACCAGGTCGCCACCGGCACGCGGCTCTGGGCGATGGACGCCTGCGACCGGGTCGGCGCGATGATCCTCGACCTGCAGCGCGTGATCGTGGACCAGGCGCGCGCGCAGCTGCCGAACATCATGCCGGCGTACACGCACATGCAGCGCGCCCAGCCCGTGTCCGTGGCGCACTGGCTGCTCGCGCACTTCTGGCCGCTCGAGCGCGACCGTGTTCGCCTCGCGGCGGCGCGACGTGCCGCCTCGGTGCTGCCGTTGGGCTCAGGCGCGATCGCCGGCTCCGCCTTCCCCGTGCCGCGCGAGGAGCTCAGGCGCGCGCTCGGCTTCGAGCGGCTCTCCGCGAACTCGATCGACGCCGTCGGGGACCGCGATTTCGTCGGCGATCTGCTCTACGCCCTGGCGATGCTCGGCGCGCACCTCTCTCGCATCGGCGAGGACCTCATCCTCTTCGGGTCGAGCGAGTTCGGCTTCGTGCGGTTCGGCGACGCCTACTCGACCGGCTCGTCGATGATGCCGCAGAAGCGGAATCCGGATGCGCTCGAGCTCGCGCGCGGTTCCGGCGCGCGGATGTTGGGCGACCTGACGGCGCTTTTGGCGACGCTGAAGGGGCTGCCGAGCGGCTACAACAAGGACCTGCAGGAAGACAAGCGGACGCTGTTCGACGCCGTGGACGGCACGGCTTTGCTCCTTCCCGCGGTGACCGGATCACTCGCGACGCTGACGTTCAACGTCGATCGGATGCGCGCGGCGGTCTCGAGCTCCATGATGGCGACCGACCTGGCGGACTACCTGGTGCGGAAGCGGGTGACCTTCCGGGACGCTCACGGGGCTGTCGGACGCCTCGTGCGCGAGGCGGAGGACAAGCGGGTCGAGCTGACCGAGCTGCCGTTCACGAGTTTTCAGGCCGCGAGTTCGTCATTCGGGCACGATGTGCTCGACGAACTGAAGCCCGAGACCTCGCTGAGCCACCGCAATCTCGAGGGTGGGACAGGCTTGGAATCTGTGAGAATGCAGCTGGATCGGGCGATCGAGGCGCTCGGAGCCGCATAGTAGGAGCATAGGAGGAGCATAGGAGCAGGAGGTTGAGCGTCGCTCCACAAAGTGTTTTATGGCAACTGCTTGGCGAATGATATTCGCCAAGCAGTTTTATTTTCCATCATTCTTGACTGATTTATTGCAGCAGTTCGATCGATTCTTGGCGTGTCCAGAGGCGGCTGCGCAGCCCTCAGGCGTCGCTTGCTGGCGCTTCGGTCCAGGCGCCTGAAGTGCACGCTAACCTATTGCACATCAATACTTGCCGAACTAACGTATATCATACTTTCCACAGAGAATATTTCTTGCGCGCTGTCACGACCGCTACGGCCGCCCTGGTGCTCGGCGTCGAGCGCAAGTCGCTGGACAATCTGCTCAATCGGATCGACCCGGGCGCTCTCCCCAGAGGCCGGCAGGGGGTCGAGCGTCGGATCCCGATCGCGCTTCTCGAAACCCTCGCGATCACCTCCGACCTGATGGCGACCCTGGGCTCACCGGCCCGTGAGACATTCCACGTCGCCCGGCTGATCGCGGCGGCGGAGGGCGCGCGCGCGCAGCTCGGTCCCTTCGTCTCGGTCTCCGTGGACCTTCCGTCCCTTCGCCGCGAGCTCAATGAACGTCTCGAGCAGGCGATCGAGCGGGTCGTGCGCCGTCCGCGGGGGAGGCCGCGCGGGCGCCCGCCGACGCGCCGGTGATGCTGGCGCGGATCGGGCCAGACCAACGGGCATCAAAAAGGCGCCCCGAGCTGAGCTCGGAGCGCCTTCTCGATTGTGCCGGCTAGTGGCTTACGAAACCTTCGAGACGTTCTCGGCAGCCGGACCCTTGGCCCCCTGCACGATGTCGAACTCGACGGCGTCGCCCTCTGCGAGCGACTTGAAGCCGGAACCCTGGATCGCGCTGTAGTGCACGAAGCAATCCTTGGTGCCGTTGTCGGGCGTGATGAACCCGAAGCCCTTCGCATCATTGAACCACTTCACCTTGCCGGTCGTACGCATTCCCTACTCCTGATTTTGTTGATTGTTGCTGGGAGCGGAACGCGCCGCGCCTGCACAATCGGACTCGCGAGACTAAAGTGATCCCTCGCGTTGGACCATCTGCCGGCTAATCCGGAGATGCGCGAAAGCTAGGGACTCTTGGCCCGCTTCGCAATACCCAGTTCCCGCGACCCACATCGAAGCGCCGCAGCGACTTACGGCGCACGAGGTGCCGCACACGTGCGAGCAAGCAGGTCGCCGGCTCGCTCTCCTCCTCAGGGCAGCGGCGTCCGTCCGTCGTCGGGGATCAGCGCATAGCTCCCGACGAAGTACGGCGTGTCGCCGAAGCAGTCCGTCGGGACGCCCCGATGCTCCTCGTACGAGAGCGACACCCGCCCCTTGCCCATGTCCGCGGTGAGCGCACGCGCCACCGAGTCGTTCCGGATCGTGAACGCGAAGATCTGCGGCGAGACGCCGGGCGCGGTCGCCATCGCGAGCTCCCCCTCCCACGTCTTACAGAGCCACCCCTTCTTCGAGAGCTTCTGCACGTAGCCCGTGCGCGTCCCCTCGGAATAGGAGTAGCTGAGGGCGATCCCCGCCCAGATCGTCATGCCAAGCAGCGGCGCCGCGATCAAGCCGAGCAGCGTGAGCTTGCCCCAGTTGCGTCGGCCGAACCCCGGTCGAGGGGCCGGTGGAGTTGTTGGGGGGGACGCGCCCTCGGGTGCGGGGGCGGCAGGCGACTCGTCGGTTGCCATCGGCGGATTTCGGCAGGGAGGGGAAGGAGGAAACGGAACGACGCTAGTAAGTTGTTATCTGTCGAAGGCGGTTGCCACCACTCCCCTCATCAAGAAGACGGCAGTCCGTGTCCCCATTCAAGCCCAGGCGCCAGACCGTCACCGCGACGATCGGCAACGTGAAGGTCGGCTCGTCCCAGCCGGTGGTCGTGCAGTCGATGACGAACACCGACACGGCCGACGCCGCATCCACGGCCCTGCAGGTCGCCGCGCTCGCCAAGGCCGGCTCGCAGCTCGTGCGCATCACGGTCAACAACGACGAGGCCGCGGCCGCGGTGCCCGAGATGATGGCGCGCCTTGCCGACCTCGGCGTGGACGTCCCGGTGATCGGCGACTTCCATTACAACGGACACCTGCTGCTGGCGAAATACCCGCGCACGGCCGAGCTGCTGGCGAAGTACCGCATCAACCCGGGGAACGTCGGCACGCGGCACCGAGACGACAACTTCCGCACCATCGTCCAGATCGCGGTCACGCACGGCAAGCCGGTCCGCATCGGCGTCAACTGGGGATCGCTCGACCAGGACCTGCTCACGCAGATGATGGACGTGAACGCGGCGCGCGCCGAGCCGCTCGACGCCAAGGAAGTCTACTTCGAGGCGATGCTCGAGTCCGCCCTCCGCTCGGCCGCGCTCGCCGAGGAGACGGGACTCCGCCACGACCAGATCCTCATCTCGGCGAAGATCTCACAGGTCCAGGACCTCGTCACCGTCTATCGGCGGCTCGCCGCGCGCTGCGACTACCCGCTCCACTTGGGCCTCACCGAGGCCGGACTCGGCACGAAGGGCGTCGTCGCGAGCACTGCGGCGCTCTCGCTGCTGCTGAGCGAGGGCATCGGCGATACGATCCGTGTCTCGCTGACGCCGCGCCCCGGCGGCGACCGCACCGAGGAGGTCGTGGTCGCCCAGCAGATCCTGCAGTCGCTCGAACTGCGCTCGTTCACGCCGCAGGTGACGGCCTGCCCGGGCTGCGGGCGCACCACGTCCACCTTCTTCCAGAAGATGGCCGAGGACATCCAGAACTATCTGCGCGAGCAGATGCCCGTCTGGCGCGGGTCGCACCCCGGCGTCGAGGAGATGAAGGTCGCGGTGATGGGCTGCGTCGTGAATGGTCCGGGCGAATCGAAGCACGCGAACCTCGGCATCTCGCTGCCGGGGACCTTCGAGGAGCCGAAGGCGCCGGTCTACGTCGACGGCAAGCTGCGCGTCACGCTGAAGGGGGACGCGATCGTGCCGGAGTTCCTCGAGATCCTCAACGACTACGTCGTGCGCACGTATCCGGCGACGGATCGCGCGGTTCACCACGAAGTCACGAAGGGCTGAAGCACGGCGAAGACCGCAGCGGCAAGGCCTCACCGCGGAGACGCGGAGGGACGGTGGAAGAACGGAGACTGCTTGGGGGGAACTGCGAGCGCCGCGAACGGGGCCCCCTGGCGCGCGCAGTACCCCCAAAGACCTTCTCCGTCTTTCCTCCGTCCCTCCGTGTCTCTGCGGTGAAGCCTTTGTGGTTGCAGTCTTCGCCGTTCTTTGAAGCTTCGTGTCTTCGTGGTGAACGAAGCCGAGCCTCAGACGACTTCGAGCTGATCGACGAGCGTCGCGAGTTCGGTCATGATCGGCGCGGCGAAGCCGAGGGCCGAGAGACGGTCGCGCACGCCGCGGTACCACTGGAGCGTGCCCTCGCGGCCGCCGTTGAAGCGGCTCCAGACCGTCTGCGCATCGATCGTGCGCCGCAGGTCCGCGAGGATCGTCCCGGCGTTGTGCACCTTGTCGGCCGCGCAGACCCATCGCGCCGCGTCGCTCGCGTGGGCGAGGCGCTCGAGGTAATCGGTCCGCGCCTCCTCGCGCGAGAACTCCATCCCGTCGTCGTCGACGCGGCGCTTCGTCACCGAGAGCACCGCGTCGAGCACCGGCTGCCCGAACTTCGACGCGATCCGGTCCTCGAGCATCTCGCGCGTCCATCCCTCGCGCACGCAGTCCTCGATCACGTCGTGCAGGATGCCGGCGATCACCGTCTCCTCGTCGCGCCCGTAGCGCGTGAGGATGATCGCGACGTTCGCCGGATGCGTGAGGTAGGGCAGCCGTGTGCCCTTCCGCACCTGGCGGTCGTGATGCTTCGCGGCGAAGGCGAAGGCGTGGTTGATGCGATCCGAGTAGCCGATCATATCTGGACTGGGAACTTAGCCGCTAACGCACGATCCCGGCGCTGAGTTGGAGATCGAGCACCGAGAGGGCGAGGCCCTGCACCATCACGCCGATACCCGCGCCGACGAGCCCGAGCCGCCGGCCGAGTGCCCAACCGCAAAGCGCGAGGGTCGCACCGACGAGGACGTAGCCGACGTCAAGCCCGACGTTGAACCAGATGAACTGGTCGAGCGCGACCGCGGCATCGCGGTCCCTCAGCTCGACGGCGGTGCGCGCCCAGAGCGCGATCACCAGGTCCACCGCGCCCCACGCCGCGGTCTGGATGCCGAAGTGGAGGAGGAGGGGAGAGTCGGTCCGCCGGACCTTGAGCGCCGCGATCAGGGCACTGCCGACCAGGATGCTGGTCGCCGCCCACACGGTGAGCTTGAGGATGTGCAACCGCTCGAGGGCGAGAAGGGAGTCCGCCCACTGGCCTGTTAGTTGCATGATAGTGTGCCGTTACTGCTCTTTCTTCTGGCCGCCAATCGCCTTTTTCACCGCAGCGAACGAACCGCCCGGTGTGCGGCCCTTCTGCTTCGAGAGCAACGCGGCCAGCTCCGCTCGCGTGGGAAGCGCCGGAGCAGGAGCGTCCCAGAGCACGACCCCGTGCACCCGACGACCGGCCGCCTTGAACTCGGCGGCAGCCGCCGTGAACCGGTCGACGAGCGTCTCGCCCACCGACGCCGTGACCACGATCGGACTCGACTCGACCAGCGCGACCGCTTGGTCGAGATAGCCCACCGGCCCGACCAGGATCGTGAAGTCGTACGCGGCCCGGAACTTGGTCAGTGCCGCTCGCTGCGCGACGAGCGCGTCGCCGGTCGCGAGATCGTCGCGCTCCGTGCCGGCGGGCAGGAGCGTGATCGGCAGGCCATCGCTCGAGCCGATGGGCCGCGCGACCTCGCGCCACTGGAACGCACCGGCGAGCGCGTCCGTCAGTCCCGGCTCGGCGCGCTCACGCAGGGTGCGCGAGAGTGCGATCGAGCGCGGATCGAGGTCCATCACCAGCGTCGTGCGGTGATCGGCGGCCGCGGAGATCGCGAGACGGGCGCCGACCGCGGCCACCACCACCGGGTCATCCCCGGTCACGATCATGGTGCGCGCGCGTGTCCCCGTGGCAGTGAGGCCGAGGTAGAGCATCCGGAACGGGTCCACGCCGCTCGGGCGGAATCGCGCCGGCCCGTCGAGCGGGTTGTCGCGCACCGTCGCCAGCACGGGGAGGCCGACCGCGCGCTCGGACTCGGCGGCGCCGGACAGCGTCGGGCTCTTCATCTCACGACGCAGCGCACTCCCGAGTCGCACCGCAAGTCCGAGGAGCAGGAGCGCCAACAAGGCGAGTCCGGGCGTGATCGCGGCGAGCGATCCGCTGCCCTCGGTCGGAGGGGCGGCGCCAGCCACGGCGAGGGCGGCGAGGGCCGCGGAGTGCGTGCGCTCCGCGGTCGCGACGGTGTCGCGGATCGCGCGCAACCGCGCGCCGAGCAGCGCGGTATCGGGGCGCGGCGGAGCGGGCGCGACTTCCGCCGACGGCTCCGGGCGCACCGGGGCCGGCGCCGGCGTCGCGGCGACGGGCACCGGAGCGGGTACAGCGGACGTCGCGCCACCTCCCGCCGCTGCGAGTTCTCCGCGACGATTCTCCGCGATCGCGATGATCGTGTATCCGAGGCGGTTGATCGTGCGCGAAAGCGGCGCGGCCATCTCGTCGCGCGACGGTCCCGCCGGCAGCACGTCGCGCTGCTGCGTGAGCAGCGTGAGCGAATCGGCGAGGGCGCGCATGCGCGGTCCGCCGTTCACGGTCGGATCCGCGGCCACCGTCAGCCAGGCGGCGGGTGTCCGCAACCGACGCGCCTCACGGATCGCCGTCTCGAGCGCGACCAGCGCCGGGCTCCCGCCGCTCCCGACCGTCGGCGCACTCACCGGGGCGCTCACCGGCGCGCCCACGGTCGCGCCAACGGGGGCGGGGACCGGCGCTGCACGTCGCGGTGGAATGGCGGTGCGCGGCGCGGCTGAAGCGGTCAGGGCCGCCGCGGCCGCAATGAATGTCGACTCGGCCGCCGCCGCCGAGCGCTCGGCGCGCCGCAGCGCCTGGCTGCTGCGCACCGTGTCCGCCACGAGCCGGGCGCGCCCGCTCCGTTCGGCGCGCTCGGGGCCGCCGCCCGAGAGGGGGATCAGGAGCGCGAGCGCCGTGAGCGGCCCGAGGATCAGGAGCCAGAGACGCGTGAAGCGGCCGGTCCGTCTGGTGGCCAGCGACGCGCGCGCGGCCAACCAATCGGCACCCTGGAGGGGGGCCACCGGGATCGCGGGAGGTGGAGGCGTCGGCGTCGGCATCAGCGGGTGTAGTATCGCCCAAGGCGGCCGAGAAACAAGCGGGTGGCGAGGAGTCTTCCTCGCCACCCGCCCGATGGTACTCGTGCTGTCGCGCGGCGCGGACGCCGCGGCGGACTACTGGACCGTGATGACGCCCTTCATGCCCATCGCGATGTGCGGCGTGCAGTTGTAGTTGTACGCGCCCGGGGCGATGTTCGCGAACGAGATCGTGATCGCGTCGCCGGCGGCCATGTACATGTTGGACGAGAGCTCGGCCATGCGCTGCGCGCCGAAGTTCGCGTCGAGCTGCGCCTTGGTCGCGGCGGCAAGCGTCGTGCCGTCGAACGCGACGTTGTGCGGGCCGCCCGAGACGAACACGAACTTGATGCCGTCGCCGACCTTGATCGTGAGGTTGGCCGGCTCGAAGCGGTAGCCCTTCTCGTCACCGATCATCTTGATCTCGTGCGTCGTGCCGGTGATCGGCGCGAGCGCGACGGTACCGGTCGCCGCAGGAGCCGGCGTGGCAGCCGCAGGCGCCGGCATGGACTCGGCCGCCGGCGCGGAATCAGCACCGCCGCCGCAGGCGGCGAAGACGAACGCGCTCGCAACGAGCGCCAGACCCTTGAACTGCATTGCTTATGGCCTCCAGGCCGAACAAAAAAATGTGATTGCCGCAGAACTGCAGGTTACCCCGCAGATTGTGAAAAATATCACAAAGCCCTCGGGATGCCAAGTCAACAGCGTTCGCCGCCCCCCGGTTCCCGGAGCCCCGTCGAGTACACCCGAGGACTTAAGCCGATCCCGGGTATGCAGTTGACCCGCCGCCGTGCCCCCGCTATCCTTCGGGCTCCATGCTGAACCGTCACCACCATCACGTCCATCATCACCACGGCCCGACGGGCCGGGGATGCTCGGCGTGCGCGGAGGCGCAGCGGTAGCAGGACGCCTCCACAGTCGTTCGCTCGAGCACTCCCTGGCCCGTCCGGATCCCCGGTCGGGCCTTTTTTGTTGTTGCCGTTCGTTGAGAAGAGGTGAGAGGCGGTTCCGCTCACATCTCCCATCTCCCATCTCCCATCTGCCTCTCTGATGCTCCGCCTCGCCCTGCCCAACAAAGGCCGTCTCAACGAAGACGCCCGCTCGCTCCTCGCCGACGCCGGACTCGAGGTGCGCGCCTCTTCGGAACGCGCCCTCGTCGCGTCCCTCGGCGGCGAGTTCGAGGCCATCTTCGTGCGGGCGCAGGACATCCCCGAGTTCGTCGCCGACGGCGCGGCCGACGCGGGGATCACCGGCTGGGACCTCGTCTCGGAATCGGAACGCTCGCTCGAGTCCGCACTCGACCTCGGCTTCGGTCGCTGCCGCCTGGTCGTCGCCGCGAGGGACGACAGCGCCGTGCGCACCCTGGGGGACATCACCGAGGGCGCGCGGGTCGCGACCGTCTTCCCGCGCCTGACGCGCCGCTTCTTCGCCGACGCCGGGAAGCGCGTCGAGCTCGTGCCGGTCTCCGGCGCGGTCGAGATCGCGCCGCACCTCGGGATCGCCGACCTGATCCTCGACCTCACCTCCACCGGCTCGACGCTGCGCGTGAACGGACTGCGCGAGGTCACCACGGTGCTCGAGTCCACCGCACGCCTCATCGTCGCGGGCGAGGGCAGTGGTCGCGCACCCACCGGCGACCGGCGCCGCGCCCTCGACGAGCTCGTCGCGGCGCTGCGCTCGGTGCTCGCGGCGCGCGGCCAGCGCTATGTGATGGCCAACGTGCCACGCGACCGGCTCGACGACGTGAAGCGGATCCTCCCCGGCATCTCGGGACCGACCGTGATCGACGTGATGAACGGCGGCACCAAGGTCGCCGTGCACGCGGTCTGTCCGGTCGAAGGGATCTACCGCACGATCAACGCGCTCAAGGCGGTGGGCGGCGAGGGGATCCTCGTCACGCGCATCGAGAGGCTGATGGCATGACCGATCGCCCGCTGCCCCTGAGCTTCGCGGTCCGCGGATTCGTCGGCGCACTCTCCGCCGCAGATCGCGCGCCGCTCTTCGACCGCACCACCTCGCTCGACGACACCGTGCGCGAGCGCACCGCCGCGATCATCCGCCGCGTGCGCGCCGACGGTGATGACGCGTTGCGCGCGATGGCGCGCGAGTACGACCTCGCCACGCTGACCTCGCTCGAGGTGCCGCGCGTCGAGTGGACCTCGGCGCTCGCGTCCCTCGACCCGGCGCTGCGCCGCGCCCTCGAGCGCGCGGCCGCGAACATCCGGGCGGTGCATGAGGCGTTCCGTCCCGCGGCGCGCGAGGTGGTGACCGCCGACGGCGCGGTCATCGGCCGGCGTCCGGACCCGCTGGGCCGCGTCGGCGTCTACGCGCCGGGTGGACGCGCGACCTATCCGAGCTCCCTGCTGATGGGCGCGATCCCGGCGCGCGTCGCCGGCGTCGGCGAGATCGTCGTCTGCTCGCCGCCGAACCCCGACGGCCGGCCGAGCGCGGTGCTGCTCGCGGCGGCCGCACTCGCCGGCGTGGACCGCGTCTTCGCCGTTGGCGGCGCCGGCGCGGTCGCCGCGATGGCGTTCGGCACCGAGTCCGTGCCGCGGGTGGACCGGATCGTCGGCCCCGGCAATGCGTATGTCGCCGAGGCGAAGGTCCAGGTCTCGCACACGGTGGCGATCGATTCACCCGCCGGCCCGAGCGAACTGCTCGTGCTCGCGGATGAGTCGGCGACGCCCGACGTCGTCGCACGGGAGATGCTCGCGCAGGCGGAGCACGACCCCGTCGCCGCGGTCGTGCTGGTCTGCCTCTCCCCGCGGATGGCGGACGCGGTCCTCGACGCGCTCGAGGCGCGCGTGGGCGCCGAGCCGCGCGCGGCGGTGATCCGCGCGGCGTTCGCGGCGCGGGGGGCGCTGCTCGTCGCGGCCTCGCTCGAGGAGGCCGTCACCTTCGCCAATGCGTACGCGGCCGAGCACCTCCTGCTCGCCGTCGAGGAGTCGCGGCGCGCACCGATGCTCGCCGGGTTGCGGAACGCGGGCACCGTCTTCGTCGGCGAGACCGCCAGCGTGGCGTTCGGCGATTACCTGAGCGGCGCCAATCACGTGCTGCCGACCGGGGGCCTCGCGCGTTCGTACTCGGGACTCTCGACGCTCGACTTCGTGCGCTGGACGACCTGGCAGCGGATCGACCGCGACACCGCGCGCGCGCTCGCGCGCGACGTCGGGATCTTCGCCGACGCCGAGGGACTTCCCGCGCACGCCGCGGCCGCGCGCCAGTGGGAGGGACGATGACCCTGATCGCCCGCGCCGCGCTCGAGCGCGTTCCTACCTACTCGCCCGCGCCGATGGCCGGCGTGGACCTCGACCTGCGCGACAACCTGAACCTCTGGGGTGCACCGCCCGCCGCCCTCGCAGCACTGCGCATCGTGGACGCGCCGCGGATCTCCGAGTATCCGAGCGTGAGCGCCGGCGCGCTCACCGAGGCGCTGGCCTCGCGGATCGGCGTGCGCGCCGACGAGATCGTCGCCGGCTGCGGCAGCGACGACGTGATCGACGCGTTCCTGCGCGGCGTGGCCGCGCCGGGTGAGCGCGTCGCACACGCCGACCCCTCCTTCTCGATGGTCCCCGTCTTCGCGCGCCTCAATGGCCTCGAGCCCATCGGCGTGCCGTTGCTGCCCGACGGCGCCGCCGACGTGGACGGCCTCCTCGCCACCGGCGCGCGCGTCATCTATCTCTGCTCGCCGAACAACCCCACCGGCACCGTGACGCCGGAAGCCGAGATCCGCCGCCTCATCGACCGTGCGCCCGGTGTCGTGCTGCTCGACGAGGCGTACGCCGAGTTCACCGACGCGCGCGACTGGCGCGCCGAGGCGCCGACGATGGAGAAGGTGCTGATCACGCGGACCTTCTCCAAGGCGTGGGGTCTGGCGGGATTGCGCGTCGGCTACGGGGTCGGCAGTCGGGCACTCGTCGCCACCGTGACGAAGGCGCGCGGGCCGTACAAGGTGAACGCGCTCGGCGAACTCGCCGCCACGACGGCGCTCGGCGCCGACGACGCATGGATGCGGGCCGCGGCGCGCGAGGCCGGCGAGGTGCGGGACCGCCTGATGGCGCAGCTCGCCGGGCGGAGGGGCGTGCGCGTCTGGCCCTCGCGCGGGAACTTCGTGTTCCTGTCGGTCGAGGGTTCCGCGACGGAGTTCGCGGCGCGCTTCCAGGCGCGCGGCATCGGCGTCCGCGCCTTCTCCGGCCTCACCGGCATCGGCGATGCGCTGCGCATCGGGGTCGCACCCTGGGCGCAGCTCCGCCGCGTGGCCGACGTGGCCGCGGAGCTCTGGCCGTGATGCGCGTGACCCTCTTCGACTACGGCGCAGGGAACCTGCACTCGCTCGCCAAGGCGCTCGCCGGACCTGGGCGCGAGGTGCGGCTCGAGACGGACCCGCGTGCGGCGATCACGACCGACGCGCTGGTCCTTCCCGGCGTCGGCGCCTTCGCGCCCGCAGCGGCGCGGCTCGTGTCGCCGCGCGCGGAAGGCCGCGCGGAAGGCCGCTTGGCGATGCGCGATGCGATCCTCGGCGGCCTCCCGACGATCGGCATCTGCCTCGGCATGCAGCTGCTCTTCGAGGCGAGCGACGAGGGGCCGGGCGACGGCCTCGGCGTCTTCCGCGGACGCGTGACGCGGCTCCGCGCCGCTCGCACCCCGCAGATCGGGTGGAACACCCTCGACGACGCGCGCGAACCCTTCCTCGAGGCGAGCGGGCTGCGACTTGCGTACTATGCCAACAGCTTCGTCTGCCGCGCCGATGACCCGGCCGACGTGACCGCGTGGTCGACGCACGGCGGCGACCGCTTCGCCGCGGCGGTGCGGCGCGGTAGCTGTGTCGGCGTGCAGTTCCATCCGGAGAAGAGCAGTCTTCCGGGGGTGCGGTTCCTCGATGCCTTCCTGCGCGCGGCGGCGCCGCGCGCGTCCCTTTCCGTCTCCGGCTGAGGCAGATCCTTTGCTCGCGATCCCCGCCATCGACCTTCGTGACGCCCACTGCGTGCAGCTCGTGGGCGGCGACTACGCCCAGGAGGCCGTGCGCCTCGACGATCCGGTGCAGGTGGCGCGCCGGTGGGTCGCCGCCGGATTCTCGCGCCTGCACGTCGTGGACCTCGACGCCGCGACCGGTCGCGGCGAGAACCGCGCGATCATCCGCGACCTGCTGCGCCACGCCGACGTGCCGGTGCAGGTCGGCGGGGGCGTACGCGACGATGAGGCCGTCGCGACCCTGCTCGCCGAGGGCGCCGACTGGGTCGTCGTCGGGACGCGCGGGATCGAGGATCCGGCGTGGCTCGCCGAGCAGGCCGCGCTCGCGCCGGGACGGATCATCCTCGCGGCCGACGTGCGCGACCGCTTCGTCGTCACGAAGGGCTGGGCTGCGAGCTCCGGGCGGCAGCTGCGCGACGTCATCGGCGAACTCGAGGGTGCGGCGCTCGGCGGACTTCTCGTCACCGCCGTGCACAAGGAAGGGAAGATGGAGGGCACCGACCTCCCGCTGATGGAGGAGGTCGCGGGCGAGTCGCCCTGGCCGGTCATCGCCTCCGGCGGGATCGGGACGCTGCAGGACCTGCGCAATCTCGAGGACCGCGGCATCTCGGCCGTGGTGCTCGGCATGGCGCTCTACACGGACGCGCTCGATCCGCGCGTCGTCGCCGAGGAGTTCGCCGAGTGAAGACGGCCATGCCGATCGTGGTGGAACGGAAGACGTCGGAGACGACGATACGCGTCGAGGCGGTGCTGGGCACCGGTCAGGCGCGCATCGATACCACCGTGCCGTTCCTCGACCACATGATGACCGTGCTCGCGCGCTACTCGGGGATCGACCTGACGATCACCGCGCGCGGGGACCTCCGGCACCACGTGATCGAGGACGTCGCGCTGACGGTCGGTCCGGCGATCGCGCAGGCGATCCCGGCGACGGCCGCGCGCTACGGCGACCGCACGGTGCCGATGGACGAGGCGGTCGTGCAGGCCGTGCTCGACGTGGGCGGGCGGCCCTTCTACGAAGGCCCGATCCCGAGCGGGCTCTACGAACACTGGATGCGGTCGTTCTGCGACTCGGCCAAGTTCACGCTGCACCTGCGCGTGATCCGCGGCGAGGACCGCCATCACGTGATCGAGGCCGCCTACAAGGCGCTCGGGTTCGCGCTGCGGCAGGCTGCGGTGGACTCCGGCGCCGTATTCAGCACCAAGGGCGCGATCGCGTTGGAGGTCGAGTGACGCTCACCCGGCGGCTGATCGTCTGCCTCGACGTGCAGGGCGGGCGCGTCGTGAAGGGCACGCGCTTCGTCGGCCTGCGCGACGTCGGCGACCCGGTCGAGCTCGCGATGCGCTACGAGGCCGAAGGCGCGGACGAGATCACCTTCCTCGACATCGCCGCCACGCACGAGGCGCGTGGCACGCTGCTCGACCTCGCGCGGCGCACCGCCGAACGGCTCTTCATCCCGCTCACGATCGGCGGCGGCATCCGCACGGTGGACGAGATCGGCGAGGCGTTGCGCGCAGGGGCCGACAAGGTCGGCCTCAACTCCGCCGCGGTACGGCGTCCGGAGGTGCTCACCGAAGGCGCCGAGCGCTTCGGCGCGCAGTGCATCGTGGCGAGCATCGATGCCAAGCGCGAGGGCGATGGATGGCGGGTCTACACGGCGGGCGGGCGCACACCGACCGGTCTCGACGCAGTCGCGTGGGCGCGCGAGTGCGTGCGCCGCGGGGCGGGGGAGATCCTGCTCACGAGCATCGACCGCGACGGCGCGCGCGACGGCTACGATCTCGCGCTCACGCGCGCGGTCGCCGATGCCGTGGACGTGCCCGTGATCGCGTCGGGCGGGGCGGGGGACGCGGCGCACGTCTGCGCCGCGATCACCGAGGGCGGCGCGGATGCGGCCCTCGTCGCCGGCATCCTGCACGACGGCGTGACGACGGTCCGCGCGCTCAAGGCGGCGATGCGCACCGCCGCGCTCCCGGTGCGCGAGGTGGCCGCGTGACTCACGCATTGCTCGACGCCGTGCAGGCGGTGGCGCGGGTCGCCGGCGACCTCGCGCTCGGCCACTATCGCTCGTCGCTCGCGGTCGAGACCAAGGGTGACGGCTCCCCCGTCACGATCGCCGACCGCGAGGCCGAGCAGGCGGCGCGCGCGTGGATCGCGGCGCGCTTCCCCGACGACGGCGTGCTCGGCGAGGAGTTCGGCGAGGCGCCCGGCACGAGCGGCCGGCGGTGGATCCTCGATCCGATCGACGGCACGAAGACCTTCGTCCGGGGCGTGCCGCTCTGGGGCACGTTGATCGCGGTCGCGGAGGGCCAGCGCGTGCTCGCGGGCGCGGCCTACTTCCCCGCCGTCGGCGAGATCGTGGCCGCCGCTCCTGGCCAGGGCTGCTGGTGGAACGGGCGCCGTGCCCGTGTGAGCAACACGTCCACGCTCGCCGGCGCGACCGTCCTCATCACGGACGAGCGCACCTTCCGCTCGGCCTCGCATCGCGACGGCTGGCGCACCCTGACCGAAGAGGCGGGTGTGGCGCGCACCTGGGGGGACTGCTTTGGCTACCTCCTCGTGGCGACCGGACGGGCCGAGGCGATGGTGGACCCGATCGTGAACTCCTGGGACGCGGCCTGCTTCCAGCCGATCATCGAGGAGGCGGGAGGCGTCTTCACCGACCTGCTCGGGGCGCCGACGGCATTCGCCGGCAGCGCGATCGCCACCAACGCTGCACTGGCCGACGCGGTGCGGGATTACTTCGATGATTGACCTCGACCAGCTGGACTTCGCGAAAGGCGGCGGACTCGTCGCCGTGGTCACGCAGGATGCGCGCACCGGCGCGGTGTTGATGCTGGCCTTCGCCGACCGCGAGGCGCTCGAACGCACGCTCGTGACGGGGGAGATGCACTACCGGTCGCGCAGCCGCGGACTCTGGCACAAGGGCGCGTCGAGCGGGAACGTGCAGCGGGTCATCTCGCTCACGCCGGACTGCGACGGCGACGCGGTGCTCGCGCGCGTGCAGCCGGCCGGGCCGGCGTGCCACACCGGGAGCGAGACCTGCTTCGGCGCCGGTCGTGGCGACGCGCTCGGCACGCTCGACGCGACGATCGCCGAGCGTGCGGCGGCCGGTGGCGTCGGCGGGCCGGGCTACACGCGGAAGCTGCTCGGCGACCGCAACCTGCGCCTCAAGAAGATCGGCGAGGAGGCAAGTGAACTCGTGACCGCGTGCGCGGACGGCGACGTCACGCGCGCCACCGAGGAGACCGCGGATCTCGTCTATCACGCGCTCGTTGCGCTGCGTGCCGTCGGCGGTTCGCTCGACGGGGTGCGGCGCGTGCTCGACGAGCGCGCGGGTGCCGCCGGGTAGGACCGGCTGGGGCCCCTAGAACCCCATCAACCGGAACCGGTTGACCTGCGACGGATTCCCGACGTACGCGAACCGGATCTTCGTCATCCACGCGTTCGCGACGCGCCGCACGTCCTCGCCGGTGACGCGCTTGAGATCCGCCACGAACCGCTCGCCCGCCTTGAAGTCGCCCTGGTAGAGCTGCGCGCGCGCGAGGAAGTCCGCCTGCGCGCCCGAGGTCTCGTTGTCGAGGAAGTACTCGGTGATGAACTGCTGGATCAGCGGCGCGAGGTACTCGGTCGGCAGCGTGAACATCTGCAGGTTGCGGATCTCGTTCTTCATGATCGCGAGCGTCGTGTCGGGACGCGTGGTCGTCACGTAGAGCCCGCCCGAGGTCAACCCGCGGTCGCGGAATCGTGCCTCGACGGCATACGTGAGATTCCGCTTGGAGCGCACCTCGTTGAACAGCCGCCCCGAGAGGATCGCCGACGCCACCCGCAGCGCCGGCACGTCGCGGTGACCCGCGTTCGGCCCGCTCCACCAGCCGAGGATGTAGTTGGTCGGGAGCCGTCGCGACTCGATGTGGACGCTCGAACCGGGCCGGGCCTCCCCGGCGTCCGGTACGCGCCAGACGTAGTCGCCCTGCGGCAGCGTGCCGAACGACTCGCGCACCATCCGCTCGAGCCGCGCGTGCGGGAGGTCGCCGACGACGACGAGCAGCAGGCGCGACTTCACCATCCGCGTGCGGTGGAACTCGCGCAGCTCCTCGAGCGTGATGCTCGCCAGCGAGCGTTCGCTGCCCACGGGCGAGCGTCCGTAGGGGTGGCCGGCGAACGCGACGCTGTCGGCCAGGTGCTCCAGCAGCGCGTCGGCGTCATCCCCGCGTTGCCGCACCGCGGCCACCCGCTGGTCGCGCACGAAGGCGAACTCCGTCGCGCCGAGCGTCGGGGCGATCAGCCGGTCGGCGTAGATGCTCCAGGCCGAGTCGAGCCGCTCGGTCGTGGTGCGGAGGCCGTAGACGGTCCAGTCCTCGTGCGGCTGGACGCCGATGCCCGAGCCGGTGCGCGCCATCGCGCGGATCAGCTGTTCGCCCGGGTACTTCCGCGTGCCCCGCTCGGTGACCTCGAGCAGCATCGGCTCGAGCCCGGCGGTGCGGTCGTTCGCGAGCGTCACGCCGCCGAGCAGGTAGAGATTCGCGACGACGAGGTTGTTGTTCGTGCGCCGGTGGATGACGGTCACGCCGGCGACATCGAAGCGCGTGGTGCCGGTGTCGGCCGCCGCCTGCGCCGCGGGTCCCTGCGCCGCGAGTGCAGGTGCGGTGCCGAGCAGCAGCAGCGCCCCGAAGAGCACGACCCGCATCGCGCGCCTCATGGCACCACCCCGAGGCCCGCGAGTTCCTGTTCGGTCAACCGCAGCGCCGCCTTCGCGCCGTTCGGCAGCATCACGCCGGTGATGTGCGGCTGGCCGATGATGTAGCGCTTGGCGTAGGCCTGGAGCTGGGCCGGGGTCTGCTTCGCCATCTCGTCGATATAGCGGAGGTGATAGTCGAGTCCGATCACGCTCCACCAGAAGCCGATCGTATGGGAGTTCTCGCTGCCGCGCTCCTGCCCGAACGCGGTGGTCACGGCGCGATTCGCCTTGACGGCCTCGAGCTCCTCGGCGCTGAAGTAGCCGGGCTCGAGCGTCGCGGCGAGCTCCGCGTGCAGCGCCTTGAGCGCGTCGCGGAGCCGCTCGGGCGACGTCTGCCCGCTCACCGTGATCGGGCCCACGTGATTGAGCGTGTAGTAGTTCACGATCACGCCCTGCCAGAGCCCGCTCTCCACGAGCTTCTGCTGGAAGCGCGAGGCCGGCTGGTTCAGCACGTCCGAGTAGACGTCGGCCGCGAAGGTCGCGTCCTGGTCCGCGCTCGCGCCCGGGCCGTGCCACTGGATCTGCACGGTCACGGCGTTCACCGCCTCCTCCACGATCACACCCGCGTTCTTCGTGAGCGGCGGGACGCTCGGCACGGGGGCGCGCTTGAACGGGTCCTCCGCGCGCGCCCAGCTGCCGAAGATCCGCTCCGCCGACGCGAAGATCCGCTCCGGACGCACATCCCCGACCACGATCAGGGCCGAGTTGTTCGGCACATAGTAGATGTCGCGGATGGTCTTCATCTGCGCCGGCGTGACGCGCGCGATCACGTCGCGGTCGCCGATCGTGTTCTTGCGGCTCCAGAACGAACCCCAGAGCTGGCGGCCGATCGTCTCGTCGAGCCGGAACCAGGGACTCGACTCCTGCCGGTCGTACTCGCCGAGCACCACCTGCTTCTCGCGCTCGAGCTCGTCGGCGCGGAACTGCGCCCCGCGCAGCGCGGCGTTCAGGAACTCCATCCCGCCGTCCACCGAATCGGCCTGCGTCGTCAGGTAGTAGCTGACGAGTTCCTCGCGGGTGGTCGCGTTGAAGATCGCGCCCAGGTCCGCCGCGCGGTCCATGAAAGCGTCCGGCGCGGGGTAGGTGTCGTTGGCCTTGAAGAACATGTGCTCGAACAGGTGCGCCAGCCCTGCGTACTCCGGCGTCTGCGTGAAGGCGCCGTTCTTCACCACCAGCTCGACCGTGGCAATCGGCACGCCGCCGCTCGGGACGACGATCACCTCGAGCCCGTTCTTCAGGACCCGCTGCTGGATCGTGCGCTCGAGCTCGGCGCGCTGCGCCCCGAGCGCCGATGGCGCGACGAGCGCGACGAGCGCGATGAGCGCGAAGGCGCGCAGGACGCGGCTGGCGGTCGGGTGCAGCGCTGTGTTCATTTCCGGCATTCCATGAATCCGTCTCTCTCAGGTGATCCGGCGGTGCGCCGTACTCCGCAGGACGTCGCGGCCTTGCTCGCGCCGGCGCTCGGTGCCGGCCGGCTGCGGACCGCCGTCCCGCTCGCTCCATACACCACGTTCCGGATCGGCGGTCCGGCCGACGTCCTGTACGATGCCACGACGGACGCGGAACTCGCCAGCGCCGTGACCGCCGCGCGGCAGCTCGGCGTCCCCGTCTTCGTGCTCGGCCTCGGCGCCAACATCCTCGTCGGCGATCTCGGCGTGCGCGGCCTGGTGGTCCGCAACGTCGCCCGGCACGTCACGATGGCCGGCGGCCGCGTACGGGCCGAGAGCGGGGTCGTCGTCGCCGACCTGATCCGCACGACCGTCGGGGCCGGATTGGCCGGGCTCGAGCACTATGTCGGGATCCCGAGCACCGTGGGCGGCGCCGTCTGGCAGAACCTCCACTTCCTCTCCCCCGCGCCGGAGCGCGCGCGGACGATGTTCATCGAGGAGGTCGTGGAATCGGTCGAGCTGCTCCTGCCGGGTGGGGAGCGCCGCACCGTGGACCGCGATGCGATGGCCTTCGGCTACGACACGTCACGCCTGCACGCGAGCGGCGAGGTGGCGCTCGCGGTGACCTTCGCCCTCGCGCCGGGCGATCCGGCCACGCTGCACCGCGTGATGCAGGAGAATCTCTCCTGGCGCGGCTCGCGGCATCCCTGGCTCGAGTATCACCCCAGCGCGGGCTCGATCTTCAAGAAGATCGAAGGCGTCGGCGCGGGACGGCTGATCGACCAGTGCGGGCTCAAGGGTCACCGGATCGGCGGCGCGCAGATCTCGCATATCCATGCCAACATCATGGTGAATCTTGGCGGCGCCACTGCGGCCGACGTGCGCGCGCTGATCGACCACGCCCAGCGCGCCGTGGCCGCGCGCTTCGATCAGTTCCTGGAGCCGGAGATCGGCTTCATCGGGGAGTTCGCGGCGGCAGCGGCGGCGGCACCGACGAAGAGTCCGCGCAAGGGATCGTGAGGAGCTGACGGCCGAGCGCGCGGAGCGCGCGCGGCACCGGCCCGCCGCGCGGGATCGGTCCGCGGTCGGGGCGACGGATGCCGCGGTCCGTCTCGGTCCACCAGACCGACGTCGTGCGATCGCCCGCCCCGTCCCAGAGGATCCCGCGCTGACCCTCGCGCGGCGTGCGCCGGACGAACTCGACGCGCTCCAGCGCACCGCTCGTCCGATCGGCCGCCGCGTACAGCACGACCGTGGACGAGTCCGCGAGCTTGAGCCGCAGCCGCCGGCGCAGTTCCCCTTCGCGACGCTCGTCGAGCACGAGGCACTCCGAGAGCGCGAGCGGAGCACTCGGCGGATCCTCGAGCAGTCCGCGCACGTCGAGCATCGCGCCGAGCGCATCGGGGAGGGCGTCGAAGGCGGCCGAGTCCGCGTGCGCGCTGTCGGCGGCGATCTGTGCGTACGAGGTGCGCGCGGCCTCCGCGCGTGGCACCTCGCGGCACGCCACGACGGCCAGCGCCGCGAGCGCGGCGAGAGAACTCAGGGCCGCTGTCCGAACTCCAGGAGCCATCGCCATTCCCCAGGATAGTCCAAGGGACGGGCGACGCCCACCCCGACCGCCCCGCCGAAGAAGCGCAGGGTCAGAGACGCCGAGGTCCGCGGGTGGCCCGTCGGCACCGATCCGAGCAGCAGCGTCGTGGCCTCCGCCTCGGGGGTCGAGGCCCGCACCCACCCCGATTGCACGCCCAGCGCGATGCCGGGCGCGATGGCCGGCAGCCAGAAGCGCGACGTCAGCTGGATCGGCGCGGCGAGGTAGGGCGATCGCCAGAGGACGACACCGCGCAGCACCGCCGCCTGGTCGCCCGCGAACTCCTTGTAGTCGTACCCCGGCAGGTTCTGGTTCTGGCCGAGCTCGAAGAACTGCTGGGGCGGCGCGTCCGGACTGACCATCCCCAGGTCCAGTCGGGCACCGAAGGAGAGCGGGCCGTGGTTCGTCCGCGCGGTGAATCGCCCTTCGGCACGTTGGTAGCGAACGAGATCGCCGTCGCCGCGCTCGTAGGTGAGCCGAACGCCGACCCCCGTGCGCAGGAACTCGAGCGAGACGTCGGGATGCCAGTCGAGATTGAGCGCCGACTTCCAGTAGGTCCCCTCGCGCACCACGCGGTTCGGCCGGAAGTCGTCGCCGAGTCCGAGCGGGCTGCGCTCGAGGTGAGCGACCGCGCCCCGGTCCTGCACCATCCCCGTCTCGACGCGGAACTGTCCCTGCTGCCTGGCGCCGAGGAATCGCGTCGTCTGCAGCATCGCGCTGCGACGGTCCACGTAGTCGTAATTGTCGTTGCCGAAGAGCGCCCCGAGCGTCGAGCCGGAGTCGAACGGACTGCGGAAGTCGTTCGTCAGGTCGAGTGACCGCTGCGCGCGGAGCGCGGTCAGCTGATGCCCGCGTCGATACTCGACCACGGCCCGTCCGCGCGCGGTGCGCTCGCTCCAGGCATAGCCGGCGGCACCCCGCAACGTGAGACCCGGGGCCGCATCGCGGAGTCGCATCACCGCGCCGATCCCCGTGTACACGCCCTGCACGCGGTCGACCCGCACGACGTCGCCGAGCCGCTCGGTCTCGATCGTGAACCGCGGCGGGCCGCGCGGGCTCCAGCGGTCGGGCGCGACGTCGTTGAAGTCCTCGGCGCTCACCGCCGCCGAGGCCGCGCCGATGTCGGAGCGCCAGCGGCGGAAGGCGGCGATGGAATCGGACGATTCGATCGAGAGCCGGAAGGGTTTGATCGAGAGCGTGTCGTCGCTCGCGCCCGGGGCGACGCCCGCCGGCATCGGGAGCATCTCGCGGTCGTGGAAGCGCGTGAGGATGCGGAAGACGGCGCGGCCCTCCCCGACCGTGTTCGAGGTCGCATGCGCCTCGAACCGCTGGTGCGCGGGCAGCCAGAAGCTCCCTTCCGCCTCCGCGTTCACCGCCTCGACGAAGGCGATCCCCTGGAGCCCGGCTTGGCGCAGGATGTCGAACCTCGGCTTCGGTCCGCCGACGACCGCGAAGTAGCCGCGCATCCGGACGATGTGCCGGCGCGACGCGTCGAGGTCGAGCTCCCCGAGGAAGACCACGCTCTTGGCCGGCACGTCGGGTCGCAGTGTCACGTCCACGCGCACGATCGGGATCTCGCGGTCGCCCACCCGCATCGTGATGATCGTGTCGCCGCCGGTGAAGCGGTAGAAGCGCTCGCGGTCGTCGGCCAGGGGGTGGACCGCATACAGCGGGTCGCCGCCGCGCCGCTGCCGGCGGCGGCGCGCCGCGGCCGAGGTGTCGCGCCCGAAGAGCAGGGCGATCCGGTTGCCGTAGAGCGAAGGGATCGCCCAGCCGCTACGGAAGAAGCCGATGGTCGCGAACGCCGTGCCGATCGCCTGCGAGCGGTAGCCGATGATGCTCTGCTCGTATGCGCCGGTGCGGTCCCAGGTCAGCGTGCTCGCGACCTGCTCGAGCGACACCGCCATCTCCATCCCTTCGGCGCGCCGGTTGCCGATCGAGATCTCGCTCTCGAGGTGGGCCCGGTAGCCGCCGAGCGAGTCGGGCACGCGCCGGTTGATCGCCGCCGCCTCCCCGATCAGCGCGCGCAGCGCCTCGGTCGCGTACGTCGCGGAATCGCCCTGCGCGGGGAGGCGATCCGCGGGCAGGGCGAGAAGGAGCACGAAGAGGAGCGAGAGGCGGCGCAGTCGCATCACGGCACGGGATTCTACACGGGAACTTGCTTGAAGGACATCGGTCGGGCATTCTTGGCGCGATGAAGCTCGGTCTCATCGGCGGCCCCCTGGCGTTCCTCATCCTCCGGACCCTCGAGCCCGGCGGCCTCACCGGACCGAGCGCGGCGGTGCTGGGCGTCGCCGCGTGGATGGCGATCTGGTGGATCACGGAGTGCCTGCCGCTCGCCGTGACCGCGCTGCTGCCGATCGCGCTCTTCCCGGCGCTGGGCGTCGCCAGCACGCGTGAGGCGACCGCGCCCTTCGCGAACGAGGTCGTCTTCCTCTTCCTCGGCGGCTTCCTGCTCGCCGCGGCGCTCGAGCGCTGGAAGGCGCACGAGCGCGTGGCGCTCGCGGTCATCGGCACGGTGGGGACCTCGTCGCGCCGGCTCGTGTTCGGCGTGATGCTCGCCACGGCCTTCATCTCGATGTGGATCTCCAACACCGCCACCGCCGCGATGATGTACCCGATCGCGCTCTCGATCGGGGCGATGTTCGGCGACGGACCGGCGGCGCGGAGCCAGCGCGTGGCCCTGCTGCTCGGCGTCGCCTTCGCGGCCAGCATCGGCGGCATGGCGACGCTCATCGGCACGCCGCCGAACCTGATCCTCGCCGGCGCCGCGCGCGAGCTGATCGGCGTCGAGATCGACTTCTTCGCATTCCTGCGCTATGGCCTCCCCGTCGCGGTCATCCTCCTCCCGACCTGCTGGGCGCTGCTCGTCCTCGTGCTGCACCGCGAGCGGCTCACGCTCGACGAGGCAAGCCTGGGCTCGCTGCACGACCGGCGGCACGCGCTCGGACGGCTCCAGGGCGGCGAACTCGCCGTGCTGCTGCTGTTCGGCAGCGTGGCGCTCGCCTGGTTCTTCCGCGAGCCGAAGGTGATCGGTGCCCTCTCGATCAGCGGCCTGACGACCTTCTTCCCCTCGCTCACCGACGCCGGGATCGCGGTCACGGGGGCGATCCTGCTCTTCCTGCTGCCGGGGCGCACCCCCGACCGCGTGAAGCGCCCGCTGCTCACCTGGCGTGAGGCTCGAGAGATCCCTTGGGACGTGCTGCTGCTCTTCGGCGGCGGACTCTCGCTCGCGGCCGCGATGGAGTCGAGCGGCCTCGCATCGCGCATCGGCGTCTGGATGTCGGGGTTGAATGGCTTGCCGCTGCCGGTCGTCCTGGTCGGCGTCGCGGTCGCGACCGTCCTCGTCTCCGAGCTCGCGTCCAACGCCGCCACGGCCTCGATGGGGATGCCGATCGCGGTCTCGCTCGCCGGCGCGCTGGGCCAGCCGCCGTTGCTGATCATGATGGTGATCGGCCTCTCCGCGTCGGTCGGCTTCGCGCTGCCGATGGCGACACCGCCGAACGCGATCGTCTTCGGAAGCGGCGAGGTGACGGTCAAGGACATGGCGCGCGCCGGACTGCTGCTCGACGTGGTCGGGATCGTGGTCGTCGTCGCCGTCGTGTTGGCGGTCTTCCCGCGTTAGTCGTATGACGCTGCGCGCGTACTCGTTCATCGCCGACACCGACTCGCTCGAGGCACTGCGCCGGCTCCGCGGCGGCTGGGCCGGGCACGAGATGGCGGAAGGGGAGTTCCGCGTCCGGCTGCGCGCGGGAGGCACGGTGCGCCTGCACGTGGACCGCGCGGAGATCGAGCCCGGATTCGAGGTCTCGTGCCTCGTCGCCGATTTCCTGCCGGAGCAGGGCGCGCTGCCGGTCCGCGATTCGCCCTTCACGTCCAATACGAACGACGTCGCCGTCTTTCGCGGCATCACCTGGTTCGAGCTGCGCCCCGACCTCGGGCCCGACCACTCGATCCAGTACAGCGGCATCCCCGGGCTCGAGATCCCCGAGACCGCCGTGGCCAAGTGCGACTTCACGGATGCGATCGCCGTGACCGCGGAAGGCGGGGCGCTCGTCGTCCGGATCGCGCTGCGTCCCGGTTGGCTCGAACTCGTCGAGGATCCGGAGCAGGTGACGAAGTTCCTCACCCTTCGGGGGTTCTCGTGAGCCGATGCCGATGAGCGTGGCCAAGGATGATGGGCTGCGGCGCCATCCCGATGGCCTCGTGCGCTGTTGGTGGTGCGGCGACGCCGAGGACTACGTCCGGTATCACGACACCGAGTGGGGAATGCCGGTCACGAACGACGTGCGCCTCTTCGAGAAGCTCTCGCTCGAGGGATTCCAGGCCGGCCTGAGCTGGCTCACGATCCTGAGGAAGCGCGAGAACTTCCGGAAGGCGTTCGCCGGATTCGATCCCTCGGCCGTCGCGGCGTTCGGCGCGCGCGACATCCGCCGCCTGCTCGGCGACGCGGGCATCGTCCGGCATCGCGGCAAGATCGAGGCGGTCATCAACAACGCGCGGCGCTACGCCGAGCTTTGCGAGGAGGCGGGTTCGCTGTCGGCGTTCGTCTGGAGCTTCGAGCCGGCGGCCGATCAGCGCCCGGCGCGGATCACGCGCGCGGCGATCCCGCCCGTGGTCGATGCCTCCGCCGCGATGTCGAAGGCCCTGAAGAAGCGCGGATGGCGCTTCGTGGGCCCGACGACGATGTACGCGCTCTTCCAGGCGATGGGCGTCGTCAACGACCACGTGGAAGGCTGCGCGCGGCGGCCGGAGATCGAGACCAGGCGGGCCGCGCTCAAGCGTCCCGCGCAGAAGGACCGGACCCGCACGTCAGCCGCCCGACGCTGACCCTCCGCCGCGCCACCCGAGTGCGGACTCGAGCTCGCCGCGCGCGATGGTGCGGGCGCGCGGCTCGCCGATGCGGAGGGCATCGACCAGCGTGAGCAGGCGATACGTCGCCGGCGAGCGCTCGACGAGCTTCGGCGCGCCGGCGTAGAGCGGCCGGATGGAGAATCCGTTGATTGCCTGGGCGGCCTTCGGCGCCGCCCAGACGAGCGCGTCGGTCGGGTCCATCAGGGCCGCGAGTGGCGGGGCCGAGTAGGCGGTGGGCACGCCGAATGCGAGCGGTCCGCGGACGGCGGGAAAGGCGTAGCGGACTCCGAAGAGCACGAACTCGGCGAATGCGCGCGGGTTCGTGGCGCGGCTGTCGGGCTTCAGCATGCCGGCCAGAGCCAGCCGGCGGATCGACGCGTGGACCTGGCTCGGGACGACGGCCAGCTCCTCGGCGAGTGCGGCGAGGGTTCCCGCGTCGGAGAGGAGGCGGAGAGCGAGGACGACGTCAAAAGGATGCGTCCGATGGGCCGCCATGCTATATTCTGTATTCTAGATTAACGAAAGTCAATCTATGTCAACGGCTTGATTCGGCGCCTGATGCTACCTGGTAACGATCGCCCAGACTGCGAAATGGTCCGAAGCCCACACGGGGCCCCACTTCCGACGGTCGATCCCGGCACCGAGCACCCGCCAACCGCCCCCCACGAGCACCGCGTCGATCTTCCCGGCCGTCGAGTCCCCGCGGAACGAGTTGAACGTCCCCACCACCTTCGCCGCCGGGTGCACCAGCCGATAAGTATCCCGCAGCCCGGTCCCGCGCGCCACCAGCTGCCGGAACGCGGCGTTCGATTCGTCGGAGTTGAAGTCCCCCAGGACCAGTACCCCGTCCGTCGGTGACCCGTCCCGGCGGATCCGCTCGAGCATCAGCCGCGCGCTCCGTTCGCGCGACGGCTGCGACTCGTGATCCCAGTGCGCGTTGTACACCCGCAGGGTGTCCTCACCGGCGCGGTCCACGAGCCGCGCCCAACTGGTGATCCGCGTGATCCGGTTCCCCCAGTGCATCGAGCCCGGAACCTCCGGCGTGTCCGACAGCCAGAACGTCCCCGACGCCAAGACGCTGAAGCGCGCCGTATCCACCAGCAGCGCCGCGTACTCCCCCTTCGAGATCCCGTCTTCGCGTCCGACTCCGACCTCGAGGTATCCCGGCAGGGCCGCCCCGAGCTCGTCGAGCTGGAATCGCAGGGCCTCCTGCACCCCCAGCAGGTGCGGCGCGTGATCCTGGACGGTCGCGATCACCGGCCGGCGCCGATTGGGCCAGCGGTGCTCGCCATCCGACGCCGTGCCGTAGCGGATGTTGAAGCTCATCACCCGCACCGGCGCCTGCGCCCTCATCGCGACCGGCGCGAGCGCCGGCGCGAGCGCCAGCGCGGCGATGGCCAGCAGGGTCGCCGGAGATCGCGTCATCCCGCCGTCGGGTCCCGGCGCGACCGATCCGCCACCGCGCTTGCCACCGCCCCGCCGATCAGCACCGCCGCGATCAGGCCGAGGAGCCAGAAGTTCGCATCGTCCCCGAGCCAGGCCTTGATCCACGTCGCCGCGAGCATCTTCACGCCGACGATCGCCAGCACCAGCGCCAGCGACACCTTCAGGTAGCGGAACTTCTCGATCAACCCTGCCAACCCGAAGTAGAGCGACCGCAGGCAGAGGATCGCGAAGACGTTCGACGTGAAGACGAGGAACGGATCGGCCGTGATCGCGAAGATCGCGGGGATCGAATCCACCGCGAAGATCAGGTCGGTCGTCTCCACGAGCACCAGCGCCACCGCCAGCGGCGTCAGGAACTTCCTCCCGTTCAGCTCGACCACGAAGTGCTGCTCGTGGAACCGGTCCGTGACCGGGAAGTGCCGGCGCAGCCAGCGCGTCACCCACCCCTCGACCTCCTCCTCCTTCTCGGCCGAACTGGTGAAGAGCATCCGGATGCCCGTGAAGACCAGGAACGCGCCGAACACGTAGAGGATCCAGTGATAGCGCGCGACCAGCTGCGCCCCGACGCCGATCATCGTGCCGCGCATCACCAGCGCGCCGAGGATGCCCCAGAAGAGCACGCGGTGCTGGTACATCAGCGGGACCTTCAGGTGCTCGAAGATCAGCGCGATGACGAAGACATTGTCCATCGAGAGGCTGAGCTCGACCACGTAGCCGGTGAGGAACTTCACCGCCGCGAGCCGCCCGTCGTTCACCTGGCGGTCCACCGCATCGACGTGGTCGCCGAGGCCCAACCAGTGACCGTTGTACGCGAAATAGATGAACACCGCGAACGCGCACGCCATCAGCACCGTGCCGGCGGTGAAGACCATCGCCTCCCGGAGGGTCGGCGCGTGCGCCTTCCGGTTGAATACGCCGAGGTCCAGCGCGAGCACGAGGAACACGAACGCGAGGAACCCGCCCCAGACCCAGATCATGCCGTACGCTCCGATGCGATCCACCGCGTCCATTCCGGCTCGTCCACGCCCAGCGTGACCTTCGAGCCCCAGCGCGTCAGCGGCTGGACCAGCAGCAACGGTTCCTCTGTCAGCAGCGCAAGCCAGCGCTCGTCGCTCAGCCGGGCGACTCCGAGCCCGAGTTCCGCGTACCGCTTCGACGCCTTGTCGATAAGCGCCGTGAGGCCGAACCGCTGCGTGAACCGCTGGAGCTCGCCCTTGCTCGCGGCGCGCTCCTTGAAGTCCACCAAGTGGACGCGAACACGGCGCTCGCTCCAGAAGCGCAGGGCCCGGCGCGTGTCCTGGTCCTTCTGCGTCCCGAAGACCTGCACTTCCACCCGGCCGCCCCCGATATTGCAGTTGTCGAGTTGTCGCCGTGCCGAAGCGGTGCAATCTACCTGGTCCCGCGTGCCGAATCACCCGCCATTCCGTCCTGCCTGGTGGCTGCCGGGCCCCCATTTGCCCACGATCTGGGGCAAGCTCGCCCGGCGCCTCGCGCCCGCGCACGAGCGCATCGAGCGGTGGACGGCGCCTGACGGCGACCTGATCTCCGTCGCCCGGCTGGCCCCGTCGCGCCCGGATGCCCCGACCCTCGCCATCCTGCACGGCCTCGAGGGCACGGTGCGCTCGAACTATGCACAAGGCCTGATGCATCAGGCCAAGGATCGGGGTTGGGGCGCGGACCTGCTGATCTTCCGTACCTGCGACGGCGAGGTCCCATCGGTCCCGCGCCTCTATCACTCCGGCGAGACGACCGACCTCGACTTCTTCGTGCGGACCCTCGCCGCCGAACGCCCGGGCGTCCCGATCTTCCTTGCCGGGATCTCACTCGGCGGGAATGTCCTCCTCAAGTGGCTCGGCGAACAGGGCGCGGAGGTGCCGGGCGAAGTCCGGCGCGCCGCTGCGATCTCCACGCCCTTCGATCTCGCCGCGGGCGCCCGCTATCTCGAGGTCGGCTTCTCGCGTCTCTACTCCTGGCACTTCCTGCGCAACCTGAAGCGGAAGGCGGCTGTGGTCCTCGCCCGGCATCCGGGTCTCCCGGTGGACCGCGCGCGTATCGCCTCGGCGCGGACCTTCTGGGAGTTCGACGATGCCTTCACCGGCCCGGTGCACGGGTTCGCCGGGGCCGACGACTACTATGCGCGCTCAAGTTCGGTCGGATTCCTGTCGAAGATTCAGGTCCCGACCCTCCTGATGTCGGCCGAGGATGACCCTTTCCTTCCGCCGATCGTCCTCGAGCGGGTGCGACAGGCAGCGTCGTCCAACCCGAGGCTGCAGGTGGACTTCACCCGCCGGGGAGGGCACGTCGGCTGGGTGAGCGGGCACCCTTGGGACCAGTCGTACCATATGGAGGCCCGCGTCGCGGCCTGGCTTGGAGCGGAATTGCCTTGACGTGCGTTCACAGAAGGAAGCCGGAACCGATTATATTCCATAGTTGAAAGTCGTTCTCAACCACAAGATCAGGACGAGCCGTTGAGCAGCGCCGCCGCAGAGTTCCACGACGACATCATCTACCCGAACACGATCGCGTTCATCTTCGTCCACTTGGCGCCGCTGGCCGCCATCTGGACCGGGGTGACCGCCACCTCGGTGATCCTGGCGATCACCCTGTATGTCGTCCGCATGTTCGGCGTGACCGCCGGCTACCACCGCTTCTTCTCGCACCGGTCCTTCAAGACCTCGCGCGTCGGCCAGTTCCTGTTCGCGTTCCTCGCGATGAGCTCGACGCAGAAGTCGGTGCTCTGGTGGGCGGCGCTGCACCGCCATCACCACCGACATTCCGACCAGGAAGAGGACGTCCATTCGCCGATGCACCGCGGATTCTTCTACTCGCACGTCGGCTGGATCTTCGACACCAAGCACGAGAAGACCCGTATCGACGAAGTGCCGGACCTCGCCAAGTACCCTGAGCTGCGCTTCCTCGATAAGCACCAGCTGATCCCCGGCATCCTGCTGGCGATCCTCTGCTTCGCGATCGACGGCTGGCCCGGCCTCGTGATCGGGTTCTTCCTGAGCACGGTGTTCCTCTACCACGGCACCTTCTTCATCAACTCGCTCGCCCACGTGCACGGCAACCAGCGCTACGTGACCGGCGACGACTCGCGCAACAACTGGTGGCTGGCCCTGATCACGCTGGGCGAAGGCTGGCACAACAATCACCACGCCTACCAGCGCTCCACCCGTCAGGGGTTCCGTTGGTATGAGATCGACATCACGTACTACGCCCTCAAGGCCATGTCGTGGGTCGGACTGGTGTGGGACCTGGGTGAGCCGCCGGCCGAGGTCGTGCGCAATGAGCGCCGCGTCGGGACGGCGGTGCTCGAGAAGGTCTCGCGCCAGCTCGCCGAGCACTTCCCGGCGGGATCGTTCAGCGCGCAGATCGCGCAGGCCCGTGAGTCGTTCGACGCGCACCCGAAGGTGCTCGAGATGCGCGCCAAGCTCGCGGCCGGGCAGGCGCGCGCCGAGGAGGCGTGGCACGAGCTCCAGCAGCACCTCCCGCACCTGCCGCATCTCCCGTCGGCGGCCGAGATCCGGGCGCGCGCGCTCCAGATGTATGCCGACTCGCCTTCGACCGACGAGATCGTCGCCCGCACCCGGCAGATGATCGCCGAGCGCTTCAGCTTCGAGCTCTTCCCGGAACTCCGGCCGGCGACGAGCTGATTCACCACGAAGGCGCGAAGGGCAGAAGCACGGCGAAGCCTGCGACTGCCTTCACCGCAGAGACACGGAGGGACGGAGGAAGAACGGAGACTGCCTGGGGGGAAATGCGATCGGCACGACTGGATGCGGCTCACGCGGTACCCCGAAAGTCCTTCTCCGTCCTTCCTCGGTGGCTCTGTGGTGAAGAGGGGACTCACGAACGGAACCGCGGTATCGCACGTTTAGGGGGTGGCTCTCGAGCCACCCCCTTGTTGTTTTTTTTCGTTCCGCCCAGCGATCCCGAGGCTCCATATGTCGAAGCACCTGCTGCTGCTCCCCATCGCGCTCATCGTCGGCGCCTGCTCTGTCCAGCGCGTCTCGCCCGAGAGTGCCGCCGAGCGGCCGGCCGCCCCGGGAGCGCTCGAGGCGGCGGCCAGCCTGCAGGCTTCGCCGCGGCACTCGGAGTGGGCGATGATCCCGCTCGCGCCGGGTTCGAAGGACTCCATCGCGGCGTTCGTCGTCTATCCGGAACGCCGGAACAACGCTCCGGTCGTGGTGGTCGTGCACGAGATCTTCGGGCTCTCGACCTGGGTGCGCTCGGTCGCCGACCGGCTCGCGGGCGACGGCTTCATCGCGATCGCCCCGGACCTGCTCTCGATCGAGCGCGGGGGGGCGACGACGGACTCGATGCCCTACGACCAGGCGCGCGCGATGATCGGCAAGGTGACGACGGACAAGATGAACGCGATGGTCGCCGCGGTCGGACGCTACGGGATGTCGCTGCCCGCGGCCCTCAAGAAGTACGGCGTCGTCGGCTACTGCTGGGGCGGCTCGGCGTCCTTCAACCACGCCGTCTTCGGGGCGCAGGGGATGAGTGCCGCGGTGGTCTATTACGGCAGCTCACCCGAGGCGGCCGTCATCGCGACGAACAAGGTGCCGGTGCTCGGGCTCTACGGGGAGAACGACCAGCGCGTGAACGCGACGATCGCGCGCGCCGACTCCACGATGAAGGCGATCGGCGTGCCCTTCGAGCAGCGCGTGTATGCGGGGGCCCGCCACGGGTTCCTGCGCGCGCAGGACGACACGCTCAACCACGCGGCCAGCAAGAAGGCCTGGCCGGAGACCGTCGCCTGGTTCAGGAAGTACCTGCGCTAGTGCCCGCGGACGGCGCGGCCCCGGCCGCGGCGCCCGCCCAGAGCGCCATCCACTCCGGCCAGTTGCCGGTCATCTCGAAGAAGTCGTCGAAGTAGGCGAGCCCCTTCTCCTCGAGGGCGGCCACGAGCGACTGCAACCCCACCTCGTCGTAGACGGGCCCGACCGCGACGAGATTCCCCTCGACGCGGAACTCGTCCGGGGTGAGGTTGAGCCAGCCATCGATCCCGGCGCGCGTCAGCTCGGCGCGCTCGAAGGCGTCCTTGCGGATGAGGAGGGTGGGGGCGTTGGTCGTGAGCTTGAGCGGCATCGGGCGTGGGGTGCGGGTCGGCAGCGCGGGTTCTGCTTGTAGATTATCCGCGTGAGCTCCGGCGCGCAGGGACAGGATTTCGATGTCATCGTGATCGGCGGCGGACACGCCGGTACCGAGGCCGCGGTCGCCGCCGCCCGGAGCGGCGCACGCGTGGCGCTGCTCACCAGCGCACTCGAGACGATCGGCCAGCTCTCGTGCAATCCCGCGATCGGCGGCATCGCCAAGGGAACGGTGGTGCGTGAGATCGACGCACTCGGCGGCGTGATGGCCCGCGCCACCGATCTCGCGAGCGTCCAGTTCCGGATGCTCAACCGCGGCAAGGGTCCGGCGGTCTGGGCGCCGCGTTCGCAGGCCGACCGCGGACTCTATCGCCGTGCGGTCCGGTCGCTCGTCGAGGCGCAGCCCCGACTCGCCACCATCCAGGGCACGGTGTCGCGCCTGCGGATCGGCTTCGGCGGCGCGGTGACGGGCGTCGAGACGCGCGAGGGGCGCCGGTTCACCGCGCGGGCGGTCGTGATCACCACCGGCACCTTCCTGCGCGGCCGCATCCACATCGGCACCGGGGACTCCACCAGCGGCGGCCGCTCGGGCGAGGCGGCGACCGTGGCGCTCGCCGAGCAGTTCGCGGAGCTCGGCCTCACCACGGCGCGCTTCAAGACCGGCACGCCGCCGCGCATCGATGGGCGCAGCGTTGACCTCGCGCGGCTCGAGCGGCAGGACAGCGAGATCGAGGACTTCGATTTCTCCTGGTCGGCGTTCTGGCCCACGCGCCGGCGCTCGGGCACGGAGTCCGGCACGCGGCACCCCGAGCAGCTCCCCTGCTGGATCACCTTCGTGGAAGGGCCGGCGAAGGCGATCGTGCGCGAACGGCTGCACGAGTCCGCGATGTACGGCGGCGCGATCGGCGCACGCGGCCCGCGCTACTGCCCGAGCATCGAGGACAAGATCCTCCGGTTCCCGGACGCCGAGCGGCACCAGCTCTTCCTCGAACCCGAAGGGCTCGACACGCAGGAGCTCTACGTGAACGGGCTCTCGACCTCGCTGCCGGTGGACGCGCAGCTCGCGCTGCTGCAGAGCATCCGCGGCCTCGAGCGCGCGGTGATGACCCGCGCCGGGTATGCGATCGAGTACGACTACGTGCCCCCGACGCAGCTGCACCCCACGCTCGCGACGCGTGCGCTGGGCGGACTCTTCCTCGCGGGCCAGATCAACGGCACGACCGGGTACGAGGAAGCCGGCGCGCAGGGCGTGGTCGCGGGCCTCAACGCCGCCGCCGCCGCGCTGGGCGCGCCGCCGGTGGTGCTCGGGCGCGAGCGGTCGTATCTCGGCGTCCTCGTGGACGACCTCGTGACACGCGGGGTCGATGAGCCGTACCGCCTCTTCACGTCGCGCTCGGAGTTCCGGCTCTCGATCCGCCAGGACAACGCGCTCGACCGGCTCTTCCCGCTCGGCGAGACGCTCGGCCTCTTCACCGACGACGAACGCCGCCTGGCGCACGCGCGGCTGGCGGACGGCGCGCGGGCGATGGCGCTGGCGGGCGTCACGAGCCTCACGCCCTCGGCCGCGGGCCCCGTGCTCGCGGCCGCCGGGGAACGCGGGCTGGCGCACGCGGTGCCGGTCGTCGAGGTGGCGAAGCGCGGAAAAGTAGCACTCGGCGACTTATTCGCAGCGGCCGGTGTCGGGGCGGGCCTGGCGCCGGAGGCCGTCATCACCGCCGACCTCGAGATCAAGTACGCCGGATACCTCGCGCGCGAGCGCAATGCTGCCGCGCGCCTGGAACGCCTCGCCACGTTCGCCCTGCCGGACGGGGCGCCGTACGACGCGATGCGCAGCGTCAGTGTGGAGGCACGGCAGAAGCTCGCGGCCCGCCGGCCGGCAACCCTCGCCCAAGCGGCCAGCATCCCCGGCGTCAGTCCCGCCGACCTGCAGAACCTCGTCCTCGAGATGGAACGATGGCGCCGCGCGTAATCGCGTTGCTGCTCCTGGCGGGGGCGCTGCTCCCCGTCGCGAACCTCCTGCCGGGCGGGGAGAACGACCCCGACTACTGGCCGCGGCTGCTCGACTGGCTGCGCGGCCTCGGCCTTTGCGTCGGTGTCGGCGTGCTCGCGGTGTACCTGGTGGTGGCGCGGCGCCGGAAGACCGGCGCGGTCGCGCCCGCGGCGGCGGCGGACGCGCCGACGGCCATCGGCGGCGCGATGAGCGATCATCGCTTCCTCACCCTGCTCCTGCTCGGCGCCTTCGCGCTGTACGTCGTGATCGCGCTCGCGGTCTTCTCCGGGCGGCCATTGCTGATCGACGAGGTCGTCCAGGTGCTCCAGGCGCGCTGGTACACCGAGGGACATCTCTGGCTGCCCACGCCGCCGGATCGCGAGTTCTTCTCGATCATGCACCTGGTGGACGTGGGCGACCGGGTGTTCAGCCAGTTCCCCGCCGGGGGACCGGCGATGCTCGCGGTCGGGTCACTCGTGGGCGCGGAGTGGCTCGTCGGCCCGGTGGCGGGCACGCTCTCGGTGCTGCTCTTCTGGATGCTGCTCGACGCGCTCGAGCCGGACGCCACGCCACGCTGGCGGCGGGGCGCGACCGCGCTCTTCGCGATCACGCCCTTCGCCGCGTTCATGTTCGGCTCGCACATGAACCACGTGACCACGCTGCTCTGGCTCCTCGTCGCGGCAGTGGCGCTCGGACGCGCGGTGCAGTCGGACGCAGCCTCGCCGTGGTGGGGGCTGCTCGTCGGCGCCGGCCTCGGCATCGCGGCCAGCATCCGACCGATGGATGGCGCGGCCTTCGCCCTCCCGGCGGGGCTCTGGCTGCTCTGGCGCGCGCGCGTCGGTGGTCGTCCGCTCGCCGCTCTGCTCCTCTCCGGTGTCGGCATCGCCCTGCCGATCGCGGCGCTGCTCTACGTGAACTCGCAGACGACCGGGCGACCGCTCCTCTTCGGCTACGACCAGCTCTGGGGCGCCGGCCATTCGATCGGTTTTCACGCGTCGCCCTGGGGCCCGATCCACACGCCACTGCGGGGGCTCGAGCTCCTGAGCCTCTACTTCACGCGACTCTCGTCGCACCTGTTCGAGCTGCCGTTCCCTTCGGTGCTGCTGGTCGCCGCCGGCCTCTGGACCGCTCCGCGTCTCACCCGGATGGACCGGTACCTGTTCGCGTCGGCGGCGTTGCTGCTCGTCGGATATTGGGCGTATTGGCACGATGGCGAATATCTGGGTCCCCGGTTCCTGGTGCCGCTCTTGCCGCTGCTGGTGCTCTGGACCGCGCGTTTCCCGCGGGCCCTGGCCACCCGGATCGGCACCGCGAGTCTCGGCTGGACCGCGTGGCGCGCGGCGATGGCGACGGGCGTGATCGTCGCGCTGGTGGAACTCGCCGTCGTGCGGGTGCCCTCCTATCGGAATGGGCTCACGTCGATGCGGCTCGACATCGAGCGGGAGTCCGCGCGCGCGGGCGTGCGCGACGCGCTGGTGCTCGTGAAGGAGAGCTGGGGCGCGCGGCTCGTCGTCCGGATGTGGGCGCTGGGCGTGCCGCGCAGCGAGACGGAGATCCTCTATCGCAAGACCGACGCCTGCCGCCTCGACCTGGCGATCACCTGGCTCGAGCGTGCGTCGATCCGGGGCGCGGACGCGACCGCGCGGCTGTTGCCGCTGCTGGCGGACTCCGGGTACGTGATCCGGTCGGTGCGGTCGCCGGACAGCTCCGAGGGCTTCCTGCCCGGCTTCCTGTATTCGGCCGAGTGCGACGCGCAGATCGAGTCGGACTGGCGCGGCTTCTCGCACCTCGCACCGTTCCGGCTGGCGCAGGACGGGAACGTGTATGCGCGCTGGCTGCCGGGGCGCGAAGCCGAGATCGCGGCGCAGTTCCCTGGGCGACCGATGTACCGACTCGTGCGCGCGGGGTATGGAGTTGAGGCGCCGCTGGTCTGGGAGCGCCTGACCTTCGCCGCCGAGCGCTGAGCAGCGCGTGCGCGCGGCGGTCGTGTGCAAGTTTCCTGGTGGCAGACGTCTCCCAGGGGACGGCGCCGGCCTGCACGGCGCGCGGGAATCCGTATTTAGTAGCATACTAACACTAAAGGAGATCGTATGTATCGCCGTTCGATGGCCCCACCGGCCGCTTTCGTCGTCGCCCTCGCGGTGGCACTCGCGGGCCTTTCGGCCGCTGCGCCGGCCCTGGCCGCGCAGATGCCGGTCGCCCCCGCACCGCACGCACAGCCGGTGCCCCAGATCGTCACGAATGCGAGCGAGGAGGTCGAGGTCGTGCCGGACCGCGCGATGATCAGCTTCGCCGTGGAGACCCGCGCCAAGACGGCCGCAGCCGCGGGCGCCGAGAACGCCCGGATCCAGACGGCGGTCCTCGACACACTCCGGAAGCTCGGGATCGCTGCCGCGCAGCTGAAGACGCAGGGCGTGAGCATCAACCCCGAGTACGAGTATCCGCAGGACGGTGGCCGCCCGACCGTGGTCGGCTACCAGGCGCGGAACTCGATCCAGGTGGAGGTTCGAAAGCTCGCGCAGGTCGGGTCGCTTATCGACGCCGGCCTGCAGCGTGGCGCGACCAACGTCGGTGGCCTGCGCTTCTTCGCCTCCAACGTCACCGATGCCCGCCGCGAGGCGCTGAAGAAGGCGGTCGAGCGTGCCCGCGCTGACGCCGAGGTGATCGCCATCGCGGCCGGTGGCCGGCTTGGCACGGTGCTCGAGATCGTCGCTTCGCCAAACTACGACGGCCCGATCGCCTATGACGCCGCGCCGCAGATGCTGATGAAGGCGGCGCGCGAGAGCGCGCCGACTCCGGTCGAGGCCGGCGTCCTGAAGGTCAGCGTCTCGGTCTCCGCGCGCTTCCAGTTCGTGGCCAAGTAGGGGCCGCCGAGCTCCTGGGGCCGGGAAAGGGCAGAGAAGCGGGGGGGGGGGGGGGGGGGGGGGGGGGGGGGGGGGG
>JANNLH010000074.1:0-1527 GCA_031396725.1 Gemmatimonadaceae bacterium | reverse complement strand
CGCCAGGTCCCCTTCGCCACTGCCGGCACGAACTTCTCGATGCCCTTCGGCGGGAACGACACCGTCCGCCCGCTCTCCGCGCTCTGGTACGACGCCATCAGCATCTTCACGACCTCGACCCCGTCGTCGAAGGTGAGCAGCGGCTCCTCCTTGCCGAGGAAGACGCGCACGAAGTGGCGGTCCTCGCCGGTGTACCCGTACGCGAGGTACTCCTCGGGCACCACCGGCATCACGCCCTGCTCCGCGTTCTGCTTCTCGACCAGATCCTCCCCGGCGCGCCCGGTGACCTCACGGCTGAAGAAGAGCTGCAGCCCGGAGTCGAGCGAGTTCCACTTCATCGAGTACTCCGGACCGAGCAGCTCGGCCGAGAGCCGGAGCCCCGCGCCGACGTAGCTCCAGCTCGTCGTCGCCTCGCCGATCACGGTCAGGCCGTCGTTGGTCTCGAACTCGATCATCACGCTCGCGAAATCCTCGCTCGGGCGCTTCGTGTAGTCCACCGCGGCGCCCATCGACTGCTTGAGCTTCTTCGCGTACGCCGGTCGCGACCACTTGAGCGAGGCGATGTGGCCGGTGATCCGCACGGGCTTCACGGTGCTGAGCGGCTTTCCCGGCTCGGTGAGCAAGTGCCGCACGACGAGCGCCGAGTGGCACATCATGTCGTTGAGCACGCCGCCGCCCTGCAGGTGCCCCTGCCAGAACCAGGGCATGTGAGGCCCCGAGTGCTCCTCCGCCGCCCGTGCGAGATAGGGACGGCCGGTCGTCGCCGCGCCGCGCGCCCAGATCAGCGTCTTGCCGGCCTCGACGTGCGGCGCGAAGAGCTGGTTCTCCAGGTAGCCGGTCTTGAGTCCGACGCTCTTCACGAGCTTCGCGACCTGCAACGCTTCGGCGACGTTCCGCGCCAGCGGCTTCTCGCAGGCGATCCCCCTGAGCGTCCCCTTGCCGCTCTTGATCGCCCCGACGATCTCCTCGACGTTCGCGATGCGGGCCTGATTCGGCCCGCAGAGCCAGAGCGCGTCGATGGCGGGGTCGGCGACCATCTCGGTGATCGAGCGGTAGGCCTTCGCCTGCCCGACGTCGAGGTCGCGCGCGAGCTTTGCGGCGCTGGCGGCGTTCGTCTGGTTGGGGCTCCAGACGCCGAGCACGTCGGCGTCACGGACGCCGGCCCAAGCCTGGATGTGGAACCGGGTGTTGAAACCGGAACCGATGAAGCCGACGCCGAGGCGGGAAGATGGCATATGAGCTGCTGGGGGAGTGGGAGCGGAGGGACCGGACGCTAGATTAGCCACCAGCGAGGACTTCGGCCACCGCCCGCTCCGTGCTAACTTGAGTCCGAGCCGGCCCGGCCGGCGCCTCCCGTGAACCGAGGATCGATGCTACGGATCGCCGTCGTCCTGCCTGTGATCGCACTCGCTGCCTGCGCCGGGGCGCCGAAGCCCGACACGGGGACCGCGCCGGCGTCGGCGCCGCCACCCCGCGCGCAGCCTGTCCCGGACGGCGCGCGCGAAGCCGAGTTGGAGCGCGAGGTGT
>JANNLH010000010.1:0-5159 GCA_031396725.1 Gemmatimonadaceae bacterium | reverse complement strand
TTGCCCACCGCACTGATCACCGGCATCACCGGACAGGACGGGTCGTACCTCGCCGAGTTCCTGCTCGCGAAGGGCTACCGCGTCGTCGGGATCGTGCGGCGCTCCTCCACGACGCCCTATGAGCGCATCGCGCATCTCGTGGACCGGGTCGAACTCCTCTCGGCCGACCTCCTCGACCAGACCTCGCTCGTGGACGCGATGGCCGAGGTGATGCCCGACGAGATCTACAACCTCGCCGCGCAGTCCTTCGTCGCCACCTCCTGGACCCAGCCGGTGCTGACCGGCGAGTTCACCGCGCTCGGCGTCACCCGGATGCTCGAGGCGATGCGCCGCGTGGTGCCCAAGGCGCGCTTCTACCAGGCCTCCTCCTCCGAGATGTTCGGCAAGGTCGTCGAGACGCCGCAGCGCGAGTCCACCCCCTTCTACCCGAGATCGCCCTACGGCGTCGCCAAGGTCTACGCCCACTGGATCACGGTGAACTACCGCGAGTCGTTCGGCATCTACGCGACCAGCGGGATCCTCTTCAACCACGAGTCGCCGCGGCGCGGACTCGAGTTCGTGACGCGCAAGGTCACCGACGCCGTCGCGCGCATCAAGCGTGGCGCCGCGTCCGAGCTCCGGCTCGGGAACCTCGACTCGCGGCGGGACTGGGGGTACGCCGGCGACTTCGTGGACGCGATGTGGCGGATGCTGCAGCGCGACGAGCCGTCCGACTACGTGATCGGCACCGGCGAGACCTGGTCGGTGCGGCAGCTCTGCGAGGAGGCCTTCGGATACGCGGACCTCGACTGGCAGCAGTACGTGCGGCTCGATCCGCGCTTCAACCGCCCGGCGGAGGTGGACCTGCTCGTCGCCGATGCCTCGAAGGCGCGTCGGGACCTCGGGTGGGAGCCGACCGTGCGCTTCCGGGAGCTCGTCCGGATGATGGTGGACGCGGACCTCGCGCGGCACCGCGCGGCGCCGGCACAGGCGTGATGTGAAGGCCCTGGTCACCGGAGCCGGCGGGTTCGTCGGCCAGTGGCTCTGCCGCGCACTCCTCCGCGGCGGCTGGACCGTCACCGGCACCACGCTCGGCGTGGCGCCTCCCCCCGGAGTCCTCTCGCCCGCCGAGCTGGCGCAAATGCACTGGCGCGCGATGAACCTGCGGCCCGGGACGGACCGCCGGACGCTCGCCTCGCTGCTCGAGCGCGAGGAGCCCGACGCGATCTTCCACCTCGCGGCGATCGCCTTCGTGCCCGCCGCGGCCGAGGATCCGATCACGGCGCTCGATACGAACGTCGGGGCCGCGGTGCGGCTGCTCGAGGGTTTGCGCACCTGGCGCGATCTGAGCGGACGCGACCCGGTCCTGCTCGTCGTCGGCAGCGCCGAGCAGTACGGGCGCCACGGCGCCGATGCGATGCCGCTGGCCGAGAGCCGCGAGTGCCGTCCGCGCACCTTCTACGCCGCGACCAAGTGCGCCCAGGAGCACTTCGCCTTGGCCGCCGCGCGCCACGACGCGCTCCGGGTGGTCGCCACGCGGTCGTTCAACCACTCCGGCCGCGGCCAGGCGCCGGGATACCTGCTGCCGGCGCTCGTCGGTCGGACCCTCGCCGCCCGCGCCGCGCCGGGCTCGCTGATCCCGGTCGGCAACACCGGCACCGTCCGCGATTTCCTCCACGTGGAGGACGTCGTCGGCGCGTATATTGCACTGGCCCAACGGGGGCGGTCCGGCGAGGCCTACAACGTCTGCAGCGGCGAGGGGGTGACGGTCGGGACCGTCGCCGAGGAAGTCCTTGCCCGTGCAGGAGTTGAGGCCGAGTTGCGGTCCGATCCTGCGCTCCAACGCTCCGTGGACGTCCCGGTCCTGGTGGGCGACAACACGAAACTGCGCGCGGCGACCGGTTGGGCTCCCACCCGAACGCGCGCCGACATCATCGACGACCTCCTGAATGCCGCGTCGTAACGACATCCATCGCATCCTGCTCATCGGTTCCGGCCCCATCGTCATCGGGCAGGGGGCCGAGTTCGACTACTCCGGCACCCAGGCCGCGAAGGCGCTCCGGGAGGAGGGGTACGAGGTCATCCTCGTCAACTCCAATCCGGCGACGATCATGACCGACCCTGAGGTCGCCGATCGCACGTATATCGAGCCGGTCACGCCCGAGTACGTCGAGCTGATCATCGAGCGCGAGAAGCCCGACGCCCTGTTGCCGACGATGGGGGGCCAGACCGCGCTGAACGTCGCGATGGCCCTCTACGAGCGCGGCGTGCTCGAGAAGCACGGGGTCGAGCTGATCGGCGCGAACGCGCGCGCGATCAAGGTGGCCGAGGACCGCAAGCTCTTCGGCGAGGCGATGGCGAAGATCGGGCTCAAGTGCCCGCAGGGGAAGATCGCGACCACCTGGGCCGAGGCGCTCGCGGTCGCCGAGTGGACGGGGTTTCCGGCGATCATCCGGCCGGCGTTCACGCTCGGCGGGTCCGGCGGCGGCATCGCTTACAACCGCGAGGAGTACGAGGCGATCGTGAAGCGCGGCCTCGCCGAGTCGCCGATCTCGCAGGTGCTGATCGAGCGCTCGCTGATCGGCTGGAAGGAGTACGAGCTCGAGGTGATGCGCGACTCGGCTGACAACGTGGTGATCATCTGCTCGATCGAGAACATCGACCCGATGGGCGTCCACACGGGCGACTCGATCACCTGCGCGCCGGCGATGACGCTGTCGGACCGCGAGTATCAGGAGATGCGCGACGCGGCGATCAAGATCATCCGCGAGATCGGGGTCGAGGCCGGCGGCTGCAACGTCCAGTTCGCGGTGAACCCGGCGGACGGCGAGCTGATCGTCGTCGAGATGAACCCGCGCGTCTCCCGGTCCTCGGCCCTCGCGTCGAAGGCGACCGGCTTCGCGATCGCGCGGATCGGGACCAAGCTCGCGGTCGGCTACCGGCTCGACGAGATCCCGAACGACATCACCAAGACGACGCCGGCGAGCTTCGAGCCGGTGCTCGACTACGTGGTCGTGAAGGTCCCGCGCTTCGCGTTCGAGAAGTTCGCCGGAGCCGACCCGACGCTGACGACGCAGATGAAGTCGGTCGGCGAATCGATGGCGATCGGCCGCACGTTCAAGGAGGCGTTCCAGAAGGGCCTGCGCGCGCTCGAGGCGGGGCGGAGCGGCTGGGTGGTCGGTGAGCGCCCGATGGACGACCGCTGCGCCGACGACTCCCTGCCGGCGGTGATGACGGCGCTCTCGCGGCCGGTGCCGGAGCGCGTCTTCCAGATCAAGCGCGCGATGCTGGCCGGGGCCACCGTGGAGGAGATCTTCCAGAAGACGAAGATCGATCCCTGGTTCCTGCGGCAGTTCGAGGAACTGGTCGAGTCGGAGCGCGCCTACACCGCGCTGCCGGCGGTGGACGCGGCGGCGCTCCGGCGGATGAAGCGGATGGGGTTCAGCGACGTGCAGCTCGCGCAGCTGCGCGGCGAGACGGAGCAGGCGGTGCGCGAGCGGCGCTGGGCGATGGGCCTGCGCCCGTCCTACAAGATGGTGGACACCTGCGCGGGCGAGTTCCCGTCGAACACGCCCTACCTCTACTCGTCATACGAAGAGGAGTCGGAGGCGCCGCGCTCCGGGCGCAAGTCGGTCGTCATCCTCGGCAGCGGCCCCAACCGCATCGGGCAGGGCGTGGAGTTCGACTACTGCTGCGTGCGGGCGGCGATCGCGCTCCGTGAGGCCGGGTACGAGACGATCATGGTCAACTCGAATCCCGAGACGGTCTCGACCGACTACGACACCTCGGACAAGCTGTACTTCGAGCCGCTGACCTTCGAGGACGTGCTCGAGATCGTGCATCGCGAGCAGCCGGTGGGCGTGATCGTGCAGCTGGGCGGCCAGACGCCGCTCAAGCTCACCAAGCCGCTGGAGCGGGCGGGCGTGACGATCCTCGGCACGACGCCGGACGCGATCGACATCGCCGAGGACCGCAAGCGCTTCGAGAAGCTGGCGCGCGAGCTCGGCGTCACGCAGCCGCCGAACGGCACCGCGACCAGCGTCGAGGGGGCGGTGGAGATCGCCGACCGCATCGGCTACCCGGTGCTCGTGCGGCCCAGCTACGTGCTCGGTGGGCGCGCGATGGAGATCGTCTACGACGAACCCTCGCTCCGCGACTACTTCGTGCGGGCGGTGCGCGTCTCGGAGGACCGGCCGGTGCTCGTGGACTCGTTCCTCGAGGACGCGTTCGAGGCCGACGTGGACGCGATCTCGGACGGCACGACGGTGGTGATCGGCGGCGTGATGCAGCACATCGAGGATGCCGGCATCCACTCCGGCGACTCGGCTTGCGTCCTGCCGCCCTACCTGATCTCGAAGGAGCACCAGGACATCATGCGCGCCCACACCGTCGCCTTCGCGAAGGCGCTGGGCGTGGTCGGGCTGATCAACGTGCAATACGCGGTGAAGGACGGCGTGGTGTACGTGATCGAGGTGAACCCGCGCGCCTCGCGCACGGTGCCGTTCGTCTCGAAGACGATCGGCAAGCCGCTCGCCTCGCTGGCGGCGCGCGTGATGATCGGCGAGACGCTGCACGACCTCGGGTACACCGCGGAGATCGTGGCCCCGTACGTGGCGGTGAAGGAGGCGGTCTTCCCCTTCACGAAGTTCCGCGAGTTCGACCCGATCCTCGGGCCGGAGATGCGCTCGACCGGCGAGGTGATGGGGATCAGCGACTCCTTCGGGACCGCGTTCGCGAAGGCGCAGATCTCGGCCGGCAACGCGCTGCCGCTCGAGGGGAAGGTGATGGTCACGGTGAACATCCGCGACCGGGCGGGCGCGACGGTGATCGCGCGGCGCTTCCACGAGATGGGCTTCGGGATCGTGGCGACCGAGGGGGTGGGGCGGTACATGGCCGAGCGCGGCGTGCCGTCGGAGCGCGTCTTCAAGGTGAGCGAGGGGCGTCCGCACGCGATCGACCTGATGGTGAACGGCGACGTGCAGCTGCTGATCAACACGCCGCTCGGCAAGGAGTCGCAGCGCGACGACTACACGATGCGCCAGGCGGCGATCGCGAACCGCGTGCCCTACACGACGACGCTCTCGGGGGCGCGCGCCGCCTGCGATGCGATCCTCTCGCTGCGTGAGCAGCCGGGCGTCGTGCGGTCGCTGCAGGAGTGGCAGGAGGATCTGGCGTGACGG
>JANNLH010000147.1:0-6706 GCA_031396725.1 Gemmatimonadaceae bacterium | reverse complement strand
CGGCCCTGGAGGAGTGGTTCCATCTGCACGAGCTGGAGCTGCAGCCGCACTTCGGCTACGAGGCGCAGCCCCTCTACCGTAAGACGCCCCCGCCCTTCCGGCTCGCCGCCGCCGAAGGCTGATCCCGGGGCTGATCCCGGCGGGGCTCTCTTAGCCGAAAACTCAGCATCGCCCCACCGCGGTACGGGAGCCATTCCCCGCTCCCGTTGAGTCCCACCGCCCCGTCATAGCGTTCGTCGGTGGACGCGTCGTAGCCTCGGTAGTTCCCCTGCTGGTTGCCGCCGCCGACGAAGAAGTCGAGCGTGAGCCGCTCGCTGACGCGGGCCTTGTAGCCGACCGTGAACCCGAGGAGCACCGAGGTGCCCTCCTGGTAGAGATCGGTCGCGATGTAGTTCCACTTCTGCAGCCGGTACGCCGCGGCGCCTGCGTGGAGGCCCACGTAGAGCCCCTCGCGCCGCGGATCGAAGTGGAAGCGCACCTCGGGGATGACCATCAGCAGCTCGAGGGGCGTGCCGCCGACGGACCGCCAGAACGACCCCATCACGTCGAGCTGCAGCGTGAGCCGGTCGGTGAGCGCCGTCTCGATCCCGACGTGAGGCACGAGGACCACCGCCGAGAGCATGTTGGCCTTGAGGTCCGTCTGGGCGGAGACCGGTCGCGCGGAAAGGAACGCGACGGCGGCGGCGATGAGCGCGACGAGTCCAGCGGGGGGGACGCGCCGTGCGCCCCTGGGAGTGATCGGCCAACGCATGCGGATCAGGTCTTGGGGAAGTGCCGCCGTGCGGCGTCGAAGGCCTCACCTACCCCGAAACCCCGGCGCACGAGCCACGCGACCAGGCGGCGGCGCGCGACCTCCGGCTCGAGTCCCGAGCTTTCCAGCGACCGCGCCCGCTTGGCGGCCGCGGCTTCCACGGCGGCGGCGGCACCATCCTCGGCGTCCTCACCGGCCTCGCTGGCGGCCTCGGCGCTCCGCTCCCGCAACTCGCCGAGCACCTCGTCCACGATCGTCCGGGCGACCCCCTTCCGCGCGAGTTCGGCCGCCACGCGGCGCGGGCCGTACCCCTGCCCCGTAAGCCGGCGATGCGCGAAGCCCCGCGCGAACTCGGCGTCGTCCAGCAGACCGAGCTCCTCGAGCCGCGCGAGTGCCGACTCGATGTCGGCCGCCGGGTAGTCACGCTCGAGCAGCCAGCGCTCGAGATCCCGCCGTGAGCGCGACCGCCGGGCGAGCGCGTCGAGGGCCCGATCGTAGCACTCGATCGTCCGGCTCGCGGCGACCGCGCGCGCCAGCGAGTCGGCGTCCACGTCGCGACCGGTGCACAGGTCGAGCTCCGCGATCGTTTCGACCGAGACGGGGCCGACCGCGACTCCCGCGACCTCGAGCAGGTAGCGGCCCGCGCGCCGGTGATCCTCGCGGAGCGAGGTCACCGGGCCCGGCATCGGGGCCGGCGGAGCCTCAGGCTCTTGATCGGGACGACGGCCGAATCGACCCGCCGATCGAGGGCGGAGCTTCACGTCTTTGATGCGGAAGAGGTGGACACGCGGGAAAGATGGTCAGCGTGTCTGTCGGACGACAGCGTAGGACTTCGCGTCGGTGCTTTCGCTTGCGCCAGAAGGGATTGCGAGACATCATCCGTACCTTGTAAAGGCTTACAAGGTACGGAACCGACCGGTGGAGAACCGCTGATGCCGCGAAAGTCTGTCCTGACCCCCGCACCTCCGGTGCCGACGATGGGACCGCGCGAGGTGCGCGCCGTACGCACGCGCACCGGCCTCGCCCAAGCTGGATTCGCTGAGTTCCTGAACGTGAGCCACGAACTCGTGCAGGCTTGGGAGTCGGGACGGCGAACGCCGCGCGGCGCGGCGCTGCGACTCTTGGCGCTCGCGGAGTCGCACCCCGAGATCGTCTTCCCCGCATCGATGGCTGGCGTCGCAACCGGAGCCCAGGACGCCGTGCTCCTGCCGCGCCGCCCGACGCCCGTCCTCGGGACCTTGCAGGCGATGTCGTTGAGCACCGCGTTCGATGCCCTGCTCTGCGGGCTCGCGGATCAGGGCGTCGAGTTCGTGGTCGTGGGTGGGGTCGCCGCGGCGATCCACGGGGTGGCCGGTCACACCGACGACGTGGACATCGTCTACGACCGGACGCCCGAGAACCTCGACCGCCTCGCGGGGTTCCTGCGCGGGGTCACGAGCACGCTCCGGGGAACCCCGGGTCGGATCCCCTTCGCCGCCGACCCCCGGACCCTCGCGCACACGGCTGTCCTGGCACTCGATACCCGACTCGGCGCGCTCGACCTGCGCCAGCGCATCGCCGGCGTCGGCGATTTCGCGGCGAGCCGGTCGCTGAGCGCGCGGGTGTCGGTGGCGGGGCGGTCGCTGCGGGTGCTCACACTCGACGGGCTGCTCGCGGCCAAGAAGGCGTCGGGCCGGCCGAAGGATCGGGAGCAGGTGGTCGAGTTGGAGCTGATCCGGCGGACGGCCGGCGGCTGAGGCGGGCTGCGCCGAACGGCGGACTTTCGGTGCTGTCGCGGCCGAGCGTATACTGGTGATCAGATCGCCAACGAACTGGTGGAGTGGTTCAACCAGGTGGATTCGACGTACCGGTCCGACCTCCGCGAGATCAACGAGTCGAACTTCGCGCGCTTTGACGCGAAGCTCGAGCAGCGTTTCGCTGAGCAGGATGCGTGGATCGAGCGCCGGTTCGCGGAAGCCGAAGTCAAGATGGAGAGGCGGTTCGCGGAAGCCGACGGGAGGATGGAGCAGCGCTTCGCGGAGTTCGAAGTGAAGATCGAGCAGCGCTTTGCGGCACTCGAGCTTCGGGTCGAGCGCTCCCCCAAGGAGCAGACTCGGTTCCTTTACGTGGCGCTCGCCGCGCAGGTCGTGTTGATCCTCGGACTCTATACGCGCTGAGTCCGCCCCTCCGCTACGTCCGGGCGACGGTGGCCATCAGCGTCTCAGCGCAGGGCTCGCAGATCCCGTGGGTCAGGGCCGGCAGCCGCCGCTGCTCGAGGAGATGCAGCCGCTGGACGGCGACCTCGACCTCCACCCACTCCCCGTTCGCGTCGATGCGCTTGCACCAGCCGCAGGCGCGGATCAGGGCCACGGGGCCACGGCGGCTGCGCAGCAACTCCTGCGCGGGGCGCATTTCCAGTCCCACCGTGTGACTGCGGAACTCGATGCCGCCGGCGTCGAGCGGCAGGAGTTCGAGTTCCATGGTGCGGCGGCACTCCGGAGCGTCGCATCGGAAGGCGAAGCGCGTCGAACTCCCCTCGCGGATCCGCTTCATCGCGTTGCGATAGATCTCGCGCGTGGACAGGTCGCTCACGAACTCCCAGAGCGACCGGCCGATCACTTCCCCGCCGAGGATCGCATTGCCCTCGTTCGCCAGGGCGAAGGCGTCCCACGCGTCGCCGACGTGGACGATGGTGTCCGAGGCGTCGATTCGGTAGATGATCGAGGGCGCGGGGGGTGCCGAGGCTTCGCGGATCATGATACTGCGGATACCCGCGGCGTCTGACCGGGGTCCGAGCCCCAACGGAACATCGGGGGTGGACCCGAGTGGAACGGCGGGGATTCCGGGCCCCGACGACTCACCACAGATCGCACCCCCGATGAATTCCGGGCTGCTGCTGCTCCTTTTTCTGCTTCCTACTTGCTACTTCCTACTGGCCCCGCCTCAGTCCTCCGCTTCCGCCTCGACCACCTTATTGATCCCGAGCACGCCCTTCACCTTCTCCTCGATCTCCGCCATCACGGCCGGATTGTCCTTGAGGAACATCTTGGCGTTCTCGCGACCCTGGCCGATCCGCTGGGTGCCATAGCTGTACCAGGCCCCCGACTTCTCGATGATCCCCGACTCGGCGCCGATGTCCACCAGCAGCGACGTGTGCGAGATCCCTTCCGCATACATGATGTCGAACTCGGCCTGCTTGAACGGCGGCGCGACCTTGTTCTTCACCACCTTCACCCGGACGTGCGACCCGATCACGTCCTCCTTCTCCTTCACCGGGCCGATGCGGCGGATGTCCAGCCGCAGCGACGCGTAGAACTTCAGGGCCTTGCCGCCGGTGGTCGTCTCAGGGTTGCCGAACATCACCCCGATCTTCTCACGCAGCTGGTTGATGAAGATCACCGAGCAGTTCGACCGAGCGATGGCACCGGTGAGCTTGCGGAGCGCCTGGCTCATCAGCCGGGCCTGCAACCCCATGTGCGACTCGCCCATCTCCCCCTCGATCTCGGCCTTCGGCACCAGCGCCGCCACCGAGTCGATCACGATCACATCCACAGCGCCCGAGCGAACGAGGATCTCGCAGATCTCCATCGCCTGCTCCCCGGTGTCGGGCTGCGACACGAGGAGCTTATCGATATCCACGCCCAGCCTGGCGGCGTAGTCGGTATCCAATGCATGCTCGGCGTCGATGAACGCCGCCGTCCCACCCTGCCGCTGTGCGTTGGCCACCACGTGGAGGCACAACGTCGTCTTGCCACTGCTCTCGGGACCGTAGATCTCGGTCACGCGCCCCCGAGGGATCCCGCCGACTCCGATCGCCGCATCGAGGTTGATCGCCCCGGTCGGGATCGCGTCGATCTTCACTCGCGAACCTTCGGCGCCGAGCTTCATGATGGCGCCTTTGCCGAACGACTTCTCGATCTGTGAGACTGCGAGGCCCAGCGCCTTCTTGCGATCGTCCAACTGTGCGGCGGTCGTAGCCATCGACGTGGTGCCTCGAAGTTTCGCCGGCGCGGCCGGCTCGTGAAGGGAATCTACCCCGGCGGAAGCGCGGGGCCACCCCGAACGAACTGCGAAGAAAAGCGGGTTCGGACGGACACCGAACAAATGGCGAATCGCCCCGGTTCGCGCAAGGGGGCAGGCTTGCTTCCTTCCCCATTCGGGCCGAACCATGAATACTTTTCGAAACGTGTTATCCACATTTTGAGTAAATGCATATACTGCATAGCGTTAATATGTGGCAACAGCGTGGATTCCCTGTTGATCTCCTGTTGATCGAGACCAGTTATCCACATGAATCCACAGTCAGCGACTCACGCTGAACGCGTTCTCGACGTGCTTGACGAGCACCCGTTCGCCGTCCACCAGGACCCCGACGACGTCGAACCGATACAACTCCTCGTCGCGACCGTGACGGTCGATCCAGACGTGCGCGCTCTTCGTGAGTTCCCGCTGCTTTCTGAGGTGCACGGCCTCGACGGGATCGCCGAACTCGCTCCCCTTGCGCGCCTTCACTTCGACGAACGCCACGGTCGCTTCGCGCTGCGCGACGAGGTCGATGTCGCGGCGGCCGTTCTTGAATCGGCGATACACGATGCGCCAGCCCTTCTTCGTGAGCCAGCGCGCGGCGATCTCTTCGCCGAGCAGTCCGAGTCGTTGGTTGTGGGTCGTCATGGGCGCGAATGTAGGCGCCTCTGCTGTTCCGCGGACATCGCTGCGTTGCGCGCTGTGGCGGAATCGTGCGGCTGTCCGGTCGCGCGTCGGGGAGATCGCTTCGCTCGCCTACGCGCTTACACGCTGCGAGCCCGCGCTGGACTGCGCGCGGTCTCTTGCTACGCGCGACGGCTCGCTGCGCGACCTCCCCGACGCCCTCCCTGGCTCTTCCCGCGGCGCGAAGTGCAGCGCGCAATCAGACGGTACGGTAATACCTCGCAGCGCTCCGATCGTGGAGCGTGCCTGTCATCTCTCGGTTCCTCGGCATTTCGATCGCGATGTACTATCTTGACCACGAGCCGCTGCCGCGACGAGCGGCATCACACGTCCTCGAGTGGCTCGCGCTGCATCGCGAGGAACTCGCGGCCAACTGGGAACGCGCGAGGCGCGGCGAACCGCTGCTGCCGATCGCACCCCTGGAGTGAGCGATGATCCACGTGACGGGCGTCGAGTACCGCGGAGGCCACGTGCTCCGGCTGCGCTTCAGCGACGGGGCGACCGGCGATGTCGACTTGCAGCGCCACCTCGAGGGACCTGTGCTCGCGCCCCTGCGCGACCGTGCCCAGTTCGCGACCGCGTACGTCGACGAGGAGCTCGGCACCGTCGTCTGGCCAGGAGGCGCGGACGTCGCACCAGAGTTCCTGTACGCCGCGGCGCAGGCGGGACGATCGGTCGCCGAGGGCGACTGAGCCGAGGGCCGGTCTGAGCCGTCCGAAAGCCGAGGCGAGTCCGGGAGGCGGGCGGGGGGCTCACGAAGCGAGCCGTCGCGCGTAGCAAGAGACCCGCGCGCCGTTGCGCGGGGCTCGCAGCGTGTAAGCGCGTAGGCGAGCGAAGGGAGCCCCCCGCCCGCCGACCACGCGCACGGATCAACCCGAACCTCAGACCGCCGAGCGATCCCCGGCGATCCGGTCGAGATCCTCGAGCCCCGATCAGCACGTCCCGCGGCTTCGACCCGTCCGGCGGCCCCAGCACGCCCGCCAGGTGCAGCTGGTCGATGATCCGCGCCGCACGCCCGTACCCGACCTTGAGCCGCCGCTGCAGCAGCGACGTCGACCCGCCCTGATGCTGTACGCAGACCTCCGCCGCCTCGCGGAAGAGCTTGTCGCGATCGCCGATCTCCTCGGCGTTGTCCTCCCCGCCCCCCGCCTCGGCCGCCTCGCGCGCCCGCACCGCCTCGAGGATGTCCCCTTCCGCCGCCTGCTCCTCGATCGCGATCAGCCCCTGCGCCTCCATCGCCGCCTTCCGCGCCACCTTCCGGTCCGTGTA
>JANNLH010000134.1:0-5746 GCA_031396725.1 Gemmatimonadaceae bacterium | reverse complement strand
ATCGCGCGCGGCATCGTGGACCCGAAGAAGGTCGGGATCGGCGGGCAGTCGTGGGGCGGGTACCAGACGGCGTACATCATCACGCAGACGACGATGTTCGCGGCGGCGGTGCCGAACGCGACGGTCGTGAACATGACCTCGGCCTACGGCGGCATCCGCTGGGAGTCGGGCGTCGAGCGCGCGATCGTGAACTACGAGCGCGGGCAGAGCCGCATCGGCGGGTCGCTCTGGGAGTACCCGGAGCGGTACATCGAGAACTCGCCGCTCTTCTATCTGGACCGCGTGACCACGCCAGTGCTGTTCATGGCGAACGACAACGACGGGGCGGTGCCGTGGTACCAGGGCATCGAGTTCTTCATCGCGATGCGCCGGCTCGGGAAGGAGGCCTACATGGTCAACTACAACGGCGACGCGCACAACCCGCGGAAGTACGCCAACCAGAAGGACATCGACCGGCGGATGCAGGAGTTCTTCGGGGCGAAGCTCCTCGGCCAGCCGGAGCCGGAGTGGATGAAGAAGGGGATCCCGTTCATCGACAAGGGCCGCGACCAGGTCACGCCGGTGATCGTGCCCTGAGATCTCGCGTTCAACACGGAGGCGCGGAGGGGCGGAGCACGAAAGGAGGAGACAACTGCATTTCAACGGGGGCGTCGCGGAGAGAGTTCTCAGCGACGCCCCCGTTGAGTTATCGTTGCTGCTGCTTCCTTCGGGGTGCTCCGTCTCTCCGCGCCTCCGTGGTGAAGCCGCGGTCGTGAAGGAGCTAGCGAGTCCCGAACGGACGAGCTGGCAGCGTCTTCAGGTACGCGAAGACGGCCTTCATCTCGATCTCCGTCATCTGTGAGGTGGCGGCGATCGGCATGAAGGGCTCGAGCTTGGAGCCGTCCGGGCGGATGCCGGTCTTGAGGAGGGTGGCGAAGTCCGTGAACGCGTAGTGCCCGATGCCGGTCGGCGTGAGGTTCGCGGCGGCGGGCCACTCGGGGGGCGTGCCCGGGATGTTGCCGCCGCCGTAGGTCGCCCCATGGCATCCCGAGCAGCCGACCGTGCCCAGATACTGCCCGTACTCGACCGTCGAATCGACCGGGACCGTCGGGACCGCCGCGTCGGTGTGGGTCACGAAGGCGGCGGGGAAGAGCGGGAACTTGCCGGCGGCATACAGGGCTCGTGGCAGGGGGCCGAGCTGCGTCGGCGCTGTCTCGCGGTCCACCGCCGGCACCGAGCGCAGGTAGGCGACGATGACGCCGAGGTCCTCGTCCGAGAGGTACTGGTATTCGTTGGACGGCATGATCATCAGGCGCCGGCCGTCGCGGGCGACGCCGTGGCGGACCGCGCGCTCCCAGTCGGCGTCCGTGTAGTCCGCGCCGATGCCGCCGGCGCCGCTCGTGAGGTTGGGGGTGGCGAGATGGCCGAACGCGGCGTCGTCGATCATCGTGCCGCCGCCCAAGTCGGCGGTGTGGCATTCGCTGCACTTGGCGAGCGCGTCCACCACGTGCTTGCCGCGCGCGAGGAGCGCCGAGTCGGGCGCCGTCGGCGCAGTGAACGCGTGCGTGGGTGTCGTCAGTTTCTTCTTGAGTTCGGCGCCGGACCAGGCGTAGAGCCCGGCCACGCCGGCGCCGACGAGGAGCAGCAGCACCCCGAGCGAGACGGCGGCGATCTTCAGGAAGCGGTTCATGGGGGGAGGGCCTCGTGCGTGCGGTGGGATGCGGTGGGATGTTGACACCGGAGGTGGTGTCCGGCGCCGGTCACTACGATGGACCCGATCGGAGGTTTCCGGAAGTCGCCGCGGCGGCGGTGCCCGATACCCTCGAGGGTCGGAACGCCCTACTATTCTGGCATGACCGCGACCCCGAACACCGACCTCGCGCCCGGCGCGGCCGTCGTGCCGCCCGGACAGCCTGCACCCGCCGCACCCGCTGCACCCGCTGCACCCGCTGCACCCGGTGCACCCGCTGCGCCACCGAGCTGGAGCATCGACGCCGCGCGCGCCCTCTACAACATCGAGGGCTGGGGCGACGGGTTCTTCGACATCAACGCCGGCGGGCACGTGATCGTCCGGCCGGACAAGGACCGTCCGGACCGCACGCTCGACCTGCACGACCTCGCGCATGATCTCGAAGCGCAGGGCGTCGGCCTCCCGATGCTGATCCGGTTCTCCGACATCCTGCGGGCGCGGATCGAGATGCTGCACGACCGCTTCGCTCGGGCGATGGAGGAGTTCCAGTACGAAGGGAAGTACACGACCGTCTACCCGATCAAGGTCAACCAGCAGCGCCACGTGGTCGAGGAGATCGTCGAGTTCGGGAAGCCCACCGGCGTCGGGCTCGAGTGCGGCAGCAAGCCCGAGCTGCAGGCGGTGCTCGCGCTGACCGAGGGCACCGACCACATCATCGTCTGCAACGGCTACAAGGACGAGGAGTTCATGCGCCTCGCCCTGATGGGGCAGAAGCTGGGGCACACCGTCATCATCGTAATCGAGCAGGTCAGCGAACTCGACGTGCTGATGCCGGTCGCGGCGGAGATGGGGATCGTGCCGACGATCGGCGTCCGGATCAAGCTCTCGAGCGAAGGCTCGGGTCGCTGGGCGCAGTCGGGGGGCGAGAAGTCGAAGTTCGGCCTCAACTCGGCCCAGCTGATGCAGGTGATCGAACGGCTCCGCGCCGCCGGGAAGAGCGAGTGGCTGCAGCTGATCCACTTCCACCTCGGCTCGCAGATCACCGACATCCGCTTCATCAAGCGGGGCCTGCAGGAGGTGAGCCGGTTCTACGTCGAGTTGCGCCGCCTCGGGCTGAACATCCGGTGGGTGGATGTCGGCGGCGGGCTCGGGGTGGACTACGACGGCACCCAGTCCACCGGGCAGGCCTCGATGAACTACTCGGTGCAGGAGTACGCGAACGACATCATCTACACCCTCGGGGAGACCTGCCGCGAGGAGTCGCTGCCGATGCCGGACATCATCTCGGAGTCGGGGCGCGCGCTGACGGCGCACCACGCGCTGCTGCTGCTGAGCGTGATCGACGTCGAGTCGCACGCCGAGCCGGTGGTGCCGACGCCGGCCGAGGACGACCACGCGCTGCTGCACGAGATGGCCGACGACCTCAAGACCGTCTCGCGGAAGAACGTCTCGATGCGGCGCATCCGCGAGATCTTCCACGACGCGACGTTCGACAAGGAGCGCGCCCAGCAGCTCTTCAGCTCGGGCGTGCTCTCGCTGCGCGAGCGCGCCCTCGCGGAACAGTTCTACCTCTGCACGCTCAACGCGGTGGCGCGGCTGGCGGCGGGGAAGCGCGACCATTTCGACGACATCGTGCGGGACCTCGACGCCGCGCTCGTGGACCGGTACTTCGCCAACTTCTCGCTCTTCCAGTCGCTGCCCGACAGCTGGGCGATCGACCAGCTCTTCCCGATCATGCCGATCCACCGGCTCGACGAGGAGCCGACGCGGCGGGGGACGATCCAGGACGTCTCGTGCGACTCGGACGGCAAGATCGACCGCTTCATCGGCGGCGGGCGTGACGCGGCCCCGTCGATGCCGCTGCACGCCTTCCGTGACGGCGAGTCGTACATCCTCGGGATCTTCCTCACCGGGGCGTACCAGGAGATCCTCGGCGACCTGCACAACCTGTTCGGTGACACGAACGCGGTGCACATCCGGCTTCACGCCGATTCGTACGAGGTGACGCACCTCGTGCACGGCGATACCGTGACCGAGGTGCTGAACTACGTGCAGTTCCGGGCCTCCGACCTGCTCGCGACCTTCCGGCGGAAGGTCCAGGCGGCGAAGGACATCACGCGCGAGGAGGCGAACATGTTCATCGCCGAATATGTCGCGGGCCTGGAGGGGTACACGTATCTCGAGGGTGAGGCGGCGCGCTGAGTGGCTGAAGGGGCAACTGCCCTTCACCACAGAGAACACGGAGGACACAGAGGACGGCAACTGCCTCTTCTTGGGGGTGCTGGGCGGACGGATCTTTCCGCCAAGCCCCCGTCAAATGCGGTTGCCGTTCTGCCGTTGCCGTCGCTCTGTGCCCTCTGTGCCCTCTGTGGTGACCCGCCGTTCAGGGACTCTGGAGGAAGCAACATTCTTCCAACCTCGCGCGTACGACCGGTATCGCATTCGCCGCGCGCCTCATCGGTCCCTGTCGGTCCTCGCGCGCTCCTGACTCCTGACGACCACGGAGCGATTCCGTCGTGACGATGCCTGTGCCGTTCCTCCCCGCCGCCGGCGGGGCGAACGGGTTCGAGTCCCTGTTGCTCGCGCTCGTCGCGACCATTGCCGCGACGAAGCTCTTCGGCGAGTTGGCCCAGCGCATGGGCCAGCCGTCGGTGCTCGGCGAGCTGATCGCGGGCGTCGTGCTCGGCGGCAGCGTGCTCGGCCTGTTCGACCCCGCCGATCCGGTGCTGCACGCGCTCGCCGAACTCGGCGTCCTGATCCTGCTCTTCCAGATCGGGCTGCACACCGACCTGCGGGCGCTCGCCAAGGTCGGGAGCACGGCGATGGTCACCGGGCTCGTGGGTGTCGTCCTCCCGTTCGGCGGTGGCATCCTCGCGGCCCGGCTGCTGGGTGTGGCCATGATGCCGAGTATCGTGATCGGCGCGGCGATGACCGCGACCTCGATCGGGATCTCGGCGCGCGTGCTCTCGGACCTGGGGCAGCTCAAGACGCCCGAGGGCCAGGTCGTCATCGGCGCGGCGGTCTTCGACGACGTGATCGGGCTCATCATCCTCTCTGTCGTCTCGGCGATGGTCGCCGGCGCGGAGTTGAGCGTCGGCGCGATCGCGGTCACGGCGGCGACGGCGATCGGCTTCATCGTGGTCGCGCTCGCGCTCGGGAGCGTCGCGATCCCGCCGCTCTTCCGGCTGGTCGCCGGCATCCAGGTGACGGGCGCGCTCGGCATCATCGCCCTCGCGTTCGCGCTGCTGCTGGCGTGGCTCGCGACGCAGGGCGGGTCGGCGATGATCATCGGCGCCTTCGCGGCCGGACTCATCCTGCATCCGACGCCGCAGCGCAAGGAGATCGAGCGGAGCGCGACCCAGCTCGGCTACTTCTTCGTGCCGATCTTCTTTGCCTCCGTGGGCGCCTCGGTGGAACTCGGAGCACTCGTGACACGCGACGCGCTGCTGGTGGGGTCCGCGCTGATCGTGGTCGGGGTGCTCGGCAAGATCGCCGCCGGCTACGCGCCCTGGTGGTTCAAGGGGAACAAGCTGCTCGTCGGTGTGGCGATGGTCCCGCGCGGCGAGGTCGGGTTGATCTTCGCACAGATGGGGCTCGCGGCGGGCGTGCTCTCCGGCCCGCTCTTCGGGGCGCTGATGCTGATGGTCGTGGTCACGACCTTCATGACGCCGCCGCTGCTCGGCCTCATCGCGGCGCGTGAGGCGGCGGCCGAGGAAGAGCCGGACGACAGCGGCATCGATGACCTCGTGGCGGGGAGTCATCGGCGGAAGCGTCGGTAGCCGGGGACGGTCCCGGGTGAGGAGAGCAACGGCTGTTCACCACAGAGGACACAGAGGACACAGAGGACGGGCAGAGGACGAGCTGAAAGGAGGCGTGGCGGTGACACCGGAACCGGTGGAAGAGAAGGAGGTATCGTTAATGAAAGCGATCCTGTTTTTTCTTACCTGTTTTTAGGAATCGCCTTATTTATTTTATTCATGGCTGGTATCAATTTTATCAATATCAGCATTGCCAGTTCATTAAAAAGAGCGAAAGAAGTAGGCGTCAGAAAAATAAGCGGGGGCAGCAAGAGACAGA
>JANNLH010000073.1:0-6673 GCA_031396725.1 Gemmatimonadaceae bacterium | reverse complement strand
CTGGTCGTGGACCGGGATCCCGTCTCGCTGCTCTGACCGCTCGAGTTGAACCCCTCGCCCCCCGAGGCGAGATTACGGGATGCGACAGCCCCCCCTGCCGGCCTCTGACGTCCGCGAGCGCTTCCTGCTCGCGATCGCCGGCGTGATCGCGCCCGACCGTCTGGTGGAACTGCATTTCTTCCCCCCCATCCGGCAGGGGCCGATGGAGAGTGGGGTGGCCGTGATCGCGGTCGAGCCGGAGGCGTCGAGCGAGTCGCGCCTCGTCGTCTTCAGCGCCCGCTACCGCTGGACCCGGAAGGGTCCCGAGCGCGGCAAGTGGGAGCAGGAGATCATCGCCGAGGCGGATGCCCCGCTGATCACGGTCGAGGCGGTCGTGCGCGGTGTGCGGGAGCGGGCCCACGAGGAGTTCGAGGCCGAGCGGATGACGGGAGACGAGGCCCGTGCGCTGATCTCCGAGGCCGAGGAGCGTCGGCTGCGGGCGGCCTCCTGAGCGCCGGGACCTTCGCCGTGTCCGACCACCCGGCTGTCGCGCGTTTCGTCGCCTACCTGCGCGAGCACAACCTGCCGGTCACCGCGCAGCGGCTCGCGATCGCCGAGGTGCTGCTGACCTCGGACAGTCATCTCTCCGCCGAGGACGTCGCGGCGGAGGTCTCGGCGCGTGGGCGCGCCGTCGGCACCGCCACCGTCTACCGGGCGATCGACACCCTGCTCGAGAGCGGCCTCCTGGTCGAGCGCGACTTCGGCGAGGGGTTCCGCCGCTTCGAACCGGCGCGCGACATCCCGCACCACGAGCATCTCGTCTGCACCCAGTGCGGCAAGGTCGAGGAGTTCCGGGACGAGCGCCTCGAACGGATGACGACGATCGTGGCCGAGTCGCGTGGCTTCGCACGACAGCGGCATCGCCTCGTGATCCACGGCACCTGCCGGGACTGCCAGCGTGGGAGCGCCGTGGCACCCGGGCGCGATCCCGCGAGGCCACGCTGATGGAGACGACCGGGGAACTCGGACTGCTGATCGCCTTCGCGGCCGGGCTGCTCAGCTTCCTGAGCCCTTGCGTGCTGCCGTTGGTCCCCAGCTACGTCACGTTCATCACGGGGATGAACCTCGAGGACCTGCACAGCTCGCGCCGCACGACCCTGATCCACGCGTCGCTCTTCATCGTCGGATTCACGCTGATCTTCCTCGCGCTCGGCGCCGGCGCGACGGTGTTCGGGCAGCTGATGCTGCGCTACCGGGACTGGATCAGCCGCATCGGCGGCGTGCTGGTGATCATCTTCGGGCTCTACCTGCTCGGCGTGCTGAACTTGGGCTTCCTGATGCGCGACACGCGGGTGCATCTCTCGCACAAGCCGCTCGGCTATCTCGGGACGCTCGTGGTGGGGATCGCGTTCGGGGCCGGGTGGTCGCCCTGCATCGGCCCGATCCTGGGTGCGATCCTCACGATGGCGGCCAACGAGGCCGACCTCCAGCGCGGGCTCGTGCTGCTGCTGATGTACTCCCTCGGCCTTGCGGTCCCCTTCCTGGCCGCCGCACTGATGGTCGAGCGCTTCCTCGCGGTATTCGCGAAGCTCCGGACGCAGATGATCTGGGTGAATCGCTTCGCCGGCGCGATGCTGATCCTGGTCGGGATCCTGATGGTCACGAACCGGTTCACGATGCTGGCGAGCTGGCTGCAGGATTTCACGCCGGAGTTCATCAGGACGAGGATATAACAAAGTCGAAAGTAGGAAGTAGAAAGTAGGAAGTAGAAAGTAGAACGGGGACCCGGCAGATGGTGCTGGGCCCCCGTTCTACTCTCTACTTTCGACTTTCTACTTCTAGTGCCACGTCAGTCCCACACCGAGCTGCAGGATCCCCGTGTTCAGGTCCACGCCCGTCGCCGTGCCGTTGACCTTCAGCTCCGAGCTGATCGAGCGCAGGTAGTTCAGGTACGGCGTCACCGACATGTTCTTGCCCACGCGATAGTCGTAGCCGATGCCGCCGGAGAGGCCGAGGCCACTCGCCTTGAGCTCGTCGACGCCGTCATCCGCGGTCGACATCGAATAGCCCAGGCCGCCCTTCAGGTAGAGGCCCTTCTCGGCGTTCGGGTAGTATTGCGCGACGGCGCTGTAGAATCCGAGCGTCACGTCCGCGCCCTGGACCTCCTTGAGCCAGCCGGTGGACTCGAAGCCGAGGAAGAGGTTCGGCCGCAGGTAGCCGCCGAGCCGCAGGTAGCCCGAGAAGCCGGTCTCCGAGTCGAAATCACAGCCATCACAGCTCAGGTCGGCCATGCCGGCCCCGAGTCCGACGCTGATGCCGAAGCCCTCGCGCGTTTGCGGGCGGGCCGACTGCGCCTCCGCCGCGACGGTCAAGGTGCTGACGAGAGCGAGCGAGAGGAAGAACGAACGCATGATCTGGTCTCCGTTGAGGATGCGCGAACGCGCGCACGGCACTTCGTCACGCGAAGTGTCCCGTATCTACGCGTGAGGACGCCCGAGGTTTCGCGAACGGAAGAAGGGGGCCCGGCACCGACTGCCGGACCCCCGTTGAACTTTCTACTTTCTACTTTCTGCTGTCTACTGTCTCAGAACCTGAGACCGATCACGATCGGCAGCGTGTTCGTCGACGACCCTTCGGTCTGGATCGACAGGAACCGGATCTCGGTGAAGAGATTCGAGTTCCCCATCTTGAAGTCGTAGCCCGCGCCGAAGTTGAAGGCGAGGTTGGAGTCGTCCACCGAGCCGCCGCCGGTGAGGTCGGCCTTGACGTTGTAGTAGCCGATGCCGCCCAGGATGTAGGGCTTGAGCGCGCTCGTGGTGTTGATCGGCAGGATCACGTTCGCGACGCCACCGAGGAGCGTGACGTTATCGATGCCCGTGCCATCCTCGCCGTTGTAGCGGCCGAAATCGACATTGAAGCGCAGCTTGAGCGTGGTGCCGAGCGGCGCCAGGAGATGGGCGCCCGCGTGGAGGCCGAGTCCGGCGGCATCGCCGAAGTCGCCCATCGGGAGCGCGACGCCGGCGCTGATGCCGATGCGCTGGGCGGAGGAGGACTGCGCCTCGGCCGCGGTCGAGACCGCCGCGACGAGGACGGTGGCGGCCACGAGGCCGCGAAGGGAACGCTGGATCATTGGTGCTCCGGATGAAGAGGGAAATGAGACCGCGCCCGGCCCCTTGAGGGGACGGGCGCGGGTGCTGCCAGTGCCGTGGTACAGGTCCGGGGTCCGGTTAGCGCCAGAACAGGCCGATGCCGAACACGCCGCCGATGACCGCGTCGGTCGAGCTGTCGCCGTCACGGAAGGTCGCGGCGATGCGGAACGAGACGCGCTCCTTGTGGGTCTTCTTGAAGCCGAGGTCCACGCCGTAGTCCACCTGCGTGTCGGTCTCGAAGTCGCCGCTGCCCTTGCTCAGCTGGATGCCGGGCGAGAGGAAGAGCCCGCTCTTGCCGAAGTCACCGGCGAAGTAGTACGGGACGAAGAGGCCGGCGCCGAAGATCGTGCCGTCGACGAAGTCGCTGGAGATGTTCGAGATCGCGACCTGCGGCTCGAGGGCGATGTTCTTGTTCATGTAGATGCCGAGCGCGACAGTGCCGGGGAAGCCGGCCGTGATCGCCGTCGAGCCGTCGCTCGTCTGCAGCGTCACGAAGTCGAGCCGGATCTCCTTCTGACGTGCCTGGGCAGCCAGCGGGCTGGCGACCGCGACGAGAAGGGTGGCGGCGGCAAGGCCGCGGATTGCACGAGCCATCATGGTTGGTCTTCTCCACATTGGGGAAATGATCGCCAGCCATCCGGAATCGGACTCTATGGCTGTCGGGTACTGCCTTACACGCCATTCAGACCGCTCTAGCCGGCGAAAGGTCACGCCCCGGCGGAGGTCGGGATCTCCTCGAGCTCCTCTTCCAGCTGCTGGCGGCGCAGCAGCTCCCAATACCGCCCCTTGGCGGCCAGCAGTTCCTCGTGCCGCCCCTGCTCAACGACCCGTCCGCCGTCCAGAACGATGATCCAGTGGGCATCGCGGATCGCGGTGATGCGATGCGACGCGATGACGGCTGTCCGACCGGTCAGCGTCTCCCGCAACCCTCGCAGGATCGCCGCCTCGGTGTGGGTGTCCACCGCCGAGAGCGCGTCGTCCAGGATCACGACCGAGGGTTTCCGCGCGAGTGCCCGTGCGAGCGCGGCGCGCTGCTTCTGTCCGCCAGAGAGGTTGATGCCCCGCTCGCCGAGCATCGTCTCCCACCCGCCCGGGAACTGCTCGATGGTCTCCCCGAGCTGCGCGATGCCGGCCGCCCAGCGGGCGTCATCCTCGCTCGCGGTTCCGTACGCCAGGTTGGCGAGGAGTGTTTCGCTGAAGAGGAGGCTTTCCTGCGGTACGAAGCCGATCTCGGCGCGAAGGGTATCGAGCGGGATGTCGCGAATGTCGACGCCGTCAAGAAGGATGCGTCCGCCCGTCACGTCCGCGATCCTCGGGATCAGCTCCAGCAAGGTCGTCTTGCCGCTTCCCGTCGCCCCGACGATCCCGAGTGTGGCGCCCGCCGGGACCGTGACGGACACGTCGGTCAGGACCTCGCGTGGCACACTGTCCCCCGCTGCGGGGTACGAATATCGGATACCCTCGAAAGTGAGTGAACGGCCCCCGCTCGTCGGCGGCAACTCGGCGACGACCCTGGGCGGTTCGGGATCACGGATGGCGGGCACCGCGTCGAGGATCTCGAGGATGCGGGTCATCGACGCGGCACCGCGCTGGAAGAGGCTGGTCACCCAGCCGAGGGCGATCATCGGCCAGGTGAGGTTGGCGAGGTAAAGGCCGAAGGCGACGAAGGCACCGACGGTGAGCGCACCATCGACGACCATCGATCCGCCGAGGCCGAGTACGGCGGCGGCACCGAGTCCGGCGAAGAGCGTGAAGCTCGGGTTCATCAGCCCGTTCATCCGCACGAGCCGGAGGTTCTTCTCCAGATACCCGGCGCTCAGTGCGCCGAAACGCTCGAGTTCGGGGCTCTCCTGCCGGTAGGCGCGGACGATGCGCACGCCGGAGAGATGCTCCTGCACCATCGTGGTGACGTCGCCGAAGTGGGCCTGTACGCGTTCGAAGCGGTCGTGGATGGCGCGGCCGAGCCAGAGGGTGATGACGGGCAGCAGGACCATCGGCAGGATGGCGAGCAGGGTGAGCCGTCCGCTGATGGCGATCATGAAGGAGAGGGCGAAGAGCCCGCCGAAGACGGTGTTGGTCAGGTACATCACGGCGGGTCCGGCGGCCATCCGGACGGCGCCGAGGTCGTTGGTCAGCCGGGCCATGATCTCACCGGTGCGGTTCCGGTGGAACCAGCCGGCGTCGAGGCGCGTGAGCCGGGCGAAGAGCGCGTCGCGGAGGTCGTTCTCGATGATGCGTGAGACGCCGTTCAGGATCTCGCGCATCTGGAAGCGGAACCAGGACATCACGAGCGTGAGTGCGATCATCGCGCCGGCGATCCCGAGGATGCCCCGCAACGGGGCGCCGGCCTCCATCGCATCGATGGCGCGGCGCAGGAGGGTGGGGATCAAGCTGTAGAGCGCCGTCGAGATGACGACGCAAGCGAGCCCGGCCGCGAATCGCCAGCGGTAGGGCCGGCACCATGGCAGCAAGCGTGCGAGCGACGTCACGGTCCCGTGACGCCGCGTTGCGGGGGTCCCGCCACACGAGCAGATTTAGGATTCAGCAACACGCCCTCACCTTAGGAGCAGCATATGTTCACGAATCATATCCGTCGTCTCTTCGTGCCGCTGATCGCGGTCGCGATGATCACCGCCTGCGGCAAGGACGACGCGGCCGACGGCCGCGAGATCGAGTTGCAGCCGGCCCCGGCCGATGCGCCGCTCAATGACCGTCCGGCGACCAACGCGCCGGCCCCGGCCCCCGCGACCAAGGCTCCGGCCCCCGCGCCGCGTCCGGCAGCGACCACGCCGCGTCCGGCCGCCCCGCGCGCCCGCAGCGGCACGATCGCCTCGGGCACCAGCTTCGCCGTCACCAACGGCGCGCGCATCTGCACCAACACGCACAAGACGGGTGACCGGTTCACCACCACGCTCGCCTCGGACGTCACCGGCACCAACGGTGCGCGCATCCCGGCGGGCTCGACCGTCACGCTGGTGGTCACCGAGTCGGCGATCAGCAAGAACTCGAAGGACAACTGGAAGCTCGCGTTCGACGTCATCTCGGTCACGATGAACGGCACGACCTACGACGTGACGGGTGACGTCACGCGCGTCGCGACGATCGAGGCCGTGCGTTCGCAGAGCACGGGCCAGCAGGCGGGCAAGGTCGCCACGGGTGCCGCGATCGGCGCCGTGGCCGGCCAGGTGCTCGGCAAGAACACGAAGAGCACGGTGATCGGCGCGGCGGCCGGCGCAGTGGCCGGCGGCGCAGTCGCTGCGGCGACCACGGACTACGAGGGCTGCCTCCCCGTGAACGGGTCGATCACGATCGCGCTCGGCGCGCCGATGACGATCCCGGTCGTCTGACGCTCCACCGCGCACTGCTTCACCACGGAGACAGGGAGAGACGGAGAACCGCGGGGAGCAAGCAGGTGCAACCGACTTGAATGGGGGCGGGGGGGGGGGGGGTGAGCGCCCCCCCCCCCCCCCCAAAGGGGGAGGGGGAACGGGGCCGCCCCCCCCCCCCCCCCCGGGGAAAATAGGAGAAAAGGCAGGCAGCACCCC
>JANNLH010000039.1:0-12939 GCA_031396725.1 Gemmatimonadaceae bacterium | reverse complement strand
GTTCGGGCTCCCAGCGATCGGTTCGACGGCGCTCCCACTCCGTGACGGGCTCTGACGGCCCCTGACGCGAGAATCGAGCTGCCGCCGCCCCGAGGACTTACCACCAACCTTGGTAGACATACAAGACGCGGAGAGACGGAGGAAGAACGGAGGAAGAAACCGCTTCCGGTGGGCGTGTACGGGGCGGAACTGTCTGCCACACCCAGTTCAATGGCTGTTGCAGTTCTCCGCGTGACCTCCGTCTCTCCGTGTCTCCGTGGTGAACGCTCGAGTCGAGACAAAGCACAAAGGCCCGCGGTCAACATCGACCGCGGGCCTTTGCAGTGCTTTCTCCTTTCTACTTCCGACTTCCTACTGCTTGCTCCTCAGATACCGGTCGTACCACTTCATCATCTCTTCGACCTCGAACGGGAACCCGCTCCCGCCGCCGCCGGCCATGCGCTCGACGCGCAGGGTCTGGCGGTAGGTGACGCCGTCGACCGTCATCGAGACGAGGTAGTCACCCGGCTCGGCCGTCGCTGCGCCGCCGCCGAAGAATCCGCCACCACCGCCGCCGCCGCCACCGGTCACGCCGACTGCGCGCATGATGTCGAAGAGTTCCGTCTGGTCGAGGCCCATCGCGGCGCCCTGACCACCGGCGGGCGGGCCACCAGGACCACCCGGGCCGCCAGGACCACCAGGTCCACCCGGGCCGCGACCCGCACCGGCGGCCAGAGCCACCGCCTGTTCGGCGGGACGATCGACCCAACGTCCGGGCTGACCGCCACCACCACCACCACCACCGCCGCCACCGCCGCCCTCGAAGCCGAAGGCGCGGGCCATCGCCTGCATGCCTTGCGTGCCCTGGGTGAGGTTGCGACGGATCATGTCGAGCGCCGGCTTCGGCACCTTCCCGGCCTTCTCGATCGAGTCGAGCGCGGCCACCATCCGACGCGCGCTGAGGATCGAGTCGCGCAGCGCGGCACCGGTGAGCGCCACGCGCGGCGCCGGACGGCCCTGATAGCCCCACGTGACCTTGTGCACGCCGGCGGCGCCCTGGCCGGTCAACGTCTGCAGCGTGTCACCCTTCGCGTTCTGGATCACGATGCGCGTCGGGCCGCTCGCCTTCGTGAGCCGATACCAGATGTCGGCCCCGTACTGCGGGCTCGGCGCCTGGAAGATCAGGTTGCCGGTGGACTCGCCACCGACCGGCGGCTCGCCCCACTGGATGCCCTTGCGCGGCGCGAAGAGGTACGCGGGCATCCCCGCGACCGTCTTGGTCATCTGCTGCAGCGGCGCGATGTCGACGATCCAGATCGCGCGGCCGTGCGTGGCCGCGATCAGCTCGGCGTCCCGCGGGTGGATCTTGAGGTCGTGCACCGGCACCGTCGGCAGGCCCGTCATGAACTTCTGCCAGGTCTCGCCGCGGTCGCCCGAGACGTAGGCGCCGACATCGGTGCCGACGAAGAGCAGGTCGCGGTTCTTGTCGTCCTCGCGGATCACGTGGACGAAGTCCGGGCCGCCGCGCGGCAGGCCGCCGGCGATCGAGCGGAAGCTGCGGCCACCGTCGGTGGTGGCGAACACGTACGGCGTGAAGTCGCCCCGACGATGATTGTCGTAGGTGACGTAGAAGGCGTTGATGTCGAAGTGCGAGGGCTCGATGCGGGAGACGTACGTGCCCGCCGGGACGCCCTGCACGCGCGCCGTCAACTCGTCCCACGAGCCGCCGTCGTTGGCCGTCATCCAGAGGCGGCCGTCATCGGTGCCGGCATAGAGGTAGCCCGGGGTGATCGGCGACTCGTTGAGCGAGACGATCGTGCCGAAGGTCTCGGCGCCGGTCGCGTCGATCGTGATGCCGCCCGTCGTCCGCGTCGAGATGCGGATCTTCATCGTGTCGGCATAGCTCAGGTCGGGCGAGATCGGGTACATCTCGTCGCCGCGCTTGACGCTCTTCATCACGCGGTTCGAGGCCATGTAGACGACCGACTGATTGTGCGGCGAGAGATGGAACGGCGTGTTCCAGTTCCAGCGCAGCGTCAGGTCGATGGAGTCCTTCACCTGCTTGGCGCGCAGGTCGGCGAGCGTGCGGCGCAGGGCCGGGGTGACGGGCTTCGTGGTGTCGCCCCGCACCACCATGATCGAGTCCTCCCACTTCATGTACGTCGGGCGGTAGTTCGGCTTCTGGAACCCGGAGCGCTGGCCGGCGGCGTAGTTGTAGCGGCCGATGTTCCCGCCCTGCGACTCGCTGTACATGATGTTCGGGTCGGTCTGGTCCTGCTGCGTGACGAAACCGTCGCCGCCGCCGAAGGTGAACCACATCGCGTTGGTGATCGGACCCTGCCGGCGACGGCTCGGGCCGCACCACGACCCGTTGTCCTGCAGGCCGCCGCAGACGCGGTACGGGACCGCCATGTCGTGCGAGACGTTGTAGAACTGCCCGATCGCGAACGAGTTCGGGAAGACGTAGCTGCCGCCGTTGTCGGCCGAGATGCCGATGCCGCCGTCGTTGCCGACCACGTGGCGCTGCGGGTCGATCGGGTCGATCCACTGCGCGTGGTGGTCCACGTGCAGGCCGATCGTCGAGTTGCGGGCGTTCTTGCCGCCCTCATCGGAGACCTTCACCGGCGTCGAGGAGAACCAGACGCGGTTCGGGTTGGTCGGGTGGACGCGGACCTGCGAGTAGTAGAACGGACGGACGTTGTCGGGGGCGGTGCGCTCCCAGGTCTTGCCGCCGTCGGCCGAGCGATAGAGGCCGCTCTTCCGCTCCTGCACCTTGCTGCCGGCCGCGGGGCGCGGATTCGGCATCGTGTCGGCCTCGACCATCGTGTACATCACGTCGGGGTTCGAGAGCGAGATCGCGATCTCGATGCGCCCCTTCATCGTCTCCGGGAATCCGCCGCCGGTGACCTCGGCCCAGGTCTCGCCGCCGTCGGTCGACTTCCAGAGGCCCGAGCCCTTGCCGCCCGACTGGAGGAAGTAGGGGCCGCGCAGGCGATGATAGCTCGCCGCGAAGAGCACGTTCGGGTCGCGCGGATGGATGTCCACATCCACGAAGCCGGTCGTGTCGTTGATGAACTTCTTCAACGCCCAGGTCTTGCCGCCGTCGGTCGTCTTGTAGAGACCGCGCTCCCTGCTCGGGCGCCACGCGGCGCCGAGTGCCGCGACCCAGGCGACGTTCGGGTTGGTCGGGTGCACGATGATGCGTCCGACGTGCTCCGTCTCCTTGAGGCCCATGAACGTCCAGCTCATCCCGCCGTCGGTGGACTTGAAGACGCCGCCGCCCGGGGAGATCGAGTTGCGCGAGTTGGGCTCGCCGGTGCCGAGGTAGATCGTATTCGTGTCGCTCGGCGCGATCGCGAGATCGCCGAGCGAGGCGACCCCGTAGTTGTCGAAGACGGGACGGAAGGTCGTGCCGTTGTTCATCGTCTTCCAGACGCCGCCGGCCGCCGCGGCGACGAAGAAGGTCTTGGACGGATGGGGGATGCCTTCGACATCGGCGATGCGGCCCGACATGTTGGCGGGGCCGACGTTGCGCCAACGCAGCGCGTCGATGGCGGCCTGGTCGATCGTCTGGGCCGGGAGCGTCGTGGCCATGAAGGCCGCGCCCGTGCAGACGGTGAGGAACCGATGCAGTCGCATGGTGGGACTTGGGGCTGGGGTGGGAGCTGAGGACCAACCCTATTCTACGACAGCCATCGGTCGAGCGTTGGGAGCTCCCGGGTCCTGCTCTGCGACCGCGCTGGCCGCTGCGATCTCGGGGTGACTGATCCGGCCTCCGAGATTCGCCGTCCAGGCCATCGCGCCACTGACGACGAGCCCGCCCGCGAACAGCACCGCCGTCGCTGCCGTCGGGACTCCGCGGCGCCGGAAGGCGAGCAGCGTGCCGGCGGCACCGACCGCGAGGATGGCGGCGCCGATGGTCGCCAGCTTGGCGGCGTCCTCATGCGACTCGATCGCGGAGTCGTTCACGGTGGCGCGGTCCTCGACCACCTCCTCCGCGGGCTCGCCGGAGAGCTGCGCCGCGCCGGCGGCGAACCCGCCGAGGACGAGGAGCGCGAGTGCGGTGCGCCGCAGCGTGTCGTTCGGGCGGAGGACCGCCACCGCGAGCAGCCCGGTCGCCAGCAGGGTGCCGATCACCGGGAGGTGATTGATCATGAGATGCAGGTGGGCGCCGTTCATGGAGGATCTCCTGTCGGACGGCCCGGACGGTCCACGTGAGTGCGGAGGTGCGTCGGGCATCCGCACGTACGATAGACCGCGTCGATGAACGGGCTGTGAACGCAACGTGAACGCCGGATGAATGCCGGATGCGTTCCGGAGGGGTGGACCGCCGCGAGCGACGGCGTCAGATTCCGCCGCATGTCGATCCTCCCCAGGACAATCCGTTGCGCGGCACTCATCTGGAGCAGCGCATTGGCCGCGTGCCTCCCGGACCGTCTCGAGAAGACGGAGACGGACCTGCAGGCGGCCATCAGCGAGGCCCTGACCCGCGGCGACACCGCGACCGTGCGGCTCTTCCTCGAGGTGCCGTTCGCCTTCGACCGGCTCTACATCGCGGGGCCGCGGACGCCGGAGCGCGCGATCGCCGACGCGTTCAAGAGCGACGAGTGGGTGCCGGAGATGTCGCGACAGATCGAGAGCTCGGACCACTTCCACCTGCTGGTCTTCGAGACGCGCGGCAAGCTCGTGCCGGCGGCGCTGCCGAAGCGGGTCGCCGAGCTCGCGCCTGAGCTCATCGGGCGGATGTACACGCCTGACGACGCGGTCTTCCGCGTGTCGCGGCCCGCCGGTGCGGCGGTACCGCTCCTCAGCGCGCGCTGAGCTAGCGCCGGCCCGGCGGACCGCCGCCGCTCGCCGGAACGGGGAAGAGTGCGCGCGGCATGCCCAGCTCCTCGGGGGTCGGCAGCTTCCGCTCGCGCGCGTGCCGCCGCCGCGCGCGATCCATCGCGTTGACGCGGTTCACCCAGTTGATGATCTCGGCGTCGTAGCGCGCGAGGTTGTTCTGCAACCAGTAGGGCCGGTTCTCGAGTCGCCAGGCGCGCTCGAAGAGCTCACGCGTGAGCACGTAGCCGTCGCGCATGTCCTGCAGCTTGCCGTTGATGCCCGAGAGGTCGGCGAGGTCGACCCAGGTGACCGGCGTCGTGCGCGCCGGATCGATCGTGCGCCAGAAGCTCTGCGCCATCTCGTCGGCGAACTGGAACTTGGCGCCGATCCAGTCGATGCGTCGCGCGCCGACCTCCATCGCGTCGAGTGCGTCGAGTTCACGCAGGTGCTTCTGCTCTCGCGCCTGTGCGATCAACACCAGCGCACTCTCGGCGTGGACCCGCACGCGCGGCAGGAAGGGACGAAGGCGCAGGAGGTCGAACACGCCCTCCTCGCTCCAGGGGTCCACGAAGAAGAGGTAGCTCGACGCGTCGCCGGCGCGTGACTCCTGCAACGCGGCGTGGGCGGCGTTGAGATTCCGCTGCGCCGCGTCGATCAGACCCGCCGTATCGCCGTGGAACTGGAGTCCGAAGCTCCGCTCGAACGCCGGGATCGACGACTCGCCGGGCTGCCACGCCGCCGCCGCGCCGAAGAGCACCGCGTACCAGACCTGGTTGAACAGCGCGTCGCCGTTGTCGTCCCAGGTGGTGTTCATCATCCCGGTCGCGCCGCCGGCCTGTCCCTCGCGCGCGAAGCCCTGGATGTTGGGGAGCGCGGCATTGAAGTTCGGCCAGACGCGATTCCAGTTGTTCACCCCGGGCGCGATCCAGGTCTCCATGCCCGCGTCGCGGAAGGGCTTCAAGTACCGGTCGAAGCCCGAGCGCGCGCCGTACTCCCAGCCCACCGCGATCATGCTCTTCGGGAGCTGCTGCACGAGCGCGGGGTGATGCATCGCGATGTCGCCCCAGAACAGGAAGCGCTTGCCGTCCTTGCGGAGCGTGCGCTCGATGTCCTGCAGGTACTGCACGTACACGGGGCCGATCCCCAGGGAGTCGACGCGCGCCTTGGTCTGTCCCTTGCCGAGCTCGAAGGTCTCGTCGGCGCCCAAGTGGATGAGCGGCGACGGGAAGATCGAGTCGATCTCGGCGAAGATCGCGCGCGTGAGCTCGAGCGATCCGGGTTGACCGGGGGCGAGCACGTGGCCGTGCGGCGTCTCGGAGAGCGGCGCGTAGAGTTCGTACTTGAGCGCGTGGTGCAGGTGCCCGAAGGTCTGCTGCTCAGGGATGATCGTGACGTGATGGCGCGCGGCGTAGGCGACGAGCTCCTTCGCCTCCTCCCGCGTCATCGCGCCGTAGGGAGGCGCGATCAGCGGGTGCGACTTGAAGGCGAGCGTGTGCTCGAAGTAGGGCGAGTAGACGTTGATCTTGTAGGCGGCGAAGGTGCGGATCTGCTTCTTCTGGAACTCGAGCGTCGGCACCGGGCCGCGCGAGAGGTCGTCGTGGAGCCCGCGCCAGCGCATCGCCGGCCAGTCGCGGATCACCGCCGGGGTGAGCATCGCGTGCGCGCCGGCGCCGGTCAGCAGCTGCTTCAAGGTCTGCAATGCATAGAAGGTGCCGGCGTCGGTGCGCGCGACGACGTGCGCCCCCTTGGCGTCGGTCACCAGCACATAGCCCTCCGCGGTCATCGCCGAGTCGAAGGCGAGCTTGTGCGCATCGAGCAACGTGCGCGCCTCGCGGGTCCCCTCCCGCAGGACGTGCACGTGCCAGCCGCGCTCGGCTGCCGTGAGCTCGGCGCGGAAGCCGCGCTCGCGCATCGACTCGATGAACTCGCGGGAGGCAGTGCGGGCGTCTGGGTCGGAGCCCGGGTCGATCGTGATCACGCCCGCGAACCGGGTCGGCGCGCCGGTCGAGACGAGCTCGCGGGGCATCGGGAGCAGGCGCGGCGCGTCGGTCTGCGCGTATGTCGGCAGCGCGACGAGCGTGAGCAGGGCGCCCAGGGTCGCGCGCGTGGCGGTGAACAGGATCACGTCAGGACCTTCCCGGTGAAGAAGAGCGAGGGTGACGATGGAAGTTACCGTGTGCGCGCGACGCCTGTAACTTCTACCCCGCCCCTCACCGATCCGGAGCCAAGATGCGCGCGTCAGAGAAACACGCCCTCCTCCTCGCCGTCACGGCGCTGTGCAGTCTCCCGGTTCCTGCCGAAGCGCAGGATGGAGGCAGGACCCGACTCCTCCGACAGCCCAGCGCGAGCGCGCGGCACGTCGCCTTCGCCTATGCCAACAACATCTGGGTCGTGGGGCGCGATGGCGGCGCGGCGCGGCGGCTGACGTCGTTCCAGGGGAGCACGCTCAACCCCAAGCTCTCGCCCGACGGCGCCTGGGTCGCGTTCAGCGGCACCTATGGCGGGAACACCGACGTGTACGTCGTCGCGGTCGATGGCGGCGAGCCGCGCCGGCTCACCTGGCACCCCGGCGCCGACGTGACGCAGGGGTGGACGCCCGACGGGCGCTCGGTGGTCTTCACCTCTGGACGCGCGGCGGCACCGGCGGGCGGCGCGCAGACCTTCTGGAAGGTCGCGGTCGCCGGAGGGGTCGCCGACATGGTGGGGATCCCGCGCGGCAACCAGGGGATGCACTCGCCCGACGGACGGAAGTTCGCGTACCGGCTCACGACCTCGTGGGACGAGGGGTGGCGCAACTATCGCGGCGGGCAGAACCGGCCGATCTGGATCGCCGACCTCTCGACGATGGACGTCGAGTCGCCGCCCTGGACCGACTCCAAGGACATCGATCCCGTCTGGGTCGGCGAGACCGTGTACTTCCTCTCCGACCGCGACTGGCTGATGAACGTCTGGGCGTACGACACGCGCGCCAAGTCGCTGCGGCAGGTGACGAAGTTCACCGACCTCGACGTGAAGAGTCTGGGTGCCGGCGGAGGCGTGGTGGTGTTCGAGCAGGCCGGCGACATCCACCTGCACGATCCGGCGTCGGGCAACACGCGACGGCTCGAGATCACGGCGAAGGGAGACTTCCCCTGGCTCGTGCCGCAGTGGAAGGACATCGCAGGGCGCATCGCCGCGACGGAGCTGTCGCCGACGGGCAAGCGTGTGCTGATCGAGGGGCGCGGCGACATCTTCACCGTGCCGGCGGAGAAGGGCGATTGGCGCAATCTCACCTCGAGCTCGAACGCGGCCGATCGCACGCCGGCCTGGTCGCCGGACGGCAAGTGGATCTCCTGGTTCTCCGATTCGACGGGTGAGTACCAACTGGTGATCGCGCCGCAGGACGGGATGGGCGCGCGCCGCCGGATCGCGCTGCCGGAGCCGAGCTTCTACTACACGCCGGCGTGGTCCCCCGACTCGAAGAAGATCCTCTTCACGGACACGCACCTGCGGCTCTGGGTGCTCGACGTCGCCTCGGGGCGCGCGACGCACGCCGACACCGACACGTACATGGTGCCGGAACGGTCGATGAATCCCGTGTGGAGTCCGGACTCCCGGTGGATCGCGTACGCCAAGCGGCTCAAGTCGCAGCTGCACGCGATCTTCGTGTACGACACGCAGGAGGGGAAGGCGACGCAGTTCACCGACGGGATGTCGGACGCGGTCTCGCCGGCGTGGGACGCGAATGGGAAGTGGCTCTACTTCCTCGCGTCGACGACGTTCGGGTTGCAGACGGGGTGGCTCGACATGACGTCGTTCGACAAGCCGACGCAGCGGGCGCTCTACATGGCGCTGCTCAAGAGCGGGGAGTCGTCGCCGCTGTTGCCGGAGAGTGATGAGGAGGGGAGCGCGGCGCCTGCGGCTCCGCCCGCTGCACCGGCGCCCGCCGCTCCGGGAGCGGCTCCCGTGCGTCCCCCGCCGCCACCGCCGGTCCCGACGGTGACGATCGACTTCGCGGGTCTCGCGCGTCGCATCATCGCCGTAGACCTGCCGACGCGTGACTATCGCTCGCTCGCCGCCGGCCCGACTGGCATCGTCTTCTTCGTCGAGAACCTGCCGCCCTCCGGCGCGGCCACTGGCCCGGGCGGCAATCCGACGGCGGTGCTGCATCGCTGGCAGCTCAAGGAGCGGCGCGCGGCGCCCTTCGTCTCGGGCTCCGGCGCCTATTCGATCTCCGCCGACCGCAAGAAGATCCTCTATCAGGCCGCGGGCAACTGGACCATCGCCGATACCGACAAGGTGCCGCCGACGGGCACCACCGGTCGCGTGAACGTCGCGAACGTGCGGCAACTCGTGGATCCGCGGGCCGAGTACAAGCAGATGTTCGACGAGGGATGGCGCTTCATGCGCGACTTCCTCTATGTGAAGAATCTCCACGGCGCGGACTATGTGCGCACCAAGGCGCGCTACGAGCCGTTGCTGGCGCACGTCGCGCACCGCGCCGATTTCAACGCCCTGCTCGACGACCTGAGCGCCGAGGTCGCGATCGGCCACTCGTACGTGAGCGGCGGTGACATGCCGCCCGTGCCCAGCGCGCCGGTGGGTCTGCTCGGCGCCGATCTCACGGCCGCGAACGGTCGCGTGCGGATCGCGCGCATCTATACGAGTGAGAGCTGGAATCCGGGGTTGAGGGCGCCGCTCGCGATGCCGGGCGTCGATGCAAGGGAAGGGGATTATCTCTTGGCGGTGGACGGAGCGGAGGTGACCGCAGCGAGCGATCCCTATCGGTTGCTCGAGGGGACCGTGGACCGGCAGACCGTGCTGACGCTGAATCAGCAGCCGACGATGGAGGGCGCGCGGCGGGTGACCGTCGTGCCGATCGCGAACGAGGGCGGGCTGCGCCAGTTCGCGTGGATCGAGCACAATCGCAAGATGGTGGACTCGCTCTCGCGCGGGCGCATCGCGTACGTCTGGGTGCCGAACACCGGCGGTCCGGGCTACACCTACTTCAACAGGTACTACTTCGCGCAGCAGGAGAAGCAGGGCGCGGTGATCGACGAGCGCTGGAACGGCGGCGGCTCCGCGGCCGACTACATCATCGAGGTGTTGGCGCGCGACTTCGACGGCTACTTCAATAATCCGATCGGCGACCGCACGCCCTGGACCTCACCGGCGGCCGGCATCTGGGGCCCGAAGGTGATGATCGTGAACGAGATGGCGGGCTCGGGCGGCGACCTGCTGCCCTACATGTTCAAGCGTCGGCAGTTGGGGACGATCGTCGGCAAGCGGACGTGGGGCGGGCTGGTGGGCACCTGGGACACGCCGGCGCTTCTGGATGGCGGCCGCATGATAGCCCCGCGCGGCGGATTCTTCGACCGTGACGGGAAGTGGGCGGTGGAGAACGAGGGTGTGACGCCGCACATCGACGTCGAGAATTGGCCGAAGGAGCAGAAGGCCGGGCGCGACGCGCAGCTGGAGCGGGCGGTGGCCGAGGCGCTGAGGCAGCTGCAGGAGAAGCCGGTGCAGTTGAAGGCGGAGCCGGCGGCGCCGGTGCGGTCGCGGCGACCGGGCAGTCCGTGAGATCGATCAGGATGCGGTGTTCTGCGAGACGTGTGGGACGCGATTGGTGATCTGAGGGGGTCGTCCGGACACGGGTGGCGACGAAATGGTCATTCCCAAAGCCGGATCGAGTGCGATGCTCGGGGCGAGATGTCCTCATCCCCGACCCTCGGTTCACCTCTTCTCCCGATTGACGAAGGTAGCTTCTGGAAGCTACCTTTAAGCATGCGCGCAGTCGGCCTGAAGATCCTCAAGAACAAGCTCAGCGAGTACGTCCGCCTGGCGGCCGGGGGAGAGACCGTGCTCGTGACCGACCGAGACAGGGTCGTGGCCGAGCTCGTGCCGCCTCGGGCGGGGCGCGATGACCTGCTCGCCGATGCCCTGCTCGCGGAAGCGGTCCGCAGCGGTTGGCTCACCCCGCCGACCTTGGTCTCGGCCGGTCCGCCTGCGGGAGCGCCGGTGGCGTCGTTGCGGGAGCTGCTCGCCGAACTCGCGGCCGACCGGGGCGAGCGATGATCTACCTCGACACCTCGGTCGCCCTCGCGCAGCTCTTCGCGGAGGACCGGCGGCCGCCCGACGAACTCTGGACCTCGCCGTTGGTGTCCAGCCGGTTGCTCGAGTTCGAGCTCTGGAACCGGGTGAACGCGCGGGGACTCGCAAAGTCACACGACGAGAAGGTGCGAGGCCTGCTCGGGCGCGTGGCGTTCCTGGAGATGGCGAGGCCGGTGCTTGAGCGCGCCCTGGAACCGTTCCCGACGCCGGTCCGCACGCTCGATGCGCTGCATCTCGCATCGATGGACTTCCTGCGCAAGCTGGGCCAGCCGGTGCAGTTGGCGAGCTATGACGAGCGGCTCGTGGCCGCGGCGAAGCGGCTCAAGTTCGCGGTGATCGAGCTCTGAGCGTGATGACCGCTCGCGCGGCGCGAGGTGCTCGTTCGCGTCAGCGCGTCGGGTCTGTCCACCGGAGCCGCGGGAAGCGCGAGAAGTCCGTGTCGGCCGAGCAGAGTTCGGCGCCGTTCTCGATGGCGAGGGAGGCGAGGTGAGCGTCCATCAAGAGGTCGCCGTGCGCGCCGACCTCGTTGGAGATCTCCCGGAGAACGGTCCAGTGCCGCGGTCCGGGCGAGAGCACCGAGACGTTCGGGTGCGACAGCCAGGCGTCGATGACCGCGATCGATTGCTCGCGCGAGAGGGCTTGATGCCCTCCGCTGCGCCTCGTGCTGATCCGAAGGAAGCCGAGGACGACCATCCACGGCAGCGCGATGACCTCGTCACCGTCCAAGGCCGCCGCGACGAACTCCTTGGTCCGCGCGTGGAACTCCGTGCCCTCGTCACTGCAGTAGAGGAGGACGTTGACGTCAAGGATCTTCACGTTCGTCCTCCCGACGCCGCATCGACCCGAGCAGTCGCAGGTCGTCTTCCTGATCGAGGTGGTGCCGGATCTTGCGAATGTCGTAGAACCGGTCGAGTCCGAGGTTGAAGGTCGGGATCACGAACGGTTTCCGCCGTGCGGCGGCAGGCGGGGTGAGCCCGCGCGTGATGGCGCGATTGAGCGCGTCCTTTAAGGAGATGCCTTCTTGGTCGGCGAGCTTCCGGAGGCGGTCGAGGAGGTCTGGGTTGATGTCCACGGTGGTCCGCATGGAATGATGCTAACGCATCAAGTATTTGATGTCAACGCATCTTCGCTGGTTCAAGCTCGCAAGATTACCATCAGGCGTGCGCCACGCCCGCATCAGACGTCTTCGTGCGGCACCATTCCCTCCTGTCCGCCGGTGACTGATCCCCGAACTGCCGCACTCCTTGCCGCACTCGAGTCCGACACGACGCTCGAGGCCGGCGGCCCGTTCTTGAAGGTGGCGGCCGACTACTTCGCGCGGACGCGCACCGGAGAGGGCCCGGTGTCGACGCCGCGGGACCGCGCCGAGATCGCGGCGCGGTTCGACGAGCCGCTGCCGATGGGGATGCGGCCGCTGGCGGAGGTCGTCGCGCGCATCGAGCGCGACGTGATGCCCGACGTGAACCAGCTGATGCATCCGATGGCGATGGGTCACCAGGTCTCGGCGCCGCTCGCTTCGGCCGTGTGGGCCGAGGTGGTGATCAGCGCCGTCAACAACTCGCAGGCCGTGTGGGAGATGTCACCCGTGTCGAGCGTGCTCGAAGAGCGCGTGATCGGGTGGATGGCGGGGCTCGCCGGCTACGGGACGGGCGCGGCGGGGATGATGACGTCGGGCGGGACCGAAGCGACGTTCACCGCGATGCTCGCGGCGCGGGCGGCGTGGCGTCCGGATGCGTGGATGCGCGGGCTGGGGAGTGGGCCGATGCCGGTGCTCGTGCACGGGGAGCACACGCACTACGCGGCGTCGCGCGCGGCGGGAGAGATGGGGATCGGGATGGACAACTGCGTGGCGGTGCCGTCGCGGGAGTTCCGGGTGGATGTCGATGCGCTGCGGGCCACGCTGGAGCGGCTACACAAGGAGAAGCGCGAGGTGCTGGCCGTGATCGCGACCGCGGGGTCGACGGCGACGGGGTCGTTCGACGATCTCGAGGCGATCGGGGAGATCTGCGAGCGGTTCGGGGTGTGGCTGCACGTGGATGGGGCGCA
>JANNLH010000023.1:0-9225 GCA_031396725.1 Gemmatimonadaceae bacterium | reverse complement strand
ATCCATCTCGAAGCGTCGGCCGAATCCGCCGCCGAGGTAGGTCGTGTGGACTTTGACCTTCTCCGGCGGCACCCCCCCGATCGCTGCGCCGATTCCCTGCGCTCCGGTCTGGAACTGGGTCGGCGCCCAGATGTCCACGCCGTCGGCGCGGACGTGTGCCGTCGCGTTCATCGGTTCCATCGTCGCGTGCGCGAGGAATGGCGCGTCGTATGTGGCTTCGAGCTTCGTCGCCGCGCGGGCCACCGCTCCCGCGGCATCGCCGTCGTGGCGGGCCTGGGCCGCTCTCCCGCGGGCCTTCGTCGCGAAGAGCGCCGCGATCGACGCATCCGAGACCGACGCGTGCTTCCCCTCGTCCCACGTGATGTCGAGCGCTGCGCGACCCTTCTGCGCCGGCCAGTAGCCGGTGGCGACCACGGCGATGCCCGACGACACCTGCACGACGTGCTTGACCCCGGCCACGGCCTTCGCGCGCGTCGCGTCGAAGGACGCGACCTTGCCGCCGAACACCGGCGAGCGCGCGATCACGGCCACCAGCATCCCGTCGACCTTGACGTCGATGCCGAACCGTGCCGTGCCGTCGACCTTGGACGCCGTATCGAGGCGCGCGGTGCGCGTGCCGAGGATCGTCCAGTCCTTGGGATCCTTGAGCGGCACCTTCTCCGGCAGCGCGGTCAGCGTCATCGCCGTGGCGACCAGCGCGCCGTAACTGGCGCGGCGCCCCGACCCGTCGTGGATGATCTCGCCGCGTTCCGCGCGGAGCGACGCCGGAGCGACCGACCACTCCTCGGCGGCCGCCAGCTTGAGCAGTTCGCGCGCCGATGCGCCGGCCTCGCGGAGCGGCGTGAAGGCGGCGCGGACGCTCGAACTCCCGCCGGTGCCCTGGAACCCGAAGAGCGGGTTGTTGTAGACGGGATCCGCCGGCGCGAACTCGATCCGGATCTTCGACCAGTCGGCCTCGAGCTCCTCCGCGAGGATCATCGGCAGCGCGGTCGCGACGCCCTGGCCCATCTCGGAGCGGTCCACGATCACGAGGATGCCGTCATCCGAGCCGATGCGGAGCCACGCGTTGGGGGTGACGGTTCCAACGGGGCGCGAGACGTCCGGCGCGCAGCCGTCGAGATAGAAGGCGATCACGAGCCCTGCGCTTGCGGCGGAGGCCGTCCGGACGAAGCCGCGGCGGGTGTAGCCGGTGCCACCGGGTGTGGTCATGGTCAGGCCCCCGTCGCCGCGCGGTGGATCGCGGCCCGGATCTCCTGGTACGTGCCGCAGCGGCAGAGGTTCGTCATCGCCGCGTCGATCTCGGCGTCGCTCGGATTGGCGTTCGTCCGCAGCAGCGCGGCCGCGGCCATGATCTGCCCGGGCTGGCAATAGCCGCACTGCGGCACGTCGCCGGCGATCCAGGCGGCCTGCACGGCGTGGGGCTTCCTCGAGGAGAGTCCCTCGATGGTGGTGACCTTCCGGGCGCCGACCGCGGAGATCGGGGTCGCGCACGACCGGGTCGCGACGCCGTCGAGGTGCACCGTGCAGGCGCCGCAGGCGCCGATGCCGCAGCCGAACTTCGTGCCGGTGTACCCGAGGTCGTCCCGCAGGGCCCAGAGGAGTGGGGTGTCGGCGTCGGCGTCGACGTCGTGTGTGACGCCGTTCACCGTGAGTTTCGTGAGTGGCACTGCGTGCTCCGGTGGCAGGACGCTCCAAACGTGCGGTGGGCCAGCGTGGAAGGCAAGCACGCGCACACGCGCGCGTACGCGCGCGCCCTTGCCTTCGGTGCCGCGGCGTGGGACACTACGGCGATGCGCGCGGTCACTCCCCCCGAGATGCTCACCCCCGCCGCGCTCGAGCCGGCGCTCTGGGCGCGTCCCGACCCCGCGCTCGCCGCCGCCGGCATCGAGGGCGAACTCGTGGTGGCCCGCGTCCGGATGGTCGCGATGGCGCTCCTGCTCATCGCGCCCACCTGGAACATCCTCCGTCGCCCCGACACGGCGATGTATGTCACCGGCTTCGCGGTGACATTCGGCGCGGCGCTGGTCTCGGCCTGGATCTGGTGGCGCCTGCGCGCCGAGCGCTGGAAGCCCTGGATCGGCTTCGCCACCAGCGCCTTCGATGTCTCGATGGTGAGCCTGGCGCTGGTCAGCTTCCTGATCGTCGCGTCGCCGACGATCGCGCTCAACTCGACCGTCACCTTCGAGATGTACTTCCTCGCGATCGTCGCCACGAGCCTGCGCTACGACGCCCGGATCTGCATCGCCATCGGCCTGCTGGCGCTGGCCCAGTACGGCGGCCTCTGGCTCTTCGCCTCGGCGCGCTTCGACCTCCACGACCCGCGCTTCGCGGCGGCGGCGGGTCCCTACGTGCCGATCGACCTGACCACGCGGCTGATCCTGCTCGCCATCACCACGCTGCTCTCGGTCACGATCGTCCGCCGCGCGCAGCGGCTGCTCTATCTCGCCTCGCGCGACCGCTTGACGGGGCTGTTCAATCGCGGGCACTTCGATCGCGCGCTCGCGGCCGCACTCAACACCGCGGCGCGCGACGGCCGCCCGCTCGCGCTCGCGCTGATCGACGTCGATCGGTTCAAGCAGATCAACGACGTCCACGGGCACACCCTGGGCGACCGCGCGCTGCAGCGCGTGGCCGAACTCCTCCAACGGGAGATGCGGCGCACCGACATCGTCGCGCGCTACGGCGGCGAGGAGTTCGTGATCCTGCTCCCGGGCACCACGCGCGAGCTGGCGCTGGTGCGCATCGAGGTGCTGCGGAAGGAGGTGCAGGGCACACCGATCGATCTCGGCGACGGCACCACGCTGACGATCAACTTCAGCGCGGGGGTCGCCGGCGTTCCGGAAGATGCCAAGCCCGACGACGCGAAGCTGCTCATCAGCGCAGCGGACCGCCGGCTGCTCGCGGCGAAGCGCTCCGGGCGCGGGCGCTGCCTCGGATCCGACGCCTGGTCGCTGGAGCCGGCTGCGGTCTGAGGCTGCGCGTACGCTCGCTACCGCTGGACCTTCGGTGGTGCCCCGAGCCCGAACGCCAGCCCGAGCGAGACCGCCTGCCGGTCTCCCAGCGAGGCCGCGCCACGGAACACGATCCGGCGCTCGCGGTCGAACGCGAGGTCGAGCCCGACGTCGAGCGACGGGCTCACCTCGAACTCCTTGTCCGGCGCATCGTCGCCGAGGCGCAAGTCGGCGGCGAGTCCCGCCGTGAGGTAGGGTGCGATCCAGACCGAGCCGGAGGTGAACGCGAACCCGCCGCTGAGCCCGATCGGCACGGTCACGAGTGTCCAGTCGCCGATGCTCAGGCCCGCACCGGTCTGCCAGTCGAGGTCGAACGGCATCTCCGCCTTGCCGCGTAGCAGCGGCGCCTGGACGTCGATGCCGCCGAAGATCGCGTCCACGCCGCCGGTGCCGCGTCCGACGCCACCGCGCAGGCGCACGCCCTTGGGAAGCCCGGGCATCGCCCAGGTGCCGAGGATCGCCTCATCGTCGCCCGGGAGGACTTCCGGGCGCAGGTAGTGGATCCCGAGTCCGCCGGAGGCGTGCGGCGAGATCAAGCGCGGCGAGTCGGGCGCGATCTGCGCGCCGAGCGCGGCGGGGACGATCTGTGCGACGGCGCCCAACAACACCGCCGCCGCGACGCGAGCGGACCGCATCGAATGGCGCCCCATCAGTTGGGAGCCCGGACGCCCGGGGCGTCATAGCTCCGCTCGTGACCCATCACCCCACCGTGCAGGTCGAGCCCCGAGTTGTCGCGGCGCGCGACCCACTGGCGGATCGAACCCGCGAACGGTTCGGTGCGTCCGTTGCGGCCGAGTGGGTCGGTGTACCAGACCTCCGGTCCGTCGGCGTTGCGCACGAAGTTGCCGTTGACGTCCACGAACCGCCGGATGCCCTTGAACGGCGAGCGCGGATCATTCCACGCGATCACCTCGGCGGGGAGCGTCTGGCAGCGGTCGCGGCGCGCGACCGTCGTGTCATAGCAAAGGTCGATCGGCCGGCCCATCGCGCTGGTGAGCGCCGGGTCGTAGTAGCGGCTCGGATCGATCACCTGATAGTAGGGATTGAAGGCTGCGATGGTCTGCCCGTTGGCCTTCCGGAGCGATCCACTCACCTCCCAGCTCTCGCGCAGCGCGGAGTCGAAGCGCGGGCGTTCACCGTCGGTGCGGAGCACGTGCTCCTGGATGCAGCCGAGGTCGGGCACGGCGCGTCGGCCGCCGCCGTTCGGCGAGTTGGGCGGCGTGGCGGTGCCGGCGACGGTGGTCCGCTCGTGCTCGCAGGAGGCGACGAGCTGGCCCGGCGTGCCGATCGGCGTGAGCAGCGTGGCGCTGAATGCCGTGCCGTCGCTGCAGTTCACGTGATAGACGACTTCGTGCAGGTTGTTCGTGAACGCGTCGGGCGAGTGCGTGCCCTGGTGCAGTTTGGTCAGCACGTCGCAGGTGATCGCGAAGGTCGCGCTCCCCGTCTCGCCGACCCGCATCGGCATGTCGTTCTCCCACTCGACCTTGTGGCCGACGTGGTCCTCCTGGCGGTGCGCGCCGAAGCCGCTCGCCACCAGATGCTGGTTCGCGTAGCCGAACGGGATCGGGCCGACCTCGTTGTAGAGGTCCGAACCGCGCGGATCCCGGCCGTGCTCGTGTCCGAAGGTGCAGCCCGACGCAGGATCGACCGGCGGATGCCAGGTGGGATACCGCATTCCGTCGGGGCCGACGACGCTGTACGAGTCGTGGATGGCCTGCGTGCAGGTGTCGGTCAGCGCGGGCGTCCAGGTGCTGTACGCAAGCGAGGTCCCGATCTCGGTGGGCGTCACGAAGCGCGGCGCCACGGGACCGTCGTCACACGCGGCGACCGACCAGAGCACCAGGAACAGGCCACGACGCCAGACTTCGCCATCCTTTCGCATGCGGGTATCCTCTCGAGGAACAGTGATGCGTTGAGTGCGGTGATCGCGTTGCTGCGTCGGGTTCAGCGGCGGCGGACCTGCACCGACACCCGGGCCGAGCTGAGGCCGACGTTCCGCGCCACCGTCGTGCTGCCGGTCTTGAGGGCGGCGAACGACGCGGCGTCGATCGCGAGGACGTTCCCGACGACCCATCGGCCGTAGATCGGCAGGTCCCATCCCGCGCCCACGGTCAGGCGCGGCGCGTCGTACTTGAACTCCCCGGCGCGATACCCCGACCAGCCGAGTCCGCCGAGGAAGAAGAGGCCGCGGCGCGGGTTCGGGACGAGATGCGCCACGAGGCCGAAGGTGTGGACGTGCTCACGCACGGCGTTCTCCTCATAGGTCCAGCGCCCCGCCTCGAGGCCGACGCGCAGCTGCGGGCTCGCGTAGGCGCCGAGGGCGAGCGTGATCGCCGGACCGACGTCGCGCGCCGACTGACAGACGTCGCAGGTGAGTCGCGCGCCGGCGCCGCCGACGGTGACCTCGGCCCAGATGGTCGAGAGGGCGGGGGTCACCGTGCGGGCCTGGGCACGAGCCGTCGCCGACGAGAGCAGCAGGGCGAGCGTGAGGATCGACGCGATGCGTTTCATGTGGGTAAGGACGAGCAAGCGATGTGCCCTCGTGTGACGTGGGACACGAACAACTCCCGCAAGGCCGAGCGTGGGCGCGGCGGCCAACCCTTGCGCGCCCAACGGGTTGCGGGCGCTCTGCAGGGTGGGGCGCGGCAGGCCGGCGCGCGCGCCGACGCGTCACACCGTGATGCGGTCCGACGCGTGTCCCGGGATCGGGCGCCGGCGGTCCCGGGTCGGCCGTGGCGATCTGCGCGGTGTGTGGCAGCCCCTGTCTTGACAGTGTGTACTGAGTGGTACACACTACACACAATGGCACGCGACTTCGGAACCTATGTGCGGAGGCGGCGGGAGGCGCTGCAGGCCACGCGGGACGACTGTTCCGTCCGGCAGGTCGCGCAGCGCATCGGCGTCGAACCGTCCTACCTCAGCAAGGTCGAGCGCGGCGAGACGCCGCCGCCCTCCGAGGCGAGGATCGTCGCCCTCGCGCAGGAGCTGGACGAGGATCCGGACGTGCTGCTCGCGCTCGCCGGCAAGGTCTCGTCCGACCTGCAGGCCGTGATCCGCCGCCGCCCCGAGCTCTTCGCGACCCTCATTCGCGAACTCAAGCGCCTCCCGGACCACGCCGTGCTCCGGCTCGTCCGCGAGGTGCGCGACGGCCACTGGTAGTCCATCACACACGGGAGGCACGATGATCGAACTCAGGAGCGACGCACTCCACTTCCGATTCCCGGAGGTGCACGACGACGCGATGCTGCGGATCGATTTCCAGCGCACGCTGCGCATCCCCGACGACGGGACGGTCTACCCGCTTCCGGCGGGACTCGGCCGCTTTCCCCTGCGCCACGTGGACGACTTCGGCGAGAGCGTCCCGCCCTCGTGGAATGCGCACGGCGGCGTGATGATGCCGATGTACCAGTCGGAGGCGCTCTGGCTCGCCTTCGAGAGCGACTATCCGTGCGCGCTCAAGATCGCCGCGGGGAAGATTGACGCCGTCACCGGCGAGCCGTACCGGCCGGGACTCCATCGCGGTCCGCAGGACTACGTGACATCCGCACAGCCCTGGCTCGACGGCTTCTGCGTCGGCAAGGGGATGATCCGGCAGTTCGTCGCGATGCCGCTCGGCGCGGGCTACAGCGCGGAGGAGCAGCTCACCGGTGCCGCCGAACATGGCGGACTCCAGCTCCACGTGTATCCTCTCAAGGCCGAGCACTACGAGTCGATCGACCATGGATCGATCGGCCGATCCCGGATGATGCGCCGGGTGTCGTCGCCGTCCGCCAACGAGATGGGGCTCGCGCCGGGAGGGATGATGCGGCAGGAGATCTACCAGGATCGGCGACCCCTCGACCACTACGATCTCGATCACGGGAGCCGCTGCTTCGTGCATCTGGCGAACTCGCTCGTCTGGCGCGGGATCACCGGCGAGGCGCCGCCGACCACGCCGTTCACTGCCGAGGACTACGCGCGCGCCGGGATCCCCTGGTTCGACTACTACGCGGACGGCGAAGCGGCCGTCCCGGGCTCCAAAGTGCTCGCTGCCCTCAAGAGCGTGGCCGCGCTGGCGAAGGAGAAGGGCCAGGTGCGCGAGGGACGCTTCTAGATGGATGCCGCCCGTGAGATCGCCGCCGCGATCCTCGAGGGATTCGACGACCGCTACCGATCGTTCCGGGAGACGGCGGCCGAGGCGCAGGTGCTGTTCGAGCGCGCCGACTGGCCGGCGGTGCGCGCGGCGAGCCGCGCGCGCATCGACCTCTACGACGAACGCGTGCGCGAGGTCGTGGACGCGATCGTCGGGCGCTTCCCGGCGACGCGGACCGACGAGTCCGTCTGGCCCGCCGTCAAGCGCGCGTACATCGGGTTGCTCTACGACCACCGGCAGGCGGAATGCGCCGAGACGTTCTACAACTCCGTCGCCTGTCGCGTGCTCGACCGCACGTACTATCGCAACGAGTACATCTTCTGGCGCCCGGCGGTCGCGACCGAGTTCCTCTCGAGCGAACGACCGGTGTTCCGCACCTTCCATCCGGGGACGCACGGGATCCGCGCGACCTTGCGCGCGATCGCCGGGAGCCTGGGATTCCGGCTCCCGTTCGAGGACCTGTCCCGCGACCTGCGGCAGGTGATCCGCACGCTCCGCCGCGAGCTCCCGGCCGGCGCGGAGCGGCATCCGAATCTCCACGTCCGCGTGCTGTCGTCGATCTTCTACCGGCACACCGGCGCCTACGTGGTCGGGCGCATCATCAACGGCAGCGAGGCGCACCCGTTCGCCGTCTCGTTGCGCCACGCCGCGAACGGACGCTCGTTGCGCATCGACGCGCTGCTGCTGACGAGCGCGCAGGTCGGCCGCCTCTTCAGTACGGCGCGCGCCTACTTCACGGTGGACATGGAAGTCCCGTCCGCGGTCGTCCGCTTCCTGCACGAGCTGATGCCGACACATTCCGTCGCCGAGCTCTACACGGCGGTCGGGCTGCAGAAGCAGGGCAAGACGCTGCTCTACCGGGACCTGATGGAGCACCTCGCGAACTCGACCGACCGGTTCGTCGTCGCCCCGGGAATCCGCGGCCTGGTGATGGTCGTCTTCACGCTTCCGTCGTTCCCCTACGTCTTCAAGGTGATCCGCGACACCTTCAAGCCGCCCAAGAAGACCTCGCGTGCGGAGGTGCGCGCCAAGTACCTGATGGTGAAGCACCACGATCGCGCGGGGCGGATGGCCGATACGCTCGAGTACTCGGACGTGGCGCTCCCGCTCGCCCGGTTCGACGCGGAGATGCTCGCGGAGCTCGAGCAGGCCTGCGGGAGCCAGGTCGAACGCGACGGGGACCGCGTCGTGATCCGGCATCTCTACATCGAGCGCCGGATGACGCCGCTCGATCTCTTCCTGCGCGACGCCGACGAGGTGAGGGCGCGGCGCGCGCTCGCCGAGTTCGGGCAGGCGCTGCGCGAGCTCGCGGCGGCCGACGTGTTCCCCGGCGACCTGCTCTCCAAGAACTTCGGCGTGACGCGCGCGGGGCGCGTGGTGTTCTACGACTACGACGAGGTATCGGCACTCACCGAGGTGACGTTCCGGCGGCTGCCGACGGCTCGACGGGATGAGGACGAGATGTCCGCGGAGCCCTGGTTCCACGTCGGGGCGCAGGATGCGTTCCCCGAGGAGTGGCCGACCTTCGTCTTCCAGGCCGAGCGCGACCGGCGGATCTTCCTGGAGCTCTATCCCGAACTCGCCGACGCCGCCTGGTGGACGGCGCGTCAGGAGGAGATCCGGCGCGGTGTGGTGGCGGACGCGCTGCCCTATCCCGAGGAGCTGCGCTTCCCCGGGCGCGAGGGTGGCTAGGGCGCCCGCACCCAGCGTTGTGACCGGCCGAGGAGCGAGATCCCGACGTACCCGCGCAGCGTGAGCGAGCGGCCGTCGTCGCCGAGCCGGATCGAGGCGCGATACGTCTTCCCCGTGTCAGGGTCGAGTACCTCCCCTCCGGTCCACGCCCGCCCGTCCCACCGCAGGTCGCGGAGGATCTCCATGCCGAGCAGGGGCTGATCCTTCCGCACGCCGCGGCATCGGTCGCAGACGCGGCCGGGGGTCTCGTCGGGGTTCAGTGTGCCGACCACGGTGCCTGTCAGTACGCCGTCCGTCACCTTGAGCGAGACGATGCCCCGCGGCTTGCCATCCACGTCGCTGATCGTATGCCAGGTGCCGTCCGGCGCGTGCTTTTCCTGCGCCGTCAGG
>JANNLH010000004.1:0-3261 GCA_031396725.1 Gemmatimonadaceae bacterium | reverse complement strand
CCGGTGACCGCGACCGAACTGCTGCTCTGCACCGCGGATCGCACGGAGATCGCTGTCGGGCCATTCGTTGAAGGCGAAACGCTTCACATTGAGACGCTGCCGTTCGATCGCGGATCATTCAAGTCGCACCGGAAGCCCGAGCGCTTCGCCACGCTGCGGGTGGGCGCCGCCGCGCCCTCCGTTGCGCGGATCCCGGATCGGCTGCGCGAGATCGAGCCGCTCGTGACGGGGCCCGCCACGCCCACGCGCGAGGTGCGGCTCGGCTTCCACCTGGGGATGAAGCACGGCGTCGAGTTCAACATCAATCGCGAGCAGCATCATCACGCCGATCCGGTGCGCGTCGGAGAACTGCAGGTCTGGGATGTGCAGAACCGCTCGCCGATCCATCATCCGTTCCATCTGCACGGCTTCTTCTTCCAGGTGTTGGAGGTGAACGGCAAGGCGACCGAGCGACTGGCATGGGCGGACACCGTGAACGTGCCCTCGTTCGGCAAGGTGAGGATCGCCTGGCTACCGGACGACCGGCCGGGTGGGTGGATGTACCACTGTCATATCCTCGAGCACCACGCGGCCGGGATGATGGGGCACTTTGATGTGGTGCGGTGAGTACGCCGCTCGCGCGGGGTACGACGCGTCCGTACGTTCTTCTGTACTGAACCTTTCCGTCTCTGAGGACCCGTGCCCAAGCTCAAGCCCTCGCGTGACATCCAGGCCGCCACCTTCCGGAGCATCTCCGTGAGCTCTCAGCTCGACTGAGAGAGGATCAGTGCCATTTACGCACGAGCAGTTCCTTGACGTGTTCGGCGTCTACAACAGCGCGTGGTGGCCCGCGGCCGCGCTTCTCTGGATAGCGTCGCTCGTCGTGATGGTCGCCTTCTACCAACGCGGCGCTGGGATGACTCGAGTGGTCATGGTCCTCCTCGCGATCCACTGGGCGTGGTCCGGCATCGCCTATCACCTGGTGCACTTCCGCCACATCAACCCGGCCGCGGCGCTGTTCGCAGCGGTGTTTATCATCCAGGCGGCGTTGTTTCTCTGGTGGGGTCTTCGTAGATCAGGATTCGCGCTCTCGCCCGGTTCCACCGGTTGGTCGCGCGCGGGGATGGCACTCGTGGTGTACTCCTTTCTCTATCCGGGACTGGGCTTGCTGTTCGGGCTCATGTACCCGCGCCTGCCACTCTATGGCGTTCCGTGCCCGACGACCATTCTCACAGTTGGCATCCTCCTGTCAGCCCCGGTGCGCGATGCGCGGTGGCTTGCGGTGATACCCATTCTCTGGTCGGGCCTCGGCGGCTCCGCCTCCCTGTCGCTGGGCATCCGCGCCGACTTTGCACTGCTCGCCGCCGGTGCGCTGCTTCTGGCGTTCCTCCTGGTGGGACCGAAGGCGGCATCTCCGCGCAGCGCATGACCCGGGCTAGCGACCACTCTCGCTCCTGATATAGCTTCCTCCAATGTCTCGGCCGCGCCCGCTCCGCTGGATGGTGATGATCTGGACCCTGTGCGCCGTGCTCGCGGCGCCGGGTCTTGCGGTCGCGCACGGGACGGCGCATCAGGAGCTCGCCGCCGAAGAGCATCACGACGACGACCATCACGCGGTCGAGCACCACGCCGATGACCAGGACCACGGTCATCCCGCGATCCGCGGTGAAGACCACCCGGCCGAGCACGAGCACGCGGAGATCTCGGCACGGGTCTCCGCTGGCCGGCTTGATCTCCCGGTCTTCGTCACCGCGCCTGCGGACGACTTCTCCGTCCCCGTCATCAAGACCGTCGTCGGCCTATCGGTCGACCCGAGCGCGCCCGGTCCATCGGGACCTCCACCGGACTCGCCGCGACAGCCTCGAGCGCCGCCGCTCGACTGATCCCCTGTCGGCACCGCTGCGCCCATGCGCGCCTGGTAGCCGACCCTCAGACAAGAGAAACGAGATCGCTCCGCTTCGTCGCGCCTGATCCCACCTCGGGGATCACGCGCACGCCTTGCCGTCACCGCGGCACGCGCAGGAACGCGAGCGTCACCCGAACGTCTGGCCGATCGCCATGCGAAGTCTCGTCTTGCGCCGTTTCTGTCGGCGCGCCGCCGCGCCGCTTGCGACGCTGCTGCTCTGTGCATCATCGCTGCACGCGCAGTCCTTGACGCTCTCCACTGCGCAGGAGCGCGCGCGGCGCGTGAATCCCGTGGTCGCTTCCGCAAGAGAGGCCGTGGCCGTCGCCACCGGACTCGAACGCCAGGCGCGCGCCATCCAGAATCCCACTCTGTCGTACCAGCGGGAGCAGACCTCCGGGAGCGGGCAGGAGAACTCGCAGTCCATCTTCTCCGTCGACCAGTCGCTCGATCTCGCCTCCCGCGGTGCACGCCGGACCGCGGCGACGCACCGCCGCGAAGCCGCAGAGGCGCGATTGTCCGACGCGGAGTCGCAGCTGGACTTCGATGTCGCACAGGCATTCGCGTCAGTCCTCGCCGCCGATCGTCACGCAGAGTTGGCGAGCCACGCGGCCGAAGTCTTCGCGAACGCTCGCCGCGTCAGTGATGAGCGACTGCAGGCTGGCGACATCTCCGGATACGCCAATCGCCGCATCCGCCTGGAAGCCGCCCGGTACGCGGCGCGGAAAGCCGAAGCGACGTTGTCGCAGCGTGCCGCCAAGCTCGCACTCGCCTCGCTGCTCGCGCCCGACGCGCGCAGCATCGCGGATGCCGACGTGGTACTCGCAGTCGAGGCACCGCATTCGGATCCACGCCCTTCGACTGATTCGCTCGTTAGTCTGGCACTCACGGCGCGCCCCGACCTGCGCGCGGCACGTCTGGACGCTGCGGCCGCCGAGTCAGAAGCGCGCTCGGCGTCACGGTCGCGGATCCCGGTGCCGGTACTCACGGCCGGTACGAAGACCGAGCGAGTCGGCGGAGTGGGCGACTTGAGCGGCTTTGTCGCCGGTCTCACCCTGCCGCTGCCGCTCTGGGACCGACGCGCAGGCGCGGTGGACGCGGCCGACGCAGAGGCTCGGCGGGCCGCCAATCAAACGAGACTCCTCGAGCAGCGCGTCATCCGGGACGTGCAGCAGGCGGCCGCCGCAGTGCTCGCGGTGGATCAGCAGCTCCGCGTCCTCGCACCTGAGCTTGGTGACGTCGCCACCGCAGCACTCCGTTCGGCGGAGCTCGCGTACGCCGAAGGCGAGATCCCGCTCATCGAGTGGCTCGACGCGGTCAGGGCCTATCAGGAAGCCGAGTCCGCATTTGCCTCCCTGCGCGCCGAATCCCTCATTCGC
>JANNLH010000181.1:0-4206 GCA_031396725.1 Gemmatimonadaceae bacterium | reverse complement strand
TGGCCGCACCTCAAACTTGCACTTGGACGCACGGAAGCTTACATTTGGCCGTAATGAGCCCCGCCGCCCATTACCCACGGTTCGCCACCAAGCTGCTCGAGCAGGCACTCGCCGAGTCGCCGGTGGTCCTGATCCACGGGCCGCGACAGTGCGGCAAGACGACGCTCGCCCAAGAGGTCGGGGACGCCAACGGCTTCACCTACTTCAGCTTCGACGACGCTGTGACGTTGGCGGCGGCCACCAGCGATCCGGTCGGCTTTGTGGGCGACCTTCCCGAGCGCGCCATCCTGGACGAGGTGCAGCGCGCGCCGGCGCTCTTCACCGCCCTCAAGCGCTCAGTGGATCGCGACCGCCGTCCCGGACGATTCCTCCTCACTGGCTCCGCCAACGTATTGCTCCTGCCGACGCTGGCCGACTCCCTCGCCGGACGGATGGAGATCCTGCGGCTTCACCCTCTGGCACAAGCCGAGTTGGCGGGGGCGGAGCCCAGGTTCCTCGATTCCCTGTTCGGGCGTGGGTTCAAGGCGCGCCCGTATGCTCGGCTCGGCAGGGAGCTTGCACGACGCCTCGCCGATGGGGGCTATCCGGCGGCGCTCGCCCGCACGACCCCGCGGCGACGGGCCACGTGGTACCGGGACTACATAGAAACGCTCGTGCAGCGGGATGTGCGTGACCTGGCGAGGATCGCCTCGCTCGACGTGCTCCCGCGGTTGCTCACACTCGCCGCCGGTCAGACGGCACGGCTGATCAACGTGAGTGACCTCGCGGCACCGTTCCAACTGAGCCGACCGACCATCAGGGACTACGTGACGCTGCTGGAGCGCATCTTCCTGCTGGAAGAGCTTCCGCCGTGGCACAGCAACCGCTTGAGTCGCCTCATCAAGACTCCCAAGCTGCACCTCACCGATACCGGCGTTGCGTGCGCGCTGCTCGGATTGGACGAGACTGCACTGTGGGAGGACCGTGGCACCTTGGGACAGTTGCTGGAGACGTTCGTCGTGCAGGAGTTGCGACGCCAGGCCAGTTGGCGGGATGACGATGTGCGCTTTCACCACATCCGGGACAAGGACGGCGTTGAGGTGGATCTCGTGATCGAGCAGGGTGGCCGCGCGTTGGCGGCCGTCGAGGTCAAAGCCTCCGCCACGGTGACGGCGGCGGACTTCCGAGGGATCCGCAAGCTTCGCGACGCCGTTGGCAAGCGCTTCACCAGCGGCGTGGTACTGTACGACGGCGAAGCCAGCGTGGGGTTCGGCGAGGGCCTCTTTGCGGTGCCCATCCGCGCGCTCTGGGAACTGGATACCGGTAAGCCTACCACCGCCGCACGTCCAGCGACCGACTGAGAGCAGCCGCTCCAGGCAGCACGGCCTGAATGGAGCTCTCGCTGTTGCCCGGACCCATGTGAATCGCGACGACCTGCTTGGGACGGATCCATCGTTCGATCAGGCGACGACCTGCAGGCTCCGTCACCATCCAGGCCGGGACGAGCGCGATGTCCACACGCGCGGTATCGAGACGCAGGATCGAGTAGACCTCTTCCTCCGTACCCGTATCACCCAAGTGCAGCACGCGGCGCCCGCCCAGTTCGACGATGAACCCCAGATGCTCGAGGCCCCTGCTGCGCGCCCCGCCGCCGTGGGGAACTCCAAGGAAGTCCACTTGCACGCCGTTGACGGTTTCGCGGCGGAAGGTGCCCCCCGTCGTCGGACGCACGGCGAGCCGGCGCGATAGACCGCTTCCCGCAGACACGCGCGAGCGCAGGCTGTCGATCACCTGACCCGATGTCACGAGCGTCGCGCGCGGGTTCGCCGCCAGATGCGACACCACCGGCGCCGGATGGAAGTGGTCGCCGTGCTGATGCGTCACGAGAATGAGATCGATCGAATCGAATGGCGCGCGCGCTTGCGCCACGCGCTCCTGCGTCGAATCGGCTGCAATCGGAAAGTCCTTATACTCCGAGAAGAGCGCATCGATCAGCACCCTCTTGCCGCCGCCCGCGAGCATCACCCCTTCGTTCGCGACGAACGTCACGGTGACGCCGTCCTGCGAGCGCACGGACGTGAATACCAGTGCACCGAGTACGACGGTCCAGGCTGCGAGCACGCGCGCTCCTGAGTAGGGGATGTCTGTCGGACGCCACGGGGAGGCGGAGGGTTGGCCGGACTCTTCCGCTACGAGGGAGGCCTAGAGCGAGTTTCAGGAGTTCACCCGAGAGGGCGCGATTCGGCACTTCACGCATCAGGAGGATGGTGATGTTCCATCCTTCCGATGCTACCCTGCGGACGTGCCCTCTTGCGCCCCTCCCTCCGCCGAGCGTACGCTGTGTCGATGCCTCTCGCGCCCGAGTACTTCACCGCCGACATGGTGCGCGCGCTGCCGAGTGACGGCCAGCGCCACGAAGTCGTGCTCGGTGAGTTGCTCGTGACGCCGGCACCCGGCTGGCAGCACCAGCGGATCGTCGGTCGGCTCTTTCGCCTGCTCGCAGGCGCTTGCGACAACCTGGGCACGCTCGAGGCGATGATCGCACCCGCCGACGTGTCGTGGGGTGACGACACGCTCGTCCAACCCGATGTCTTCGTCGTGCCGAAGGAGCTCGCCATCGCCGGTGAGACGGCGCGCGCACCGGCCCTCGTGCTGGTGGCCGAGGTGCTCAGCCCATCCACTGCGCGCCAAGACAGGTTCCCGAAGCGCGCGCTGTACCAGCGCCAGGGAGTGACGACGATCTGGCTGGTGGATCCGGAACAGCGACTGGTCGAAGTGTGGACGCCGGAGGCGAGCAGGCCCCGGGTGGAGCGGGAGCACGTGGTGTGGCGCACGGCAGAGGCCGGCGACCTGGTCTCGATCGACCTGCGGCGGCTGTTCGACTGACACCGTTCGAACCTACCACTCGCGCCCTCGAGCAACCCCTGTGACCACACCTCTCGCGCCCGACTTCCACACCGCGGAGATGGTCCGCGCGATGCCCGACGACGGGAATCGCTACGAGGTCGTGTGGGGCGAACTGTTCGTGACGCCGTCCCCGCGCAGGCCGCACCAGCGGATCGTCGGGCGGCTGCTCGTGTCCCTCGGTGCATACTGTGAACGAGAGGGCGTCGGCGAGCCGCTCACGAGCCCTGCCGACATTTCGTGGAGTCTCGACACGCTGGTGCAGCCGGATGTCTTCGTACTTGCGCCGGAGCACGCGGGTGACGAATGGCCCGCGGCCCCGCGGCTCCGGCTGGTCGCCGAAGTGCTGAGCCCATCGACCGCGCGCCGCGACCGGTTCCAGAAGCGCAAGCTCTACCAGGCGAACGGCGTCGAAGTGCTCTGGCTTGTGGACCCCGACAGACGTCTGGTCGAGACGTGGACCCCGGCGGCGACGTTGCCGGTCGTGGAATCGGAGCGATTGACCTGGCAGCCGGACGGCGCGTCGGAGCCGCTCGTGCTAGAGCTCGGCGCGATCTTCGGCTGACGGGCGCGATGCCTCTCTCGCCCGAGTACTTCACGGCCGACATGGTGCGCGCGCTGCCAGACGACGGCCAGCGCCACGAGGTCGTGCGCGGATCACTCGAGGCGATCATCGCACCGGCCGACGTGACGTGGGGCGAGGACACGCTCGCCCAGCCTGATGTCTTCGTGGTGCCGAGGGCGTTGGCCGTCGCCGGTGAGGCGCCGCCGGTGCCGTCGCTCGTGCTGGTGGCCGAGGTCCTCAGTCCCTCGACCGCGCGTCACGACCGATTCCCCAAGCGCGCGCTCTACCAGCATCAGGGAGTCGAGACGATCTGGCTGGTGGATCCGGAACAGCGACTCGTCGAACTGTGGTCGCCGGAGGCGAGCCGGCCCCGGGTGGAGAGGGAGCACGTGGTGTGGCGCACGGCAGCGAGGGGCGACTTGGCCCTGATCGATCTGCGGCAGCTGTTCAGCGATTGAAAGAGATTGCCTAGGCCACGCACCGTGACCACTCCCGTCGGCGTCGGCGACCTCGTGGCCTGGGACGGTGGCGTGCTCCTCATCGGACGCGCGAACCGTGTCATCCCCACCCACGCGCATCAGGCCATCCAGGTGGCCTTCGGCTACGCCGGCCCCGTCGGCCTGAGAACGACGGAAGACGAGGACTGGACCGCGTATCCACTCGGCATCGTGGCCTCGCGCCAGCCACACTCGATGGACGCGACCGCCGCCACCTACAACGCCGTCATCTTCGTCGAACCCGAGACCGCACTCGGCCGC
>JANNLH010000159.1:0-33636 GCA_031396725.1 Gemmatimonadaceae bacterium | reverse complement strand
GCGCCGCGCGCTGGCGGCCGGCGGCGTGCTCGCGGCGGTGGTGCTCGGCGCCGGGCTCGCGGCGCACGCGGCGCACGGGCTCGGCACCGGCGCCGCGACGCGCTCCTCGGCAGAGATCTCGCTCGCCGCCATCCGGCTCGTGCGCCAGGTGAATGACGACCGCGCCCTCGACGGCCAGCTGCTCGCGAGCGAACTGGCGCCGCTCGTGGCGCTCTATTCGGGCGAGCGGGTGGTGCCGCTCGAGATGCTGACGCCCGAGGAGCACGTGACCCCGAAGTCCCCCGCTCGTCGTGCCGCGGAGATCGCGCGGATCGACCGGCGATTCCGGCCCGATGCGTACATCGTGATGCGCGCGGGCCCGTTCCACCCAGCCCTGCAGCAGGCGCCGCTAGATTCCGGCCGCGTGCCGGTGGACGTCTCCGCTCCCAACTCGCCCGTGCGCACGTTCCTCTTCCGGATCCCATGAACCATCCTGCGACCGCCCCCGCGCGCCGCATCCGCGGCCGGACCCCGCTCTCGACGCCCGAGATCATCCTCTCGGTCCTGATCCCGGTCTACAACGAGCGCAACACGATCGAGCACATCCTCGACGAGGTGCACGCGGTGCCGGTGCGCAAGCAGATCATCTGCGTCGACGACTGCTCCTCCGACGGCACGCGCGAGATCCTGACCGCGATGCACAAGAGCGGCCGGATCGACGTCCTCGAGTTCCACGCGGTGAACCGCGGCAAGGGCGCGGCGATCCGCACCGCGCTCGGCTTGAGCACCGGCAACGTGGTGATCGTGCAGGACGCCGACCTCGAGTACGACCCCGCCGACTGGCCGGTGCTCCTGCAACCGATCGTCGATGGCAAGGCCGACGCCGTCTTCGGCTCGCGCTTCCTCGGCGGCCCGCACCGCGTGCTCTACTTCTGGCACTCGGTCGGCAACTCCGTGCTGACGACGTTCAGCAACATGATGACGAACCTCAACCTCACCGACATGGAGACCTGCTACAAGGCGATCCGCGGTGATCTCGCGCGGTCGCTGCACCTCACCTCGGACCGGTTCGGGTTCGAGCCCGAGGTGACGGCGCGCCTCGCGCAGGTGAAGGCGCGCATCTTCGAGGTGCCGATCTCGTACTCGGGCCGCACCTACGCCGAGGGCAAGAAGATCGGCTGGAAGGACGGCGTGGCGGCGATCGGTCACATCATCCGCTACAACCTCTCGCGATGACCGACGGACCGTCGGGGGCGGGGGCGCTCACGGCGCCCCGCCTCGGCCTCTGGCTGGTGCTCGCGGTCGCGTTGGCCGCGTCCGTCACCGGGATCGGGAACGGCTTCACCTACGACGACATCCCGATCATCGTCGACAACGTCTCGGTGCACGACGTGCGCTGGCCGTGGGAGTACTTCGGCGAGTCGTACTGGGGGAGCGTGCGCGGCAACTCGCTCTACCGGCCGCTCGCGGTGATCGCCTATTCGCTGCAGTGGGCCGCCGGGGACGGGAGCGCGTTCCCGTTCCACCTCACGAACATCCTGCTCTACGTCGCCACGGCGGCCGCGGTCTACGCCCTCGCGCGCGAGCTCCTTGGCGACGGGTTCGGCCTCTTCGCCGCGCTCTGCTGGGCCGCGCATCCGGTGCACGTCGAGGCGGTCGCCAACGTCGTCGGACAGTCCGAGATGCTGACGGCGATCCCGATGCTGCTCGCGGTGCTGCTCTATGTACGGGCGCGGACCGCGGGCGCGCTCGACGTCCGCGCCACCGCAGGCATCACCGCGCTCTTCGTCGTCGCGCTGCTGACCAAGGAGCACGGCATCGTGCTTCCCGGTCTCCTCGTCGCGGCGGAGCTCGCCTTCCGCGGCCGCCGCTTCGCGACGCCTGACGGGGGCGCGGGACTCCAGCGCCTCGCGCGGATGTTCGGGCTCGTGCTGCTGGTCTACTTCACCGCGCGCTATGTGGTGCTTGGCGCGCTGGCCGGTGACGCACCGCATCCGGCGCTCGAGGCGCTCGGCGTCCTGGAGCGGCAATGGGTCGTGCTCGGGCTGATCCCGGAGCTCGTGCGCCTGATGCTCTGGCCGGCGCGGCTCTACGCCGATTACTCGCCGCAGGCGGTGCCGCTGCTGCCATCGCCCGCCCTCGGTCATCTCCCGGGCGTGCTGGTCCTCGCGCTCTACGGCGCCGCGATGGCCTGGTCCTGGCGGAGATCGGGCGCGGCGTTCTTCGCGCTGCTCTGGTTCCCGGTGGCCTTCGCCCCGGTCGCGAACGTGGTCTTCGCGTCGGGGATCATGCTCGCCGAGCGCACGCTCTTCCTGCCGAGCGTCGGGGCGATGCTGGCGCTCGGCGCGGGCGCGGCGGCCATCGCCCCGGCGGTGCACGCACTTCCCACCCGTGGGGTGCGCCTCGGACTCGCCGGGGCGTTGACCGCGCTGCTGATCGCCGCGACCGCCCAGAGCGCGGCGCGGCAGCGGATCTGGGAGGACAACGCGACGCTCTTCGCCTCGATGGTCGTCGATGCCCCCACCAACTATCGGGCGCACCACGCGCTCGGTGAGCTCTTCGGCGCGGCCGCGTCGTGGGAACGCGCCGAGCAGCACCTGCGGATCGCCGACTCGCTCTTCCCTGGCTACGACCTCGTGGAACTGTCGCTCGCTCGTGTCCTTCACTTCGACGACCGCTGCCCGGACGCCCTCCCCGTGTACGAGCAGGTGCTGGCCAAGCGGCCGGACGCGGAGGTCGCGGCCGTCGGGCGCGCGGCCTGCTTGCTGGAGATGCGCCGCTACTCGTCGGCGCGGGACGGCAGCGTGCTGGGCCTGGCCAGCGAGTTCAATGCGGGGGTCTTCCACACCCTGCTGGCCAAGGCGGAGTCCGCCCTGGTGGCCAACGACACGATCGATGCGCGGAATCGCTGGCATCGCGCCGGGCGGCCGGCGTCACAATCTGACGCCCGCCTGAAAGTCCCTGTTCTCATGATGCGTCCTCAGGGCGCGGGGGGGAGGCGCAGAACGCCAGAATCCTTGCCGGTCCCCCCTCCCCCCCGCAGAAGTCCCGATGGGGCTGTTCCCTAAGCCGTTGCCTTCTTGGGGGTTAGCCGTCCTAGGCGAGATGGCAGTGTTCTTGCCTACCCATGCCATCGGTGGTTCGACCTGCCATCTCTCTCACCTCCCGCGGAGCACACACACATGCAGAGCAACAAGAAGGGCTTCACCCTGATCGAGCTTCTGATCGTCGTCGTCATCATCGGCATCCTTGCCGCGATCGCGATCCCGAAGTTCGCGAACACGAAGGAGAAGGCGTACCTCACCGCGATGAAGTCCGACCTCCGCAACCTCGTGACCGCTGAGGAAGCGTACTTCGCCGAGTGGGCCCGCTACACCGCCACGCTTTCGACGACCTCGTATCGCACCTCGACGGGCGTGACGCTCGGCACCGTTGTCCCGACGACTGGCGGCTTCTCGGCCAGCGTGACGTACCCGGGTGGCACGACCAAGAGCTGCCAGATCACGGTGGGCTCGGGCACGCGTGATGGCGAGCCGGTCTGCGACCAGTAGTCCGCAGCTGAGTTGAACGGCGCGGGCCGGGCGAACATCGCCCGGCCCGCGCTGCTTTTTGCCCCTGCCGGCGTCGCAATGGCACCGGCGCGCCGCGGCCGCCGCCTCATCGTGTGCGCGTGTCGATGCGTCGCGGTGTCTCGCTCCCCGAGGTCCTCGTGGCCGCGGTGCTGCTCGCGGTGGGCGTCGCGGGATGCCTCGCCGCACTCGCGACCGCGCTGCGGTTCCGCACGGCGGCCTGGGAGCGCGAGTCGCTGGCGGCCGCGGCGCAGGACCGGCTCAGCTGGTTCGCCGCACGCGGCTGCGCCGTCGGCGACACCGCCTTCTCCCCGCAGCCCTCGGCGCGGCTGACCGAGCATTGGCGCGTCGCGCCGGAGTCGGGTGGTGCCGCGCTCTTCGGTGTCCTGCGCGGCACCGGAGCGCGGTTCGCATTCGACCTGCGGATCCGGTCGCGCGTCGCATGCGAGTGAGCCGGCGCGGGGCCCTGCTCGCGGAGGCGCTCTGCGCGCTCGCCCTCGCGGGCGTCCTGGCGACCGTCGCCGGCCTCGCGCTCGGCGCGGCCCGCCGCGCGCTCGCGACCACGGACGCGCTGACCAGCGCCGAGCGCGCGGGGCAGGAGGCGGCGGCCATCGCGGTCGCGCTGCTCCGCGATGCCGACTCGCTGGCGCTGCTCGCCGACACGGGCGTCGCCTTCGCGCTGCCCGTGGCGACTGGCGTCGTCTGCGCGCTCGAGCCGGAGGCGATCTGGCTGCCTCCCGTGCGCGCACGCAGCGGCCGTCCGTTCACGCTCCGCGCCCAGCCGGTCGAGGCCGGCGATCTCGTGCGCGTGCTCGTCGTGGACTCGGTCGCGGTCGGCGCGCGCTGGGTCGGCGACCTCGTGGTGGACACGGTCACGGAGCGCATCGGATCGCCCGGCTGCGACGCCGGCGACGGCTGGGTGGCGGCGGAGGACGCCGCGGAGGTGCGACTCCGGCTGCGCGTGACTGGACCGCTGCCGGCGGATCTCGCGATCGGCGCGCCGGTGCGCGTCGCGCGCCGCGGCCGCCTCGCACTCTACCACGCAGGCGGCGGGGACTGGATGTTGGGTTGGCGTCGGTGCGCGAGCGATGGGGCGGGTTGCGGTGCGATCCAGCCGGTGGCCGGGCCTCTGCGCAGTCCGGCGGCCGGCGGGTTCCGGCTCGCGCGCGACGCCGAGGGCACCCTGACCGTGCAGGCGCGCGGCGTTCCGCCCGCGCTTCCGCATCGGCGCGTGGTGCCCGACCGGTGACGCAGGTGCCAGGCCCGAAACGGGGGATCGTCCTCCCGATGGTGCTCGCCGTGCTGGTGATGTTGGCGCTGCTCTCGGCGTTGGCGCTCGGCTCGGCCGTGCAGGACTACCGCGTGGCGACGCTCGCCGAGGACGCCGTGCGGGCGAGGGCGGCGGCCGAGCGCGGGCTCTCGGAGGTCGCGGCGCCGCCGGATCTCATCGCGCTGTGTGTGGGCGGCCCGGGACTCGAGCAGTCGCGTGTGCTGGCGTCGGAGGCCGGCGGGTCGGCCATCATCCGCTGGCGACCACTGGGCGGCGGAGTGATCCGCGCCGAGGTCGAGGGCAGGGGAGAGCATGGCGCCCGACATCGCCTGCTGGCGCTCCAGGTGCCCGACTCCGCGGAGCGCGTGCTGGGCTTCGTCCGCTGTCCGGATGCGACCCGGCTTGTGCCCGTCCCGGGGCGGTGGGTCGAGGGGCATCCGGAGGGGTGAGGTGGAGCGTCCGCGGAGGTGGGTTACGTTGTGCCCCTGTCGTTACTTCGGGGAGCCTCCGTTCGTGTACCTCCGGCAAGTGACTTCAGGCCCCGATGTATTGACCGTGGCCGGGAACAACGGCATGTTAGCCGCCCCGGTGCTCTATTGTACTGTAAGCCGTCCGACGGGAATCCCATGGCGCTTTTCGGTCGAAAGAAGTCCACCGTTGGTCTCGACATCGGCTCGGGCCTGATCAAGGTCGCCGTGATCGACCACTCGAAGTCGCAGCCGGAGCTCGTCCGGGTGGCGATCACTCCGCTCCTGGCGGATGCGATCGTCGAGGGCGAGATCATGGATCCCGGCATCGTCGCCGACGCGATCACGTCGTGCCTGGCCGACGCGGGGGTCACGACGCGCGACGTGGTGACGGCCGTGGGCGGCCGCGACGTCATCATCAAGAAGATCCAGATCGAGCGCGTGAAGGAGCAGCAGGCGCGCGAACTGATGCGGTGGGAAGCGGAGCAGCACGTGCCGTTCGACATGGAATCGGTCGAACTCGACTTCCAGATCCTCGACCCCGAGGGGCGCGGGCCGGAGATGAGCGTGCTGCTCGTCGCCGCCAAGCGCGAACTCGTCGAGGCCAAGGTGCGCGTGCTCACGGACGCCGGGCTGAACGCGGTGTCGGTGGATGTGGACGCCTTCGCGCTGCACAACGCCTTCGAGCTGAACCACCCGAACGCGATGACGGGCGTGGTCGCGCTGGTCAACATCGGCCACGAGGTCACGAACATCAACATCGTCGAGGACGGCGTCCCGATCCTGACGCGCGACCTGCCGATGGGGACGCGCCGGTTCCGCGAGGACCTGCAACGCGAGCGCGGACTCGGGTCTGAGGAGGCCGCGGCGCTGCTGCAGGGCTTCGACCGCTCCGAGCATCTCGACGCGGTGCTGGAGCAGCGCGGTGAGGAGATCGCCGTGGGGGTGGAGCGGGCGGCCGCCTTCCTGGCGTCCTCGTCCCGGTCCGGCACCCAGGTGAACGCGATCTACGTGTGTGGCGGCGGGTCCCGCGCGCCCGGTCTGATCGACGTGCTGGCCAACCGGCTGCGCCTGCCGGTCGAGGCCGCGAACCCGCTGGCGAACCTCGTCGTGCGTGACGGTGCTTTCGAGTCGCTCGTCACAGACGAAGTGGCACCATTGCTGATGCTTGCGATCGGGCTGGCCCTCCGCCAGCCCAACTGACCGTCCCCGGACGCCCGAATGGCCATCGAGATCAATCTCAACCCCAGCGCGCGGAAGAAGTCGCGGTCGACGTCGTCGTCGTCCTCGAAGTTCGACTTCGGCGCCACCATGGGGAGTGTCACCTCGAAGTTCAAGGACCCCTGGCTCCTCGTCGCGATCGCCGGGGTGGCCCTTGGTCTCCTGGGCGCGTTCGGCCAGTGGTTCCTGCAGGAACGCGCCGAAACGGATCTCATCGCGCGTGAGCGGGTCGCCGTCCAGGACTCCGCGCGCTACGCGGCCGTCGTGGCCCAGCGGCGGGCGGCCGAGGCGCAGCGCGATTCGATCAACCGGCAGATCGAGGTGATCAAGCAGCTGGACGGGAATCGCTTCGTCTGGCCGCACATCCTCGACGAGGTGTCGCGCGCCCTCCCGACCTACACCTGGATCACCTCGGTGGCCCAGTCGAGCCGGGCGATCGCGGCCCCGACGGTCGCCGTGGGCGACAGTGCCCCGCCCGCTCCCGCGCTCGGGATCCGCCTCATCGGGATCACGGTCGACGTGCAGGCGCTGACGATCTTCATGAAGAATCTCGAGGCCTCGCCCTTCCTCCAGAACGTCAACCTCGCGGTCTCCGAGGTCGCGCTCGTGGAAGGGAAGCAGGTCACCGAGTTCACGCTCGACGTGCAGTACTCCAAGCCGGACCCGTCGGTCATCCGCACGGTGCCGCTCTCCGTGGCGGTGAGGTAACCATGGCCGGACTGCCGCAGAACCAGCGGGACCAGGTGATGCTGCTCGTGGGCGTCGTCGGTCTCGCGTTGGCCGGACTCTACTACCAGTTCCGCTACTCGCCGAAGGCCGACGAGCTGGCGATCCTGGAGGAGCGCGTCACGAACCTCGACGCCAACAACCAGCGGGCCAAGACGATCGTCGCCCGCGGGTCGGTCGAGGAGCTGCAGGCCGAGGCCGCGCTGCTGCGCGACAACCTGGACCTGATGCGCACGCTCATCCCGGCCTCGAACGAGGTGCCGGCGCTGCTCGACGAGATCCTCGGCGCGGCGCGCCGGACCGGTCTTGATTTCTCGAACTTCGCGCCGAGTGGCGTGACGCAGGGCGAGACCTTCGACACCTATCGCTTCCGCATGTCGATGCAGGGTTCGTACCATCAGATCGGTGAACTGCTGACGGCGATCGGCTCACTGCGCCGGATCATCGCGCCGATCAATCTCTCGCTCGGACCGGCACCGGTCGGCGGCACGCCGATCCGCAACGCCCGGCCGCGGCGCGCCGACGAGCCGACGCTGACGGCGAACTTCGACATCCAGACCTACGTGGTGAAGACCGCGCTGCCGGAGAACAGGCCATGATCCGCCGCGTCCTCACGCTCTGCGCCGTCTCGGCGCTCGGTGCGGGCCTCGTGTCCGCGCAGCAGGTGCCGAACCCGCCCTCCAAGTCCGCCGTGACGGCGGTGCAGAAGGCGACCGCCCCGGCGACGCAGCAGAAGGCCGTGGCGCCGCAGACGGCTGCGCCCGCACCGCAGCAGAAGACCGCGACGCCGCCGAAGGCTGCGCCGGCGACCCCGCAGAAGGCCGCTCCGGCCACTCCGCCGAAGGCTGCGCCGGCGACCCCGCAGAAGGCGGCGACGCCTCCGCGCCCGGCCGCCGGCCAGGCCGCGCGCCAGGTGGCGCGCGCGGACTCGAGCCGCGTCGTCTTCACGCGCGAGGTCTACAACTATCCCCGCGACGGCCGCCGCGATCCCTTCGCGTCGCTGATCGCGACCGGCGACATCCGGCCGATCTTCAGCGATCTCGTGATCACCGGCATCATGTACGACCCGTCCGGGCGGAACTCGCTCGCGATGCTGCAGGACGTCTCCACCAACGAGCTCTATCGGGCGCGCGTGGGGTCGGTGTTCGGCCGCATCCGGATCAACTCGATCCGGCTGAAGGAAGTGGGTGTGTCCATCGATGAGTTCGGATTCACGCGACAGGAAGTCCTGTTGCTCAACGTACCCAGTGCAGGGAGGACGCCGTGAGGCGATACGGGATGGTCACCACCGCCGGGGCACTCGCACTGCTCGTCGGCGTCTCGAGTGCCGACGCCGCGCCGGACATGCGCGCGAAGGCACCCACGTCCGCTGCGGCGGTCACCGGGGTGAGCGTGGTGCCGGGGGCCGGACGCGCCGACGTCGTGCTCGCCATCGACGGCAACGTGCAGATCACCGACTTCACGCTGGACGGCCCGGCGCGCATCGTCGTGGACGTGCAGGGCGCGACGATGCGCCTGCGCGCACCGCAGTACGACCGCGTCCCCCGCGCCGGCATCGTGAACATCCGCATCGGGCAGTACCAGGCCGATGTCGTGCGCCTGGTGCTCGACCTTGACGCCTCCCGCGAGTACACCGTCGTGCGGGGCGTGAACGAACTCCGCGTGAGCGTGATCGGTCCCGACGCATTCGCGCCCTGGTCGGCCGGCGCCCGTGCCGTGGTCGCCGACGCGCCCACGACGGATGCCGAGCCGGCCCCGGCCGCGCGCGCCGCGATGACCGGCGACGTGATCGACCGCTCCACCTCGTCGCGCAACTTCGCCGCACCGCAGCAGTCCGGCGAGCCCCGCATCACGACCTCGTTCGTGAACGCGGACATCCACTACGTCATCGCCCAGTTCGCCGCCTTCTCGGGCCGCACCTTCATCACCGGCTCGGCCGTCACCGGCCGCGTCACCGCCGAGATCCCCGGCCAGCCCTGGGACATCGCGCTCAGCAAGATCCTGCAGATGAACGGCCTCTCGGCCGTCGAGGACTCGACCGGCATCATCACGATCGACAGTTACTCGAACCTCGCCAAGCGCGTGGCCGCCGAGCCGCTGGTCACGCAGGTCGTGCCGGTCAACTACGCCAAGGCGTCGGAACTCGCGACGACCATCCGCCAGATCATCGCCGCCTGCTCCTCGGGCGACGTCTCCTCCGCCGGGGACGCGGTGGTCGACGTGACCGCCGGCGGCGATCCGGGTGCCCCCGCCCCGGCCGCCCCTGCCGGCGCCGCGCAGCCCCAGCCGCAGACCTGCGGCCGTGGCACCGTCGCGGTCGAGACCAAGACCAACACGCTCATCATCACCGAGTCGGTCTCGCGCCTTCCGGAGATCGTCTCGTACGTGAAGGACCTCGACGTGCGCACCCCGCAGGTCGCGATCAAGGCCAAGATCATCTCGGTCGACCGCACGGCCACCGAGGAGCTCGGCATCAGCTACGACGTCGGCAGCCAGACGGTCGGCGGCACCGCGTTCAACACCCTGCTCGCCCGCGGCACCCCCGGTGAGTTCACCGTCAACCTCGGCGGCGACTCCTTCGCGGGCGTGACCAACGCAAACCGCACCTTCGGGTCGACGTCGGCGCTCTCGCTGATCTTCAACACCGCGCTCCGAGGCTACAACCTCGCCGCGTTCGTCGACGCGCTGAGCCAGGAGCAGCTCTCGGACGTGCAGGCGGAGCCGAGCACGACGACGATCGACAACCGCAAGGCGACACTCTTTGCGGGCACCGAGATCGCGTTCCTGCTCACGCCCCCGACCATCCCCGGCCAGATCCAGGCCGTGGCCCCGGTCATCCAACGCCAGAAGATCGGCATCACGCTCGAGGTCACGCCCCACGTGACCGCGAACCGGCAGATCTCGATGGAGATCCTGGCCAAGCAGCAGACGCAGCTTGGCGTCACCGTGGCTGGCCCTGAGATCTCGGAGCGCACGGCCACGAACGAAGTGCTCGTCGCCGACGGCGAGACCGCGGTGATCGCGGGCCTCACCCAGACCCAGGTCACGCGCCTCAAGAGCGGCGTGCCCTTCCTGATGAACCTGCCGATCATCGGCCGGCTCTTCAGCGAGACGCGGGTCCAGGAGCGGAAGCAGGACCTGCTGATCCTCGTCACGCCGCATATCGTGGATGAGGGCGAGGTCGTGCGGTCACGGGTGCCCTGACCAGTAGAAAGTAGGAAGCAGGAAGTAGGAAGGGGCGCCGGGCGATATCTTTCGCCGGGCGCCCTTTCTACTTTCTACTTTCTACTTTCTACTGCGTCCGCATGCCCCACATCACCTTCCACACGGCAGGCGAATCCCACGGCCCCGCCCTCGTGGCCCTGGTCGAGGGCGTCCCCGCCGGCGTTCCGCTCCTGGCGGCGCAAGTGGACGAGCAGCTCGCCCGGCGCCAGCAGGGCTACGGGCGCGGGCGAAGGATGCAGATCGAACAGGACCGCGCGCAGTTCCTCTCCGGCGTCCGCGCCGGCGAGACCCTCGGGTCGCCGATCGCGTTGCTCATCCCGAACCGCGACTGGAAGAACTGGGAGGCCATCATGGATCCCGCCCCCCGGCCCGAGGATGAGACCCCCGAAGGACGCCGCCGCCAGGTGACGCGCGTGCGGCCCGGGCACGCCGATCTGACCGGCCTCCTCAAGTTCGACCGCGGGGACGCCCGCGATATCCTCGAGCGCGCCTCCGCGCGCGAGACGACCGCGCGCGTGGCTGCCGGTGCGGTCGCCCGCGCGCTGCTCGCCGCGCTCGGTGTGCGCATCGGGAGCCACCTCGTCCATCTCGGTGGCGTCGATGCGGCGCGCCCCGCCGCCGGGATGCCCGCGGACCTGAACGCCGCCGCCGATCGCTCGGCGCTGCGCTGCCTCGACCCCGACGCCGAGCGCGCGATGATCGCGCGCATCGACGCCGCGAAGGCCGAGGGGAATACGCTGGGCGGCATCTGTGAGGTGGTCGCCGACGGCCTGCCCGTCGGGCTCGGCGCGCACGTGTCGTGGAACCGGAAGCTCGACGGCCGGCTGGCCGCGGCGATCTGTTCGATCCCGGCGGTCAAGGGCGTCGAGATGGGGATCGGGTTCGAGGCGGCGCGGCGCACCGGGGCCGAGGTGCACGACGAGATCGAACCGGCGCCGGGACTCGCGCGCACGGGGAACGTGCGACGCCGCACGAATCGCGCAGGCGGACTCGAGGGCGGGATGACGACCGGTGAGCCGCTCGTGCTCCGCGTCGCGATGAAGCCGATCGCAACGCTGATGCGGCCGCTCGGCACGATCGACACCGGCACCGGACAGGCGGCGGAGGCCGCCGCCGAGCGCAGCGACGTGACGGCGGTGCCGGCGATGGGGGTCATCGCCGAGGCGATGGTCGCGCTCGTGCTCGCCGACGCGTTCGCCGAGAAGTTCGGGGGGGACTCGCTCGCCGAGATGCGGCGCAACCACGACGCATATCTCGCGCGAGTGGCGGAACGGCTCGCGCCCGGCTGATCGCGTGCGCGCCGCCGCCGGAGTGCGCTTCGTCGTGCTGGTCGGATTGCCGGGCGCCGGAAAGAGCACCGTCGGGCCGCTGGTCGCGGCGCGCCTCGGATGGACGTTCCTGGATCTCGACGGCGAGATCGAGCGCGAGGCGGGTCGCACCGTCGCGGCGATCTTCGACGCCGAGGGGGAATCGGGGTTCCGCACACGGGAGCGGTCGGCGACGCTCCAGGCGGCCCAGCGCGCCCCCTGCGTGATCGCGGCCGGTGGCGGCTGGATGCTCGACCCGGCGAACCGCAAGGCCCTCGGAGAGGGGCTCCTGACGGTCTATCTTCGGGTGGATCCGGCGGTCGCGCTTGGCCGGATGGCGGGCCAAGTATTGACCCGTCCTCTCCTGCGGACCGCCGACCCGGTGGCCACCCTGCAGGAAATTCTGGCCCGCCGAGAGTCTCTCTATCTGCAAGCAAATCATACACTTGCAGTGGATTCGATGTCACCGACCCAGGTCGCTCATACTATAGAGGCGCTTGCCTCGGGCCGGAACGGGGACTAGGATAGCCACCCTGTCGACCGGTCGGGCACCACCTGACCCCCAATAGTATTGATGCGATTCTACCACGCCCTGACCCCGGGATCACCCGGAGACGGGCGACTGCACCCAAGAAATGGCCACCACGAAGAAGAAGGCCGCGAAGCCCGCGGCCGCCAAGACGACCCCGGCGGCGACTTCCGCCGCGACGAAGGCGCCCTCCAAGACGGCCGCCAAGAAGGCCGCCAAGAAGGCCGCCAAGAAGACGGCCGCCAAGAAGACGGCCGAGAAGACGGCCAAGAAGGCCGCCTCCAAGCGCGCGACCGCGGCCTTCGTCCCGCCGGTCGAAGTGTTCGCGCACGACGAGGACGCCGCGCGCGCGGCGGCCGACAAGTCGCTGGTCATCGTCGAGTCGCCGGCCAAGGCGAAGACGATCGGCAAGTACCTCGGCCGCGATTACATCGTGAAGGCGACCGTCGGCCACATCCGCGACCTGCCCGCCAAGAAGCAGAAGGGCGAGAAGGGCCAGATCGTCGGCATCGACATCGAGAATGGGTTCGAGCCGCGCTACATCACGATCCCCGGCAAGGAGAAGACGGTCGCCGAGCTGAAGAGCGCGGCGAAGACCGCGAAGGCCGTCTTCATCGCGACCGACCCGGACCGCGAGGGTGAGGCGATCGCCTGGCACGTGCAGGAACTGATCAAGGGCAAGCAGGCGCCGCCGATCAAGCGCGCGCTCTTCTACGAGATCACCAAGGACGCCGTCGGCAAGGCGTTGCAGGACGCGACCGACATCGACCGCCAGAAGGTCGATGCGCAGCAGGCGCGCCGCGTGCTCGACCGCGTGGTCGGCTTCTCGACGAGTCCGGTGCTCTGGAAGACGGTCAAGAAGGGCCTCTCGGCGGGACGCGTGCAGACGGTCGCGCTGCGGCTGCTGGTGGAGCGCGAGCGCGAGATCCGTGCCTTCGTGCCGCGCGAGTACTGGACGATCGCGGCCCAGCTCGAGCACGAGAAGCAGGCGTTCACCGCCAAGTTGCATCACATCGACGGGGAGAAGCCCGACCTCCCCGACGAGAATGCCGCGCAGCGCGTCCTTGACGACCTCAAGGGGCGCACGCACTTCGACGTCACCGACATCAAGCGCCGCGAGCGCCGCAAGAACCCCGAGGCGCCCTTCAAGACCTCGACGCTGCAGCAGGAGGCGGCGAAGAAGCTCGGCTTCGGCTCCAAGCGCACGATGCGGCTCGCGCAGAACCTCTACGAGGGCGTGCAGCTCTCGACGGCGGAAGGCGCGGTCGGCCTCATCACCTACATGCGCACCGACCATGTCCGCGTCGCCGAGTCGGCCGCGGCCGCGGCGCGCGAGTACCTCGGGTCGCAGTATCCGAAGGAGTTCCTGGCCGACGGACCGCGCCTCTACCCCGCGGGGAAGGACGACGCGGCGCAGGGCGCGCACGAGGGCGTCCGGCCGACCGATCCCGCGCGCACGCCCGACAGCATCGCGCGGTATCTCTCGCCGGAGCAGCTCAAGCTCTACACGCTCATCTGGCAGCGCTTCATGGCGAGCCAGATGTCGCCGGCGGTCTTCGACACGACCACGGTGGACTTCGACCTCGGCCGCTACCTGTTCCGCGCGACCGGCTCGGTCGTGAAGTTCCAGGGCTTCCTCGCGCTCTACAAGGAAGCGCGCGAGGAGGGCGAGTCGAAGGCGCTCGAAGACGAGCAGGCCCTTCCGGCGATCGAGCCGGGCGAACGCGCACCGGTCCGGTCGATCGATCCGAGCCAGCACTTCACCGAACCGCCGCCGCGCTATTCCGAGGCCTCGCTGGTCAAGGAGCTCGAGAAGCGCGGCATCGGGCGGCCGTCCACCTACGCCTCGATCATCTCCACGCTCACCGAGCGGCATTATGCTGAACTCAACCAGCGCCGCTTCTTCCCCACCGCACTCGGCGAGTCGGTCGAGATCGTGATGGTGAAGCAGTTCCCGCGCGAGTTCGACATCGACTTCACCAAGGAGATGGAAGAGGAGCTCGACAAGGTCGAAGGCGGCACGATGGACTGGCACGACGTCCTGAAGGACTTCTGGAAGCCCTTCGAGCAGTCGCTCAAGACGGTGGACGCCGAGGCGCTGATCCGGTCGGCGCACGACCTGGGCGCGCTCGAGACGGAGCGCTGCCCGAAGTGCGGCGGCAAGCTGTTGCCGAAGGGCGGCTTCTTCGGCCCCTTCGTCGCCTGCGAGAACCACCCCAAGAGCTGCGACTATACGCGCCCGCTCAAGGGAGAGAAGGCCAAGCCGGTGCTGACCGACATCCCGTGCCCGCTCTGCGACAAGATGATGGTCGTGCGCCGTTCGCGGAGCGGCGAGTTCCTCGGCTGTTCGACCTTCCCGAAGTGCAAGGGCACCAAGTCGATGCCGACCGGGGTGAAGTGCCCGAAGGACGGCGGTGACATCGCGGCGCGGCGCTCCAAGAAGCGCGGCAAGGCGTTCTTCGGCTGCGAGAACTATCCGAAGTGCGACTTCGTCTGCTGGGACAAGCCGGTGGCGGAGCAGTGCCCGGAGTGCGGCAACGTGGGCGCGGAGGCCAAGAGCACGAAGACGCGTGGGCATTTCCGGCGCTGTCTCAAGTGCCAGAACGAATGGGACGTCGCGACGCCCGAAGGCGCGGACGCCGAGGCGGAGGCCGCGACGGCGTGACGCCCCCCCCGGTGATCCACGTCGTCGGAGGCGGTCTCGCCGGGAGCGAGGCCGCCTTTCAGTTGGCGGAGCGCGGCCACGAGGTCGTGGTGCACGAGATGCGTCCCGTGCGCCGCACGGCGGCCCACCAGACCGACCGGCTCGCCGAGCTCGTCTGCTCGAACACCTTCAAGAGCACCGAGGTCACCAACGCGCACGGGCTGCTGAAGGCCGAGATGCGGCAGTTGGGGTCGGTCGTGCTCGACGCCGCCGACGCCGCGCGCGTGCCGGCGGGCTCCGCGCTCGCGGTGGACCGCGACGTCTTCAGCGCGTTCGTCCACGAGCGCGTCGAGGGCCATCCGCGCATCACCGTCGCGCGCGGCGAGACGACGACCCTCCCCGACGTCGGCATCGTCGCCACCGGGCCGCTCACGAGCGACGCCTTGGCCGAGGCGATCCGCACGAGGCTCGGGCTCGACGCGCTGGCGTTCTACGACGCCATCGCACCGATCGTCTCGATCGAGTCGATCGACGAGTCGGTCGCGTTCCGCGCGGCGCGCTGGGACAAGGAGACGATGGAGGGTGGCACCGACGACGGGGGCGCCTACCTCAACTGCGCGATGGACAAGGCGCAGTACGACGCCTTCATGGACGCGCTCACCGCCGCCGACCAGTTCACCGCGCACGAGTTCGACGCGGTGCCGTACTTCGAAGGCTGCATGCCGGCCGAGGAGATGGCGCGCCGCGGGCGTGAGTCGCTGCGTCACGGGCCAATGAAGCCGATCGGCCTGCGCGACCCGCGCACCGGCAGGCGCCCCTGGGCGGTGGTGCAGCTCCGGCGCGAGGACCGCGCCGGCCGGATGTGGAACCTGGTCGGCTTCCAGACGCGGCTCCGGATGCCCGAGCAGGCGCGCGTCTTCCGGATGATCCCCGGGCTGGAGAACGCCGAGTTCCTCCGCTACGGCAGCATCCACCGGAACTCCTATCTGAACGCGCCCGCGTCGCTCTCGCCGCACCTGGCCCTGCGCGACCACCCGATGACGCTCTTCGCCGGGCAGCTCACCGGGGTCGAGGGCTACACCGAGAGCACCGCCACCGGGCTGCTGGCGGCGATCAACCTCGACCGCATCCTGCGCGGGGAGGCTCCGGTTGTGCCGCCGCCGGTCACGATGTTGGGCGCGCTGTACCGGTACCTGCGCGAGGCGGACCCGAAGCACTTCCAGCCGATGAACGCGAACTTCGGGCTGCTGGAGGAACTTCCCGACCCACCGCGCGACAAGCAGGTCAAGCGGGAGCGCTACGCCGACCGGTCGTTACGGGCGCTGGAGGGGTGGCGTCAGGAGTATGGCATCCTTGGCCTCACGCCTGCCCCCGGAGTCTGATCCGTGCGTTCCCTCCTCAAGTTCGCCCTCCTTCTCGGTCTGCTCGCCGGCGCCGCCTGGTTCTACGGCAGCCGCCAGCCGCGCGAGCACGTCGCCACCAGCGTCGTGACCCTGGTGGCGCCGCCGGACACCGTCTACCGCCTCATCCGCGACATCCCGAGCTCGGCCGTCTGGTGGGACGACGTGAAGTCCGTGCGCCGGCTGACCGCGAAGTCGCGCGAGTCGTGGGAGCAGGACATGGGCGCGCGCGGCAAGCTCCAGATCCAGATCACCTCCGAGGTCCCCGGCGAACGTCTTGTCACGACGATCCTCAACGACGACCAGAAGGACTGGGGCGGGAAGTGGACGTACTCGATCCGCTCGACGGCCGAGGGGACGCAAGTCCGCATCACCGAGGAGGGGTGGGTGGAGAAGCCCCTGTTCCGCGTGATGTCGCAGCTGATGGGCGGCCCCCACAAGTCGATGGACAGCTATCTGCGCTCCCTCGGCGCGCACTTCGGCGAGACGGTCACGCCCCGGCACGGCTCCGGCGGATGATCGCGGCGTTCCTCACGCACCTCGAGAAGGAGCGTGATGTCTCGCCGAACACGCTCAAGGCATACGCGCGCGACCTGACAGGATTCGACGCGTTCCTGCGCGGGCATCTGGGCGTGGGCGACGTGGCGTGGGAGACGATCGACCGGCTCGCGATGCGGGCCTGGCTCGCGCACCTGCACCGGCGCGGCCTCTCCAAGCGCTCGAGCGCCCGCGCGCTCTCGGCCGTGCGGAGCTTCTTCCGGTTCCTGCACCGCGGCGACCTGGTCGAGTCGAACCCGGCCCGGGCCGTCGGGGCGCCGAAGGTCGACCGGCACCTGCCCGGGCACCTCGACCGCGCGCAGGTCGAGACGATGCTCGCCGCCGCCGCCACACGGGCCGGCGAGGGCCGCTTCACCGACGTGCGCGACCTCGCGATCCTCGAACTCTTCTACACGGCCGGCCTGCGGTCGTCGGAACTGCGCGGCGTCAACCGGTCCGACCTCGACCTCCTCGGCGGGGTCGTGAAGGTCCGCGGCAAGGGACGGAAGGAACGCATCGTGCCGGTCGGTGCCGCCGCGCAGCACGCCCTGCGCGCCTATGAGCGCGCACGCGATGCGCTCCTCGCCAACGTGGGTCCCGCGGGAGACCGCTCGGCCTTCTTCCTGAGCCAGCGCGGGCAGCGGATGGCGCAGAAGACGCTCCACAACGCGGTGACCACCTGGCTCGGTCGCGTGGATGAGGGCGCCGGGCTGAGCACGCACGCGCTGCGCCATACCTTCGCGACCCACCTCCTCGACGGCGGTGCGGACCTGCGGGCCGTGCAGGAGCTGCTCGGGCACGCGAGCATCACGACGACCCAGATCTACACGCACACCTCGGTCGAGCGGCTGAAGCAGGTGTATCGGAGCGCGCACCCGCGGGCCTGACGCGGGTCAGCGCCGCGGCCAGTCGAGCGGACGCGCCTCGGTCGGAGGAAGCTCCGTCTCGAGCGAGACCCGAGGCCCGAGCCGTGCGCCGCGCGCGACCACCGCACCGAGCGACGACTCGGTGCCGGGGCGGTAGACCACCCAGCTGCGTCCCGCGCCGCTCTCGCACCGGCGCATGTCGAGCACGCGCACCGCGAGCCGTTCGCGGATCGCGTAGTACTCGAACGGCAATCCCACGAATGGCTCGTTGACGCAGAGCGTCGTCGGAGCGCCGCGCGCGAGCTCCGTCAGCACGCGCGTCCAGTCGGGCTTCTGCGGCCGGGCGCGGATGTCGTGGAGCCCGGCCACCAGGGCCCATCCGGCCAGTGTGCTCGCGACGAGGTCGCGCACGTGGCCCGAACGCGCGGTGCCGAGCCGCTCGATGCCGAGCCGCTCGATGCCGAGTGCGAGCGCCACGAGGAGCGGCGGGATCGTGAACACCAGGTAGCGGGGCACCCAGAGCGCGCGCGGGGTGATCGCGTCGGCGACGAGGACGGTGACGAGCGGGATGAGCGCGGCGAGCGCGGCGACGCGGGCGCGCGCATCCCGTACCAGCGAGAAGAGCAGCGCCGCGCCGAGCAGCGCGCCGAGGACGACCGCTGCCGACCGGTAATCGAGGTCGCCGATCGCGTGGTGCGTGGCGAAGCGGAGGACCCCGCGCCAGCCGCTCTCCGGGATCCAGGACGCGTTCGACGCGAGCCGGCCCTCCGGCGCGGTGTCGATCACCGCGAGGAGCCAGCCGCCGAGGAGGAGCGCCGCGGGCAGGGCCGCCAGGATGAGCGTGCGGGCCACGGCCATCCGGCGCCCGGGTGCCACCCGCGCATCCGCCAGCACCGCGAACTGGGCGAGGATCGCGAGCGCCCCGAAGTAATGGAGTGAGACCAGGAGCAGGTCGGTCAACACCAGCGCGGCGAGCGTGGCCCGCGTCCCACCGCGCGTCCCACCGCGCGTCCCACCGCGCGTCCCACCGCGCGAGTCGCCGCGTGTCGCGACGCGCAGCGCCAGCAGCAGACCCACGGTGGCGAGCAGCGCCAGCGGCGCGTAGGCCCGCACCTCGAGGCTCATCGCGAGCAGCAGCGGACTGGCGGCTGCGAGCGTGCCGGCGAGCAGCACGCTGCGCCAGGAGCCGCCGAGTGCCCGCGCCACCAGGCCGACGGCGCTCGGCGTGAGGATCCCCGCGAGCGCAGGGAGCAGCCGCAGCCAGGCCTCGTCGAAGGACCCCACCCGCACCCAGCCCCAGAGCAGGAGGTAGAAGCCGGGGGGATTGGTCTGGTCGCCGAGCGCACGCCGGATCAGCTCCGGCAGGTCCTGCGAGGCCAGGACCACGCTGAAGACCTCGTCGAACCAGAGCCCCTCGGCCGTGAGCCAGGGGAGGCGCAGCAGGGCCGCGACGAGCACGAGCGCGGCCAGGGCGGGGATGGCCCTGCGCGCGGCAGCCGGCGGCTCGTCAGGTCTCATCGTGCCTGTATATTACGCCAATGGCACTCCCTGTCTTCCACGCCACGACGATCCTGGCGGTCCGCCGCGACGGCAAGGTCGCGATCGGTGGCGACGGCCAGGTCTCGGTCGGCGACACCGTGATGAAGTCGGGCGCGGTGAAGGTGCGCCCCCTGAAGGGCGGGCAGGTCCTCGCCGGATTCGCCGGGGCCGCCGCCGACGCCTTCACGCTCTTCGAGAAGTTCGAGGAGAAGCTGGAGCGGCACCCCGGCAACCTGCAGCGCGCCGCGGTGGAGCTGGCGAAGGACTGGCGGTCGGACCGCGTGCTGCGGCGCCTCGAGGCGCTGCTGATCGTGGTGGACCGCGAGCACGGCTACATGCTCTCCGGCAACGGCGAGCTGATCGAGCCGGACGACGGCATCCTCGCGATCGGGTCGGGGGGCGCATACGCGCTGGCCGCGGCGCGCGCGATGATCCGCGAGACGACGCTGGCGCCGGCGGAGATCGTGCGGCGCGCGCTCACGATCGCCGGGGAGATCTGCATCTACACGAACACGCAGATCACCGTCGTCGAACCGACGGCCTGACGATGGCCAGTCCCCGCACGGAGCAGGCGCTCGCGCGCCTCGCCGACCTGACGCCGCGCAAGATCGTCGCCGAGCTCGACCGCTACATCGTCGGGCAGGACGAGGCGAAGAAGGCGGTCGCGATCGCGCTGCGCAACCGCTGGCGCCGGCAGCGGACCCCCGAGGGGATCCGCGAGGAGATCGCGCCCAACAACATCATCCTGATCGGCCCGACGGGCGTCGGGAAGACGGAGATCGCGCGGCGGCTCGCCAAGCTCACCGGCGCGCCCTTCATCAAGGTGGAGGCGTCGAAGTTCACGGAGGTCGGCTACGTCGGGCGCGACGTCGAGGGGATGGTGCGCGACCTCGTCGAGAGCGCGATCGACATGATGCGCACCGAGCGTGAACAGGAGGTGGAGGACCTCGCCAACGACCGCGTGGATGATCGGCTGCTCGACCTGCTGCTCCCGCCGCCGGCCGCCGAGGCCCCGGCCGCTCCCGGCACACCCGGCGCGCCGGTCGCCGCCGATCCGCAGCGCGTCTTCGTGGCCTCGAGCGAGGGGAGCGTGACGCAGGAGCAGGAACTCGCCAAGGAGCGCCACAAGCGCACCCGCGAGAAGCTGAAGCAGCTGCTGCGCGACGGCCAGCTCGAGCAGCGCGAGGTCGAGGTCGAGGTCACGCAGCAGGGCGGGCCGATGTTCGACATGATGGGCCAGCAGGGGGCGAGCGAGGGCATGGGCAACTTCGCCGATATGCTCTCGGAGCTGATGCCGAAGAAGACGAAGAAGCGCACCGTGCCGGTGGCCGAGGCGCGGCGGATCCTGCTGGACCAGGAATTCGACAAGCTGATCAACCTCGACGACGTGGTCGCCGACGCGCTCGAGCGTGTGGAATCGCTCGGCATCGTCTTCCTCGACGAGATCGACAAGATCGCCGGCGGGAAGGGCGACTTCGGCGGACCCGACGTCTCGCGCGAGGGAGTCCAGCGCGACCTGCTGCCGATCGTCGAAGGGTCGAACGTGCAGACCAAGTACGGGATGGTGAAGACCGACCACATCCTCTTCGTCGCCGCCGGCGCCTTCCACGTGTCCAAGCCGAGCGACCTGATCCCGGAGCTGCAGGGCCGCTTTCCGATCCGCGTCGAACTCAAGTCGCTGACCGAGGGCGACTTCGTGCGCATCATGACCGAGCCCGAGAACGCGCTCACCAAGCAGTACGCCGCGCTGGTCGGCGCCGAGGGCGCCGAGCTGACCTTCACGGCGGACGGGATCGCCGAGATCGCGAAGATCGCCGCGCGCGTGAACCAGCGGATGGAGAACATCGGCGCGCGCCGCCTGCACACGGTGATGACGACGCTGCTCGAGGAACTGCTCTACGAGCTGCCCGAGCGCGGCACCGCACCGGAGAAGGTCGATGCCGCGGTCGTGCGCGCGCGGCTGACCGCGATCGCCGACGACGAGGACCTCCGCAGGTACATCCTGTGAGTCTCGACCGCGACTTCCTCGCCATCCCGGACTTCTCGGAGCCGGAGCTGCACGCGCTCTTCGCGCTCGCCGACAAGATGCGCCGCCGCGAGTATCACGCGCGGCCGCTGCAGGGCAAGGCGCTCGCGATGATCTTCATGAAGTCCTCGACCCGCACCCGCGTCTCGTTCGAGGTCGGCGCCTGGCAGCTCGGCGCGCACCCGCTCTTCCTGACCCCGCGCGACGTCCAGCTCGGCCGCGGCGAGGCGGTGAACGACACCGCGCGCGTGCTCGACCGCATGGTGGACGGCATCATGATCCGCACCTTCGCGCACGCCGATGTCGAGGAGTTCGCGCGCTATGCCCGCGTGCCGGTCATCAACGGTCTGACCGACCTGCAGCACCCCTGCCAGATCCTCGCCGACCTGCTCACGGTGCGCCAGCATCTCGGCACCTTCGAGGGCAAGCGCATCACCTGGATCGGCGACGGCAACAACATGGCCAACAGCTGGTGCGACGCCGCCTACCGGCTCGGCTTCGAGCTCCGGCTGGCCTGTCCCGAGGGGTACGACCCCGACCCGGCCATCCTGGCCCGCGCACTGGCGAGCGGGCGCGTGACGCTCGTGCGCGACCCGCACGAAGCGGCCGACGGCGCGGACGTGGTGACCACCGACGTCTGGGCATCGATGGGGCAGGAGGAGGAGCAGGCCCAGCGCGCCACCGCGTTCGCCGGCTTCCAGGTGAACGCCGCCGTGATGAAGCGCGCGCGCGCCGACGCGATCTTCCTGCACTGCCTCCCGGCCCATCGCGGCGAGGAGGTCACCGCCGAGGTGATCGACGGCCCCCAGGCGCGCGTCTGGGACGAGGCGGAGAATCGCCTGCACGTGCAGAAGGCCGTGATGGCGGCGCTGATGGGCGGCGAGCCGCTCGGCTGAGCCAGGACGTGGACGCGGCCGGATATGCGGTGATCGGGGCCGGACCGATGGGTCTCGCCGCTGCGCGGACCCTCCAGAAGCACGGCCTCCCGTTCACCGGGTTCGAACTTCACGCCGATGTCGGCGGACTCTGGGACATCGCGAATCCACAGAGCACGGTCTACGAGAGCGCCCACCTGATCTCGTCGAAGCGGATGACGGAGTTCTCCGAGTTCCCGATGCGGGACGAGGTGCCGCCCTATCCGCATCATCGCGAGCTCCGGCGCTACTTCTCCGACTTCGCCGATCACTTCGGCCTGCGGGCGCACTACGAGTTCTCGACGCGGGTGGTGCGCGTCGCGCGTGCGGCCGACGGCGCAGGGTGGGACATCACCACCGAGCGGGATGGAGTGTCGCGGACGCGGCGCTTCGCCGGCGTGCTGATCGCGACGGGCACGCTCCACCATCCGCACCAGCCGCCCCTGCCGGGGAGCTTCGCCGGACGGGTGATGCACTCGGCCGGGTACAAGTCGGCGGAGGTGTTCGCCGGTCAGCGTGTGTTGATCGTGGGCTGCGGCAACTCGGGCGCCGACATCGCGGTGGACGCGGTGCGCCACGCGCGCTCAGTCGATATCTCGCTCCGGCGCGGCTACTACTTCCTGCCGAAGTTCGTGAAGGGACGCCCGATCGACACCTTGGGCGGGCTGGTGAAGCTGCCGCGGCGGCTCAAGCAGGCGGTGGACGCGCTGATCGTGCGCCTCGTGATCGGCCGCCCCTCCGACTACGGGCTGCCGGATCCGGACTATCGGCTCTACGAGTCGCATCCGGTGATGAACTCGCTGCTGCTGCATCATCTCGGGCATGGCGACATCCGGGCCCGCCGCGACGTGGCGCTCGTGCGACATCACAGCGTGACGTTCGCGGATGGCGAACAGGGCGAGTACGACCTCATCCTGCAGGCGACGGGCTACGCGCTGGACTATCCGTTCATCGACCGCGCCGCGCTCAACTGGGACGACGGTGCCGCGCCGCGGCTCTACCTGAACGCCTTCCACCCGGAGGACGGCACGCTGTTCCTCCTGGGCATGGTCGAGGCGAGCGGGCTGGGGTGGCAGGGCCGCTACGAGCAGGCGGAACTCGTCGCGCTCTACCTCAAGGGGCTCGCGGCCGGCCGTCCCGCGGCGCTCGCGCTCCAGCGCGAGAAGCGCAGGCGCGCCGGGGAGCGGCTCGACGGCGGCTTCGCCTACCTCAAGCTCGACCGGATGGCGTACTACGTGCACAAGGACAGCTACCGGCGCGCGATGGCGCGGCACACCGCGGCGCTCCGCCGCGATCTCGGCATCGCCGGGAAGCCGTGAACGACGCGCTGCCGCTCCGGTTCGATCCGTCGGGGCTGGTGATCCTCAACGCGATCATCGCCCTGATGATCTTCGGCGTCTCGCTCGAGTTGCGGCCGGCGGACTTCCGGCGCGTCCTCGTCCGGCCCGCGGGGGTGGTGGCCGGCCTCTCGGCGCAGGCGCTGCTGACCCCGGCCGCGACCTGCCTCCTCACCTGGGTGCTCGACGTGGACCCGGCGCTCGCGCTGGGGATGATGCTCGTCGCCGCCTGCCCGAGCGGCGCGCTCTCGAACATCCTGACCTGGCGGGCGCGGGGGACAGTCGCGCTCTCGGTCAGTCTCACCGCGGTCTCGAGTCTGGCGGCGACCGTGCTCACGCCGTTCAACTTCGCGTTCTACGGCTGGCTCAACCCGCGCACGCGCGAACTGCTGCAGGACATCGCGCTGCCGGTCGGCGGTATCCTCGCGCAGGTCGCCCTCGTGCTCGCGCTGCCGATGCTGCTCGTGATGCTCGCCGGCGCGCGCGCGCCGCGCATCGCCGCGCGCATCGAGCGGCCGCTGCGCACGATCTCGCTGCTGGTCCTGCTCGCCTTCATCGCCGTGGCCTTCACGGAGAACCGCGGCCTCTTCGTCGAACGGTTCGGGGACTTCTTCTGGCTCGTCGTGGCGCAGAACGCGATGGCGCTCGGCATCGGAGCGGCGGTGGCACGCGCCGCGCGGCTCGGCGACGCGGACCGGCGCGCGGTCACGCTCGAGGTCGGGATCCACAACTCGGGGCTCGGGCTCGCGATCCTCTTCACCTTCTTCCCGGCGGCGGGTTCGATGATGCTGATCACCGCCTTCTGGGGCGTCTGGCACCTCGTCTCCGGGCTCGCGCTCGCGGGCTGGTGGGCGCGGCGGGAGCCGGTGCCCGCTCCGGGGCCGGCGGCGGTGCCCGCGTGACCGGACCGCGGCGGGTGCTGATCACGGGGGCGGCGGGCTACATGGGGAGCCTGCTCGGGGCGCGGCTCGTCCGCGACGGGGACGTCGTCGGCACCGACATCCGCCCGCGCACCGACCTCGGGTTCGAGGTGATCCCGCTCGACGTGCGCGACCGCGGGCTGCTCGAGCTGCTGCGCTCGCGGCGCATCACGCATGTGGTGCATCTCGCGTCGGTGCTCGAGAGCTCGGGCGACCGCGAGCGGGACTACGACATCGACGTGAATGGCACGCGCAACGTCATCGACTGCTGCGTGCGCGCCCGCGTCGGGCACCTCACCGTCTCGAGCTCGGGCGCGGCCTACGGCTATCACGCCGACAACCCGGAGCGCCTGACCGAGGACCACCCGCTGCGGGCGACGCGCGAGTTCGCGTACGCCTGGCACAAGCGGCTCGTCGAGGAGATGCTCGCGTCGTACCGTACCTCGCATCCCGCGCTGCGCCAGCTCGTGCTGCGCATCGGCACCGTGCTCGGCGCGACGACGCGGAACCAGATCACCGCGCTCTTCACCAAACCGCGGATCCTGCAGGTGCGGGGCAGCGACTCGCCCTTCGTGTTCGCCTGGGACGAGGACGTCGTGGGCGCAATCGAGTACGGACTGCGGGAGGACCGCGCCGGCGTCTTCAACCTCGCCGGGGACGGCGTGCTGACGATCCCCGAGATCGCCGCCGCGCTCGGCAAGCCGCTGCGCGTGCTGCGGCCCTCGGTCATCACCAGCGCGCTCGCCGCCGGCCGCTTCCTCGGCGTGAGCCGCTACGGGCCGGAGCAGGTCGACTTCCTCCGCCACCGTCCCGTGCTCGACAACCAGCGGCTCAAGCAGGAGTTCGGCTACGTCCCCGCCAAGACCTCGGCCGAGGCGTTCCGGTACTTCGTCGAGAGCGCGCCGATGCGGGGCGGACTCTGAGTCCGAGGGCGGGCCGGCGAGCGCCCGCGTTCCGCCTGCAGACGGACACCGGCGAGTGGCTCGCGCTCGAGGACCTGCGCGGCCGGCGCGTCGTGCTCTTCTTCTACCAGAAGGACGACACCAAGGGATGCACGATCGAGGCGTGCGAGTTCCGTGACCTCTTTCCACGCTTCCGCCGCGCCGGAGTGACCCTGCTCGGCATCTCGCCCGACACGGTGCGCCGGCATGCGCGGTTCCGCGCGCAGCACGCGCTGCCCTTCACGCTGCTCTCAGACCCGACCAGCGAGACCTGCGAGGCGTACGGCGTCTGGCACGAAAAGCTATTTTGGGGTCGGCGCTACATGGGCGTCGTGCGGTCCACCTTCGTGATCGGACCGGAGGGGCGGATCGAGCACGAGTGGCGCGACGTCGCGCACGAAGGGCACGCGGCGGAGGTGCGCGCGTGGCTGGCCGGGCCGCGGGCGGCAAAGGAGCGGGAATAGCAGTACGTTCCCTGTCGATCATGGCTGACGACCTCATTCCCCGCCTGCAGCGCGCCCTCGGCGACACGTTCGAGATCGAACGCGAGCTGGCGGCGGGGGGACAGAGCCGGCTCTTCCTCGCGACCGATCGCGCCCTGCGAAGGCAGGTGGTGATCAAGCTGCTGCCGCCGGAGCTCGCCGGGCCGGTCGCCGCCGAGCGCTTCCGTCGCGAGATCGCCGTGCTGGTCGCCCTGCAGCATCCGCACATCGTGCCGCTCCTCGCGACCGGACATGCCGACGACCTGCTCTGGTACGTGATGCCGCACATCCCCGGCGAGTCGCTCGCGGAGCGGCTGACGCACGGGGCGCTGCCGCTGACCGAGGCGCTGCGCACGCTGCACGAGATCGCCGACGCGCTCGCCCACGCGCACGCGGCGCGCGTCGTGCATCGCGACCTCAAGCCGGCCAACGTGCTCTTCCAGTCGGGGCATGCGTTGCTCGCCGACTTCGGCGTCGCGCACGCGCGGCTCGAAGGGATGCGCACGAGCGCGGGGGTGTCGATGGGCGAACTGCGCCGCAGCCTCGCCCTGAGCGCGGGCCGCCTCACCGAGCAGGGTTACGCGGTCGGGACGCCGGGCTACATGGCGCCGGAGCAGTTCATCGGCGACGAGCCCGCCGACGCGCGCGCCGACATCTACTCGCTCGCCACGCTCGGCTACGAGATGCTCGCCGGCCGCCCGCCCTTCGCCGAGTTCAAGGGCGCGCGGCTGATGGTCGCGCATTTCACGGAGATCGCCCCGCTGGTGCACACGATCCGTCCGGAGGTGCCGGAGGCGATCGCGCGCGTGCTGGAGCGCGGGATGGCGAAGGAGCCGGCCGAGCGCTATCGCGACGGCGCGGCATTCCGGGACGCGCTGGGACCGCGTTGGTGATCCGCGCGCCTCAGTCCCGCATCGAGCGCAGGAACGCACCGATCAGCGTGAGCAGCACGCCGCCGTTACCCAGCAGCAGCCCCGCCCAATAGGCCATCCCGCCCACCCGCAGGTCGGTCGTGTGCACCGCATAACTCATCAGCGCGAGGCCGATCAGCACCCAGGCGAAGCAGCTGATGAGCGTGCGGGCGGTCGCCGCGCGCTCCTCCCGCTCGGCTTCGCGCTCGAGGGCGAGCAGCTCCTCGGCGCGCTCCTCCGGCGTGCGGCGGCGCGCGAAGCGCAGGCCGCCCTCTGACTCGCTCGCAGTTCCGGGTTCGACGGGCATCGGCACGCGATCCTCTACCAAGGGTCCGCACCTAATGTTCACCGAGGGTTCATCGAGCGCTAATGCGGCCGACAGGGATGGGCAATCCGCGGGGGGTAGGGTACGGTAGACCCCGACCCGAGGAGCGACACGTGTTCTCTCGCCTGATCGCCTCACGCCCGACACCGCGCAAGGATGCCGCCGGCCTCGCCTTCAGCGCCCTCTTGCACGGCTCCGTGATCGTCGCCGCGGTGCTCGCCACCGAGACCGGGCGCGACGCGCTCGGGGTCACGCCCCCGTCACGCGTCATCCTGCTCCCGGCGCTCCCCAACCCGGCGCCGCCCGAGTCGCCCCGCGCGAGTGCCGCTCCGGCGACAGCCGCGCGTCCAGTGCCGGTCCCCTCGCCGGTGGCCATCGCGCCGCCGAGCCTGCCCGCTCCGACGGCGATCCCGACCGCGATCCCCGCACCGTCGGCTGCCCCCTGGACCGAGCCCGTGCCCGGCGGTATCCCCGGCGGCACGGGCGAGGCGCCGATCACCGGCGCCTCGCCGGCCGCGGGCCCCGCAGCCGGCGGCATCCACTCGGATGAGCAGGTGGACGAGCCGGCGGCGCTGCTGCCGCGGTCGGCGCTGCCGCGGTATCCCGACGCGCTGCGGAGCTGGCGCGTCGAGGGCTTCGCGCGGCTGCGCTTCGTGGTCGGCGCCGACGGACGCGTCGAGCCCGAGGGGATCGAGGTGCTCGAGAGCTCGCACCCGGCGTTCGCGGCGGCGGTGCGTGCGACGCTCCCGCGGATGCGCTTCAAGCCGGCCCGCGTCGGCGACCGGCCGGTACGTCAGTTGGTCGAGTTCCCGATCACGTTCAAGCTCGACCCGTAGGACGTCCGCACCGCGGAGCGCGCACGGAGCAGCTCCTGCGCGTCCGCGGCGGCCAGTGGACGCGACCCGGATGTGGACGCTTGCCTAGGTCGTTCCATTTCGGAACCTGTCCACGTGTTGCGGCGTTCTGGACGGGTCCCCAAAGTGGAGCGACCGACGTGCGCCTCTCCCCGATCGTCCCGGCCCTGATCCTCACCACCGCCTGCTCTCCAGCCGGTGGGGGTGACGGCGCCTCCAACGGGGATTCAGCGGCCGCTGGCGCGCCGGGGAGCGAGCGGGCCGTCGCGGACTCGCTTCCGGCGATGCGGGCCCTCGGAGCCCTCACCGCGCCCTCTAGTTGGTCCGGACCGCTCGGCTCGACGATCACGCTCTTCCCGGACGGGACGGTCCGCCGGCGCGACGTCACCTCCTCGGGCCGGGGCGCCGACACCGTGGTCGACCACGGTCGCTGGACCCTCGCCGATCGCGAGGCGCGGATCACGCTGTTCGGTGCCGGCGCTCCGCAGCGCTTCGCGCTCGAGGATACCGCGACCTGGCGCGCGCTCGATGTTGCCGACGCCGCGAGGGCCGACGGCGCCTCGACCTGGCACGCAGTGGGCTCCGTGGACTCGGTGCTCGATGCGGCGGCGATGCACGGCGCCTTCGTCTACTACGCCGATGCGGCGATCCTGACCGAGTGCGCGAGCGGTCGCCAGTATCCGGTCGCCATGACCGGCGCGTATCGGGAGCTCGAGACGCGGTACGGTGCCTCGGGCGCGGCCGGCGGCTCGCCCGCGGTCGTGCGGATCCGCGCACGCCTTGCCGACGCGCCGGTGGGCGAGGGCGACGGTCGTGCGACCGCGGTGTTCGTCGAGGGCGTGGAGCGCGTCGAGGCGGAGGGCGCCTGCGCCGCGCTCGAACTCCGGCGCGCCGTCGATGGCGTGGAGTGGCAGCTCACGGAACTTGGAGGTGAGCCCCTCGACCCGGCCACGCCGGGCGAGGCCCGACGATCCACGCTGCAGTTCGCACTCTCGGAGTCGCAGATCGCGGGGCGCGACGGCTGCAATCGCTACTCCGGTCGCGGAGTCCTGCGCGGTGTCGATCTCGTCGTTCTCGGACCGCTGGCGGTCACGCGGATGATGTGCGCCGACTCGCTGGTGATGGCGCGCGCCGAGCGCTTCACGCGCGCGCTCGGCGAGGGCGGCTGGCTCCGACTCGACGGCGCAACGCTGGTGCTCTCCCGCGGACCGCGCGTCGTGGCGCGATTCGTCGCCGCTCAGCGATAGCGGTCCTCGAGCGGCACCGGCGGCAGCATCTCGCGCTCCCACGCCGCAAGCGCGTCGGCGAGCGCGCCGCGGAACGGCGCCGCGTCGCTAGGTGTGCGGGCCAGCAGGTCGTCCTTCTCCCCGGGGTCGCGCGCGAGGTCGTAGAGGTGCTCGCCCGCTTCGTCCACGACAAATTTGCGGTCGCCGCTCCGGATCGCCTTCTGCTGTCGCCGCTGGGTGACGCGCCAGCAGAGCTCGCGCGGCCGCGTGGCGCCGCCGAAGAGCGCGGGCACGAGGTCGATCCCATCGAGCGGGCGCGGCGGTGTGGCGCCGGCGAGCGTGAGCAGCGTCGCGGTCCAGTCCATCGTGATCGCCACCTGGTCGCTGGTCGAGCTCGCGGGGATCACCTGTGGCCATCGCACCGCCGTCGCGACGCGGATTCCGCCCTCGCCGACCGTCATCTTGGCGTGGCTGAACGGTCCCATGTGCGAGAAGCGCTCGCCGCCGTTGTCGCTGGTGAAGATGACCAGCGTCTCGCGCGCGATCTCGCGGGCCTCGAGCGCGGCGAGCACGCGGCCGACGCCGTCGTCGAGGCTCTTCATCATCGCGGCGAAGGTCGCGGGTGATCCGCCGTCCTTCGACGAGATCGAATCCGGGTACGCGGCATCACCGGGCGCCTGCCAGGGCCAGTGGGGCGCATTGTACTGCAGGCTCAGGAAGAGCGGACGGCCGCGCTCCACGCCGATGATGCGTTCGGCGCGCGCCGTCAGGAGGTCGGTGAGGTAGCCCTCCGGTTCCACCGGCGTCTCGCCGTCGTGGAAGAGGACCCGCTTGTACTCGGTGTCGCGTTTGCTGGCGTAATCGACCGCGGCGCCGAGGAATCCGTAGAACTCGTCGAACCCGTGCCGAAGCGGGTGGTACTCGGGAGCGACGCCGAGATGCCATTTGCCGACGAGTGCGGTGTCGTAGCCGGCGTCCTTGAGCAGCCGGGGCAGCGTCGCGGGCTCCGCCGGGAGCCCCGTCGCATGCGTCGTGAGCGGTTCGAGCAGCCCCAGCGCCTCGCGCGCCGGATAACGTCCGGTCATCAGGGCGACGCGGGTCGGCGAGCAGACGGGTGCCGCCGAGTACGATTGGCGGAGGATCACCCCCTCGCGCGCGATGCGGTCGATGTGCGGCGTGGCGTACGCGGTCGCGCCGGTGAAGCCGACGTCGCCGTAGCCAAGGTCGTCGCACATGATGAGCACAACATTCGGCCGCGCGGCGCGGAGCGGTCGGCTGCAGGAGGCGAGCGCCGACGGGAGGGCGAGTGCCGCGACGGCACCGGCGAGCGTGCCGACGAAGGTGCGGCGGTCGAAGTCCCGGCGAGAAGGCGTCATCGCAGGAAGATGGCATCTCCTCGCCGCCTCCGCCTCCCGTTCCCGAAGACCGTCAGCGCGGCAGTCGCATGACCGAGAGCTGGGCGCCGGCGCTCGCGGGGAAGGGGGACCCGTCCGGGACCGCGAAGCGGAGCCGCACCACGGGGGTGGTCGCGCCGACCGACAAGCGGTACGTCGCGAAGGTGCCAGGTCGCATCGTCCCGGTCACGGCACCCCCGGCGGGCAGCGTCAGCGGCTCGATCGGGAAGGGGCGACCGACTCCGCCCGGAAGGCCGTATGCCTCGAACAGGGCGCGATAGAGCTGACGCAGGTTGCGGGTCGTGAACCGATACCGCGCCGGTACGGCGCTGCGCGGAACGCCGACGATGCTGTCGGCGGAGACGGCGAGCGCGAAATCACCGAGCAGCGCGGCGGTCGACTCCCCCGTCGCGGCCTCGAGATTGTTCCGCCCCGTCCGTGCCGTCTCGACGAGCCGCCGCCAGAGTCCCGCGCTCCCTTGGTCGGCGATCCAGCGGAGCCAGAGCCAGGTCGCCCCGCGCTCGGCGAGCGAACAGAAGCTCCCCGGAGCACAGCTCGTGAGGGAATAGAAGGCGCTCGAGACCAGGAAGCGGTTCGAGTAGAGCAGGTTCGGCGTGAGGAACGGGCTCGAGCTATCGGGGAGGATCTGCGCGGGGTTCGTGCGACCGGTCGGTGCGGGGTATCGCGCTTCGTAGTGGAGCGAGCCGAGCTCCTCTGCCACGTGGCTCAGGCCTTCGTTCAGCCATACCTCCTCCGGCGCGCCGCCCCGCTCGATGACGTGTTCGCCGTAGGAGATCATGTGTTGCAGCTCGTGCATGAAGGTCGGGGGGAGGTTCGCCGTGACCTCCGCCTTGGCATGGGCACAGCTCCAGCGCCCCGTTGGGTCGGGCACGAATCCGTAGAAGACCTCGCCGCGATTCGAGGTCGTCGCATCGCTCGCGAGATCGTGCCCGTAGAAGAAGCCGCGCACGAACCCACTGACCGGGCACTGCGCCGCGGTCACGAGCGCGTTCACGGTGGGCGTGAGCAGGAAGATCACCCGGCCATTGGCGTCGATGTCCGACCCGCCGCCGAACGCGTCGAACACCGCCGGCGCGAGCGCGCCATCGTAGAGCGCGCCGGCGGCCGCCAGCTCGGCCTCGCTGAACGCGTCCGCGGCCAGCGTGTCGACGTAGAGCAGGACGCGAGTGCCGACGACGCGCAGCGCGGCGCCGACGCGCGCGTACGCGGGAGTCGCGTCGAGGCTCGACAGCACGCTGAACTCTCGGACCGACCCTGGATCCGGGAGTGCCGACGCCATCGCTGACGCCATCGCGCGCGCTCGAGCACCGCGGCCGCGGGCGAGCTGCTGTTCATCGCGGCGGAGGCGCGAATCCAGCGACCGCTGCGCGGACTCTGTCCCGGCGGTGGGATCGGTGAGCGCGACCTCGTCCCGCAGCGCCACCGGCGGCACGGCGTCGGGATCGCCGATGCGGAAGCCATAGCCGCCATACGGGAGCGACGCGCCCGTCAACTGCGGCACCACGAGGTAGTCGGCGTTCCCCGCGAGCACCACGCACGCCACCTGCGCCGTCTGGTCCACGACCGTCGCCTCGAGCGGTGCGAGCGTCAGCACCGCCGTCTGGACGCCGTCGCAGCTGGCGATGGCGGGAGGGGGTGTCACGGGACCATCCCCCGAGCAGGCGAGGGCGCCGCCAACGACGAGGACGGTCAGGCGCACGATGGTGTGTTGGGCGAGGCGGATCATCGATGGCTCAGGGCAGGATGTTCGTGTCCTCGACGCGCACGACGTTGCCGCTCGCGTCGAGGAACCAGAGGATGACCGCATAGATGTCATCCCACCGGAGGCGCGCATTCGTCGGGATGTTCGGGACGGCCGTGCCCAGATAGCCGGCGGGATCCATGATCCCGAGGTCCGGCACGCCGTCCGGCGTCCCGAGGGTGCCGTCCCTCAAGCGCACCGCGACGAAGAATCCAACGAGGTCGCCGTCCGCATCACTCCCCGACAGGGTCGTCTGCACGAACTGGGTGCCGACGAGACGCGCGTCGAGCCCGGCGATCACCGGCACGCGCCCCGTCGCGCTTCCGATCCGGTGCGTGACGATCGCACTGGAGTTCGCCGCGAAGTCGAAGACGCGCAGCTCCGTGCAACGTCCGACCAGCTCCGCGTCGGGAAGTCCGATCTCGAAGGCGCCGACGGCGACCAGCGTGTCGGTGCCGGCGGCGCGACCCGCCCGGATCCCGCGTCGCGTGCGCTCGCGCTTGTCGGGGAGCACGCTGTTGCCTTCGCAATCGGTCAGGTCCCAGACGTATCCGTCGATGTCGCCGTCGGGATCGACGGCACGGAAGGTGAAGGCGCCCGAGCCGAGCACGTACCCGCCCGCGAGCGAGAGGATGCGCGGGCGCGCGGACTCGCGCGCGCAGCGCACCCGGAACGCGATCGTCGTCCCGCCGGTGGAGTCGACGGCCACGCGCTGTCGCGCGCCGCCGTCGCTCGTGATCACGCAGTTGGGCGAGACGCCGGCGAGCTGCACGGTGTAGTCGCCGGCGGGGAGATCGTCGACGACGAGCGTGTCGTTCGAGCCGGCGATGCCGGTGCGCTCTGCGCCGGCGCTGCCGCCAACGCCAGCGGCCGGGCGGATCCGCCAGATGAACTCGGGATCGACATCATAGCCGTCGGTCGCGAACTCGACGTTCAGCAGGCCACGGCACTGGATGGAGTAGCGAATGAGTCCGGTGTTGTCCGCCTCGGAGAGCACGATCGCCCGCTGGCCGCCGTCGCGCACCTGGCAGCTCGAGGGAAGCCCCTCGAGATCCACCACGTAGGTCGCGGGTGGGACCGGGAGGATGATGGTGTCGTTCGGTGTCACGCGGAGGCGACGGTCGATCGCGAGTGTGCCCGAGAGCTCACGCACGCGGTAGGTGATCGCGGTGGGCGCGACCACGCCCGGAAGGGTCGAAAGATCGGCCACGATGGCCAGGTAGGGCGGTCCGGGGGGTGCGCTGGTGTCCTTGCACGCCACCCCG
>JANNLH010000050.1:0-4901 GCA_031396725.1 Gemmatimonadaceae bacterium | reverse complement strand
GAGAGGATGGCGACGGCCGAGACGAGCGGGGTCGCGCGGAGGGCGCGGAAGGCGGTGCGGAGGTCGGTCATGGGCGGAGGCTGAGGACCGAGGATCGAGGGTAAAGAGCGAAGGGAAGGGGGGAGGGTGAAGTATGAAAGTGAGACGCCTGCTGGACGAAAAGGGTTGGTCGGTGGAGATTCGAGGGATGCGCCTTCCCCTGATGGTCCTCATGCTCGCGGCCCTCCTGGTGGCCCCCTCGGGCCCGCAGCCCGCGGCGCCCTTCACCACGGAGGCGCCCCGTCTCCCCGCCGCGGGCCAGCTCCGCGTCCTCGTTCTTCACGACATGGAAGGGCTCGCCGGTCAGGACGATTGGCGGACCTTCGACTTCGACTATCCCGAGCAGTATCGGAAGGGGCAGGAGTTGCTGGTCGGGGATGTCAACGCCGTGATCTCGGGGCTCTTCGACGGTGGTGCCACCAAGGTTGAGGTCGTCGACGGGCACGGGAGTGGGAACCAGGAACCCGACATCCGCCGCGACTTGCTCGATCGGCGCGCCACGCAGGTGCTGCGCGACGCGCCCTTCCGGCAGTACGTCGACCTCGTCCGGCCCGACGTCTACGACGCCGTGGTGCTCGTCGGGATGCACGCCAAGACCGGGAGCGGCGGCTTCGCCTCGCACACCTTCACGCTCGGGATGGACTTCATCGTCAATGGGCTCTCGATCACGGAGTCGGAGCTGGTCGCCTTCTCCTGGGCACGCGCGGGCGTGCCGGTGATCCTGGTGAGTGGCGACGACAAGCTGCGCGCCGACCTCGCACCGACGATGCCCTGGATCGAGTTCGTCACGGTGAAGACCGCGACCTCGGCGTCCACGGCGGTGCTGCGGCCGCTGGCCGAGGCGCGGGCCGACCTGCGCTCTGGTGCTAAGCGCGCGGTGGAGCGGCTCCGCTCGGCGAACGGCGGCGGACACAAGGCGATGAAGCTGCGCGAGCCGGTGCAGGCCGCGCTGCGCGTGGTGCCGCCGGCGAGTCTCTCGCTGCTGCGCAACGTGCCGGGCATCAACCTCGCCGACGACCGCGTCACCTTCGAGGCCAAGGACTACCAGGCCGCGTACGACGGCTTGGTCGCGCTCACGAATGTCGCCTCGCGCTCCTATCCGGCGGTGCTGACGGAGATGATCGCCGCGCGGCCCGACGGCGCGCAGACGCTCGTCGACTTCAACACGGCCCTCACGACGCGGTGGCTCGACGTGGAGTCGGGGCGCTATCCCGCCCGGCCGGTCCCGGTGCCGGCCCCGCCGCGGAAGTACCACGGGGCGCGTTGAATCAGGGGGGCTGAAACGCGGGGATCAGGAGGTCCGTAGGCCAGATCAGGCCAGATCCCCGCACTCCCCGATCCCGGCAGGTCCCACGTGTCCGCACCGCTCCGCGACCTCAAGCTCGGCGTCCGCACCCTGCTCAAGACCCCGGGGGCCGCGCTCGTCTCCATCATCGCGCTGACGCTCGGCATCGGCCTTACGACGATGATGTACAGCATCGTCTACGGCGCCCTGATGAAGGGGCTTCCCTATGAGGACGGCGACCGGATCGTCGTGATGGTGCGCGCGAACCCCGAGCGCGAGATCTAGCAGCAGGACCTCCCCGTCCAGGACTTCGCCGACTTCCGCGCGCAGCAGACCTCCTTCTCCGAGTTCGGCGGCTACACCTCCGGCACGATGAACGTCAGCGGCCGCGAACGCGCCGAGCGCTTCGACGGCTCCTGGGTCACGGCGAACGCCTTCCGGATGACGGGCGTCCAGCCGATCCTCGGCCGCGACTTCCGCGAAGGAGAGGACACCCCCGGTGGCGCGAAGGTCGCCGTGGTCAGCTACTCGATGTGGAAGTCGTACCTGGGTGGCGAGGCCTCCGTGCTCGGCACCACGCTCCGCGTGAATGGCCAGCCCTTCGAGGTCGTCGGCGTGATGCCCGAAGGCTTCCGCTTCCCCGGCGACGACCAGCTCTGGCTCCCCTGGCAGGTCGACCCGCTCCTCGGCGAGCGCGGGCAGGGGCAGTTCCTCTCCGTGATCGGCAAGCTCAAGCCCGGCGTTACGATGGACCAGGCGAACGCCGAGCTCTCCACGATCTCCAAGCGGCTCGAGGCGGAGTACCCGGCGGCCAACAAGGGCTACAACGCCTTCGCGATGCCCTTCGTGGAGCGCTTCCTGGGGGACGAGCCCAAGCAACTCCTCTACACGATGCTCGGCGCGGTGTTCTTCGTGCTGCTCATCGCCTGCTCCAACGTCGCGAACCTCCTGCTCGACCGCGCGGCGCACCGCACCAAGGAGGTCGGCGTGCGCACCGCGCTCGGCGCGTCGCGCGGCCAGATCATCCGCATCTTCCTCTCCGAATCGCTCGTGCTCTCGATCATCGGCACGGGGCTCGGCATCGTCCTCGCCTACTTCGCGATCGAGGCGTTCAATCGCGCGATCGTCGACACGCAGCCGCCCTTCTTCATCGACATCGCGCTGCACCCGCCGGTGCTCCTCTTCGCGATCGGCGTGGCGGTGCTCTCGACGCTCTTCTCCGGGCTGATCCCGGCGGTGCAGGCGTCGCGCCCGGATATCGCCGAGGTGCTCAAGGACGAGTCGCGCGGGGCGTCGAGCTTGAAGCTCGGACGGCTGAGCAAGGCGCTGGTGGTGTTCGAGATCGCGCTCTCCTGCGGCTTGCTGGTGGCGGCCGGCCTGATGATCAAGAGCGTCGCCAACACGCGCACGATGGATATGGGATTCAATGCGGCGAACGTCTTCACGGCGCGCGTCGGGTTCCCGGCTGCCTACACCGACACCGCGGCCCAGCGGCAGTTCTTCACGGCGATCGAGGAGCGGGTGGCCGCGATCCCCGGGGTGACCTCGGCCTCGGTGAGCCAGGGGCTCCCGGGCGCGCAGCAGGGCTTCAACGGCAACCGCTTCGCGCTCGACGGCACGACGTACGCACGCGATCTCGACTATCCGAACACGCGCACGAGCTCGGTCAGCGCGAACTTCTTCGCGACGCTGCAGATCCCGCTGCGCTCGGGCCGCCTCTTCAACGATGGGGACCGGCTCGGCACGCTCCCGGTCGCGATCGTCACCGAGCGCTTCGTCCGCCAGCACCTCGACGGCAAGGAGGCGCTCGGCCGCCGCATCCGTCTGGGTGGCGCCGAGAGCACGCTGCCCTGGCTCGAGATCATCGGGGTGGTGCCGGACGTGTTTGGCGGCGACACCGACGATCCGCGCCCGTCGGTCGTGTTCCAGCCCTTCGCGCAGCAGCACGCGCCCTTCGCGTACATCGCGGCGCGCACGACGCTCCCGCCGATGGACCTGGCGAAGCCCGTCCGCGAGGCGGTCGCCTCGCTCAACCCCGACCTGCCGATCTACTGGCCGATGACGATGACCGAGGCCATCGCGGGGCCGCTCTGGTTCATCAGGGTCTTCGGCACGATGTTCATGATCTTCGGCTTCGTCGCGCTCTTCCTCGCCAGCATCGGGCTCTACGCGGTGATGTCGTTCGCCGTGAGCCGCCGCTCCCGCGAGATGGGCGTCCGGATGGCGCTCGGCGCCAGCGCGAGCAGCGTGGTGCGGCTGATGTTCAAGCAGGGCGCCTGGCAGCTCGGACTCGGGCTCGGCATCGGGCTCGCGCTGGCGGCGGGCATCTCACGCGTGATGAGCGTAGTGCTGTTCGACGTGCAGCCCTTGGACGCGATGGTGTTCGGCGGAGTGGCGCTCACGCTCGCGGTGACAGGGACGATGGCGTGCCTGATCCCGGCGCGGCGGGCGACGTTGGTGGACCCGGCGGTGGCGATGCGGAGCGAGTAGGGGCATCTTCTCCGGGCTGGCTACCCTCACCCGGCCCCCAATGCGCCTCAAGTTCCGGCTTCTCGCCGCCGCCCTCCTCACCGCCGGCGCGCTCGACGCGCAGGCACCGGTGCATCCCCTCGACGGCCTCTCCGGCCGCGAGCACTGGACGATCTACGACGCGCTCGGCGCGTCGGGGCGCGTGGACAGCACCGCGAAGTACCTCTTCATCGGCTTGAACGAGCCGCCCAAGTCCGAGGTGCTCGCATGGCGCGCCGGGCAGGCGTTTCGGCGCGAGGCGCTGGCCCACCTCACGCAAGGCAAGAAGGGCTATGAGGCGATCGTCGACTTGACGAGCAAGCGCGTGCTCTCCTGGACGGAGGTGCCGGCGCGCCAGTTCATGGCGAGCAACGGCGAGTTCGGGGACATCGACGGCGTGGTCCTCAAGGACGCGCGGGTGCGCGCGGCCATCCGACGGCGCGGCATCACGGACTTCACGCACGTCAGCTGCTCGGCGAATCACGGCTATCTCGACCTCGCGGAGGAGCGGGATCGCCGGCTCCTGCGCGTGGCCTGTGCCAACGACCACGGCGTCGTCACGGGCTACGGCTCGGAGATCGAAGGGCTCATCATCGTCACCGACATGACCGACGGAAAGGTCGTGCGCGTGATCGACAGCGCGGTGGTGCCCAATGGCCAGGCCTATGGCGCGTACGACGCCGAGGCGATCGGACCGACCCGCGACATCCGGAGTCCGGTGCAGATGGTGCAGCCCGGCGGGCCGTCGTACGAGCTCAAGGGACAGCAGGTGAGCTGGCAGAACTGGAAGTTCCACTTCCGGGTGGACCCGCGTCGAGGAGTCGTGCTCTCGCTCGTCTCGTACACCGATGGCGGGCGCGACCGGTCGGTGATGTACCAGGGTTCGCTCTCGGAGCTCTTCGTGCCCTATATGGACGCGACGGATCCTTGGAATGCGCAGGGCTTCTTCGACCTCGGCACCTATCCCTCGGTGTTCGGCGGGATCGCGAGCTCGCTCGAGCCGGGGGTCGAGTGCCCGGCCTACGCCACCTACTTCAATGCGATGGTGATGGGGGAGAGCGGACGGCCG
>JANNLH010000132.1:0-26131 GCA_031396725.1 Gemmatimonadaceae bacterium | reverse complement strand
GTTGTGTGTGTTGGGGGGGGGGGGGGGGGGGGGTTTTGTCGCCCGCGCCCCCCCCCCCCCCCCTAATCGGTGGGGGGCGCGCCGCGCGCCCCCCCCCCCCGGTGCAGACCCTGCGTCGTACCCGGAACCTTACTTCAGGTTCTTCGAGACCAGCTTGGTCATGTCGAACATCGAGACCTGCGCCTTGCCACCGAAGACGACCTTGAGCTTGTCGTCCGCGTTGATCATGCGGCGGTTCTTCTTGTCCTGCAGGTTGTACTTCTTGATGTAGATCCAGAGCTTCTTCGTGAGCTCGGTACGCGGGAGCGGCGCGGCGCCGACGACGGCGGCGAGCTTCTCGTTCGGCGTCACCGGCTTCATGAACGCCGCGTTCGGCTTGCGCTTCGCCGCCTTCTTCGCCGGCTTCTTCGCGACCTTCTTCGCGGCCTTCTTCGCGGTCTTCTTCTTCTTGGCAGCCATTCGAACTTTCTCCTCGAAAGGAAGTGATGATCGCGGTGCTACGCCCGGTCGAGCACGTGCGCGATCTGTCTCGAAAGTAAGGCTCTCGCTCCCGTACGCAATAGGCGCGTCACTCGGGGGACGACCGATTTCCCCTCTGACGCGGCCTCCTCCGGCCGCATCGCGTGCACCGATCTCCCTCTGGGACGACCCGTCAACCGGCGAGGAATCCGCTCAGCAGCGCGATCATCCGCGCGTCCGCGGGGTCCGCCGACGGGTCGTCCTCGACGACCGATTCCCGCTCTGACGGCGTCTCCAGAATGAGCGGGATCCCCTCGGAGATCGGGTCGCGGAGGAGCCAGCGGAAGGGTTCCGCGCCGATCGCGCCCGCGCCGATCAAGGCGTGGCGGTCCTTGTTCGAGCCGAAGGGGTGCTGGCTGTCGTTCAGGTGGAAGAACGACGGCCGCTCGCCGATGGTCCGCTCGAAGTGGTCGAGCACGGCGTACTGCGACCCGACCGAGGAGCGGATGTCGTGCCCCGCGGCGAAGAGGTGGCAGGTATCGAGCCCGTAGCCGGTGCGGTGACGCAACGCCGACGGCACCTGCGCGAGCATCAGCCCGATCTCCTCGGCGCTGCGCCCCATCGTGCGCCCCGCGCCGGCGGTGTTCTCGATCAGCACGCGCGTGCCGGACCCGGTCTCGGGCACCGTCTCGAGCGCGTGGCGGATCGTGAGCCCCACGCGCACGGCCGCGGCCTCGGGGTCGCCGTCCCCCGCCGAGCCGGGGTGGAAGCAGAACCCCCCGGCACCGAGCGCAGTGGTGCGCTCGAGTTCCTTGGCGAGCCCTCCGCGGGCGCGCAGCGCCTTGGGCTCCTCCGGCGACGCCGTGTTGAGGACGTAGGCCGCATGGACCATCAGGTGGCGCCGCTCGATGCCGGCCGCCGCGAGCGCCTCGTGCACCTTCGCGGCCTTGTCGGCCTTGAGTCCGACCTTCTCGTTGTAATAAGTCGGCGGCGCCGTGAAGACCTGGAGCGCGCGGGCGCCCGCGGCGGCGGCACGGCGCACCGCCATCGGCAGGCCGCCATCGTCCGCGGGATGCACGCCGAGTATGCGCGTGAGCGGCGGCGGTGTCTCCGACGGCAGCGCGGCGCCGCTCACCGCTCGGGCGCGCTCGGCGTGGTCCCGAGATCGACCATCCGCTGCCCCTTGATGTACTCGACCGAGCGCGGCGCCTCGAGCGCGCTCAGCCGCTTGACCACCTCGGCGATCCGGCGCGCCTGCACGTCGATCGTCTCGAGGCTTTCCTTCATCTCGTGATCGTGCAACATCCCGCTCGTGATCAGCGAGGTGTTGGTCAGCAGCGCCGCAAGCGGGTTGTTGATCTCGTGCTGGAGCGCGAGCGAGACCTCGCCGATGCCAGCGAGGTACTTGGACTTCTGGAGCTCGTGCTCGGCCCGGCGCCGTCCGCGGGCGGTCTCCATCCGCTTCTCGGCGATCCGGAGGCGCGCCGCGACGTCCTGCGGCGTCACCGGCTTCGGCAGGTAGTCGTCGGCACCGGCGTCGAGGACACTCTCGAGGTCGTCCATGCCGCCGCGCGCGGTGATCACGAGCAGGTAGGTGTCGGCGCCCTCGGCGTGCGCGCGGATGCGACGGCACACCTCGAGGCCATCGAGCCGGGGCATCTGCCAGTCGAGGATCACCATCGGAGGCGCCTCCGCCTCGAAGGCGCGCCAGACGGCCTCGCCGTCGGGGTGGGCCGCCACGGTGTGCCCGTGCGCCGCGAGTACGGCCTCGAGCAGCTCGCGCATCAGCGGATCGTCATCGGCCAGGAGGAGATGCATCAGGCGTGCCTCAAGGGATCAGGGTGCCGAGGCGGATCGACGTGCGGGGCACGCCGCCGCCCCGCTGCGACGCGGTCCACCCGACCGCGACCCGCGTCCCGCGCAGGGCGACTCGCGGCGTGCCGGCCTCCCCTGTCTCGTCGGACGCCGCGATCCGATGCTCGAAAATGTGCCCCTGCGTCCGGGAGATCGCGAGTCCGAGGCGCGGCAGCCGGCTGTTGGGATCCTCGTACGCCACGACGACGGTGTCGCCGCGCGACGCGACTGACGCCGCCGACGGCCGGTCCCCGTAGACGATCGGCACCGGTTCGTGGAAGAGCGCGCCGCGTTCCATGGTGTGCGTGAAGAAGAGGCCAGCGCCTTCCCGTGCGACGAGGTGATACACCACGTGCACATAGCCGTTCACGGAATCGGCGGCCAGGAACGGCGCCGGACGTCCGCATCCGGCGCGTCCCTCGTCGGTCGAGTCGGCGGTCACCGCCGCGTTCCAGGTCACGCCGCCGTCGTCGGAGCGCGCCACGCGCAGCAGCACGCTCGAGTCGGGCCGCACCGTGAACCAGCTCGCGAAGGCCTCGCCGCCGAGCGCCGGCACCGCGCGCGCGCTCGAGGTGCAGAGCCCCGGTTCGGCGGGCCAGGCCGCGGGGCGCCACGCCGCCGCGAGCGTCGGCCGCTCGGCGCCCTCCCCCCACGCGAGCCGCAGCGTGTCCGCGATCGTCCCCTCGGCGCGCTGCACCTCCTCGTCCCATGCGACCGGTCGCGGCACGCACCCGCCGAGCAGGGTCGAGCCCATGAGCGCGACCGCGAGCGCGACGGAGAGGAGGCCGGCCGGATATCCCATGGCTGAAGTATCGCCAGCGGGAGGATTAGATTTGAAGGGTTCCCACACACAGCCCTTCCCAGACGATGCCCACGTATTCCCCCAACGGCGTCCGCCAGCTGCCGCCGACCGTGAACGAACCGGTCCGCAGCTATGCCCCCGGCTCCCCCGAGCGCGCCTCGCTGAAGGCGCGACTGCACGCGATGGAGAACGAACGCCCCGACATCCCGGTGGTGATCGGCGGCAAGGAGATCCGCACCGGCGAGACCGCCGAGGCGCACTCGCCGCACAAGCACCGGCACGTGACCGCCACCTGGCACAAGGCGACCGGCGACGACGTGCGCGCCGCGATCGCGAGCGGCCAGACGGCGTGGAAGGCGTGGTCGGAATGGACCTGGGAGGAGCGCGCGGCGGTGTTCCTCAAGGCCGCCGACCTCCTCGCCACGACGCACCGCGACACGATCAACGCGGCGACGATGCTCGGCCAGTCGAAGACGGTCTACCAGGCGGAGATCGACGCCGCCTGCGAGATGATCGACTTCTTCCGCTTCAACGTGCAGTTCGCGCGCGAGCTCTGCGCCGAGCAGCCGGTCAGCGGGCCGGGCGTCTGGAACCAGAGCGAGTACCGCCCCCTCGAGGGGTTCGTCTACGCGGTGACGCCCTTCAACTTCACCGCGATCGGCGGCAACCTGCCGACCGCGCCCGCATTGATGGGCAACACCGTGCTCTGGAAGCCGGCCGGCACCGCGATCCTCTCGGCCTGGTACACGCTCCAGCTGCTGCATGAGGCCGGGCTGCCGCCGGGGGTGATCAACTTCCTGCCGGGCGACCCGGCGATGATCTCCGAGATCGCGCTCACGCATGAGCAGCTCGCGGGCGTGCACTTCACCGGCTCGACCGGCGTGTTCAACTCGATGTGGAACACGATCGGCAAGAACATGGGGAAGTACCGCTCCTATCCGCGCATCGTCGGCGAGACCGGCGGCAAGGACTTCATCATCGGGCATCCGTCGGCCGATCCCGCCGCGCTGGCGGTCGCGATCATTCGCGGCGGCTACGAGTACCAGGGACAGAAGTGCTCGGCGGCGAGCCGCGTCTACATCCCGAGATCGCTCTGGACGGAGGTGCGCGACCGGATGGTCGCGATGATCAAGGACATCAAGGTCGGCGACGTCAGCGACTTCCGGAACTTCATGGGCGCGGTGATCGACCAGCGGGCGTTCGACCGCATCAGCGGGTACCTCACCGAGGCGCGCAAGAACGCCAAGGTGATCGCCGGCGGGAATGCGGATGGCAAGGACGGCTGGTTCATCGAGCCGACGCTGATCCAGACCGAGGATCCGTCGTACAAGCTGATGTGCGAGGAGATCTTCGGCCCCGTGGTGACGGCGTACGTCTACGACGACGCGAAGTGGAGCGAGACCCTGCAGCTGGTGGACCGGACGTCGCCCTACGCGCTGACCGGCGCCGTGTTCGCGCAGGACCGCGAGGCCGTGCGCGAGGCACATGCGGCACTGCGGCACGCGGCCGGCAACTTCTACGTCAACGACAAGTGCACCGGCGCGGTGGTCGGGCAGCAGCCCTTCGGCGGCGCCCGCGCCTCCGGCACCAACGACAAGGCGGGCTCCAAGCTCAATCTCCTGCGCTGGGTCAGTGCGCGCACGGTCAAGGAGACCTTCGTGCCCCCGACGGACTATCGGTATCCCTTCATGGGAGAGCAGTGACCCGCTACCTCACGCTCGATGTCTTCACCGCCACACCGTTCGGCGGGAACCAGCTCGCCGTCTTCCCCGACGCCAGCGGGATCCCCGACGCACACCTGCTGCCGATCACCCGGGAGTTCAACTTCTCCGAGGTGACGTTCTGCTATCCGCCGACCGACGCGAGCAGTACCCGGCGCGTGCGGATCTTCACGCCGGGCGGCGAGCTGCCGTTCGCCGGTCATCCGACGATCGGCACCGCGGCGGCGTTGGCGCTGGTCGAGCGGATGCTCGGCAGCGCGTCGTCGGGCCACTTCCGGTTCGAGATGCCGGTCGGCATCGTGCCGGTGGAGGTGCGCATCGAGGGCGACACGCTCGCGTGGGCCGAACTCTCGGTCGCCAAGCTCCCCGAGACGGGGCCGCAGTCGCCGACGCTGAACACGCTCGCCGAGATCCTCTCCGTGGAGACGAGCGACCTGGTCGGCGGCTCGCACTCGCCGCAGGCGATCTCCACCGGACATCCGTTCCTGATCGTGCCGCTCAAGACGGTGAAGGCGCTCTCGCGCGCGCGGTTGCGGCACGAGCGCTGGGAGCAGACGATGCAGAGCTGGTGGGCCAAGGAGATCTTCGTCGTGGCGCGCGATCCGGAGGGCGGGCCGCAGCATTGGCGGGCACGGATGTTCGCGCCGGCGATCAACATCGCCGAGGACCCGGCCACCGGCTCCGCGGCCGCCTGCCTCGGCGGCTACCTCGCCGCGCGCGAGTCGAAGGGGGACGGCACCTTCGCGTGGACGATCGACCAGGGCATCGAGATGGGGCGGCCGAGCCGGCTCGAGGTCAGCGCCGACAAGGCCGGAGGCGCGGTCACCGCGGTGCGTGTCGCGGGGCGCGCGGTACTGATGGGCGAGGGACGGCTGCGGGTGCCGGGCGTCTAGCCTGGCGCTTCAGCCTTGCGCGCGCAGCATCCCGGGCGTCGAGAGGCGACCGCGCGGCCCCACCGTGCCGTCGAACGCGCGTAGCCCCGCATGCCACTGCACCGAGCGGTCGCGGCCGTTCCGCTTCGCGATGTAGAGCGCCTCGTCCGCCCGTGCGAGCAGCGTGCGCGCGATCTCATCGTCGCGCGCCGGTGAGGCCGCGAGCCCCACGCTGACGGTCATCTGCATGTCCGGCGGGAGCGAGCGGAACTTGTGCCGACGGAACGCCTCGAGCACGCGCTCGGCCAGGATCACCGCGCCCTCGTCGCCGGTGTCGGGCGCGAGGATCGTGAACTCCTCGCCGCCGATGCGCGCGACCACGTCGGTCTCGCGCGCCGTCTCGCGCAGCAACGCGCCGATCTCGCGGATCACCTCGTCGCCGGTCAGGTGCCCATAGTCGTCGTTGATCCGCTTGAAGTGGTCAATGTCGATCCCGAGGACCGCGATCTCCTTCTTGCCGCGCACCGCGCGCGAGACCTCGCGTTCGGCGAGCTGATTCAGGCCCCGGCGGTTGAAGCAGCCCGAGAGCGGATCGGTGAGCACGATCGACTCGAGGTGCGTCCGCATCCGGTTGTAGGCGCGCCCGATCACCGTGATCGGGTCGGGCATCTGGTCCGGGTCCTCCTCGAAGCGCCCGCTGAAGTCGCCCTCCTGCGCGCGCGTGAAGATGTACTCGAGCCGGCGCATCCGCTTCGCCACGTGCCCCTGCAGCGTGACGTAGACGAGCACGCCGATGCCGTAGAGCGCCAGCGTCCAGAGCTCCTCGTTCGGCGAGATCCGGCCGCCATTCTCGGCCGCCAGCGCGACGAGCGTCGTGTAGCCGATCGCGATCAGCACGAGATTCGCGACCGTCGCCGACCACCCGAAGAAGATCTGCGTGAGTTGGACCGTGAAGATCGAGATGATCAGCGCGCGGTCGTAGTGCTCGGGCGGCGTGACCAGGGCAATGATGGCGAAGAGCACGACCATGTCGGACGCGATCGCCGCGATCACCGTCCCCATCCCCGCACGCCCCGTGCGGCGCAGCCAGAACGCCATGAGGCGGTGGAACAGGAGGTACGAGGCGAGCATCAGCGCGACGACGAGCAGCAGGTTCCGCCCCCCGTATCGCGGCGCGAACAACGAACTCCCCGAGACCACGCCGAACCACTTGAGCGTGATGGTCGCGAACCCGATCAGCGGCAGGAAGATCGCGCGATACCGGCCCTGCCAAAGCAGGATCTCGGCGTGCGAGTGCGCTTCGCTGGTGACGGAGGTCGGCTGCATTCCTGGGGGAGGTCGTTGACGGCGTTGGGGATCGCGCCGCGTGCCAAGTGTAAGAGGCATGACCTAGGTCGGAATCGCAAGCCCTTCCGTCACATTGGTTTACGGTGTCGCAAGATTGGTCGGTTCGAGCGCTGTCCTGACCCGACTGACTAGAAGCGCGCCTCCAGATAGAGGTCGAATCTGGTCTGCCAGCGCGGGTGGATCCCCCGGGAAATGTCCGTCCGGATCATCCCGTCGAGGAAGCTGGCGCCGACCCCGACTCCGCTCAGCGGCCGGCCCGTCTCACCCCACGCGTCGCGCGCTCCCGCCCAGCCGATATCGCCGAAGACGAGCGGTCGGACGCCGGCGGTGTTGCCGCCGACCTCGAGGCGCCCCATCCAGAATGCCTCGCCGTAGCCGGTCCCCGCCGTCTGGCCGCGGATCGTCTGCAGGCCGCCGAGGAAGAAGTGGCGCTGCGCGGGCAGCGTACCGCCGCTCGTCCCGGCGGCGCCGGTGAGCGACGCGGCGATCGGGCCAAGCCCCCGCGAGACCGTCGTCTCGAGCAGTCCGCGCGCGTAGTCGGCATCGCCGGTGGCCGCCTCGGCACGCGCGTCGGCCGCGACGCGCCAGCCGCTCGGATCGAGTCCGCGGCTGCCGCGCCAGCGGAGCGCCGCACCGTACGACCAGACGCGGTCGGCCGCGACGTTCCCGATGAAGCGGTCGTCATTGGACCCGCCGAAGAGCGACCAGCGGTTCTCCACCGCCGCGTTCCACTGCTGCTCCGCGAAGAGCCGCCAGTCGAGTCCGCCGCGCATCGGGCGGCGCCCCGCGATCTCGCCTCCCCACGCGCGATGATAGAACCCCTCGTCACGCGCGTAGAGCAGCGTCGCGAGCGACGCGCCGAACGAGAGCGGATCGCCGAAGTCCGAACTCACCGCCAGCCGGCGGTAGACCGTGCCGCGCAGTTCGGTGCGCCCGTTGGAGCGCGCGAGCGTGAAGTCGCCGTTCAGCTGCTGGTCGGCCGTCGAGGCGCGGATGCCGAGGGTCGTCGTGTAGCCGCTCCCCAGGGTGGACTTGAAGGCGCCGGCGGTGGAGAAGCCCTCGATGCGGTTGAAGCGCGTGTACGCGAGCCCGTACTCGAACTTCGGCTTCTGGGGCGCCCACCCCGGCTGCAGCCCCATCGTCAGCGACTTCACCAACTCGTCGCGCTCGCGCACGCCGAAGAGCTCCTCTCCCTCGTCGTAGATCGAGCCCGGGAGCTCGGGAGAGTTCTGCAGCCTGGTCGAGTCGCAGGGGACCGACACCGCGAGCGGCAGCGAGCCTTCGTAGCGCCGGCGGTAGACGGTGTAGGTCTGGCCGGTGGCGCACTGGTCCATGCGCTCCTGCTTGGCCAGCGAATCCACGTCGCTGTAGTACTGCTTCATCCGCGTGCGGATCCCGGCCGAATCCACGCCGGCGGCCTCGAGACTGTCGCGATGCGCCTGCGCGGTCGCCCAGCGCGGCGCGGGGATTGCCGGCATCGAGTCGAGCCCGTTCACGCTCTCGTATCGGTAGCGCTCCTCGATCCGCAGCGGGACGCGCATGAAGCTCACGCGCGCGTGCCCCTCCATGCCCTGGAGCTTGGGGAGCCAGAAGCGTTGGTCGAAGAGGCCGTACTCGATGCTGATGGCCGTGATGTCCGCCGTCATCGGCGAGATCATCGGGCGCACCCAGACCGGGACGTCGTCCATCGCGTCGGGATCCTCGGACTTGGCGACCGCCCAGATGTCCATCGGGGTGGAGAGCCGGTACACCGCGCGCACGAGGTGCGCGCGCTCGGTCTCGAACCAGAACGAGCCGACGGTCAGGTTCCATTTCGGCTCGCGCGCGGTGATGCGCAGTTCGCGCAGCGTGATCCGCTTGAGGTCGGGCAGCGTCATGATGATCGAGTCGCCCGTCTCGAACGTGTAGTACGCCTCGCTCCCCTCGGCGATCGGGTGCACGAGCTCGCGCTCGTCCACCTCGGCCTTGGCGAGTCCGCCCCCGACCCAGAGCTGCTCCTTCCCCGGGTAGTAGGGGATGCCGAGCATGTCGGAGGTCTCGCTCCGCACCTCCTGTTCCGCCTCCTTGGAGAAGGGGACGGCCGAGCGCGCGCCGAGCACCTCGACCTGGGCGCCGCTGCCGCGGTGCCAGCGGACGCGCGAGGCGCTCTCGGTGCGGAAGAAGAGCCGCTCGCGCGCGGTCTCACGCAGCGACATCCCGAGCGAGATGCGCTGATAGCTCTTGGCGTCGTAGCTGATCAGCAGCGAATCCTGGGTCAGGCGCGCGACTCGGGCGCGGAGCAGGAGGTCGCGTGCGCCGGCGTCCTTGAACGCGGTGCGACGGTGCTCCTCGGTGACCGGGATCCGGCGGACCTCGCGGCGGGTGCTGTCCTGGTCGCCGACGCGGACCCCGGAGCGCTCGGTGCCGACGGTGACGGAGACTTGGAGGGCCAGGACCAGGGCGGAAACGAGCATCGGACGACCTTGAAGAGGCGGGGAGGGAATGCCTCTGGGCGTACGTTCAGGGTCTCCGCAGGGTTTCCCGCCCCTTGGGCTGCGGCGGGAGCGTGTCCCCGGCGGCGCGGCGGGCGGCGGCCTCGCGGGCCATCTGCATGCGCCAGCGCCGCGACTGCCAGTTCATCTCGTCCTGCCGTTCCCGGTCGAGCGACCTCCCATGCGAGAACATCAGGAGCGCGACCAGCGCCGGGGCGAGCAGCAGCGGGACGCCGCCGGGAAAGCGCGGCCGTCCGTCGCTGGTCACGCCGCCGAAGCGCGCCATCAGCGCGGTCGCGTTGCGCTGCACCCAGACGGTGGCGACGATGACGAGGATCCCGAGCGCCGCCAGCACGATCGGGAAGAAGGGCGACTCCCGGAAGACGTCGGACGCCAGCCAGGCGAGATAGAACACGAACCACCCCATCCCCAGCAGCAGCCAGGGAACGCGTCGCATCGTGAGGGCGGCCGCGAAGGCGACGAACGCGCAGGGCACCATCAGGTGCCGGAACTCGCGGTAGGGCTGCAGCAGCTGCGTCGTGGCGGCGACCGCGGCGATCACCGCCGCGACGTGCAGCCCGAGGGCGAAGTCCTCGTCCCCCTTCTGTCGGCGGTCGGTCGCGTATGCGGCCGCGGCGAGGAGGCTCGCCCCGACGACCCAGACCCACCCCGCGGTCGCGTCGCCGGCGCCGTTGCGGCCGAGCGCATCGCTCGCGTGGAAGAGCATCCGCAGCGCGACCGCGATGAGCGGGGCGACGAGGAGCGAGAAGCGACGGAAGCGCAATGCGACCAGTGCGGCGAGCGCCGTTGCCAGCTCGACCACGAACTCCTCGCCGCGGCAGTCCCAGAAGAGGAAGTCGGGGTAGTAGCAGCCCCCGGCCCGGGCGGACGCGAACCACCCCATCAGCTCGTTCAGCGCCACCGTCGCGACCGGGGTCATCAGCACCGCCAGCAGCACGGCGAATCCCGCGGCCGTCTGGAATCCCTGGCGTCCGAGCACGCGCGCGACGAGCAGGAAGAGCGCCGCGTAGAGGACCGCGACCGCGAGCACGCCGCCGGCACCGAGCCACTCCCAGCGGTCGGCGAGGAACCAACCCATCGCGACGACGACCGTGATCGCGCCGATCACGTAGGCGATGGTCGCCGCGTTGAACGCGCGCGGCGCCTCCGCATCCTGACGTACGGACCCGCCTGCGGGCGCGAGGTCACGGATGGCGGCCGCCTGCGCCGCGGTGATGATCCCCAGTGCCACGGCGGCCTCGAGCCGCCGATCCTCGCGTTCCATCGCTCCCCCGTGCGTGCAGGAGTCGCGCGCCCATTGCGCCGGCATTCGCGACTCCGTCGATTTCTCAGATGACGACTGAGATGCGCAGCTCCGATCCGTTCGGCGACCTGGATGCCGGGGAGTTCCAGCGCCACGCGCACGCGCTCGCGGACTGGATCGCCGCCTACCTGGCCGCCCCCGAACGCTACCCGGTGCTCTCGCGTCTCGCGCCGGGGGAGTTCCGGAGCGCCCTGCCCAGCCAGGCCCCCGACCTCCCCGAGCCGCTCGAGCGCATCCTCGCCGATGTCGACCGCGTGATCATGCCCGGGGTCACGCACTGGAACCACCCCGGCTTCCTCGCCTACTTCGCCAACACCGCGTCGGTCCCGGGGATCCTGGCCGACCTGCTCTCCTCGGCGCTCAACCAGGTCGGCATCCTCTGGCGCACGTCGCCCGCGCTGGCCGAGCTCGAGCAGGCCACCACCGGCTGGCTGCGCGACGCGATGGGGTTGCCGGGGGACTGGTTCGGGATGATCACCGACACCGCATCGGTCTCGACGCTGCAGGCCTTGGCCGCAGCACGCGAGTCCGACCCGGCACTCGGGATCCGGCATCGCGGGATGGCCGGGCGCGGCGACCTGCCGGTGTTGCGCGTCTACTGCTCGGAGCACGCCCATTCCTCGGTGGACAAGGCGGCGATCACGCTCGGGCTCGGCGCCGCGAACGTCGTGCGCATCGCGGCCGACGAGGAGTTCCGGATGCGGCCCGACGCCCTCGCGGCCGGCATCGCCGCCGACCGCGCCGCAGGGATGCGGCCGCTGGCGGTGGTCGCGACCGTCGGCACGACCTCGACGACCAGCGTGGACCCGGTCGATGCGATTGCCGCGATCTGCGCGCGTGAACAGTGCTGGCTGCATGTGGACGCGGCCTACGCCGGGGCGATGGCGCTCCTGCCCGAGCGGCGGGGGATCTTCGCCGGCGTCGAACACGCGGACTCGATGGTGTTCAATCCGCACAAATGGCTCTTCACGCCGATGGACTGCTCGGTGCTCTGGACGCGGCACCCGCGCGTGCTCAAGCGGGCCTTCGCACTGACCCCCGCGTATCTCGAGACGGCGGAGCAGGACGTCGCCCTCTCGTACTCCGACTACTCCTTTCAACTCGGCCGCCGCTTCCGCGCGCTGAAGCTCTGGTTCGTCCTGCGGGCGTTCGGGCTCGAGGGGATCGCCGCGAGGATCCGGCATCACTGCGCGCTGGCGCAGACCTTCGCCGACTGGGTGCGCGCCGAGCCGGGGTGGGAGGTCGTCGCGCCGGTGGGGATGTCGGTCGTCTGCTTCCGGCATCGCCCGGCGGGCGTCACCGACGAGCGCGCGCGCGAGGCGCACAACGCCCGGATCCTCGGGGCGGTGAACGCCGACGGCTCGGTGTTCCTCTCGCACACGAAGCTCGGGGCGCGGTACGTGCTGCGGGTGGCGATCGGGAACCTTCGGACGCAGGAGGAGCACCTCGCCGGCGCCTGGCGCCTGCTGCGGGGCGCGGCGGGCGCTGCCGGGTGATGCGGCGCACGCTTTCGGTCCAGCTTCGGCCCGCCCCCTCCGTGTGACGGGGCGGAGGGTCCGGGCAGTCTTAACATCGAGCAGGGTGAGTCATCCAACCCGGTGAACCCGCGCTGGCCCCCACCCAGCCTCGCACCAACCGGCCCAAGGCCAATGGAGGAGCAGGATCATGCTTCGCAGACTGATCGCCCCCGCCCTCGCCGCGACGCTCGTGCTCGCGGCCTGCGACAAGTCGCCGACCGCGTCCCCCGCCGTCGCCGAGGACTACGCCCTCACGATGTTCGGTGAGGTCGGCTCGTCGCTCGAAGGGACCATGGGCAACGTCCCGACCGACCGCCCGTTCGACGGATCGTCGTACCGGCGTCCCTTCCCCGTCGCGCTGCAGCTGACGGACGCGCAGCGCGCCGAGATCGCGGCGCTCCGCGCCGCATTCCGCACCGAGCACCAGGAAGAGCTCGACGCCCTGAAGGCGATCTTCGAGGAGGCCCGTGCGGCGCACCAGGCGGGCGCGACGCGTGAGGAGATCCGCGCGATTCTCGAGGACGGCCGCGCGATCGCGATCGCGCTCCGGATCGACCTCGTGGACCTGCATTACGCGATCTGGTCGGTCTTCACGGACGAGCAGAAGGCGTGGATCCTCTCGCACCGCCCGGACCGCATGCCGCAGCCGATGGTGCCGCGGCCGTAACGCTCCGTTCACCGCGAAGACGCGGAGGGACGGAGGACCAACGGAGCAAGCAACGGCTTCACCACGAAGGCACGAAGGGGTGAAGAACGGCGAAGGGTACGACTGGAACAGGAATTGAAGAACGGTGCGACGGAGAGATCTCTCTCCGCCGCACCGTTTTTCAGGTAGAAAGTAGAAAAGTGAAAGCCTTCTCCGTTCTTCCTCCGTCCCTCCGCGTCTCCGTGGTGAAGCCTTTGCTGTTGCAGTGGCTTCCTTCGCCGCTCTTCGACCCTTCGTGCCTTCGTGGTGAACGAACGATCTACCTCCGCGGGACGGCGTACTCCTCGGTCTTCGGCCGTTCCGGGAACTTGAAGAACCGCGACACATACAGCCGCATCTCGTCCATGATCTCGTAGACGGTCGGGATCACCAACAGCGTCAGGAAGGTCGACGTGATCGTGCCGCCGATGATCGCGCGGCCGAGCGGGGCGCGGAAGTCGGCGCCCTCGCCGATGCCGAGCGCCACCGGGATCATGCCCGCGATCAGCGCCAGCGTCGTCATCATGATCGGCCGGAGCCGCACGCGCCCCGCCTCGATGATCGCGGTCCGCCGGTCCATCCCCTGCTCCTGTCCCCACTTCGCGAAGTCGATCAGCAGGATCGCGTTCTTCGCCACGATCCCCATGAGGAGGATCACCCCGATCATCGACATGATGTTCAGCGTGTCCCCGGTGATCAGCAGCGCCAGCACCACGCCGATCAGCGAGAGCGGGAGCGAGACCAGGATCGCGATCGGCTCGAGGAACGAACCGAACTGCATCACGAGGATCAGGTACATCAGGAGCAGCGCGATCCCGAGCGCGGCCAGGATGTCGCCGAACACCTGCGCCTGGTCCTTGGCCTCGCCGCCCAGCGACCAGCGCACGCCGGCCGGGATGGTCATGTTGCCGAGCTCGCGCTGGATGTCGGTGGTGACCTCGCCCAGCGATCGGCCGGCGAGGTTGGCCTGCACCACGATCACGTTGTCGCGGTCGAGGTGGCTGATCTTCGCCGGGCCGATGCCCTGCGTCACCGTCGCCAGCTGGCCGAGCGGCATCATCTGCATCGGGGCGCCACCCTGCCCGCCGACCGAGATCGGCAGGCGCTCGATGTCGGTCACGCGCGTGCGGGATTCCGGCGCGAGGCGCACCCGCACCTTCCGGTTCTCGCCGCTCGGGTCGATCCAGTCTCCCGCGTCGACACCGGCGAACGCCGGCCGCAGCGACTGCGCCAGCTGCCCGACCGTCACGCCGAGCGTGCCGGCGAGCGAGCGGTTGAGCGAGATCTCGAGTTCGGGTTTCTGGCCCTTCGTCGAGAGGCCCACGTCCACGGCCCCCGGGATCCCGCGCACCATCGCGAGCACGGTGTCGGCGACCGACTGCAGCTGCCGCGAGTCGTTGCCGCGCAGCTCGAGCTGTACCTGCTTGATCGCGCCGCCGAACCCGGAGGTGAACACCGCGACCGTCGCACCGCCGATCTGCTTGACCTCCTCACGGAGGATCGCCCCGAACTCGTCCTGCGTCATCGGACGCGTCGCCTTCGGGATCAGTCGCACGTAGACCGATGCGAGGTCCACCGCGCCGAGCGCTTCCGACGGATCCATCCCGGCGCCGGCACCGATCGTGGTGAAGGTGTAGCGCACCTCGCCATGCGCGCGCGCGAGCCGGGCGGCCTCCTCGGCCTTCAACCGCGTGTACTCGAGATTCGACCCCGGCGGGGTCTCCACCTGGATCGTGATCTCCGAGCGGTCGGACACCGGGACGAACCCGAAGCCGCCGAACGTCGCCTGCAGCCAGAGCGCGCCGAAGAGGCTCCCGCCGGCGAGGACGACCATCGCCAGCCGGTGGTCGAGCGCCCAGCCGATCACCTTCGTGTAGCGCTGTGCCATCCGGTCGAACCAGTCGTTGAACGTCGTGAGCTTGCGCGAGATCCAGCTCCGGCGCTCGTGCGACTCGATCTCCGGGTCGGGCCAGTAGGCCGAGAGCATCGGGTCGAGCGAGAACGAGACGAAGAGCGAGACGAGCACCGCGCAGGCGATCGTCAGCGCGAAGGGCTTGAACCACTGCCCCGAGATCCCGTACATGAACGCGATCGGCACGAACACCGCGACGATCGAGAAGGTCGTCGCCGTGACGGCGAGTCCGATCTCGTCGGTCCCCTCGTGCGACGCCTTGAAATGGTCCTTCCCCATCTCGATGTGCCGCACGATGTTCTCGCGCACCACGATCGCGTCGTCGATCAGGATGCCGATCGCCAGCGAAAGGCCGAGCAGCGACATGGTGTTCAGCGTGAACCCGAACGCCCAGACGGCGATGAAGCTGGCGAGGACCGAGATCGGCAGCGCGAGGCCCGTGATCACGGTCGAACGCCAGGAGTTCAGGAAGAGGAACACCACCAGCACCGTCAGCAGCGCACCCTCGATCAGCGTGCTCTGCACGTTGGCCACCGAGGCGGTCACGCGCTCGCCGGCGTCCTGGATGACGTCGATCACCGTCCCCGTTGGCAGCGTCGGCTTGATCCCCTCGACCGCCGCGAGCACGCGCTCGCTCACCTGCGTGGTCGAGTAGCCCTTCGACTTCTTGATCATGATGCCGACCGCGTCGCGACCGTTGTACAGCGCGGCCGTGCGCGGCTCGGCGGTGCCGTCGCGTGCGACCGCCACCTCACCGAGCCGGATCGCGCGGCCGCCCTTCTCGGCGACGACCAGCCGCAGGAAGTCCTCCGGCGTGTCGAGCTTCCCCTTGAGCCGGATCGCCTTCTCGTCGAGCGCGCCGTTGATGCGCCCGACCGGCACCGCGAGGTTCTGCGACTGCAACGCGCCGACGACCTGTGCGACCGTCACGCCGGCCGCTTCCATCGCCTGCGGCTTGATCTCGACCGTCAGCTCGCGCTCGACGCCGCCGACCACCGTCGCCTCGGCCACGCCCGGGATGCCGCGCAGCACGCGCGTCACGCCCGGGTCGGCGATGCGGGTGAGCGCCGGCGCGTCGAGCGTGCTCGAGTTCAGCGAGAGCTGCACGATCGGCTGGTCCGCCGGATCGAAGCGCGTCAACACCGGCTCCTTCATCTCGATCGGCAGGTCCGAGCGGATCGACGAGATCTTGTCGCGGATGTCCTGCGACGCCTGCTGCAGGTCCTTCTCGAAGACGAAGAAGACCGTGATGTTGGCGAAGCCGTCCTGCGCCGCGCCCATGATGCGGTCGACGCCCGAGATGCCCGAGACCGCCTCCTCGATGCGGTCGAGCACTTCGCGCTCGACGACGTCAGGGGAGGCGCCCGGGTACGGCACGGCCACGTTGATGATCGGCTGCTGGACGTCGGGGAACTCGTCCGTCTCCAGCTGCCACAATGAGAAGAGCCCGAACACGACCAGCGCCACCATCGAGACGATGGTGATGAGCGGCCGCTTGATGGCGAAATCCGAGATGAACACCTGGGTGTCTCCTGATCAGTTCTTGGCCGCCGGCGACGCCGGCTGGTCCGTCGGGGTGCTCACCTTGAGCGGCGTCCCAGGCGAGATGCCCAACGCCGCGCCGACCAGCACCGTGTCACCCGCGGCGAGGCCGGTCTTGATCTCGGTGCGCTCCGTTGCATCGTCGCGCACGCCGAGCGTCACCTCGACCGTCTCGGCGCGCCCGTTCTTGAGGCGCACCACCGACGGCACGAGGCCGCGCAGGTCCACCGCGCCGCTCGGCACCGTCAGCGTCTCGCGCGAGTCGGCGGCGATGCGCCCGTTCGCGAAGAGCCCCGCGACCAGCTGGTTGCCGGCGTTCGGGATGCGCACGAAGAGCCGCACCTGCCGCGTCTGCGGATCGGCCGAGGGGTTGATGTTCGACACCCGCCCCTCGAAGGTGCGGCCCGGATATCCGGTGACCGAGAAGCGCACCGGCGCGCCGAGGCGCACCTGACTGAGCTCCTCGGCGGGCACGGCCGCCTCGAGCCGCATCGTCGCCGGATCCACGATCGCGAAGAGCGGCGAGCCCGGTGCGACGACATCGCCCGGATTCACCGTCCGCTCGCTCACCACGCCCGCGTAGGGCGCGAGCACGTTGGTCGCGTCGAGCGCCTTCTGCGCCGAGGCGAGCCGCGCCTTGGCGTCGTCCAGCATCGTGCGCGCCGAGAGGTCGGAGCGGCGGGCGTTCTCGACGTCGCGGTCGCTGATCGCGCCGGCGGCGACGAGCTTGGTGGCGCGGTCGAGCTCGCGTGCGGCGAGATCGGCCGAGTTCTGCGCCGCGGAGAGCCCCGAGCGGGCCGAGAGATAGCTGTCGTTGATCGCGCGGTCGTCGATCTTGGCGAGCGACGTGCCCTTGGCGACGCGTGCGCCCGGATCGACGAACACCTGGATGACCGAGCCCGGCACCTCGGCGCGGATCTGCGCGGTGCGCTCCGCGACCAGCGTGCCCGAGAGGATCGGGCCGGTCGAGAGCACCGTCGTCGCGGCGACGCTGATCGCCTCGGGGCCGACGAGCACCGTCACCGGGGCCGCGGGCGTATCGGTGGCCGCGTCCGCGCCGTTGCAGGCGACGGTCGCGAGCGTGAGGGCGAGCAGGGCGGCCGGAAGCGTCACGGCGCTGCGGGACTGACGGGACATCGGGGACTTCCTCGGGTTGGGTCGGAGCGATGCGGATGCTGATGCGGACGACAGGAGATCGGCGGTGACATCGCAGAGGCAGCGCGACGGCGCGATCCCGGATGGGAGATAGATGGTCGGACGGAGGTGCTTCATGGTCAGCGCCCCCCGGTCGTGAGCGGGAGGTCCTTGAGCAACGCCAGCCGCAACCGCGCGACCTCGAGGTCGCGCGCCGCGTTCACGCGCTGCAGCCGCGCCTGCTCAAGCTGCACCCGCGACTCGGTCAGCTCGAGCTGCGTCGAGATCCCCTCGCGGAAGCGGACCTCGGCGATGCGATACGCCTGGTCCGCCTGCGCGTCGGTGCCGATCGAGGCGAGGTACGCGGCGCGCGCCTGCTCGAGCTGCGTGATCGCGAGCAGGGCGTCGAGCTCGGCGCCCTCGCGCGTCTGCTGCAGCCGCTCCTGCGCTTCGATCACGTTCGCCTCGGCCACCAACCGGTCGCCGCGCAGGCGTCCGCCGGTGAAGACCGGGACGGAGAGCCCGAGCGAGACGGTCCAGTTCGGGAAGTAGAGGTCGATCGCGCTGGGCAGGAACGTCCCCTCGGGCGGGTAGGCGAAGCGCTGGTAGGTCGAGGTCAGCTGCACCGACGGGATGCGGGCGAGCCGGGCAGCGCGCAGCGCGGAGCGTTGCGCCGTGAGCTGCGCCTCGGCCTGCCGCACGGTGGCGCGCGCGGCGACGCTGGTGTCGGGCGTGACCGTGCGCTGGTCGGCGAGCGCGACCGGCGCGGTCGCCTCGGCGACGACGAGCGAGTCGTCGCGGATCGGCGTCGTGAGCGCGAGGGGCGCGGCGAGCGGGAGTTCGAGCAGCTGCTTGAGGCGGAGATGTGCGGTCTGCCGGCCGCCGCGGGCCTGGATCACCTGCGGCCGCTGGTTGTCCCGCGCCACGCGCGCGCGCAGGAGGTCGAACTCCGACGCCGTGCCGAGCTGGCGTGCGAGTTCCGTCTGCGTCAGCGTGCGATCGGTGAGCACGAGCGACGACTCGGCGATCGCGAGGAAGCGCTCCGACGCGACCGCGTCGAAGTAGGCCTGTGCCACGTCGAGCAGCGCCTGCGCCTTCGAGGAGGTGAGGCCGATCTCCGCCGACTCGCGGGCAGCGTCCGCGCCCGCGCGCGCGGCGCCGACGCGGCCCGCCGTGTAGAGGTTCTGCGAGAAGTTGAGCTGCAGCAGCGCGGTGTTCGGCGCGGCGAAGATGCGCGCGATCGGCGAATCCTCGAGTCCGCCGCCGCCGGTGCTGCCGCCGGTATCGGGCTGGGCGTAGCGTCGCGTGATCGCGTCGAACTGGTTCTGGATCGCGCGCTGGTAGCTCGCGACGCCGGTCAGTTGCGGCAGGCGCTGGCTGTTGGCCTGCGCCTGCTGGCCGCGCGCGCGGCTCACGCCGGCACCCGCGATGCGCACCAGCTCGCTCTTCTGCTCGGCGAGCCGGAGCGCGTCGGCGAGCGAGAGCTGGGCGGCCGGAGCTGCCGGCTGCTGGGCGTGCGCCGCCGCGGGCATCACGAGGAGGAGGAGCGCGAGCGTGGCGCCGAGGGCGCGCAGGAGGAGTCGCACGTAGATCGCGGGTGCACGTTCAACGGGAGGGAACATCGTGGGCATCATGTCGCGCCCCATCGCGTCGGCGAAGAGGGAGCCCATCAGCATCGCGGCCGCCGGCTTCGCATCCTTCGCCGACGGGATGAATCGGTGCGCGGCCAGGCGCTCGAGATACCCGGTGAGTTCGTTGAATGACTCGACCGGGTGTTCGGAGGTGGGGCCCGCGCACTCCGGGCGCTCGTTCAGTTCGGCCATCGTGGTGCGGATCATCCCACGGCACTCCATCATGAAGGCGTGGTCCGTCTCCGCCCACTTCGTGAGTTCCTTCTCGGGATCCTTGGGCACCTCGGGCAGCGCCTCGGCGAGCGCGGCGCGCGAGTGCGCGCGCACGGCCTCTTCGATCAGCGCGGCCTTGGTGCCGAAGAGCCGGAAGAGCGTGACCTCGTTGACGCCCGCTTCTTCGGCGATGCGGCGCGTGGTCGCGCCGCGAAAGCCGACTTCCGCGTACACGCGGCCGGCGGCATCGATGAGCTGTTGTCTGGTCGGTTCGGTCATTTGTCCAAGGTGCAAGTGAGTGCTTGCAACGAAGCAAGCGAACACTTGCTTACAACGCAAGGGGTTCTGTACAGGTTTCACGGACCCGTTACTGCGTCGGGCGTGAGCAAGTACCGACATTCTTCGGAGTTTGTTCGGTTTTGTCAATAGCGGCGCAATTCTTGGCGCCTCACCGACCCCGGCGGAACCCTGACCTCGCTTGCGTGATTCCATGGACAGCAATGACCCGCAACCGACCAGGATCATGACCAAACAGAAGCCCGCCGATCCGGCGCTTGAGCAGCGCCTCTCCCCGATGCAGTACCAGGTCACGCAGTGCAGCGCGACCGAGCCACCGTTCCGCAACGAGTTCTGGGATCATCACGAGCCCGGGATCTATGTCGACATCGTCTCCGGTGAGCCGCTCTTCGCCTCGACCGACAAGTTCGATTCGGGCACCGGGTGGCCATCGTTCACGCGGCCGATCGTCGACGGCCAGATCCAGGAGCACACCGATCAGGCGTTCGGCATGCGGCGCGTCGAGGTGCGGTCGAAGGAGGGGGATTCCCACCTCGGACACGTCTTCGATGACGGCCCGGGACCCACGGGACTCCGCTACTGCATCAACTCCGCGTCACTCCGCTTCATCCCGGCGGCGCAGCTGGCCGCGGAGGGGTATCCGCAGTTCGTGGCGCACTTCCCCGGCGTCGCGCAGGAGTCCAAGTGATCGAGCGCGCGACGCTGGGCGGCGGGTGCTTCTGGTGCCTCGAGGCGGTCTATCTCGAGTTGCGCGGCGTGCTCTCGGTGAAGAGCGGCTACGCCGGCGGGCACGTGCAGCACCCGACTTATGAGCAGGTGTGCGGCAAGAAGACTGGCCACGCGGAGGTCGTGCAGGTCGAGTTCGACCGCCGCGAGATCACGTACGCCGAGTTGCTCGACGTCTTCTTCACGATCCACGACCCGACGACGAAGGACCGGCAGGGGAACGACGTCGGCCCGCAGTACCGCTCCGTGATCCTCACGCACTCGGACGAACAGGGGACCACGGCGCGCGCGGCGATCGCGGCAGCACAGGCGCATTGGGACGCGCCGATCGTCACCGAGATCGCGCCGCTCGAGAAGTTCTGGCCGGCCGAGTCGGTCCACGACGACTACTACCGGCGGAATCCGCAGAATCCGTACTGCGCGGTCGTGGTGGCCCCGAAGGTGGCGAAGGCGCGGAAGGCGTTCGTGGAGAAGCTGGCGAAGGCGTAGGGCGCGCGGAGTGTGCTACCTTCTCCGCACCCCCGACCCGGAGTGCGGAGTTGCGCCATCTCGTGATCCTCGCCGTGACGGCCCTTGGCATCGCCTGCGCGCGCGGCGACTCCTCCGACGCGGCGACGGCGCCCGCCGACGCCTTCCTCGATGCCCTGCGTGCGCATTGCGGAAAGTCGTACGAGGGCCGGCTCATCGACCCGCAACCGGTCGACAGCGCGATCGCCGGCCAGCGACTCGTGATGCAGGTCCGCGCCTGCGACGACACGGTGCGGATCCCCTTCCATGTGGGTGAGGACCGTTCGCGCACCTGGGTTCTCACCCGCATCGCCGAAGGCGTGCGGCTCAAGCACGACCATCGCCACGCGGACGGCGGCGAGGACAGCGTGACGCAGTACGGCGGCGATTCGCGCCCCGACGGCACCGCGACCTTGATGAACTTCGCCGCCGACCGCTTCACGGGGAGGCTCATCCCTGCCGCCGCGACGAACGTCTGGACGGTGGAGATCACACCGGAGCGCTTCGTCTACCAACTGCGGCGAGAGTCGACCGACCGGCGCTTCCGCGTCGAATTCGACCTCACCCGTCCGGTCGAGGCGCCGCCGGCGCCGTGGGGAGCGCCGCCGAGCCCCTGAATCGGGCGTGTGCGGCACTTTGGCTCCCCTCGGGCGTAAATTGCGGGTGATGCGAAACCCGCAACGCTCCATGGTCTCCCTGTTGGCCGTGCTCGCGCTCCTCGCGCTGCTCGCGGTCCCCGGCGGGCGCGCCGAGGCGCAAGCCGGGATCATCCGGGGAACGGTCACCGACACTGCGGGGCGCCCGCTCCGCGGCGTCGAGGTCTTCTCGATCAACTCCGCGCGCTCGACGCGCACCGGTGCCGACGGCCGCTACATCCTGAATCGCCTTCCCTGGGGTCAGCAGGTGGTGATGGCGCGCTTTCCCGGCTACCGCGCCGCCGAGAAGGCGATCAACATGCTCGACGAGAGCACGCCGCCGCTGGACTTCCAGCTCGGCCGCGTCGTCCAGGCGATCGACACCGTGCGCATCACCTCGCACGACGGCTGCGCGGCGTACGACTTCGCGGGGTTCGACTGCCGGCGTCGCGCCGGCATCGGCCAGTTCCGCGGCGAGCAGGAACTCGGCGCGCTCCGCCCGGAGTTCTGGGCCGACATGTTCGAGGGCCTCTCCGGATTCCGCCGCGAGCACATCTTCGACGAGAAGCTCCAGCGCCAGGACTGGACGGTGCAGTCGGTCACGGGGTGGCGTTGCCTGATGGAGGGCTGGAACGGCCGGCACCGCACCGCCGCCGACGAGCTCGTGACGCCGCGCGACATCGTCGCGATCGAGCACTACGAGGTCTACGAGAAGGTGCCCGCCGCGTACAAGCGGCTCGCCTGGCCCAACGGGCAGGACAAGCCCTGCGCCCTCGTGATGTACTGGACACGCGGCTACCTTGAGAACCTGAAGAAGCCCTGATCGACCCCGGGCAACCGCGCGTTGCCCCACCGTGACCGAGAGGGGGATGCCCTCCATCCCGACGCGCCGAGCGTTGCTCATCAGAGTCCTCGCGCCGCAAGCGCTCATCGCGTGCGCCCTCTGGCCGGTCACTTCGGCCGCGCAGGAGACGATCCCCGTCCGCGTCGAGGTCCGCGCCGATCCCTCCGGCCTTCCGCTCGGCTACAGCGTCGTCTCGATCCCCGCACTCGGCATCGAGCGCTTCACCGATGCCCAGGGCGTCGTCGTGCTCCCGGTGCGGCCCGACAGCCGCGTGCTGCTCCGCGTGAAGCGGCTCGGATTCATCCCGCGCGACACGGCCGTCGTGGTCGGCGCCGCGGTCGGGCAGCGCATCACGGTCGCGCTCGCGCGCGTCTCGTTCCAGCTGCAGCCGGTGCAGGTCGTCGCCTGGCCGCGCTGCCGCCGCCCCGGGATCCCGGCGCGAGGCGGCGATGCGCAACTGCTCGGGATCGTCGAGCAGCTGCGGCAGAACGCCGAGCGCTACCGGCTCCTCACGAGTTCGTATCCGTTCTCGTACGCCTCGGAGCGTGAGTTCACGCAGCGGAAGTTGAACGGCCCCGAGGAGTTCCAGCGGCGTGACACGATCGTCGTCGACGGCGTGCCGGTCTGGCGCTACCGGCCGGGGCGGTTGATCTCGCGCGACACGACACCTCCGCGGCGCGACTGGATGATGCACATCCCGGTGCTCAGCGACCTCGCCGAGCAGCAGTTCATCGACAACCACTGCTTCCACGTCGCCGGGCTCGAGGAGAAGGACGGCCAGCGGCTGCTGCGCCTCGACCTGGTGGCCGCCGAGCGCCTGCGCGGTCCGGACGTGAACGTCTCGGTCTGGCTCGACCCCGACGGCTATCAACTGCGTCACGGCGAGTTCACCCTCTCGACGATCCCGCGGCAGTTCGGCAGCCTGCTCCACGTCGTGAGCCGGGTGCGCTACGTCGAGATCGTGCCCGGCATCCCGGTGATGCAGGAGACGGTCGCCGAGAACCTCGTGAGCTCGGGACCGAACGGGCGCGAGCGCACCTCGTACACGGAGCGTCAGCGGATCGTGTCGCTCACATACCGCGGGGCGCGGCCCGACCAGTAGATTCTCCCCGGTCGTGACCATCGTCCTCCTCTGCGGCATCTTCGTCCTCTCGGGGGCGGCGGGACTCCTCTACGAGTCCATCTGGAGCCGCTACCTCGGGTTGCTGGTCGGGCACAGCGCGTACGCACAGGTGATCGTGCTGGTGATCTTCCTCGGCGGGATGTCCGCCGGGGCCGCGATCGCGGCGCGCCGGTCGACGCGGTTGCGAGAGCCGCTCCTCTGGTATGCAGCGGTCGAGGCGGTCGTCGGACTGCTGGGGCTCGCCTTCCACGCGGTGTTCGGCGCGACGAGCGCCTTCGCCTACGACACGCTCTTCCCGGCGCTCTCGAGCGGCGCGGTGCTCACGAGCGTGAAGTGGACGCTGGCCGCGCTGCTGATCCTGCCGCAGTCGGTGCTGCTCGGCGCGACCTTCCCGCTGATGAGCGCGGGGCTGCTCCGGCGCGTCGTCGGGACGACGCCGCTCGAAGGCAGTGGCCGCGTGCTGGGGTTGCTCTACTTCGCCAACTCGCTCGGCGCGGCGGTCGGCGTGCTCGTCGCGGGATTCTGGCTCATCCGGCTGGTCGGGCTCCCGGGGACATTGCTCGCGGCCGCGGCGATCAATCTGTTCGTCGCGCTCGCCACCTACGCGGTCGTGCGCACGGAGCGTGAGGCGGCGCTCGACGAGGCCGGCACACCCGAGGTCGAGCCCCCACCCGCGCTCCCGGCCACAAGCAGCAGCGGCCTCTGGGGCCTGATGCTCGCGCTCGCATTCGGGACGGCGGCCGCGTCGTTCATCTACGAGATCGCCTGGATCCGGATGCTCTCGCTGGTGCTCGGCAGCGCGACCCACGCGTTCGAGCTGATGCTCTCGGCGTTCATCCTGGGCCTCGCGCTCGGCGCCTTGTGGATCCGCGGGCGCGCCGACCGCATCGCCGACCCGCTGCGGACGCTGGGGATCGTCCAGTTCGTGATGGGCGCGCTCGCGATCGCGACCTTGGGCGTCTACCTCGAGTCCTTCCATTGGATGGCCGCGCTGCTGGAGGCGGTGGACGAGAACGAGGCCGGCTACCGGTTGTTCAACGTGGCGCGCTACGGGATCGCGCTCGCGGTCATGCTGCCGCCGACCTTCTGCGCGGGGATCACGCTGCCGCTGATCACGCGCACGCTGCTCGGCGCCGGGCACGGCGAGCGCGCGATCGGCGCGGTGTACGCCTGGAACACCCTCGGGTCGATCGTCGGCGCGTCGCTGGCGGCGCTCGTGCTGATGCCGATGATCGGGCTGCGCGCGATGCTGATCGTCGGTGGCGCGCTCGACCTCGCGCTCGGCATCTGGCTGCTGCAGCGCGCCGGCGCGGCGGATCCGCGGTCGCGGCGCACCGCGCGGCGCGCCGCGATCGCCGGAGTGGCGGTCGTGCTCGGCGCAGCGATCTCGCCGTCGTTCGATCCCGGCATCCTCTCCAGCGGCGTCTTCCGGTACGGCACCGTACCCGAGCGCGGGAGCCGCGAGATCGTCTTCTACGAGGACGGACGCACGGCCAGCGTGAGCGTGCGGCTCGGCACCGACAGCGGCTATTCGCTCGCGACCAACGGCAAGCCCGACGCGAGCATCTCGCGCGGCTGGTTCGATCCGGTGCCGCCGGACGCGCTGCGCGAGGCGCCGAGCGGCGACGAGTCGACGCAGCTGCTCCTGCCGCTGATCACGCTCGCGCACGCGCCGATGGCGCGTTCGGCGGCGGTGATCGGGCACGGCTCCGGCGTCACCTCGCACGTGCTGCTCGGCAGCGACACACTCGAGCGGCTGGTGACGATCGACATCGAACCCGAGATGGTCGAGGCGTCGCGGCTCTTCTTCCCGGTGAATGCGCGGGTCTACGACGACCCACGGTCGAGCTTTGCGTTCGACGACGCGAAGTCCTACTTCGCGGCGTCCCGGCGGAAGTTCGACCTGATCCTCTCCGAGCCGTCGAACCCCTGGGTGAGCGGCGTCTCCGGACTCTTCACCGACGAGTTCTACGCGCGCGTGAGCGGCTACCTCGCGCCGGGCGGGGTCTTCGGGCAGTGGCTGCACCTCTACGAGATCGAGGACGGACTCGTGCTGAGCGTGCTCGAGGCGCTGCACCGCAACTTCCGCTCGTACGCGGTCTACATGACCAACGACGTGGATGTGCTCGTAGTCGCGTCGAATGCGGACACGCTGCCGCGGCCGGACTGGTCGGTGGCGCGGCTCCCGGAGATCGCGCGCGATCTCGGGCGCTTCATCCCGATGTCGGACGACGCGCTCGCCTCGACGCTGCTGATCACGAGCGCCGAGCTCGCGCCGCTGATGGCGGATGCCGACCAGCCCAACTCGGACTTCCATCCGCGGCTCGACCTGGGCGCGGAGCGGGCGCGCTTCCTGCGGCACTCGGCGGCGGGATTCCTCGGACTCTCGACCGACCGCTTCGATGCCGCGGCCGCGCTCGGCGGCCGCGTGATCCCGCTGACCACGGACACGCGGGCGTCGCTGAGCCACGACCGGGTGCTGAAGCAGGTGATCGCGGCGCGGCTTCGTCGCGGC
>JANNLH010000122.1:0-41206 GCA_031396725.1 Gemmatimonadaceae bacterium | reverse complement strand
GCGGCGCACCCAAGAATCGGATGCGCCGCCCTCCTTTCTACTTTCTACTTCCTACTTCCTACCCTTTCTCACCGCACCCCGTCCAAACGCACAACGAACACCATCACCGAATTCGCCGGCACCTTCCCCACTTCCCGATTCCCATACGCGAACCGCGACGGCACCACCAGCTGCCGCGTCCCGCCCGTCTTCATCCCGCGCACACCGAGATCCCAGCCGCGGATCACCTGGCCGTCCCCGACCTTGAACGCGAGCGGCCGCGCGCCCGGCGCGGTGCGGTCGACCTCACGCCCGTTGGGGAGGTACGCGATGTAGGTCATCAGCACCTCGCGCCCCGGCATCGCCGGCACGCCGGTGCCCTCCTCGATGTCGCGATAGTAGATGCCGGTCGGCAGCTTGGTCATCGCGAGCAATACGACATTGAGACTGTCGGCGAACGACGTCGTCTCCACCTGTCCCGGCGCGCCGGACGTCGCCGTCTCGGTGAGGAGTTCCCCTCCCGCCGACGCGACCGCCGGTTCGGGCTTGGGCCGCGACGAGCAGGCGAGCGCGGGGCCGAGCGTCGCGCTCGCGAGCATTGCGGCGGCGAGCCGCCTCCATCCTGCCTGGGTCACTGCGCCTCCTTCGTCGTTCGGGGTGCGGCCACGCTGCGGCCGGATGCGCTCCTCCTACCCCTCCAACATATCGGAGGCACCGCTCAGGCCGCGCCCGGGCAGATCAGCACCGGCTGCGTCGCGGTCCGGACCAGCTTGTCCGCGACGCTGCCGACCACGAATCGCTGTACGCCACCGAGCCCCTGCGACGTCAGCGCGATCAGGTCGGCGTCGTGCTTGTCCGCGATCTCCTTCAAGGCCCGCGCCACGTTGCCGTCCACGCTCGCCTCGTAGATGATGCTGCGCGTCGTCGAGCGCAGCCTCGCCGCCAGCGGCTCGAGGTAGCTCGTCTGGATGTCGAGGTCGGGGCGCCGCGCGAGATGTGCGGCCGCCGCCGCGACCATCGGGTGCACCACGTGCGCCAGCAGCAGCGTCGAAGACGTCGTTCCCAGTAGTGCGTCGACCTCGGTGAGCGCGAGCTCCGCCCGGTCCGATCCGTCGAGCGGCACCAGCACGCGCTCGAAGATCGCCTGTCCGGCCTTGCCCTCATGCGACGTCTGGGCGCCGCGCGCGCCGCGCATCAGCAGCAGCGGCACCGGCAGGTGACGCATCAGCCCGTCCGCCACGCTGCCGAGGAAGAAACGCTGGAACCCGCCACGTCCGTGCGTGCACATCACGACGAGCCGGATGGCCATCTCGCGCACCGCGCGCTCGATCGTCGGCACGACGTCTCCGTCGCGGAACACCGTCTCCACCGGCCGCGTCGTCCGCTTCCGCATCCGCTTGGCGAGCTTCTCGAGGTACTGCCGCTGCTCCTCGCGCCACGAGTGGTCGATGCCCGGGTCGCTCACCGGCATCCCGCCCCCGGCCGTCATCGGCAGCACCGGCTCGTGCACGTGGATCAGCACCAGTCGCGCCTCGTGCTGCTCGGCCAGCGGGATAGCGAGCGTGAGCGCGCGCTCACCGAGCGTCGAACCATCGACCGGGACCAGGATGCCGTTGTACATCTCCGCCTCCGTTTCCTGCAGGGTCAACTGCGAACTCGGATCACCCACTTCTCCATCTCCACCGCCACGAACCCGGCGCACGAGATCAGCACGCAGAGCCCGAGCTCCGATGCGCTCAACGGCACCGTCGAGAATACGCGGTTCAGCATCGGCACGTAGATCACCGCCAACTGCAGCACCACCGTCAGCGCCACCGCGCCGAGCAGCGCCGGGTTCCGCAGGAATCCGCGGTGGAACGCGTCGCGTTCCGAGCGGATCGCCAGCAGGTGCCCGAGCTGCAGGAACGCCAGCACGGTGAACGTCATCGTCTGCCATCCGGCACGTCCCGACCCGTGCGCCCACGCCTGCATCGCGAGCGTGACGCCGCCCATCAGGAGCCCCACCCAGACCGCGTGCTGCCAGAGCCCGCGCGCGAAGATGCTCTCCGACGGCGGGCGCGGCGGACGCCCCATCAAGTGACGTTCGCCCGGCTCGACGCTGAGCGCGAGTCCCGGGAGTCCATCCGTGACAAGATTGATCCACAGGATGTGGATCGGCAGCAGCGGGATCGGAAGGCCGAGCATCGGCGCGAGCAGCAGGGTCCAGATCTCGGCCGAGTTGCAGGTGAGGGCATAGCGGACGAACTTCCGGATGTTGTCGTAGATGCGCCGCCCCTCGCGCACCGCGCCGACGATCGTCGCGAAATGGTCGTCGAGCAGGATCATGTCGGCGGCCTCGCGCGCCACGTCGGTGCCGCTCCGCCCCATCGCGATGCCGATGTCGGCGCGCTTGAGCGCGGGCGCGTCGTTGACGCCGTCACCGGTCATCGCGACGAACTCGCCGCGCGCCTGCAGCGACTCCACGATCCGGAGCTTCTGCTCCGGCGACACACGGGCGTGGACGCCGTCGGTGATCCCGATCGTCGCCGCGATCGCGTCGGCCGTGGCCGGATGGTCGCCGGTGACCATCACCACGCGGATCCCCGCGCGGCGGCACTCCTCGACCGCGGCGTGCGCCCCGGCGCGCGGCGGGTCGAGCAGTCCCACCAATCCGAGGAAGGTCAGCTCGCGCTCCACCGTCTGCTCGGTGAGCGGTTCCGGCAGGTGCGGGAGCGTCCGCATCGCGACCGCCAGCACCCGCATCCCCTGCGCCGCGAGGTGGGCCGCCGCGGCCTCCACCGCGTGGGGGTCGAACGCACCCGGCACGCTCAGGGTGCGCGAGCGCACGCATCGCGCGATCACGCTCTCCGGCGCGCCCTTCGTGAACGCGACCAGTCCGCCCCCGGGCGCCCCGCGGTGCACGGTCGTCATCCGCGCGCGCTCCGACGTGAAGGGCAGCTCGCCCACGCGCGGTGTCAGCGACTCGATCTCCTCCTTCACGATCCCGGCCGCTGCCGCTGCCTCGTAGAGCGCGACCTCGGTCGGGTCACCCCGCATCACGCCGTCGGCGCCACGCTCCGCATCGTTGCTGAGTGCGAGCGCCTGCATCAGGTCGATCGACGGGGACGGCGGATCGAGTGCCGCGACCTGCATCCGGTTCTCCGTCAGCGTGCCGGTCTTGTCCGTGCAGATGTAGGTGACCGACCCCAGCGTCTCCACCGCCGGCAGCCGGCGGATCAGCGCGTTGTGCGCCGCGGCCCGTCGCGCACCGAGCGCGAGCGCGACGGTCACCACCGCCGGGAGCGCTTCCGGGATCGCCGCCACCGCGAGACTGAGCGCCGTGAGGAACATCAGCCCTGCCGGTTCCCCCCGGAGCAACCCGATCCCGAACAGCACCGCGCAGATCGCCAGCACCGCCAGCGCGAGGCGCTGCGTGAACCGCGCCAGCCGCTGCTGCAGGGGCGTGCGCGCGGGCTCGATCTCCACCAGCAGTGTCGCGATGCGTCCGAGCTCCGTGCGCATCCCGGTCGCCACCACGACGCCCGCGCCGCGCCCAGCCGCCACGATCGTCCCCTTGTACGCCATCCCGCGACGGTCGCCGAGCGGCGCCGACTCCGCGACCGCCGCGCCGTCCTTCGCGACCGCTGCCGACTCCCCCGTCAGCGTGGCCTCCGCGACACTGAGCTGCACCGCGTGCACGAGGCGCAGGTCCGCAGGCACCATATCGCCGGCCTCGAGCCGCACCAGATCCCCGGCCACCAGCGTCGCCGCATCGACCGTGCGCGTCACCCCGTCGCGCCGCACGCGGGCCTGCGGCGCGGCGAGTTGGCGCAGCGCGGCCACCGCCTGCTCCGCACGGTACTCCTGCAGGAAGCCGAGCCCCGCGTTGAGCAAGAGGATCACCGCGATCGCGATGGCGTCGAGCGGCTCTCCGATGATCCCGGCGAGCACAGCCGCGGCGACGAGGACCAGCACCATCAGGTCCTTGAACTGCGCCAGCAGGATCCGCCACGGACTCCGCCGCTTCGCCTCGGCCAGTGCATTCGGACCGTCGCGCGTGAGCCGCCCTGACGCCTCGGCGCTCGTGAGCCCCGCCGACGGATCGGCGCCGAGTTCTTTCACCACGGCCATCGCCGGGCGCGCGTGCCAGAGCACCGAAGCCTCCACCAGCCAGTACGCCCGGTGCCGGATGATCGATGGACGGCGGTCCGTGGCGCGATACCGAAATAGTGTCGCGGGGCCCGCGCGGCGGGCATGGGGCGAAGCCCCGGTATGTGTAAAGGATTCCCCTCGAATCCCGCTATGCCGACCGCCCGTAGGAGTGCTACACTATCAGTCCCACCGGATCCCGAGCCTGCCCTATGCGCCTGTCCCAGATCGCGATCGTCGCCGCCCTGATCCTCATCCCCACCGCGTCGTCCGCGCAGCTCGGCGGCCTCGTCCGAAAGGCCGCCGACAAGGCGGCCGACAAGGCCATCGACAAGAAGACCGGCGGCAAGGCGGCCGAGCTTCCCGCGCCGACCTTCGACGAGGACGTGCTCGAACTGACCAGCCCCAGGGTCGACCAGGTGGTCCGCGGCCTCAAGGCATGGAACGACGCCCGCTCCCGCGCCGACGTCGAAGGGGCGCGCAAGGCGCACGAGGCCGCGACGGCGCGCGAACTTTCGTACGCCACCCGCTACACCGACCAGCGCACCGAGTGGCAGCAGAAGAACTGGAAGATCGAGTCCTGCCGCGATGACGCGTTCGGCGAGCAGCAGGAGGCCAATCAGCAGGTGATCAACAAGCGGATGGAGGAGGTCCAGTCCAATCCCGCGATGTTGATGAAGATGAACGCCAAGCTGATGGAGTGGGCGCCGAAGATCGCCGCCCTCCAGCAGAAGGGGGACACGGTCGCGTACAAGAGCGCGGTGATCCAGATGAACGAGGAGGTCGCCACCGCCGGCGGCTTCAAGATCGCGATCGACAGTGGCAAGGTGAACACGAAGTGCGGCCGCCCCGTGCCGAAGCCGGCGTGGTTGCTGGCGTGGGACAGCACGGAAGTGGAGACGAAGAAGGCGGGGGACCGCGTGCGCGCCGCGGAGACCGCGGGCGCCGCCGAGGCCGCCGTTGCGAGCGGCCTGACGGAGCGGCAGTTCATGATCGCGCGCGAGCGGATCGAGAGCTTCTGTGGCGGCGGGACGATGGGCTTCCACAAGCGCGAGCGCGACGTCCTGACGCCGCGGAGGGCGGAGCTCGCGGCGTTCTTCCCCAAGAAGTGACGAGTCTTTCGAGACTCTGCTCGCGGTTGCGAAGCGCCGCCGTGACCCTGGTCGCGGCGGCGCTTCCGCTCTCGGCGCAGGAGCCGACACGGGATGCCACCCGGGATGCCACACTCGCGCTCCGGCTCGACGACAGTACGCACGTGTTCTGGCGCGAGTCGTCGGCCCCGACACGCTGGATCGGCCCCGACGCCGCGGTCACGCGTGCGCTCGCGTGGCGACGCACGACGAGCGACGCCATCGTCTGGGCCGAGCTCGAGCTGCAAGCGCGTGGCGTGGCGCGCCGCACGCGCGTCGTGGTCGTGCGCATCGACCCCGCGCGCGCGCGCTTCGACCTCGTGCAGCGCACCTCGGGCGGCGGTGAGGCGCCGGGCTGGACGATCGGCGACGCGCCCGACGACGCGATCGTCGCCCTCAACGCCGGGCAGTTCACCGGCGTGTCGCCCTGGGGCTGGGTCGTGCGCGACGGCACCGAACGGCTCTCCCCCGGACGCGGCCCGCTAAGCTCGGCGATGGTCGTCACGCGCGCCGGCGGCGCGCAGGGCACCCAGCGCGTGCACTGGGTGGATGGTGACTCTCTCGAGGGCTGGCGTTCACGAACAGATGTCGTGAGCGCCTTCCAGTCCTACCCGACCCTGCTGGTCGGCGACGGCGCGATCCCCGCGCTGCTCGGAGCCGTGAGCCGCACGCAGCGCGATGCGCGCCTCGCCATCGGCCTCGACCGCGACGGCCGCGTGCTGCTCGCGCTCACGCGCTTTGATGCCCTCGGCGGCGCACTCGACTTCGCGCCCTTCGGCCTCACGACGCCCGAGATGGCCGCGCTGATGGGCGCACTCGGCGCACGGCAGGCGATGCTGCTCGATGGCGGCATCTCCGCGCAGCTCCTGCTGCGCACGCCGGCGGGCACCGAACGCTGGTCTGGCCTCCGCCGCGTTCCGCTCGCACTATTGGTCCGCGACGCCGGTCCCGCGCGCTGACGCGCGCCGGGGAGGCGCCGTCCAATCCGGCACACCTTCAGGAGGTCGCGATGCGGGACGATGACGCAACCATCGGACGGATCCTCTCGCGCCGGCAGGCGCTCGGCCTGCTCGGCGCGCTCGGCGTCACCTCGCTCGCCGGGAAGGGCGTCAGCGAGGGCCGGGCGGCCCCGGCGTTCATTGGTGCGCGCGGGAAGGGCGTGAGTTGCGTCGTGCGGCCGGCGCAGACGCTCGGTCCCTATTACGTGGACGAGCGGCTCGACCGGCGCGACGTGCGCACGGAACCCGGCACCGGCGTCGCCCGCGAGGGCGCACAGCTCGACCTCGCGATCGACGTCTCGCGGATGGTCAACGGCATCTGCACACCCTTCGCCGGCGCCGTGGTGGACATCTGGCAGTGTGACGCGGCCGGCGTCTACTCCGACGTGACGGATCCGTCGTTCGACACCCGGGGCCAGAAGTGGCTCCGCGGCTTCCAGGTCGCCGACGCCACCGGCCGCGCGCGCTTCACGACGATCTACCCCGGCTGGTACCGCGGCCGCACGGTGCACATCCACTTCAAGGTGCGGACGAGCCGTGAGGCGAATGCGGGCGAGTTCGTCTCGCAGCTGTATTTCGACGATGCCTATACCGATCGCGTCTTCGCGAAGGCCCCCTACGCCGGCCGCCCCGCGCGCGGCACGCGCAACGAGCAGGACGGCATCTTCCGCCGCGGCGGGAGCCAGCTGATGCTCGCCGTGAATGAGGAGAAGGGCGTGCACCAGGCCACGTTCTCGCTCGCCGTGCAGGTCTGAGGTTCACCACGAAGGCACGATGGGCTGAAGAACGGCGAAGACTGCAACTGCAAAGGCTCTCACCACGGAGACACGGAGGGACGGAGGAAGAACGGAGACTGCTTGGGGGAACAGCGATCGCCACGCACGGACCTCGCTGACGCACGCAGTACCCCCAAGTCCTTCTCCGTTTGTGCTCCGTCCCTCCGTGTCTCCGTGGTGAAGCAGTACGCAGTGGGCAGTTGCAGTCTTCGCCGTTCTTCACCCCTTCGTGCCTTCGTGGTAAACGGCTCAGTACTTGGCGAGATACTGCTCGAGCTCCCACGCCGAGACCTGCGAGATGTAGTCACTCCACTCCTGCCGCTTCGCGGTGAGGAAGTGCTCGGTCACGTGCGGACCAAGCGCGTCCTTCATCTCGGCGTCCTTGTCGAGTTCGTCGCAGGCCTCGTTCAGGTCGCGCGGGAGGTCGTCGATCCGCAGGCGGCGCCGTTCGCGGAAGCTCATCTCCCAGATGTTCTCGTTCACCGGTTCGCGCGAGGTCGCCTCGGTCGCGATCCCGTCGAGCCCCGCCGCCAGCATCACCGCGAGCGCGAGGTAGGGGTTCGCCGCCGGGTCGGGCGATCGCAGCTCGACCCGCGTGCCGGTGCCGCGGCGCTCGGGCACGCGGATCAGCGGCGAGCGGTTCTTCATCGACCAGGCGACGTTCACCGGCGCCTCGAATCCCGGGACGAGCCGCTTGTACGAGTTCACGAGCGGGTTCGTGATCGCGCTCATCCCGCGCGCGTGCTTGAGCAGACCGCCGATGTAGTGATGCGCCGTCTGCGAGAGCCCGAACTCGCGCTGGGCGTCGTAGAACGCGTTCTCCCCCTTCCGGAAGAGCGACTGGTGCGTGTGCATCCCGCTCCCGTTCTGCCCGAACACCGGCTTCGGCATGAACGACGCGATCAACCCGAACTGCTGCGCCACGTGCTTCACGACGAACCGGAAGGTCGCGATGTTGTCGGCCGTGGTCAGCGCATCGGCGTAGCGGAAGTCGATCTCGTGCTGGCCATGCGCCACCTCATGGTGCGCCGCCTCGACCTCGAAGCCGAGCTGCTCGAGCATCGCGACGATCGCGCGCCGCGCGTCCTCGCCGCGGTCCATCGGCGCGAGGTCGAAGTAGCCGCCGACATCGTGCGTCAGCGTCGCCGCGCCGCCCTCGGGCGTCGGGCGGAAGAGGAAGAACTCCGCCTCCATCCCCGCATTCATCACGAAGCCCGCGGCTGCCGCGCGCGCGATCTGCCGCTTGAGCACGTGGCGCGGGTCCCCCGCGAAGTCGGTCCCGTCGGGATTCACCACGTCGCAGATCACGCGTGCCACGCGGTTGTGCGGGTCGCCCCAGGGGAAGACGCGGAAGGTCGCGAAGTCGGGGCGCAGCAGCATGTCCGATTCCTCGACCCGCACGAACCCCTCGATCGAGGAGCCGTCGAACATGATGTCCCCCGCCAGCGCCTTCTCGAACTGCGACGCCGGCACCTCGACGTTCTTGTTGATGCCGAGGATGTCGGTGAACTGCAGCCGCAGGAACCGCACCTGCTGCGCGTGCGCGAGTTCGAGCACGTGCTGCGCGGTCGCGCCGCTGAGGTCGGTCGGGAGCGGTCGTGGGGTGGCGGTCATGGGCGCAATATCGGTGCGCCCACCGCGGGCGCGCCACTTCCGGGGACACCTCGCGATTACTTTTCCCCGATGCAGAAGAACTGCGCCCAGTGCGGCGCACCCCTCAACGACCGCGCCAAGTTCTGCCATCGATGCGGGACCCCGCGCGGCGGTGTGGGCCCGGCTGCGGGCGCGCCGGGATCCGCCGCGCCCGCGTCCACCTTCCTGCCTTGGGCCGTGGCCGGGATCGCGCTCCTCTCGCTCCTCGCCTTCATCGTGGGGTCTTCCTGGCGTCGCGGTTCGGCCGCGGCACCGCCGGTCGCGGCGGCACCATTCGCCACCCGTGCCGCACCGGCCGGCCGCGCCCCGGACATCTCGTCGCTCTCACCGCAGGAGCGCGCGGACCGGCTCTTCGACCGCGTCATGACGTACGTCGCCGAGGGGAAGAGCGACTCGGTGCTCTTCTTCTCCCCGATGGCGATCCAGTCCTTCGATGCCCTCGCCCCGCACGACGCCCATCGCCGCTACGACCTCGGCCTGCTCGGCGTGGTGAGCGGTGACGCCGGGATGGCGCGCGCGCAGGCCGACTCGATCCTCGCGGAACAGCCGGCGCACCTGCTGGGGTTGATCCTCGGCATGCGCGCCGCCGGCCTGCAGCTCGACACCACCGCGCGGCGCGGCTACTCCGACCGCTTCCTCGCCGCACTCGATCGCGAGCGCGCCAAGCGGCTGCAGGAGTATGTGGAGCACCAGGACGACATCGATGCGGCCGTGCGCGAGGCCGATGGCCGCGCCGCCACGAACGCCCAACGCCCCCCGACCCCGCCCGGCAGATGACCGACGCCACCAGGACCATCCACGTCTCGCATTCCCCCGACAGCGACGACGCGTTCATGTTCTATGCCCTCGCCACCAACAAGGTGGACACCGAGGGGCTCACCTACGTGCACGAACTGCAGGACATCGAGTCGCTGAATCATCGCGCGATGCGCGGGGAGCTCGAGGTCACGGCGGTCAGCATCCACGCCTACGCCGACATCGCCGACCGCTACGCGCTGCTGCCGAGCGGCGCGTCGATGGGCGATCGCTACGGACCGCGCCTGGTGGCGCGGGAGCCGATGTCGAAGGCCGGGGTGAAGGGGAAGCGCATCGCGGTGCCGGGATTGAAGACGAGCGCCTATCTGGCGCTGCGGCTCTACGAGCCCGACTTCGAAGCGGTGGTGATCCCGTTCGACCAGATCGAGCAGGCCGTGGTGGACAAGAAGGTCGATATCGGCCTCTTGATCCACGAAGGGCAGCTGACCTTCCCGGAGATGGGTCTCCACCTGATCGCCGACCTGGGCGAGTGGTGGTACGGGGAGACGGGGCTGCCGTTGCCGCTGGGCGGGAACGTGATCCGGAAGGACTTCGGGCCGGCAATGATGAAGAAGATTTCGCGCCATCTTCACGCCAGTATCGCATACGCATTGGATCACCGCGAGGCGGCCCTCGACCACGCTATGCAATACGCGCGTGGCCTCGACCGCTCCAAGGCCGACACCTTCGTCGGGATGTATGTCAACGACTGGACCCTCGACTACGGCCCCCGCGGGCGCGAGGCGATCCGGCTCTTTCTCGAGCGCGGCGTCCAGGCCGGGATCATCCCCCGGAACGTGACGGTCGAGTTCGTCGACGATGGACCGGGACTCTGACGGACCGGCCTCGATCGTCCGATACTTGCGGGGTACTTCGTTGTTGCCGACCGTAGTGGCCGGCGCACTCGCGCCCTGAGCCGCGGTACCACGACCTCAACCCGCCGCATGTCCGACCCTCGAGCAGGCACTCCGTCGCGCCTCACCCGGGCCATTCGCGCCGTCACCGAACCCTCGGTCCGGCGCATCCTCGTCGTGGACGACGAGGACATGATCCGCACCGCGCTCGGCAAGTTCCTGCGCTCGCGCGGGTTCGAGATCACCACCTGCGACTCCGGCGTCAGCGCGCTCGAGGCGCTGCAGCGCGAGAAGTACGTCGCGATGCTCGCCGACGTGCGGATGCCCGGCATGACCGGTCTCGAACTCGTGCCGGCCGCGCTCGCGATCGACCCCGACCTCGCCGTGATGATGCTCACCGCGGTCAACGACGCGCCGACCGCGACCGAGGCCCTCGCGCAGGGGGCGATGGATTACCTCATGAAGCCGATCGAGCTCGGCGACCTCGCCACCGCCGTCGAGCGCGTGCTCCACAAGCGCGATCTCTCGATCGAGCAGCGCAAGGTCGAGCGACTCATCCGCGAGGAGGTCGCGGCGCAGACCGAGGAACTCGGTCGCGAGCGCAACCTGCTGCACGACGTCGTCGTGGACGTCGTGAAGGCGCTCGTGCACGCGCAGGAGGCGAAGGATCCGTTCCTGCGCGGACACTCCGACCGCGTCTCCGACCTCGCGGCCTCGATCGCCACGGCGATGGGCCTCACCGACGACGAGATCGAGGGCCTCCGCCTCGCCGGGCGGCTGATGGACGTCGGCAAGATCGGCATCCGCGAATCGGTGCTCAACAAGCCGGGGGCCCTGACTCCCGAGGAGTTCGAGCATGTGAAGACCCACGTGCAGATCGGCATCGACATCCTCGTCAACATCAAGCCGATCGCGCACGTGCTGCCGGCGATCCAGGACCACCACGAGCATTGGGACGGCATGGGCTATCCGCGCGGGCTGGCCGGTGAACAGATTGCGCGCGGCGGACGGATCCTCGCCGCCGCCGACGCCTTCGATGCGCTGACCTCCCGCCGCGCCTGGCGCGACCCACTCACGCCTCCGGCCGCGATGGAGTTCCTCGGCGAGCGCTCCGGCAGCCTGCTCGACCCCCAGGTCTTCGCCGCCCTCCGCTCGGTCGTGTCCCGCCGGAAGACCCTCCAGTTCCTCGACGCCCAGGCCGAATAGCACGGCTTCACCACGGGTTCACCACGAAGGCTCGAAGGATCGAAGAACGGCGAAGGAAACCTCTTCACCACGGAGGCGCGGAGGGACGGAGGAAGAACGGAGGACGACCTGAGGGGTACAGCGTGCGCCGCAGGGAGTCGGCGGTGCCGCACGCAGTACCCCAGAAGGCCTCCTCCGCTGGTCCTCCGTCCCTCCGCGCCTCCGTGGTGGACGAGCGGTCTCGGCTGCCTTCGCCGTTCTTCGCCCCCATCGTGCCTTCGTGGTGAACGGGCTGAACGAGAAGCCCGACCCGCGCGTTATCCCACTCTGATGATTTCGCGACTGACCCTCCTCGCCGCGGCCCTGCTCCTGGGCGCCGCGCCGCTCCGCGCCCAGGACACCCTGCGGCTCGCGGTCAGTGATGCCGTGACCCGCATCCTGAGGTCGTCCGACGAGATCCGGATCGCCAACGCCCAGATCGAGCTCGCCGACGCCCAGATCCTCACCGCCCGCGCCGCCGGGCTGCCGCAGCTGCGCCTCAACTCGAGCTACAACCAGGTCGTCGAGAACGCGCGCGCGACGATCGTCGGCTCGGTCTTCGGCCAGCCCTACACCTACAACACGAACCTCCAGCTGCAGCAGGCGCTCTTCCAGGGCGGCCGCATCGTCGCCGCCTCGCAGGCCGCCTCGCGCGTCGAGCGCGCCGCGGTGCTCACGCGCGAGGAGACCCGTGCGATGCTCGCCGTCGACGCGCAGCGCGTCTACTTGAACGCGCTCTTCACCGCGCGCATCGCCGACATCCAGCGCCGCAACCTCGCGCTCGCCGACCAGCGCCTTGCGCAGGTGCAGCAGCTGGAGGCCGCCGGCCGTTCCTCGCGCTATGACGTGCTGCGCGCCCGCGTCGAGCGCGCGAACCTCGAACCGCTCGCGCTCCAGGCCGAGAGCGACCGCGCGCTCGCCGAGCTCGAGCTCAAGCGACTGCTCGACATCCCGGTCGCCCAGCCGGTCGTGCTCACCACGGTGCTCGAGGGCGAGGCCGTGCGCGCGATGGCGGCGGCGGCGGCGTCCGACGGCTCGATCGACGGGGTGCGGCCCGCCGTGCGCGCCGCGCAGCTCACCGCCTCGGCGCGCAGCGCCGGCATCCGCGTCGCCCGCGCCGACCTGCTGCCGACGATCAACGCGAGCGTCACGTACGGCTATCTCGCCCTGCCGGCACAGAACGGCTTCCCGACGGTGAGAGGAGAGGCGTCGAACGCGCTCTGTCCGCCGCCGCCGCCCGGATCGCCGCCCTCGACGCGCATCTGCCAGAACAACGGCTGGTTCGCCGACCGCAGCTTCGGGATCCAGTTCAGCTGGCCGGTCTTCGACGGCCTTCGCGCCAAGGGCGCGATCGACCTCGCGCAGGCGCAGGCCAAGGTCGCCGACCTCCAGCTGCGGCAGACGCGCGAGCAGGCCGAGATCGACATCGCGCGCGCGCGCGCCGAGCTCGACCGGTCGCAGGCGGCCTTCGCCGCGCGCACCACGAACGTGCAGGAGGCCGAGGAGGCCTTCGAGCTCGCCACGCTGCGCTTCGGGCGCGGCATCGGCACGCAGCTCGAGGTCTCCGATGCCCAGTTCGCGCTCCTCAACGCGCGCTCCACCGAGGCGCGCGCGACCTTCGACCTCTACCTCGCGGTGGCCGAGTTGGCGCGCGTACGCGCCAAGCCGATCCCGCTCCCCGACGGCAGCACCGTCTCCCCGGGGACCCTCCGTTGACGCATATGCCCCGAGTCCTCCGCGTCCGCCTCGCCGGCGCCCTCCTTCTCGCACTCGCCGCCTCCGCCTGTGGCGGTGACGGCGATGCCGCGCCGGCCAACGCCCCGCCAGGTGCGGCGGGCACCAAGGCCCCGGCGGGCGGCGGTGCTCCCACGGCCGGCGGACCCGGCGGCGCGCGCGGCGGCGGCTCCGTCATCCTCTCCGGCGCCGACATCCACAAGGTCGCCCAGGGCACCATCGAGCAGGGCACGGCGATCAGCGGCAACCTGCGCCCGGTCGAGACGGTGAGCATCCGCGCGCGGCTCGAGGGTGATCTCGTTTCGCTCAACGTGCGCGAGGGCGACCGCGTGGCCGCCGGCGCGGTGCTGGCGCAGTTCGAGAGCAGTGAGCAGGAGGCCGCGTTGCGGTCGGCCGAGGCCGACGAGCTCGCCGCGCGCACCGAGTCGCAGACGGCGCAGTGGAACCTCGAGCAGACGCGCGACCTCTTCAAGGCGGGCGCCGTTGCCGAGCGCGACCAGCGGGCCGCCGAACAGATCGCCGCGACCGCCACCGCGCGGCTCGCCGCGGCCGAGTCGCGCGTCCGCGCTGCCGGGTCGCTCGCCCGCGATACGAAGGTGATCGCCCCGATCGGCGGCGTGATCGAACGCCGCAGCGTCGAGAACGGCGAGCGCGTGAGCCGCGGCGCCGAGCTCTTCACGCTCGTGCGCAGCGACGTGCTCGAGCTCACCGCCGCGGTGCCGGCGCGGCGCGCCAGCTCGCTCCGCCGCGGCCAGGTCGTCCGCTTCACCGCCGACGGACGGTCGATCGAGGGGCGAGTCTCGCGCATCAGCCCGACCATCGACCTCGCGTCGCAGTCGGTGACGGTCTACGTGCAGGTGCCGAACGGCAACGGCGCCATCAAGGGCAACGCCTTCGCCACCGGGCAGATCATCGAGCGCGCCTACGAAGGACAGCTGCTCGTGCCCCAAGGCGCGATCCGGCAGTCGTCGGCCACCTCGGGCGCCGGTCCCTTCGTCTGGAAGATCGCCGCCGGTGCCCTCGTCTCGGCCCCGGTGCGCCTGGGGATCGTGGACGAGGCACGGGGCATCGTGCAGATCCTCGAGGGGGTCGCCGCCGGTGATGAGATCGTCGTCGGCAACGTCGGCCTCCTCGGCGCCGGCATGCAGGTCCAGGTCATCGGGACCGAGTCCCGGGGAGTCCGCTGATGTTCCTCTCCGACATCTCCATCAAGCGCCCCGTCTTCGCGACGATGATGATGGTGGCGCTCGTCGTGCTCGGCCTCGTGAGCTTCTTCCGGCTCTCGGTCGACGAGTATCCCGACATCACCTACCCGGTGATCGTCGTGCAGACCGCGTATCCGGGCGCCTCTCCCGAGGTCGTCGAGCGCGAACTCTCGAAGCCGCTCGAAGAGGCCCTCAACACCACCGAGGGGCTCAAGGAACTGACGTCCACCAGCACCGAGGGCGCGTCGCTCGTGCGCCTGCAGTTCAACCTCGGCGTCGACGTACAGAAGATGCAGCCCGAGGTGCAGGGGAAGGTCGCGCGCATCCGCCGGTCGCTTCCGCGCGAGATGGAGGAGCCGGTCATCATCCGGTTCGACCCGAACGACCGGCCGATCATGAGCATCGCGATGCAGAGCGCGTCGCGGCCGATGCGCGAGCTGACCGACCTCGCCGACGAGGTGATCGGCAACCGCATCGAGGCCATCCCCGGCGTCGGCGGCGTGCAGGTCGTGGGCGGCAGCGCGCGCGAGATCCGCGTCGAGCTCGACCCCAACGCGCTGCGCGCCTACGGCATCTCGCCGGCGCAGGTCGTGGCCGCGCTCCAGCGTGAGAACCAGGAGGTCCCGGCCGGGCGCATCCAGCGCGGCGAGACCGAGCGGCTCGTGCGCATCACCGGGCGCGTCACCGATCCGCGCGCCTTCGGCGACGTCGCGATCACCGTCCGGGGCGGCGCCCCGATCCGCGTCCGGGACGTCGGCAACGTCGTCGACGGCACCGCGGAGAAGCGCAGCGCGTCCTTCATGGGCGAGAGCCCTGCCCTCTCGCTCGACATCCTGAAGATCACCGGCGCCAACACCGTCGAGGTCGCCGACCAGGTCCGCATCGTCGTGGACGAGCTGCAGCGGCAGCTCCCGGCCGACATCTCGATGACCATCATCCGCGACGACTCGCGCAAGATCCGCGAGGCGCTGTTCGACGTCGAGCTCACGCTCGTGCTCGGCGCGATCCTCACGGTGATGATCATCTACCTCTTCCTGAACTCCTGGCGCTCGACCGTCATCACCGGCCTCACCCTCCCCGTCGCGATCATCTCCAGCTTCTTCGCGATGTGGATCTTCGGCTTCACGCTCAACACGATGACGCTGCTCGCGCTCTCGCTCGCGATCGGCCTGTTGATCGACGACGCGATCGTCGTGCGCGAGAACATCGTGCGGCACGTGGCGATGGGGAAGGACCATTACGTCGCCTCGAAGGAGGGCACCGACGAGATCGGCCTCGCCGTCTTCGCGACCACGCTCGCGGTCATCGCCGTCTTCATCCCGGTCGCGTTCATGGGCGGGATGATCGGCCGCATCTTCTTCCAGTTCGGCGTCACCGTCGCCTTCGCGGTGATGGTCTCGCTCTTCGTCTCGTTCACGCTCGACCCGATGCTCTCGTCGGTCTGGCACGACCCCGAGGCCGAGCAGCACGGCGAGGAGGCGCGCAGGAACGCCGGCCCGATCCGCCGCATCGCGCTCGCCTTCGACGCCTGGTTCGAGCGCACCGCCGACCGCTACCCGCCGCTGCTCGAGAAGGCGATCGCCCACCGCTGGCTCGTCCTCGGCGGCGCGCTCGCCTCGGTCGTGCTCGCGTTCGTGCTCGCCGGCGGCGTCGGCTTCACCTTCATGCCCGACTACGACGCCGGCGAGTTCAACGTCAGCTACCGCACGCAGCCCGGCTCGCGGCTCGATTACACCGTCGGCAAGGGCCACGCCGTGGACTCGATCGTCCGCCGCGTCCCCGAGGTCGAGTTCACCTACCTCACCGTCGGCTCCGGCTTCCGCGGCACCACGACCAACGGCCAGCTCTTCGTGAAGTTGAAGCCGGCGCACGACCGCCAGCGCTCGATGGCCGAGATCCAGAACGCGCTCCGGCCCCAGCTGCAGCGGATCTCCGCCACGCGCGCCAGCATCGACGGCACGCGCTCGATCTTCGGCGGCTACCGGCAGCCGATCGTCGTCAACGTGCAGGGGCCGGACCCGGCGCGCCTCAAGCTGATCGCCGGCCAGGTGAACCAGCTGATGCGCGCGATCCCCGGCATGGCCGAGCCATTCGCGAGCGACGAAGGCGACATCCCGCAGCTCGACGTGCGGGTGGACCGCCAGCAGGCGTGGGCCGCGGGCCTGGGCGTCGGCAGCATCGCCGCCACGTTGCAGCCCCTCTTCACCGGCTCGCGTGCCACGCTCTGGCAGGACGAACAGGGCTACTCGCACGACGTGCGCGTCGTCTATCCCGACTCGCTGCGCGCCTCGGCCGAGGACGTCGCCAACATCCCCGTCACCGGCACGGCGATGGATCCGCGCACCGGGCTCCCGGTCAACATCCCGCTCGCGCAGGTCGCCGAGGTGCGCGCCGGCGTCGGCCCGCAGCAGATCGAGCGCCGCATGCTCGAGCGGCAGATCTCGATCTCCGCCGCGGTGCTCCCCGGCGCGGCGGTGGGCGACGTCGCCGACATGACGCTCGCCGCGCTCGACTCGATCGTGCTCCCGGCCGGCTACCGCACCGAGTTCACGGGCGACGTGCAGAATCTCAACGAGACCAAGGGCTACGTGCTCGAGGCGATCGTCCTCGCGATCGTCTTCATTTACCTGATCCTCGCGTCGCTCTTCGGCTCGTTCATGCAGCCGCTGGCGATCATGCTCTCGCTCCCGCTCTCGCTCCTCGGCGTCTCGCTCGCGCTGCTGATCACCGGCGGCACGCTCAACGTAATGTCGATGATCGGCATCATCATGCTGATGGGGCTCGTGACGAAGAACGGCATCCTGCTGATCGACTTCGTGAACCACGCGCGCAGCGAAGGCCGCTCGCGGACCGCGGCGATCCTGGAGGCCGGGCGCATCCGGCTGCGGCCGATCATCATGACCACGGTCGCGATGATCTTCGGCATGATCCCGCTCGCGCTGGCGATCGGCGAAGGGGCCGAGCAGCGCTCGCCGATGGCGCACGCGGTCATCGGCGGCCTCATCACCTCGACGCTGCTGACGCTCTTCGTGGTCCCGGCGGTCTACACCCTGCTCGACGATCTGGCGGTCTGGTTCGCCGGTCGGCGCGGCGCCCGTGCCGGGGCAACCGCCCCCGCCGTCGGCGATGCGCCGGTACTCGCCGACCAGCGGGCCGGGAACCCGGCTTGACGCCGGGGGGTCGCCCAGTGTATTCAGCGGGCTGATGAGCGTAGCGCGTTTCACCTGACAGGAGGCCACGATGCCGCGCGGCGGGGAACTTTTCGACAGACTGTTCTCGGATCGGGACGACGATTCCGAGGAGACGGGATACGGTGGGGGCGGCGGCAGTGCCTCCTATGATGAGGACGAGGACGAGGACGGCGGCTGGGCCATCAACAAGGACCACTCCGACTCGCTCTGGGACTCGACCGACGAGTCCGACGACGACGAGGAGGGGGGTGAGGGAGGCGTCGCGCCCGTCGCCGACGCCGGCGAGGAGGAGGAGGAGGGCGACCTCTTCGGGGATTCGATCGCGCCCCGTCGGCGCGGCCGGAAGCCCGCCGAGAAGCCCCGGGTGAAGAGCATCTTCGAGACCGGGGAGATCGCCATACCGCCCGCGATGCCGGCGGCGGCACCGAAGGGTGCGGCCAAGCCGGCTGCCGCGAAGCCCGCGGTCGTCGCGCCGAAGACGGTCGCACCGGCCAAGCCGGCGCCCGTGGTAAAGGCCGTTGCCGTGAAGCCCGCCGTGAAGCCCGCCGTGAAACCGGCGGCGAAGGTCGCGGCGAAGCCTGCGGTGAAGCCCGCCGTGAAACCGGCGGCGAAGGTCGCGGCGAAGCCTGCGGTGAAGCCCGCCGTGAAGAAGGCCGCTCCGAAGAAGGCGGCCAAGAAGGTCGTCGCGAAGAAGAGCGCGAAGAAGGCCGCTCCGAAGAAGGCGGCGAAGAAGGCCGCGCCGAAGAAGAAGGCCGCACCCAAGAAGGCGACCAAGGCCGCCAAGAAGCCGGCGGGCAAGAAGTAGTCGACGCCGTCGGACGCTGCGCTGTGCCGCGACCCAGCCGGGGATCATCCCGGCTGGGTCGTTCGCTTTCACCGCGTATCGCGCGCCCTGCGAAGCGCGCCGCGACCGCTCGGCAACCTCGCCGAATTCACTCGGCGCGTTCACTATCCGCGCGCTCCGATCCACGCTAATCTTGTCCGCGATGTCGGACTCACCCGTCGCCCTTCTGCGCGCTCACGCGCGCCACGCTCCGTGGAACGCCCGCGGACTCGCGGCGCATGCCACCAGCCTCGTGGATGCGGCGGGCATGCGACCGACGAACACGTCGGCGCGCGCGAACCCCAGCGCCCGGGCGATCCGCTTCTATGTCGCGAACGGCCTGCTCGATCATCCCGAGGGCAAGGGCACTGCGGCGACATATCACTACAAGCACCTCCTGCAGCTGCTCGCGATCAAGATCCGCCAGCGCGAGGGCCAGACCCTCGACATCATCAAGGGCGAGATCGCCGACCTGCAGGGCGACCAGCTCGAGCGTCGCGTGGCCCAGTCGCTCGCCCTTGCCCTCGGCAACGGCGCCGATGTCGCCGTCGCGCACGATGACGACGCGCCGGCCACCTGGCGCCGCGTCAGCGTGGCCGAGGGGATCGAGCTCCACATCCGCTCCGATTCCGCGGCCGCGCGCGAAGGCACGATGATCGCCATCCGCGAATCGATGCGCGCCGCGCTCGGGCGCGAGGACGTGCGCTAGAAGCGCTTCGCCGACCGGCTCCGCGAGAGTCTTCGTGAAACTGCCACTTGCCCGGATTCACGAGCGGCACAACATTAGACCCGGATGCACCCCGCCCCTCGACGCCGGCCCCCGTCGCGCACGGTGTTGCTGGATCGCGCGATCGAGGCCCTCCCGCTCTTCCGTCTCTCCGATTCCTCGGAGGACAGCGTCGTCGCCTTCACCACCGACGGCGGCGGACGCTGGCGGGTCCTCCCCGCGCCCGGCGAGCGCCTCCCCGGCACCTTCGACCAGGACGTCTACGTCGAGCTGCTGCGCCGCTTCCACGAATCCGACTGCCCCGCCGACGGCGCGCTCACCTTCACGCTCCACGCCTTCCTCCGCTCGATGGGCCGACGCGTCGACGGCCGCACCTACGAGCAGCTGCGCGGAGCGCTGGGCCGGCTCGAACGCACCGTCCTCGAGAGCGAGGGCGCCTGGTTCGACGCCACGGCCAAGAAGCACGTCGCCGCTCGCTTCACCCTGCTGGGCGCCGTCGCCATCGACCGACGCCGCTTCACCGACCGCGAGCAGCTCGCGCTCTTCCCCTCGCTGGCCTCCAACGAGCCCGGGGACGCGCGGGTGACCCTCGCGGCGCCGATGCGCGCCAACATCGCCGCCGGTCACACCGTCTCCCTCGTCGCCCCGCGCTACTTCGGCCTCTCCTCACCGGTCGCCCGCCGCATCTACCGGCTCCTCGAGGCGATGCGGCCCGACACGGGCGCCAAGTGGCGCGTGCCGCTCGAGCGGCTGGCCGAGATCCTTCCGCTCGCGCAGCGCTACCCCTCCCACCTGCAGCGCGTGCTCCAGCCCGCCCACGAGATGCTCGTCGCGGCAGGGATCGTCCGGAAGGCCACGATCGAGCAGGAGGGGCGGGCCTGGAGTGTGGAGTACCTCCGGTAGAGAGTAGAAAGTAGGAAGTAGGAAGTAGGAAGACGGAGGCAGGGGGGCGCTGGCCCGGGCCCCTCCTTCCGACCTTCTACTACCTACTACCTACTTCCTACTGTTCTTCGGAACCTCAGGTAGCCCCGCGCGTATTCCCTAAGTACGTTCCTTGACCGGTCCTTCCAGAGGCTTTTGCCCAATGTCGCGTCCCCGCAAGCTGGCCCTCCTCGGCGTCCTCCTGCTCCCCGTCGCCGCTGGCGCGTTCGTGGTCCAGGAACAGGCCACCACGGCCAGCGCACGGTTGTTCGATCAGGTGATGTCGATCGTGGGCGACCGCTTCGTCGATTCGATCGACGCGAGCGCGCTCTACGAGAAGGCCGCGCGCGGGCTCGTGGCCGAGCTCAAGGACCCCTATTCCGAGCTCTACACGCCCAAGCAGCTCGAGGCGTTCAACACGCAGACCGGCGGCTTCTACGGCGGCGTCGGCATGCTGATCGAGGATCACGAAGGCTCGATCATGATCAGCAAGGTCTACCCGAACACCCCGGCCGAGGAGGCCGGCATCCGTGAGGGCGACCTCATCGTCGGCGTCGACACCCAGTCGACCCGCGGCTGGAAGATCGAACAGGTCTCCACCGGCCTGAAGGGCGTCCCCGGCACCAAGGTCAAGGCGCGCTTCCAGCGCCCCGGCGTCGGCGCTCCCTTCGAGGTCGAGTTCACGCGCCGCACGATCCGCATCCCCGCGATCCCCTTCGCGCTCAAGCTCGACGACAAGATGGGGTACATCCCCGTCCAGCAGTTCAACGAGACGACCACCCGTGAGTTCGCCGAGCAGCTGCGGCGCCTGCAGTCCGAGGGCGTCACCGGCGTCGTGATCGACCTCCGCCGCAACACCGGCGGATTCCTCGACCAGGCGCTCGAGATGACGAACTTCTTCCTGCCGCGCGGCAAGGAGCTCGCCAGCGTGCGCGGACGCGTCGGGCCGCCGGAGCGCTACGTCGCCGAGGCCGACCCGATCGCGCCGACGATCCCGCTCGTCATCCTGACCGACGGCTACACGGCCTCCGCCTCGGAGATCGTCGCCGGCGCGCTCCAGGACCACGACCGCGCGATCGTCCTCGGCACGACCTCGTTCGGCAAGGGACTCGTGCAGTCCGTCTACCGCCTCGACGGCGGCTACGCGATCAAGCTCACCACCGGCAAGTGGTTCACGCCGAGCGGCCGTTCGATCCAGAAGGAACGTAAGATGAACGACAACGGCGACTACGTTGAAGTCGGGCCCGACTCGCTCGAGACCGAGGCCGACCGTCGCGCCCGCCCGGAGTTCAAGTCGTCCGGCGGCCGCGTCGTCTACGGCGGCGGCGCGATCACCCCCGACGTGATCGTCCGCTACGACACGCTCACGACCGCCGAGCAGCGCGTCGCGCGGGCGCTCGTGCCGAAGTCGCAGGACGTCTACCTCGTGCTCGACGAGTACGCCTTCTCGCTCAAGCCCGGCCTCAAGCCCGATTTCGCCGTCACCCAGTCGATGCGCGACGAGTTCCTGAAGCGCCTCACGGCCAAGGGCGTCGTCGTCGAGAAGTCCGAATGGGAAGCCGGTCGCCGCTATGTCGACCGGATGCTCGATGACCGCATCTCCCGCCGCGCGTTCGGCGACTCGACGGCCAAGCGCCGCGAGGTCTCCGAGGACCGGCAGCTCCAGAAGGCGATGGAGCTGCTCCGCCGCGGCCGCACGACGGCCGAGCTGCTCGCGCTCGCCGCGCAGTCCCAGCCGCCGGCGAGCGTCAAGCGCAACTGACGCATCGCCGGATCCCACCCGGTCACACCCCTCTTCGTTCCGATGTCCCCTCGACTCGTGATGGCGGCCGCGCTCCTCGGTGCGGTCGCCTGCGCCCGCGCCGTTCCGCCCGTCCTCGTCGCGCCCGAAGCGGGCGAGGCGCGCCTCTCGAACATCCGTCAGCTCACCTTCGGCGGCGAGAACGCCGAGGCGTACTGGAGCGAGGACGGCCGCTGGATCACCTTCCAGTCCACGCGTGACGGCCGCACCTGCGACGAGCAGTTCGTGATGCGCGCCGACGGCTCGGACGTGCGGCGCGTCTCCGACGGCCGTGGCAAGACCACCTGCGGCTGGTTCATCCCCGGCACCGACCGCCTCTTCTTCTCCTCGAGCACGGCGCACGACGCCTCCTGCCCGGTGAAGCCCGATCCCTCCAAGGGCTACGTCTGGCCGCTCGACAGGTACGACTTCTACACCGTCAAGCGCGACGGCTCCGACATGCGCCGCCTCACGAACTACGACGTCTACACCGCCGAGGGCGTGCTCTCCCCCGACGGCCGCACGATCGTCTTCACCTCGCTGAAGGACGGGGACCTCGACATCTACACGATGCATGTCGACGGCACCAACGTCCGCCGCCTGACGAACACCGCCGGCTACGACGGCGGCCCCTGGTGGTCGCCCGACGGCAAGCGGATCGTCTATCGCGCGCACCACCCGAAGGACCCGGCCGAGCTCGCCCAGTACAACGAACTCCTCGCGCAGGGCCTGATCCGCCCGAGCAAGGTCGAGCTCTACGTGATGAACGCCGACGGCTCCGGCCAGCGTCAGGTGACGAACCTGGGCGGCGCGAACTTCGGGCCGTCCTGGACCCCCGACGGCAAGCGGCTCATCTTCTCGTCGAACTACGCCGCGCCGCGCAGCCGCAACTTCGAGCTCTTCCTGGTCGACGCCGAGGCCTCGATGGCCGGCGCCGCGGCGCTCGAGAAGATCACCACGCACCCCTCCTTCGACGGGTTCGCGATGTTCAGCCCGGACGGCAGGCGCCTGCTCTGGGCGTCGAACCGCAACGCCAGGACCGAGGGGGAGACGAACGTCTTCGTGGCCGACTTCAAGTGGCAAGTAGAAAGTAAAAAGTAGAAAGTAGAACGGAGAAAGGAGAACGGACGGCTCTGCTCTGGCCTCTCCCCCCGCCCGCCGCTAGTATCACGGCATCTCCCCGGAGGGACGTATGGGCTTCGAGATCTTCCTCGGCATCGTCGGTGCCGCGATCGTCGTGCTGGTCGCCAAGAGCGTGCGGATCATCGGCCAGGCCGAGGTGATGGTGGTCGAGCGCCTCGGCAGCTTCAACCGCGTCGCGCGCTCGGGCCTGAACTTCCTGATCCCGTTCGTCGAGCGCGCCAAGACGATCGACGTCCGCTTCTTCGAGAGCGATGTCGCCGGGCTCAAGAAGATCGTCGCCTCGAGCACCGCCCGGATCGACCTGCGCGAGCAGGTGCTGAATTTCCCGTCGCAGCCGGTTATCACGAAGGACAACGTGACCATCGACATCGACGCGGTGATGTACTACCGCGTCGCCGACCCGCAGAAGGCCACCTACTCGGTGCAGAACCTGCCGTACGCGCTTGAGACGCTGACGCGGACGACGCTCCGCAACATCGTCGGCGACATCGAGCTCGACCAGACGCTGGCGTCGCGCGACATGATCAACCGCAAGATGCGCGAGGTGATCGAGGAAGCCTCGATCGGCTGGGGCGTGGACGTCACGCGCGTCGAGCTGCAGAGCATCGAGCCGCCGCGCGACATCCAGCAGTCGATGGAACTGCAGATGCGCGCCGAGCGCGAGCGCCGCGCCGCCGTCACCAACGCCGAAGCCTCCAAGCGCGCCGCGATCCTCGAGTCCGAGGGACAGAAGGAGGCGCAGATCCGGAAGGCCGAGGGTGAGAAGGGCGCCGCCATCCTGCGCGCCGAGGGCCTCGCCACCGCGCGCCTCGCGATGGCCGACGCCGAGGCCGAGGCGATGAAGCGCATCGCCGCCTCCCTGCCGCCCGGTGAGGCCGCGACCTACCTGCTCGGCCTCCGCTACATCGACTCGCTGCCGCAGATCGCACAGGGGAAGGGGACGACCATCTTCCTGCCGAGCGAGGCCATCGGCGTCCTGGGCGCGGTCGGCGGCATCAAGGAGCTGCTCCGCGGCGGCGGCGGCCTCGCCGGCGAGAAGCCCGCGGTGCCTCGCCTCCCCGGCCCGTTCACGGGCCCCGAGGAGAAGTAGTGGCGCCGATCACGCGCGAGCGGGCGGAACGCATCGCCAGGGCGCACGCCTGCTCGAGCTGCCAGGAGTACAACTTCCGCAAGCTCACCGTGAAGCCGGCACCGAAGTCGATCGTCGACGAACTCGGCGCCGTCTGGATCGCCGTGAAGATCTGCGGCGTCTGCGGCCATCACGGCGAGCTCGGCCTCGAGGCCGACGGCGACATCGTGTTCGAGAGCTGAGGAACGATGGCCCCACTCGACATCCCCCGCCTCGCCGCCGGTGAACGCGTCCAGCACGAGTTGATGGTGCGCGAGCGCGAGGACAAGACCACCAAGACCGGCGACCCCTTCATCGTCCTCAAGCTCGGCAACGCGACCGGGACGCTCTCCACCAACGTCTGGAAGGAGGAAGTGCCGCTCGTGCAGGGCGTGCGTCCGGGACAGATCGTGCAGGTCATCGGTCTCGTCGAGCTCTATCAGGGACGCAAGCAGCTGAAGCTGACCTCGCCCCCGCGCGTCGTCGCCAAGGGCGCCGCCAACATCGACGAGTTCCTGCCGCGGATCACCGAGAGTCCCGAGGAGCTCTGGGCGCGCGTGGACGGCTGGCGCGCCGAGCTGCGCGGCCCGCTCAAGCGCGCGCTCGACCTCTTCTTCGGTGACGACGCCTTCCGCGAACGCTTCGCGCGCGCCCCCGGCGCCACGCGCGGGCACCACGCGCAGATCGGCGGCCTCCTGCTCCACAGCTGCGAGGTCGCGGCGATCGCGCGCGCCTCCGCCGAGACGATGCGCGGCCACGTCGCCCTGGTCACCGTCGGCGCGCTGCTGCACGACATCGGGAAGGTCGAAGCGTACACGGTCGACATCGCCGGCTTCGAGAACACGCAGGCCGGTCACCTCCTCGGCCACATCGTGCTCGGCTCGCTGATGCTGGCGGACCGGCTGCGGACCCTGCCGCCGGGGACGCTCTCCGAGTCGCAGCGGCTCGAGCTTCACCACTTCATCCCGTCGAACCACGGCATCCCCGAGTACGGGGCGGCGGTGAAGCCGATGACGCTCGAGGCCGAGATCCTCCACTTCGCCGACCAGGCCTCGGCCAAGGGGAACGACTTCAACGAGGCCGTGAAGGATGGAGAGCTGTTCCCCGGGGACGATCTCGAGTTCTCGGCCAAGCGCAGCTGGCGCCTGGAACGCCGCGTCTGGCGGCGGACCCACACCTGGGAGTGAGGAACACACGATGCCGCGTCCCATCCACTTCGAGATCCACGCCGCAGAGCCTGCCCGCGCGATCGCCTTCTACGAGACGGTCTTTGGCTGGAGCTTCAAGAAGTGGGACGCGGCGGCGTGGGAGTACTGGGTGATCTCCACGGGGCCCGCCAACGCGCCAGGCATCGACGGCGGGCTGATCAAGCGGATGGGACCGGCGCCGGCGGTCGGGCAGCCGGTCAACGCCTTCGTCTGCACGCTCGGCGTCGACGCCCTCGATGCCACGCTCGCCGCCGCACTCGCCGCCGGCGCGTCGATCGCGTTGACCAAGATGCCGGTGCCCGGCGTCGGGTGGCTCGCCTACATCCACGACCCCGAGGGGAACATCCTCGGCCTGATGCAGAACGACCCGGGGGCGAAGTAGTTTTCGTGGCATGACCACGATCCGCCAGGATGACTTCATCACGTCGGTCGCCGACGCCCTGCAGCACATCTCGTACTACCACCCGCTCGACTACATCCAGGCGCTCGGTGAGGCGTACGAGCAGGAGCAGGGACCGGCCGCGAAGGACGCGATCGCGCAGATCCTGACCAACTCGCGGATGTGCGCCGAAGGGCACCGCCCGATCTGCCAGGACACCGGCATCGTCGTCGTCTTCCTCAAGGTCGGCATGGACGTGCGGTGGGACGCGACGCTCTCCATCCAGGAGATGGTCGATGCGGGCGTGCGGCGCGCCTACCTGCAGCCGGACAACGTGCTGCGCGCCTCGATCGTCTCCGACCCCGCCTTCACGCGGAAGAACACGCGCGACAACACGCCGGCCGTGGTGCACTGCGAGCTCGTGCCCGGCGACGCCGTCGAGGTGAAGCTCGCGGCCAAGGGGGGCGGTTCCGAGAACAAGTCCAAGTTCGCGATGCTGAACCCGAGCGACTCGATCGTGGACTGGGTGATGAAGACGGTCCCGACCATGGGTGCCGGCTGGTGCCCGCCCGGGATGCTCGGCATCGGCATCGGCGGCACGGCCGAGAAGGCGATGCTGATGGCGAAGGAGTCGCTGATGGAGCACATCGACATGGCGCAGCTGAAGGCGCGCGGGCCGCGCAACAAGATCGAGGAGCTGCGCATCGAGCTCCACGACAAGGTCAACGCGCTCGGCATCGGCGCGCAGGGACTCGGCGGCCTCTCCACCGTGCTCGACGTGAAGATCTTCGATTATCCGACACACGCGGCGTCCAAGCCGATCGCGATGATCCCCAACTGCGCGGCCACGCGGCACGCGCATTTCACGCTCGACGGCTCCGGGGTCGCGAAGCTTCCCGTGCCCGATCTCGCCGACTGGCCCAAGGTGACCTGGCGTCCCGATGTGAACGCCAAGCAGGTCGATCTCGACACGTTGACACCGGCGGTGGTCGCGACCTGGCAGGCGGGCGACCGGCTGCTGCTCTCCGGCAAGCTCCTCACCGGCCGCGATGCCGCGCACAAGCGCATCGCGGACCTCTACGCCAAGGGCGAGAAGCTGCCGCCGGGGGTGGACTTCACCAACCGCGTGATCTACTACGTCGGCCCGGTGGATCCCGTGCGCGAGGAGGCGGTGGGCCCCGCGGGCCCGACCACGGCGACGCGGATGGACAAGTTCACCGAGCTGATGCTCGCCGAGACGGGTCTGATCGCGATGATCGGCAAGGCGGAGCGCGGCCCGACCGGGCTTGAGGCCATCCGGAAGCACAAGGCGGCGTACCTGATGGCGGTGGGGGGCGCGGCGTATCTCGTCTCGAAGGCCATCCGCGCCTCGCGCGTCGTCGCGTTCGAGGACCTGGGGATGGAGGCGATCTACGAGTTCACGGTCGACCAGATGCCGGTGACCGTGGCCGTCGACGCCGCCGGCCACAACGTCCACGAGACCGGTCCGAAGGAGTGGCAGGAACGGATCCGCGGACTTCCCGTACTACAGGGCTGAGTCGTCGGTCCCACCTCTTCCACGAGTCCCTGATGCGCACGCTGCTTCGTACCGCCCGTCCCCTCTCCCTCCTGGCCGCGTTCGTGCTCGCCAGCGGACCGCTCGCCGCTCAGGCAAGGTCCCCGGATCACGATGCTGCATACAAGGTCGTCACTGACTTGTTTGATGGCATGCGTGCGCGCGACACGGTGGCGATGCGCGCTGCCTTCGTGCCGAATGCCTCGATGCAGTCGTTGCGTCCCGACGGCGTGCGCTTCGAGGCGATCGACGGTTGGCTGGGTGGTGTCGGTCGCGCGCCGGCGGGTCTCGTGCTCGACGAGCGTCTCGCGAATCCGGTGGTGCAGGTGAACGCGAATCTCGCGTCCATCTGGGTGGACTACTGGTTCTTCGCGGGTGACCGATTCTCGCACTGTGGCGTCGATGCGATCCACTTGGTGAAGCGGGAGGGCGCCTGGCGGATCTTCTCGATCGTGGACACGCGGCAGACGGAGGGGTGCCCGCCGGCGCCCGTTGGCACAAAGCCGAGGTAAAATCTCCGGCGGTTGTGCACAAACGCATCTGTCCAAGATGAGTTCGGAAATGGGCATCCTGTAAGGATTTAGCCCTTTCCGGGGACTTGGACCGGCCGGTCCCTGCCTAGGTCAAAATGCGCAAGTGTCGGTGCCACTTTGATTTAGCCCAAATCTGATTAGCTTTAGTCCATCGAAGTGTGTCGCGCCATACCGAGCGCGCCACGTTGGACTCAGCCGGAGACCGCATGCGGAAGCCACGACCAAATTCGTACAACCCCGCGCAGGCCCTCCACCTCATCGCGAGCGATCGCAACGGCGATGCGCTCAGCTGCCCCTCGTGCTCCGGATCGATCGAGCGCGAGCCGGGCAACGCTCCTCCGCCGCCCCGTTCGCACGTCACGCTGAAGTGCATCGGTTGCGGCCGCGTCGCCCGGTACATCGCCGGGGCCGCGTAATCCACCTCGTCCTCGCTTCCACAGGAGAAGCTTCAGATGGCTCGCATCACCGGCACCGTGAAGTGGTTCAACGACGCGAAGGGCTTCGGGTTCATCCAGCGGGAAGGCGGCCCCGACGTCTTCGTCCACTTCAGCTCGATCTCATCGAACGGTTTCAAGTCGCTCGCCGAGGGTGACAAGGTCGAGTTCGAGATCGTGGACGGACAGAAGGGTCCGCAGGCGGCGAATGTTTCGAAAGTCTGAAACGTAGGAAGTAGGAAGTAGGAAGTAGGAAGTAGGAAGTAGGAGAAGGCCCCCGACCGAGTTTTCTTGGTCGGGGGCCTTCGCGCTTTCCTGCCATCTGCCTCCTGCCTACTGCCATCTGCCTCGTGCCTCCTGCCATCTGCCATCTGCCTCCTGTCCCCTGCCCTACGCCGACAGCGGCAACTCCATCTGCTGCATCCGGACGGAACGCCGGCTCAGCTGCGGCGGTGTGAGCGGCGAGCGCGTCGACTCGCGCTCGGTATCCCGCGTCTCCGCGCGATCGGCGACGACGACCTGGTCCTGCAGGAGCTCGGCGGTGCGATGCCGCAGCTGCATCATGCGGAGCGGGGCGGCGAGCGGATCGCAGGCGCCGGCACCGAAGCGGGCGGCTTCCTCGCGCGCGTCGGACGGAAGGATGCGCGCGAGCGGATGCGCGAGCAATCGGTCGACCTCCGCGGCATCCCGTACCGACAGGGCCGCGATCAATGCGTCCAGGTAGGTCAGCATCGTCCCCCCATTTGGCCGTTAAGTACACATTGCAACTATGTACTACCCCGGACAAGGGGGTTCTGTCACCATTCTGTCGCGATCGTGGTCCGGATCCGCCCGGACCGACGCGGCTCAGCCCAGCAGTTCGAAGCGCACCGATCGCCGGACGCCGCGCCGTTTGCGGGGGGCATAGCGGAAGAGCTGGGCCGGGCGCCCACGGCCTTCCGACCGCCATTCGTCGGTCGGCTCGACGAGGAATGCGCCCTGCAGCGCGCGGCGGAAGCTGGCCTTGTGGAGGCGGCGGCCGAGGAGGATCTCGTAGATCTCCTGCAACTCGGAGAGGGTGAAGGCCTCCGGGAGCATCCGGAACGCGACCGGCGCCAGGTCCATCCGGTCGCGGAGTGCGCCGACGGCGGACGCGAGCATCGTCTGCTGGCGCGGTCCGAGCGCCGCGAGGTCGGCGACGCGCTGCCAGCCCAGCCCCGCCGGTGCCTCCGTCCCCATCGGCGCGATCGCGGCGTAGGCGATCGAGAGCGGCGCCCCGGAGGGGTGCCGCGCGCCGTCGCCGAACGCGCCGACCTGGACGAGGTACGACGGCGCGCCGCCGAGCACGGCGCGCGCCTGGCGGGGGGCGGCGGTCTCGAGCGGCGCGTCGGGCGGCAGCGGGGCCCAAGGCAGTTCCTGCTTCGCGCGGCCGGCAGCGACCGGCGCCAGCACCACGAGATGGTGGCCGGCCGCGCTGCAGCAGACGATGTCGAGGGAGGCGGCCGTGAGCCGGATGTGGTGCCCGGCGCGCGCGACGGAGGAGGTGCGGTCGCGCTTCATCTGCGCAATTAGTATCGCGCGGCTACTAAAGTCAAGGCGCGGTCAGTGCGCGATCGTGCCTTGCTGCGTGGTGTCCACCGCGTCCGGCTGGCCGGCCTTGAACAGGTAGGCCTCCATGTTCCGCGTCAGGAACTGGCGGGCCTGCGGGTCCATCACGTTCAGGCCGTAGTGGTTGATCAACATCGTCTGCTGCTTCAGCCAGAGCTGCCAGCAGTCGGGGCAGGTGCCCTCGAGGATCCGCGCACCGATGGCGCCGGGGAAGGGCGCTCGCTCGAACCCCGCCTTCGTCTCCCCGCACCGCAAGCACTTGATCTCGGCCATCGTCTCGCACTCCCGAAGAACGCACGCGTCGCTTGGTGAACGTTCAATCTACTCGCTCGCGCAGGTCCGGGCGACCGCCGGCCTCCGGGAATCGCGCGTCGAGCCACGCGACGGTCGTGGCCGCGAGCGCCTCCCAGCCGCGATCGACGGTGATGACGTGTCCGGCGCCCCGTGTCCACAGCACCGTCTTGTCCTTCGACCCGATGCGGGCGATCGCCTTCACCGACTGGTCGTGCGGCAGCCGGTTGTCCTCCTCGGACTGCATCACGAGCACCGGCACATGCACGAATCCGACGCGGGCCGCACTCCGCGCGGCGATCCGGTCCAGCGCCTCCAGCGAGCGCCGCGAGGAGGCGCCATAGGCGATCATCTGCGCCGCGGCCGCCTCGTCCCTGATCGAGCGGCCGCGGCGTCCCTGCAGGTACTTCGCGACCAGCGACCAGAGCCGGGCGGTGCTCACCGCCACCTCCATCGGCCGCGGGACGAAGAGCATCGGCGCGTAGAGCACCACCGCCGGCGCGTCCGATTCCGCCGCCAGCCAGCAGGCGAGCGCACCCCCCATCGACAGCCCGCCGACGACGACCGTCGCGTAGGCCGCGCGCATGCCCGCGTACTCCGCCCGCACGTGCGCCTCCACCTCCTCCGGAGAGAACGCATCGAACGCCTCGAGCGACCGCCCGTGTCCCGGCAAGAGCGGCAGCCGCACGGTCCAGCCGGCGGCGTGCAGCGCACGCGCGATGCCGTCGAGCGACTGCGGCGAGTCGTTGTACCCGTGGAGCAGCAGGATCGCGCGTTCGCCGGGCGCCGTATAGGTGCGCGGCTCCGCGCCGACCACGATCCCGTCCGGGTGCGCCGGGAATCGTTTCCGGAACGCGCGCTCGCGCCGCATCGCCGTGAGCGTCCGCTGCGCCCATACCCCGGCCACGGCCGCCGCGCTCCAGAGGGCCAGACCGATCATCGTCGGTGGCGGTCAGTAGCGCGGGACGCTCGGGTCGACCTCGACGCTCCAGCGGTCGATGCCTCCCGTGAGGTTCAGCACCGCCCGGAATCCGGACGAGCGCAGGTACTCCGCGACCATCGCGCTGCGCGTCCCGTGGTGACAGGCGACGACGATCACCCGGTCGCGCGGGAGCGCGCCGGACTGCGCCGGGACGCTCCCCATCGGCATCAGCAGCGAACCCTCGAGCTGGCCGATCGCGTGCTCCCAGGGCTCGCGCACATCGAGCACCGTGAGCGCGTCGCCGCGCGCCAGCCGCACCGCGAGCGCCCTCGGATCGATCTCGCGCGCCGTCTCCTCGAGCATCGCCGTCGCATCCTCGCCGCAGAACGCCGCGTAGTCATCGAGCAGCGCCGAACGCTCGCGCGTCGCACACCACGCGCAGGCCGGGTCGCGGTCGATCCCCACCTCGCGGAACCGCATCGCCAGCGTGTCCACCAGCAGCAGCCGCCCCACCATCGACTCGCCGATGCCGAGCAGCAGCTTCAGCGCCTCCGTGGCCTGCAGCGTGCCCATCAGCCCCGGCAGTACGCCGAGCACGCCGCCCTCGGCGCAGTTGGGCACGCTGCCCGGCGGCGGCGGCTCCGGATGTACACAGCGATAGCAGGGGCCGTCCACCGTGCCGAACACGCTGAGCTGGCCCTCGAAGCGATGGATGCTCGCCTGCACGTTCGGCCGCCGCTCGAGCACGCAGGCGTCGTTCACGAGGTAGCGCGTCGCGAAGGAATCGGTCCCGTCGAGCACCACGTCGTAGTCGGCGACGATGCCGCGCGCGTTGTCGCGCGTGAGCGTGGTCTGCCAGGTCTCGACGCGCACATGCGGGTTGAGCGCCTCGAGTCGCGCGCGCGCCGACTCGGTCTTCGCCCGCCCGACGCCGGCGGTGTCGTGAAGGACCTGCCGCTGCAGGTTGTGCACGGCGACGGTGTCGAAGTCGAGCACGCCGAGCCGGCCGACGCCCGCCGCGGCGAGGTAGAGTGCCGCCGGCGAGCCGAGTCCGCCGAGCCCGATCACGAGCGCCGACGACCCGCGGAGCCGCTCCTGTCCCGCGCGGCCGACGTGGGGCAGCACGAGATGGCGCGCGTAGCGCTGGAGCTCCTCACCCGAGAGCGGCATCGGCGGAATATACGCGAGGGGGCATCGTGGGCCCGCTTCTTTGCGGATGCCCTGCGATGCCCCCTCGTGCCGGCGGGAGTGGTCCCGGAACCGCCCCCGCTCTCCTCCCAGGACGCCCGAGGCGTCGCGGGAGAAACCTTACCGACCGCCGAGCGCCGCGCGCGCCGCCTCGATCGCGGCCGTCGCAGCATCGAACCGCTGCGCCAGGTCGGCGAGTTCACGCTCGAAGAGCGCGGCATCACCATACCGGATCGCCTCGTTGACGCTCGGGAACACCATGTTCGAATACCCGTTGTCGACGTCGGCGACGTATATGAGATTCCTATACCAGGGGCGAGAGCGCAAGCCCTCCGGCCGCGTCATCGCGCGCTCGACCGTGAGCAGTGCCGCATTCGTGGCCTGCTGCCGCGCCGCCGGGATTCCCGCCCTGAGCGCCGCATCGCGCGCGCCCTCGAACGCGAGCGCCGCGCGCTCCATCCGGTCGATCGCCTGCGCGAGCGGCGCCGACGAGCCCGCCCATCCCTTGGCCGCGAGGTTGCGGTCGATCGGCGCGAGATAGCGCCGCATCGTGCGCGCGAACTCCACGTAGTCGTACGGCAGGATCTCGGCGTTCGCGAGCCGCATCATCATCGCGGTGCTGATGCGCGCGGCCGCGGCGTGATACCGGTAGCCCGGGTCGCCGAACCGCTCCATGAACGTGTACGTGTCGTAGTTCGAGTGATAGATGCCGTTGCCGCCGCCGAATCCCCAGTCGGAATGCGGGATGCCGAGGTGGTTGTAGAAGCCGGCGAAGTCCGAGCCGCCGCCCGGATCGCCCATCGCGGGCTCCTCGCCGGCGGCGACGCCGCTGCGGCGGCGCCAGACCTCATACACGCTCCCCTCACCGCTCGGGTCGGGCACCTGGCGTGCGACGTCGCGCAGCACGCCGCGCAGCGTCGGCGAACCACCGCCGCCGAACGAGGGGCCGCTCGCGCTCACGTCCTGGTTCAGGTACGCGACCCCGCCACGCGTCAACCGCAGCGAGTCATCCTCGACGTACTCGCTCGAGCCGACCAGCCCCCACTCCTCCGCGTCCCAGGTCGCGAAGAGCAGCGTCCGCTTCGGCCGCCACCCCGCCTTCATCTGCTCGGCGACCGCGCGCGCGGACTCGACGACGCTCGTCGTGCCCGAGACGTTGTCCACCGCCCCCGGGCTCCAGGCGTCGCGGTGCGCGCCGATCACGATCACCTCGTCCGGGAACTCGGTGCCGCGGATGATGCCGAAGGTGTTCCAGATCTTCTTGATCGCGGCCGTCGCGGTGTCGCTCTTCACGAGCACGCGCACGCGCACCGGTCCGGGCCCGGCGTGATAGCGGAAGGCCAGCCCGCCCTGCCAGCTCTGCGGGATGTCCTTGCCGCGCAGGTCGCGCAGCAGCTCGACCGCGTTGCCGTAGGAGAGCGGCAGCACGGGGATCCGGGGCACCGGCATCCGGTCGAGCGGGATGCGGGGCGCGCCGGCCTTCGACGGGTATCCCGGCGTGCTCGGGTCACCCGCGCCGTTCATCACGCTGCCGCGTTGTACACCGCGCTCGTTCCGGTACGGGCCTTCGGGATAGACGTCGCCGCGCACGTAGCCGTCGTCCGCCGGGTCCGAGTACATCAGGAGGGCACTCGCGCCGCGTTTCTCGGCCTCGCGCGCCTTGATGCCGCGGAAGGACCGCCCGTAGCGCGCGATCGCGATCTTCCCGCGCACCGAGACGCCGAGCGAATCGAGCTGCGCGTAGTCCTCGATCAGGCCGTAGTTGACGTAGACGACCTCGCCGGTGGCGTCACCGGTGCCGCTGTAGCCGTTCACCGTCGGATACTCCGGGTGCGCGACCGTCGTCGGATCGGACGGCGTCGAGCCCTCGCGGAGGTCGAGCTTCTTCGGCGCCGGCGCGATGCGCCAGACGCCATACTCGACCGTGTGCGGGAGCCAGACCTCGTACTCCCGCACCTCGGTCTCGAGCCCGAAACCCTTGAGCGCGTCGATCACGAGGTCACGCGTGCGCGCCTGCGCGGGCGTGCCCGCGATGTGCGGCCGGTCGGCGAGCGCCCGCGCGAGCGCACCGATGCGAACCGAATCCGGCCGTGCGATCGCCGCGGCCTCCGCCCTGCGCTGCGCCACCGCCGCCTGCGGCGAATACCCGGTCATCTGCTGCGCCCCGAGCGGCGACGCCGCAAGGGAAAGGATTGCGAGGTATGCAAGCTGCTGGACTTTCATCGATCCCCACGAAGGTGAGAGCGCTCATTCCGCCTTTCTACTTTCTACTTTCTACTTTCTACTTTCTACTTTCTACTTTCTACGTTGTCCCGAACCCATGCGCCGCCTTCCCGGCGGTCCCATCCATCTCCTGCGTCGTCTTGTACCGTTCGAACCGTCCGTCCCCCGCCGTCGCCCGCGACTTCTGGCGCACTGCATCCATCTCGCCGGCGTGGAACGGCTTGAACCCCAGCGCGAGTTTCATGGTCTTCTTGAGGATCGCGCTCGAGTCGCACCCCGCGAGCACGCTCGTCACCGGCAGCGACCAGACATAGCGGAACGCCTCCTCGACCTTCACGACCTTGCAGCCAGGGATCGTACCGCCCGCGAGCGGTTTGGTGCCGATCACCGCGCCGCCGCGCCGGATCACCTCCGGGAGCACCTGCTTCTCGAACGAGCGGAAGGAGCCGTCGAACGGATTCAGCGGCATCAGCACCGCGTCCCACCCGAAGCCGCGCGCCAGCAGCTTGAGCGCGATGTGCGGCGACTTCTCGGCGTGGAAGCCGATCCAGCGCGCCTTCCCCTGCTCGCGCGCTTCCTGCGCCGCATCCAGCCCGCCGTGGTCGTAGATCCAGTCGGGATCGTTGTCGTAGCTCAGTTCATGGAACGACCAGAGATCGACGCGGTCCGTCCGGAGCAGCAGCAGCGTGGCCTCGAGCTGCAGCATCGCCGTCTTGTAGTCGCGCTGGTGCGCGCAGCACTGCCAGACCAGCTTCACGCGCTCGCGGTAGCCGTCCCGCAGCGCGAGTCCGATCCAGCGCTCCGCGCGACCGTCCCCGTACTCCGGCGCGAACTCGAGCACGTTCACGCCGTGGTCGATCGCCTCGCGCACCGTGCGGATCGTCGCCTGCTGCCCCGCCTCGGCCAGGCGCCGCGTGCCGAGCCCGAGGATGCCCATCGAACCGCCGGTGCGGCCGAGGGCGCGATGCTCCATCGTCGGGTGAGGTTTCATGCGGGAAGAAGGATGAAGGATGAAGGAGGTCAGTCCTCGAGGGACTCCATCACCTCGGCCGCGACGCGGCGGAGGGCGTCGTCCGGGTCCTCACCACGCGGCAGTCCCGGGGCGAGCAGCGCGAACTGTCGCTTCATCTCGTCCTCGACGAAGGCCGCGTCCGCGGGCGCGCCGAGCGCTTCCAGCGACCGCACGGCCAGCATCCGCAGCGCCGTCAGGGTCTCGCCCGAGAGCCCCGCGAAGGCCGCTTCGTTCAGCCGCGCCGGTGGATAGGTCGCGCGCGAGCGCTTGGGCGCCTCGAACAGTGCCTTCACCGGCGCAAGCGTCACCACGAACGATCCCTCGCTATGCGCACGCACCCGCTCGATCACGCCGAGCCGCTTGAGCCGTGAGAAGAGTCGCTCCACCGCCGGCCGCACCACCGCGATCCCACCCGAGCTGCGCTTCCCCCGTCCGGTGATCACGAGCACGTCCCCGGCGCGCGCCACCTGCCGCTGCCGGAGCCACGCCTCCGTCCGCCGCACCGCCTCGTCCGCGGTCGGCGACGCGAGGTGCAGGTCGAGCGTCCGGGCGGGCCCGAACATGATCTGGTCGAAGACAGGGAGCGTCACGGGAAGCGCGTCAGGGCGTCAGGGGAAGCGGACGGCCGTCGAGGCGCTCGAGCGGTCGAACGCCCAGGTGTGCCGCCAGCGTCGGCGCCATGTCGACGACGCGCGCCGGTGTCCCGCGCGCGCCGGCGGCTATGCCCGCACCCCAGAAAATGATGGGGACCCGCGTGTCGTAGTCGTGCGGCTGGCCGTGCGTCGCGTAGTTGACGCCGCTCCAGTACGAGAAGGGCGTGTGCGTCGCGACCGCGCGCACCGGACCGTCGGCCGTGAACATGTGCATCCAGCGGCGCGCGATGTCGTCGGACACCGTGTCGGCGCGCGCGAGGTCGCGTACGAGGTCCGCGCGCAGCACGCCGTTCAGCTTCCGCATCTCCGCCACCCAGAGCACGGCGATGTCGTCGGGATCGACCCCGGCACGCCGGAACGCCTCGGGGTCGCGGACGCGGACGCCGTCGTCGTAGAAGAGCGCCGTCGTGTCGATCCCCGCCGCGCGCAGCCGCGCGGTGATCATCGGCCAGAGCGGCGTCTGGTTCACGCGCTGCGCGCCGTGGTTGTCGTACCAGGGTGAGCGCAGCTCGGGATAGGGCGCGACGCCATGGTCGGCCGTGAGCGCGATGACGACGCGCCGCTGGTCACGCATCGCGAAGAGCGAGTCGAGGAAGTCGCCGAGGTAGCGGTCGAGCCGCAGGAGCTGGTCGTGGATCTCCTTCGAGTCCGGGCCGTAGCGGTGCCCGACCGCGTCCGTGGCGCTGAGCGAGACGGCCAGCAGGTCGGTGCGTCCGGCGGTCGCGCCGAGCGCGAGGCGGCGCGTGCCCTCGAGGGCAAAGGCGAGCGTGAGCGAGTCCATCCAGGGCGTGTCGCGGATCGCGTTCGCGGCACGCATGGGATCGGTCGGCAGGACGTGCGGGAAGGTGAAGTCCCGGCCGCCGCCCTCGAGATGCACGCTGTCGGGCTCGGCATAGCGGTCGGCGGGGAGCAGGGGCGTCCACGCCTTGCCGGCATAGCTCATCGGCACCCGGCGCGCATTGAACGCGGTGACCCAGTCGGGCAGCGCACTCCGGTAGTAGGTGCTCGTCGTGAAGAGCCCTTCGCTCACATACCAGTAGACGTCGGTGCGCGCGGTACCGATCGGGAGGATCGCACCGCGGTCCTTGCGCGAGACGGAGAGGGCCCGCGTCGCGGGATCGACGGCCTTCATCCAGTCATAGAGCGTCGTGCCGCGGAACCGGAAGGGCGAGGCGCCGACCTCGGTCGATCCCAGCAGCGGTGCGTCGGTCGTGTTCACGCCCTGCGAGTTGCTCGAGATCCCGGTGTTCACCGGGAATCGGCCCGACATCGTGGCCGCGTGCCCGGGCGCGGTCTCGGCGATCGCGTGGTCGTGGCGGCCGCGTGCCCAGGTCGCGCCCTCGTCGCGCAGGCGCTTGAGGCCGCGCGTGAAGCCGCTGCCGTAGCGCTCGAGGTAGTCGGTGCCGAACTGGTCGATCGTGAGGAAGACGACCAGCGTCGGCCGCTGGGGCGCGGTCGGAGCGGTGACCGGCACCGGCGCCGCACGCTGCTGCGCGGCGGCACTGCAGGCGACGAGGGAGCACGCGACCACGGAGAGCGCGGCGCGGGAGAGCGATCGGGGCATGTCGAGGGGGTGGCGGTGGCGTATGCGAACGTTGCCTACGAACCCCGACCGCCACCAGAGGGCGCGTCACGTTCGGTGCATTATCGGCTCCTGGCTCCCTCTCGCTTGACGGGCTTTCCCCGGCGCGACATCCTCCGGATTCCTCCAGCCCGCCCCACCCATGCGTCGCGCCCTGCTCGCCCCCGTTCTCGTCGCCGCCCTGCTCGCGGCTCTGGCCCCTGTCCTTGCCGCCCAGGCCCGCGCCACACGCGCCGAGGGCACTCGCACCGAACCCGCGCTCGGCGACTACGCCGCGCTCCCCTGGCGCAACATCGGCCCCTCGCGCGGCGGCCGCAGCGTCGCGGTGGCGGGCGTCCCCAGCCAGCCCCTGACCTATTTCGCCGGCTACACGGGAGGCGGGCTCTGGCGCACCGACGACGCCGGGCTCAGCTGGCGCAACATCTCCGACGGCTCCTTCCGCACGGGGAGCATCGGCGCGATCGCGGTCGCACCCTCGGATCAGAACGTCCTCTACGTCGGCAGCGGGGAGCACCCCATCCGCGGCCAGTCGTCCACCTACGGCGACGGCGTCTACAAGTCCACCGACATGGGGCGCACCTGGAAGAACGTCGGCCTCGCCGCCACACGGCAGATCTCGGCCGTCCGCGTGCACCCGGCCGACCCGAACGTCGTGTATGTCGCGGCGCAGGGCGATCGCTGGAAGGGCACCGCCGACCGCGGCATCTACCGGTCACGCGATGGCGGCGTCACCTGGACGCTCGTGCTGAAGGGCGAGAACGCCACCAGCGGCGCGAGCGACCTCTCGATGGACCCGACCAATCCCCGGATCCTCTACGCCGCCTTCTGGGATCACCAGCGGCAGCCCTGGTACGTGCGCAGCGGCGGCGCCGGGAGCGGGATCTGGAAGTCGCTCGACGGCGGCGACACCTGGACGCGGCTCGCGCAGGGACTGCCGCGCCTGATGGGGAAGATCGGTGTCGCGGTCTCGCCGGCGAACCCCGACCGGATCTTCGCGATCGTCGAAGCCGAACAGGGCGGGCTCTACCGCTCCGACGATGCAGGCCGCACCTGGCGCCGCCTGTCGGAGAACCGCCTGATCCAGACGCGTTCGTGGTATTACATGAAGGTCATCGCGGATCCCATCAACGCCGACATCGTCTGGGTGCTCAACGCCCCGATCCTGAAGTCGATCGACGGGGGCGCGACCTTCGCCACCGTGCCGGCGACACACGGCGACAATCACGCGCTCTGGATCAATCCGGGCGACCCGCGCTACGTGGTCAACGGCAACGACGGCGGCGCGTCCGTTTCGCTCGACGGCGGGCGCAGCTGGAGCACGCAGGAGAACCAGCCGACCGCGCAGTTCTACCACGTCACGGTGGACGACGACTTCCCGTACAAGCTCTACTCGGGCCAACAGGACAACAGCTCGGTGGTGATCCGCAGCCGCAGCGACGGCAATGGCATCGGCGTGCGCGACTGGTGGAACGGTGCCGGCTGCGAGAGCGCCAACATCGGCGTCAGTGCGCGCCAGCCCCGTCACGTCTACGGTGGGTGCTACCAGGGGCTGATCGACGAGCTCGACCAGCAGACCGGGCTCACCCGCGACATCATGCCTTGGCCGGCGATGAACCTCACGGAGCGCACGGACAGCACGCGCTACCGCTTCAACTGGACCGCGCCGATCGTCGTCTCGCAGCACGACGCGAACGTGATCTACCACGGCGGCAATGTCCTCTTCCGTACGACCGACCGCGGGACGTCGTGGCGCCCGATCTCCGCCGACCTCACGCGCAACGACCGCTCGCGCCAGGGCTGGGGCGGCGGGCCGATCACCAACGAAGGCGCGGGTGGCGAGGTCTACGCGACGATCTTCGTGATCCACGAGTCGCGCCACGACGCGCGCACGCTCTACGTCGGCACCGACGACGGGCTCGTGCAGCTGACGCGCGACGGCGGCGCCACCTGGACCGACGTCACGCCGCCCGGCGCCGGCGACGGACTCACCAACGAGATCGAGGTCTCGCCGCACGACCCGGCCACCGTCTATGTCGCGTTCCGGAAGGACCGCCTCGGCGACCCCACACCGCACGTCTTCCGCTCGACGGACTACGGTCGCACCTGGACGCGGCTTGTGGAGGGATTGCGCGCCAACGAACCCGTGCGCGTCGTGCGCGAGGATACCGAACGACGCGCGCTGCTCTACGCCGGCACGGAGACGGGGGCCTACTTCTCCGTGGACGGCGGCGCGCGCTGGGAGCCCTTCACCGGGATGCCGGTCGTGCCGGTGACCGACCTCGAGGTGCGGCACGGCGATCTCATCGCGGCCACCGAGGGCCGCGCCTTCTGGATCCTCGACGACCTCTCGACGCTCCGCCAGCAGAACACGGAGGTGGGAGCGGCTGCGGTGCACCTCTTCCAGCCGCGCGAGGCGGTGCTCGCGGGCGGCGCAGGAGGAGGTGGTGGTGGTGGCGGAGGTGGTGCCGCGGCGGCGGCCCGCGTTGGACGGAATCCCCCCTACGGGGCGACGGTCCACTACCGGCTCGCCGTCGCGCCGGACTCCGCCACCGCGCTCACGCTCGAGTTCCTGGACCAGCGCGGCAACGTGCTCCGTACCTATTCCAGCCGCACCGGCACCGGCGCGGCGCGACTCGCGCCGCGCGCCGGACTGAACGGTTTCTCCTGGGATCTCCGTCGCGAGGCGCCGACCGCGCTCCAGGGCGTAGTGCTCTTCGGCGCCCCGCAGGGCGGTGCGCGCGCGTGATGCCCGGACGCTACCAGGTGCGGATCACGGTCGCCGCCGTGACCCAGACGCGGAGCTTCGAGGTGCTGCAGGATCCGCGGCTCGAGCCGATCCCCGCCGCGGTGCTCGCCGAACGCGATTCGATCGCGAACCTGCTCGTCGCGCGCATCGGCGAGATGCACGACGCGGTGCTCCGCGTGCGCGACTTGAAGTCGCAGGTCACCGGCATCGTCACCCGCACGACGACGCTGCCGCTCGCCGACTCCATCGCGACGGCGGGGCGCGGCCTCACGGGCAAGCTCGACCGCTTCGACCCGCGCCTGACCACCAAGGCGGGCAACGGCCAGGACATCATCAACTACGCCAACGGGCTCAACGGCCAGTTCGGCTTCCTGCTCGGCCAGGTGGAAGGCCATCCCGCGCTCACGCAGCCGGTGCGCGAGCGGCTCGCCGAACTCGAGCGCGCCTGGCGCGCGCTGCGCGGCGAACTCGACACCTTCGAGGCACAGGACCTCGAGGCATTCAACAAGCTCCTCGAGCGCGCGAACGTCCCGGGCGTCATCACCCCCGCGCCCAAGCCACCAAAGATCGTCATGTGAAGCTCTACCACGAAGGCACGAAGGGCTGAAGAACCGCGAAGACCGCAAGGGCTTTCACCGCGGAGACGCGGAGAGACGGAGAACTGCGGGGAGGCTGCAACTGCAACTGACTTGAAGGGGGCGTGGCGGACAGTGCGGTCCGCCAC
>JANNLH010000106.1:0-7615 GCA_031396725.1 Gemmatimonadaceae bacterium | reverse complement strand
CACAGAGGCGGCCACCTGCCGCCTCTGTGCCCTCTGTGTCCTCTGTGGTGACCCGCCGTTCCCGACTTAGCGCTCGGGACGCTGTGGGCGCTGGCCGTCGCGCGGCGCCATCCCCGGCGGCGGCCGCTGGCCGGTGCGCGGCCCCATCTCACGGCCCTGCCGCACGCCTCCCCGCACACCCTGCGGCCCGCGCTCGCCGCGCCCGGCCCGCATACCGCGCTGGAAACCGCGCTCCTCGGCCTGCATCTCGCGCAGCTTGGCACGCTGCGTCTCGTTCAGCACGCGCTCGGCGGCGGCGCGGGTCACCGAGTCGCGGCGGCGCATCTGTTCCATCTGCGGACGCTGGGCCTCCATCCGGGCGCGGGCCGTCGCGCGCATCGAGTCGCGGGAGACGCCCTGGCGCTGGCGCGCCGTGAGGTCACCCCGGAGCGAGTCGCGCTGCACGCGCAGGCGCTGTTGGGTGACGCGCCGCTCGGCGAACTGCACGCGCTCGATCGAATCGAGCTGGGCGACCTGGCGCGGCGTGAGGTCGAGCAGCCGGCGGTTGTTGAGGATGCGCGTGACGTCGGCGCGCGGCAGCTCGCCGCGTGCACCGCGCTCGCCCGCGGGCATCGGCGGGCGCACCGCGCCGCGCCCGGGGATCGGTTCCTGCGCCGACGCGAGCGCCGGCAGCGCGACCGCGCCAAGCACCAGCGTGAGACGTCGAAGGGTCGTGTTCATGGCGGATCTCCAGTTCGTGGACGGCGGGGGCACCGTGCTCTCACACTGGCAGACGCCGCGCGACCCGAGGCGTTAACTTCCGCAGCCTATGACGACGTTCGATGCTCCGCCCCGTTTCCCCCGCGGCTTCGCGTGCGCGAGCCGCAACGTGGGGCTCAAGCCCGCGGCGAAGGACCTGACCCTCTTCGTCTCGGATGTGGAGGCCACCGCGGCCGCCGTCTTCACGCGCAACCACTTTCCGGGTGCGCCGATCATCCTCGGCCGCGAGACGATCCGCGGCGGCCGGCTCCGCGCGATCATCGCCAACAGCAAGGTGAGCAACGTTGCCACCGGCGTGCGCGGCGTGGAGAACGCGCGCCGGATGGCCGCCGCGGCCGCGGCCGAGCTCGGCACCAGCGCCGACCGCGTGCTCGTGAGCTCGACCGGCGTGATCGGCGTGCAGCTGCTGGTGGAGAAGATCGAGAAGGGCGTGCAGGGGATGGCGGCCGAGCTGCAGGATGATCCACTCGTCGGCGCGGAAGGGATCATGACGACCGACACGCATCCGAAGGCGCTCTCGGTCCGCGTCGGAGAGGCGACGATCACCTGGGTGGCGAAGGGCTCCGGAATGATCGAGCCGAACATGGCGACGATGCTCGCTTACATCTTCACCGATGCCGAGATCGACGCGTCCGCGCTCGACCGGATGCTGCGCACCGCCGTGGACCGCTCGTTCAACCTGCTCTCGGTGGACACCGACACCAGCACCTCGGACACCTGCGCGATCCTGGCCAATGGGCTCGCGGGTCCGGTGGACGAGGCCGCCTTCCTCGACGCGCTGGTGGCGGGGTGCGTGCGGATGACGGAGATCCTCGGCCGCGACGGCGAGGGCGCCGAGCACCTGTTGCGCGTGACCGTGCGCGGCGCGCTCGATGACGGCGAGGCGCGGCGCATCGCGAAGTCGGTGGTCAACTCCCCGCTGGTGAAGACGATGGTGCACGGCGCCGACCCGAACGTGGGGCGCCTGCTCATGGCCGTGGGGAAGTGCTTCGAGTGCACCGTGCGGCCGGCGAGCACCGACGCGTGGATCAACGGCTACCAGGTGGTGCGCGGCGGCGAGCGGCTCACGTTCGATGACCTGACCGTGCGGAAGGCGCTCGCGGCGGAGGTCGTGGACCTCGAGGTGGCGCTCGGCGTCGGCGATGGCCGCGCGGTGACCTACGGGTGCGATCTCACCAAGGGCTACGTCGAGGAGAACGCGAGCTACTACTCGAGCTGAAAGGCGCTTGAGCGACGGTCAGGTCCGTGGCGCGTCGATGCGGACGCGCTCCCTGGTCTCCGACAGCAGCTTGGTCACGAAGCGCTGACCCTCGGAGACGCGCTCCATCTCGATCGCGATCGAATCGACGGCCGACTCGAGCCGCTGGAGCCGCTCCGCGTTCTCGCGGTCGAAGCTCGGCGTCGCCTTGGGCAGGCTCGCCCGTCTCCAGAGGAGGCGCGCCATAGAGATGGCGATCGGCGCGAGCACGAAGACCGTGAAGACGATCGAGATGGCGGTCATGTCCATGATACGATTGCCGAATGGGTTCGGGGAGGCGTTCCCGGTCTGGCCGCTCAGCAGGCCGCCGGGGGCGGCGGCGATCAGCTGGCCGGTGCTGCTGATGTCCTTCTCGATCTGCACGATGCGCTGGTCGAGCACCGCGATACGCGCCTCGATCCCGGCCCGGCTCGCGCCGCTGGCGTCGTTCAACTCGCCGGCGAGCTCATCGCGCCGGCCGGTGGCCGAGCTCAGCTGATTCGAGAGCTCGCGGCGCTGCGCGCGGAGCGCCGCGACCTCGGCGGCCGTGGTCGGCACCGTGGTCATCACGCCGCCGACATTCGTCGCGACCGCGCCGCCGGCCGTCACCGCTCCGGTGGGCGGGAGGGGCGGGATCGGTGGCGTGGGCGCTTGGGCGGTGGCCTGCGGCAGTGGGGTGTTCATACGTGGACCATACGCGCTCGTACCCCCGTCTGTGTCACGCTGCCCCCCCGCGGCCCCGGCGCCACCAGAGGAACACCGGAACGCCGGCGGCCAGGACCAGCGTCCCGCGGAGCGCGTTGCTCGGGTTCGACCAGATCGAACCGACCACCACGTAGGCCGACGCGAGCAGGAAGAGCAAGGTAGTCCAAGGGTGCCCGGGGGAGCGGAAGGTCCGACCGGCACCGTCGCGCGCGCGGTAAGTGAAGAGCGTCGCAGCGGTCAGCCCGAAGAAGATCCAGTCGGCGAAGGTGACCCAGTCGAGGAGCTCGCCGTAGGTGCCCGAGAGCAGCAGCACGATCGCCCAAGCACCCTGCAGCAGGATCGCCGCGACCGGTGTGCGCGTGCGCGGATGCAGCCGCGCCAGCGAGCCGAAGAAGAGCCCATCGCGCGCCATCGCCTGGTAGACGCGGGGGGTCACCAGGATCACCACGTTCAGGAATCCTGCGGTGGAGATCGCGATGCCGGCGGCGATCAGCGCGCGGCCGCGCGCGCCGAAGCGCGCTTCCATCGCGTCGGCGGCGGGCGCCGTGCTGTTGGCGAGACCCTCGATGCCGAGCGTGCCCAGGTAGGTCGCATTCACGAGGAGGTAGACCGCCGCGACGATCAGCACGCCGATCACGAGCGCACGCGGCAGGTTCCGCTCCGGGTCCACCAGCTCCTCAGCCACGAAGTTGGTCTGCTGGAAGCCGCCATACGCGAAGAGCACCGGCACGAGCGCGATGCCGAGCGCGAGGGCCACGGGGAGGAATCCGGTCGGGACCTCCAGCCCCGCCGCGCCTGTATCCACTGACGCGACGGCGGCCGCAGCGCTGGCGGCGGGGTCGGCGCTCACCGCAAGTCCGCCGATGATGAGCCCCGCGATGGCCGCGAGCTTGAGGAGCGTGAAGGTGTTCTGCACCCAGGCGGTCGGCGCGACGCCGACGAGGTTGAGCAGCGAGAACGCGGCGATGGCACCGATCGCGAGCGGGCGCTCGCTGCCCGCAGGGAGACCGAGCAGCGGGACCGCGTACGACGCGAAGGTGAAGGCGACCGCGGCCGTCGCACCGGTGGCGATCGCGAGCAGCAACGCCCAGCCGTAGAGGAACGCCGGCAGGGGGCCGAAGGCGTCGCGCAAGTATGCGTATCCGCCGCCCGCGGCGGGCGCGCGTGCGCCGAGCTCGGCGAAGATGAAGGCGCCGAGGATGCTGATCACGGCGCCGAGTCCCCACGCGACGATCGTGAGGGTGGGCGTGCCGACACGCTGGGCGACGACGGCCGGGTTGAGGAAGATCCCCGACCCGATCACGCCCCCGACGACGAGGAGCGTTCCCGAGAAGAGGCCGAGCCGCCGGGCGTAGGTGACCTGCGTGTCAGGGGAGCGCACGGCGGGAAGCTACCGCCGATGCCCCCGTCCCGCGCGCTCCGGCCGGTTCAGGGTCGCGGTGGGGTCTGTGTTCCCGGACGCGCGAGCGAGCGGTAGTACTCCTCGACCTGCGCGCGGTACTCGCTCGGCACCGGGGAGCGCGCGCCGAGCGCGGAGCGCTGCGCGCCGCCCTGCGTGAGCTGCCGGTAGAGGCCGAACTCGAACGCCTTGAGCCGGTCGATCACCTCGGCCTGCAGTGCGGCGGAGCCGAGCGGATCGCCGGTGAGGCGGCCCGACTCGAGTGCACGCAGGTCGCGGATCGCGCGTTCGAGGTCGGCGAGGTCAACGCCCTCGGCGCGCGCGCGGTCGCGCAGGGCTTCGGCGTTCTGGCGGCGCAGCCCGAACTCTCGCGCGAGCTGGCGCGCGTCACCGGAAGGCATCGCGCCACCGTCGCGCGTGCCGCCGTTGCCCATTCCGCCTTGGCGGCCGGCCTGGCCTTGGCCACCCTGCTGGCCGGGCTGGCCCTGCTGGCCCTGGCCTTGGCCCTGTCCTTGGCCCTGTCCTTGGCCCTGCTGCCCCTGCTGCCCCTGCTGCCCCTGCTGCCCCTGCTGGCCCTGACCCTGCTGACCCTGTTGCTGCCCTTGCTGTCCCTGCCCCTGCTGCCCCTGCTGCCCCTGTTGCCCCTGCTGACCTTCCTGCCCCTCCTGCATCCGATCGCGCAGCGCCTCCATTCCCCGTACCAGCGCCCGCGCTTCCTCGAGCGCGCGCTCCTGCCTCCGCGCCACCGACTCGCCGGCCAGCGCGCCAGCGGCCTCCTGCACCTTCTCGACCGCCTCCCCGATGCCCGCCGAGATCGTCTCCTCGAAGGAGTTCGCGTACTCCGGCGATCCGCCGCGGATCACGTTCTTCGAGAAGGCAATCCGGTCGCGCACCCGTGATTCACGGATCGCGTCCGAGGCTTCGCGCAACTTGCCCGCCGCTCCGGGCTGGTCGCTCCGCCCCTCGCGGGAGAGTCGGTCGGCGTCGGCCTCGAGCCGCTCGACCTCGCCGCTCAGCGCGTCTTTCCGCTCGCCCAGCTTCTGCGCCTGCGTCTGGCGCTCGGCGCCGCTCATCCCGGCGAGCCGCCCGACGTCCTGCTGGATCTCCTTCTGCTTCTCGGCCACCTCCTCCGCGCGCTCGGCGAGTTCCTGCACCGCGCTGGAGATCTCGCGGTTGCGCGACTCCTCGAGCCCGCGCGTGGCGCGCTGCAGCTGCTCGAGCGCGGCGTTGCCCTGCGCGACCGAACCGCTCGCGGCCTGCCGCATCGCGTCGGCCGCGCGCTGCATCTGCTGCGCCGCACGTTCCAGCTCCTGATTCTGCTGTTCGCGCGCGAGCCGTTCGAGACGCCGTGCCTCCTCCTCCGCCTGCCGGGCGAGTTCACGCTGCGCGCCGCCACCGCCGCCGCTCGCCTCGCGCCCCAGGCGCTCCCGCATCGCCTCGGCCTGGCGCTGCATCCGCTCGTTCTCCTGCTGCTGGCGGCTCGCCAGCTGGCGGAGCCGCTCGAGCGTCTCGTCGACCTCCTGCGATTCCTGCTGACCCGATCCCTGCTGGACGGCCTCGTACTGATTGCGCATCCGGTCCGTCTCAAGCTCGAACAGGTCGGCGAGGTCCTCGGCACGCTGCTGGCCGCCGCCCCCGCCGCCACCGCCGCCCTCGCTCTGCTGCTGGACCTGCACGTCGCGGTAGAGCGCGTCGGCGCGCTGCACGTGCGCGAGCGCGCGCTCCTCGAACGGCAGGGCTTTCCGCCCGGCGCGCTGACCGAGCTGCTCCTCGGCGTTCTTCATCTCCTTGGCCGCCTCGGCGAGCTCCTTCTGGATCTGCCCGAACGAGGTGTCGGCGCCCGCCAGCCCGCGCTGCAGGAGTTGGGTCGCGAGCCGCTCGACCTCCTCGCGCAGCCGCCCCTGCCCGATCGCGATCGTCGTCACATCCTCGGCGCGCTGCTTGTCCGTGCGGGAGGCGCTGTCGCGCACCCAGTTGTAGGTGCCGGCGACGATCTCGCGCTGGCGCTCGACGAAGTCTCCCGGGCTCTCACCACCGCCACCGCCGCCGCCACCGCCGCCGCCCGACTCGGCCTGACGGTAGTCGCGCGACCAGGGACGGATCTGCATGAAATAGACGTCGCTCAGTGCTTCCTGACCCGACGCGTCCACCGCCGCGGCGTTGTACGCGACCAGATCGCCCCGCTTGAGTCCGAGCTCCTCGAGCAGGAGCGTGTGCGCCGCCTGCGTCTCGTCGCGCACCTTCGCGCCGCCGACCAGCGTGACGCGCTGCTCCTCGCCCCCGTTCACCCGATAGCGCAGCTCGAGCGTGCGCACGCCGTAGTCGTCGCTCGCGGTGGCCTCGATCGTGACCTCCTCGAGCGCCGTCACCTTCGTGTCGCGCCCCGGGGTCGTGATGCGCACCTCGGGGGCGCGGTCCTTGAGCGCTTCGATCGCATACTGCACGCCGCCGGTGACGCGGCGACCGTCGGCGGCGACGAGGTCCACGCGGTAGAAGCCGTTGGCCTTCACGCGGAAGCTGCCGCGCAGCTGTCCGGCCGAGTCGAGCGTGAGCGGTGCGGTCGTGCCGTCGTCGAAGGTCAGTGTTCCCTCTCGCACGGCGCGCGTGACCATCGGCTCGACGATCACGGTAGTGCCGATCACGGCCGCGACATCGCCGCCGTCCTCCTGCCGCTCGGGCTCACGCCCGGTGAACGCCGGGAAGCGCAGCTCGATCGCGATGCGCTGGACGGCGGGCAGGTCGCTGATCTTGAGGAGGAAGGTCTCCGAGCGCACGCCGTTGGCCTCGACGTAGTACTCGGTCGGTTCCGTCAGGTCGAAGAGCCGTCCGGCGAAGGCACCGCCGAGCGAGTCGCGTCCCATCGGGAGGCGGATCCACTCGCCGGTGGAGTCGCTGCGGAAGACGAGCTCGGCGCCGTCGGCGCTGAAGTTCTCGAGCCCGGCGCGCACGTCGAGCGCACCGCCGCGCGGCACGGTCGCGTTGCCGGGCTCGACGTTCACGATCGGCGCGGCCGGCGTCGCCGCCACCGCGACCGACCAGGGGGCGAAGAGGGTGCGGGCGGACTCGCGCACCCCGCTCGGGCCGAACGCCAAAAGGAGCGCCCCCGCGGCGACCGCGCCGGCGAGCACATTGCGCGCGCGCACGAAACGCGGGCGCTCGATGCGGTCGTCCGCCGAGATCGGGCGGAGGTCGGCGACGACGCGCTCGACGACACGCGCGGTCAGCGAGGGCGAAGCCTGCTGGGCGACGGGCTGCCCCAACTCGTGGACGGCCGAGAGCAGCGCCTGCTGGAGTCCGGGCGCGCGCTCCTCGATGTAGAGGGCGAACTCGGCGTCACTCGCGCGGCGCAGCAGCGGCATCGCGAGGAAGCGCACCGCGGCGGCGAGCACGAGGCCGTAGCCGGCGATCCGCGCGACGAGCACGCCCGAGCCTGTCACGCCGAAGACCCGCGTGACGAGCATCGACACGAGGACCGCTGCCACGATGGCGATGGCGATCGACGCCGCCGCCTCGAG
>JANNLH010000099.1:0-8279 GCA_031396725.1 Gemmatimonadaceae bacterium | reverse complement strand
ATGTTCCTGATTCCGGTCGGGAAAAGGCTTCCGCAGCGGTTCACCCTCGAATTCGACATCGTCGCTCCGGCGGTCAACTGCTGCGGCTATGAGGTCATGACGTTCGAGGGTGGCGCCCAGATGGATCGCGGGGATAAGTCGGCCGACGTGATCTGGCATCCCCACGGCACTTTGATCCTCGGCAGCGGGCAGGACGCGGCGAACAGCCCGTCGAAGACCCCCGAGGCGATGCAACCGCTGATCATGGGGCAGGTCGCGCATGTCCGGGTGCTGATGGACAGCGCCTATTTCAAGATGTACACGAACGAGCGCCGCATGTACAACATCCCGGAGCTCGCGTTCAAGCGCGACTCGGTGATCCGCGTCCTCGTCAACGGCTCGGAGGAGCCCGACCTCGCGGTGTTCATCGCCGGCATCCGCGTGGCCGAGAGCGAGACCGACGTGATGTACGACGCGCTCGCGGCCACCGGACGCTGGGTGACGCAGGGGATCCTGTTCGCGACGGGCAACGCGGAGCTGCGGCCCGAGTCACGACCGGTGTTGAAGGAGATCGCGTCCACGATGAAGCAGCACGCGGACCTGCGGATCCTGATCGAAGGCCACACCGACAACGTCGGAGCGGCCGCGTCCAACCTCGCGCTCAGCGATGCACGCGCGGCCGCGGTCAAGGCGGCGCTCGTCGCCGAGTTCGGCGTCGACGCGGCGCGCGTCTCGACGAAGGGGATGGGCGACGCCAAGCCGTCCGCGCCGAACACGACCGCGGAGGGACGGGCGCAGAACCGCCGGGTGGAGATCGTGCGGCAGTAGTGCGCTCAGCGGGCGGCGAGCGCGCGGACCAACCCCGCCGCGCTCGCCGCCAGCAGAGCGGGATAGAGCAGCGTGAGCACCACCAGCGGCAGCGCACCGACACCCATCGCCGTGCCGACGGCGATGGCGAGCCGTTCGAGGGAGCCGCCGGGCAACTGCGCGGCGAGCAGGAGTCCCCACGCCGCGATGCCCGCCCCCGCGGCGCGCAACGGCAGCGTGCGGTCCGTGCGGTCGACGATCGCCCAGACCGCCGCGATCACCGGGACCGTCCACCAGCCGACGAACCAGGTGCCGGCGGCCATCGCGCCGACGATCATCGCGAACTTCGCGACGCGCGAGGCGGTGGTCATCGCGGCGACTCCGGACGCAGGGTCAGCCGTGCCGAGGTCAGCGAATCCGGAAGACCGTCCGCCGCGGCGGGTGTGCGCAACGGCGCCAACTCTCCGCGCTGCCATTGCGTCAGCCGGTCGTCGTAGCGCGTCGAGGCCGGGTTCCCCGACTGTCCGCCCGGGTACGTCCCCCAGGCGCGGATCTCCGGCCCGAGCTCGACGACGAAGCGCCAGCTCGCGCCATGCGTGCCGCTCGCCTCCGAGGGCGAGAGCGTGCCAGGCCCCGACTGCACCGGCAGACCCTCGCGGCCGAAGCCCGGCAGGAAGAGCAGGTGGCGCACGTTCGCGCGTCGCACGAGTCCCCACTGCCACGCGGTGGGATCGTTGCCCCAGCGCGCACGCGCGCTCTGCCATCCCTCGCGCAGGCTCGCCACGAGGATCGCGTCACGGTCCTCGCGCTCGGCCGGCGTCGCGCGTCGGTCCCACCAGACCGAGCCCGAGTCGCCGAGCAGCCGCACCAGCAGCATCGAGTTCGGCGTCGCCACACGGCGGTCCTCGCCGGGCAGCACGAGTTCGTCCCACGTCCCGCGCACGAGCGCGCTGTTGAACGCGTCGAACAGCACCGCCCCCTTGCTCCCGACGTCGAACCGCTGGTCCCACGCCTCGAGGAACGCGTGGGCCTCGGCCGTCTCCGCGTCCAGGCGCCCGGCGGTCTTGGCCACGCCGACCGCGTTCGCGAGCGCCGGCAGCAGCGCGCTCACGAGTTCGCTGCGCGGATCGGTGTGGGCGAGCCGCATCTTGTCCGGCGTCATCCCGCGTTCGCCGCGCAGGATGCTGTTGATCCGCATGGCGCGCCAGGGCGCCGGCCAGTTCCACCCGAGGTAGCCGGGTCGCACGGACGGGTCGATCGGCTGCTGATTCGCGCTCGCGAGGAATCCCTGCGCCGGATCGACCGCCTGCGGGTAGCGGGCGAGCGGCCAATCGCCCGTCCAGTCGCTCGCACTCGAGGAGCCGTCGAAGATCCGGTCGCCGCGGCCGTCCCCGGGCCGCAGCGGATAGCGCCCCGTGGAGCGGATGCCGATGTGCCCGCCGCGATCCGCGACGAGGAAGTTCTGCGCCGGCGCGCGGTAGGCCTCCATCGCGGCGTACCACTCGGCGGCACTGGCGGCGCGGCTCGCCCGCCGGAAGGCATCGCCCTCGTCGGAGAGTTCGAGCGCGGTCCATCGCGTCGAGACGAATCCGACGGCGGAGCGCGACATCGGGCCGCGATGCGTGCGATGGAGCGTGTCGGTGGCGATCACGCGGCCCGAGGGGTCCCGGTACACCTCGACCCGGGACTCGAGCGGGCGCCACGCACCGTCAACGCGGTAACGCGTCGGCGCGAGCGAGTCGTCCACCGTCTCGCGGTAGAAGTCCATCACGTCCGCACCGGTGTTCGTCGCCGTCCACGCGACGTCGCGATTGAACCCGATCGGGGTGATCGGTCCGAGCGGCAGCGTCACGCCGTACACGTCGAGCACGCCCGGCACCACGAGGTGGGCCTCGTACCAGATGCTGGGGAGCGAGAGCTGCAGGTGCGGATCGCCGGAGAGGAGCGCGTGACCGCTCGCCGACCGCGCGGGGCCGACCGCCCAGTTGTTGCTGCCGACCACGCCCTCGCCGCGCGTGCGGAGCATCCCGTCGGCGTCCCGCGCGGAGGGGTCGAGCAGGCCGCGCCAGGCGCGCGCGTCGGCCACCGCCGTCGGATCGGGCACGCGCGGCGCGGGGATCGCGCCCGGTGCGTAGCGCGCCGAGGCGCGGCCCGGCACCGGCTCGATCGGTTCCTGGATCGGTGCGTCGACCGGGAAGAGCGCCGCGGCGGCCTCGGGACCGATCACGGCCTCGATCGCGCCGCGCTGCAACTCGTCGTCCTGCCACGCGAGCGTGAGGGCCATGCGCGCGAGCAGGTAATAGGTGTCCCGCGGGTCGAACTCGCGCGGCGTGCGGCCGAGCAGGCGGTACTCGACCGGCACGTCCTCGGGCCGCATCGCGCGCACGTAGGCATTGACCCCGCCCATGTACGCCTCGACGGCCTGCCGTGTCGGCGAGTCGGCGGAGAGCGCCTTCCACTTCGCGTCGGCGGCGAGCGCGAGCCCCTGGCGCCGCGCGGTGCGGTCCACCTCGAGCACGCGCGCGCCCGCGAGTTCGGAGAGGGTCCCGGCGACCGCGCGCTGCGTCAGCTCCATCTGGAAGAGCCGGTCGCGTGCGTGCACCCAGCCGAGCGCGCGATAGACGTCGAGGTCCGTGCGCCCGAAGATGTGCGGCACGCCGCGGTCGTCGTAGCGCACCTCGACCTCGGCACCCAGTCCGCCGAGCGCGACCGCCTGCTCGCGTGGCAGTTCGGCCGTGCGCGCCACCGACCAGACGCCGTGCGCGGGGTCGAGGAAGCTCCCGAGGGCCGGGGCCCCGCGCACCGAGAAGAACCCGACGGCGAGCGCGCCGGCGAGCGCGATGCCGGCGATCGCGCCGTTGAGCAGCCTCAACCGCGGTCCCCGATGATGCCGCCCAGCACGCCCGCCGCGCCGCCCTGGCGCTTCATCGCCGGCGCGTGCGCGATCACGCGCTCGGCGAGGCGCGAGAAGGGCAGGGTCTGCAGGATCACGCGCCCCGGCCCGGTGAGCTTCACGTAGAACAGTCCCTCGCCGCCGAACACCATCGTCTTGATCCCCTTCACCATCTCGATGTCGTATTCGACGCTGGCTTGCATCGCGACCAGGCAGCCCGTGTCCACGCGCAGCACCTCGCCCGCCTTCAGGTCGCGTTCGATCAGCGTGCCGCAGGAGTGGAGGAAGGCGATGCCGTCGCCGCGGAGGCGCTGCAGGATGAACCCCTCGCCGCCGAAGAACCCGGCCCCGATGCGCTTCGTGAAGGCGATGTCGAGTTCCGTCCCGCGCGCCGCGCAGAGGAAGCCGTCCTTCTGCGCGATCAGCGTGCCCCACTGCTTCAGGTCGGCGACGAAGATCTTGCCCGGCATCGGCGCCGCGAACGCGACGTCGCGCCGGCTGCTCGCGCCATTGCCGAACATCGTGATGAAGAAGCTCTCGCCCGTGAGGATGCGCTTGCCGGCGCCCATCAGCTTGCCGAAGAGCCCGCCCCCCGTCTGGTTCGGGTCGAGCGTGGTCGCGACCTCGATCCCGTCCTCCATGTACATCATGGAGCCGGCTTCGGCGATGACCGCCTCGCCCGGGTCGAGGGTGACGATGACGCCCTGCATGTCATCGCCGACGATACGATAGTCAATGACGTCGGAGGCCATGGCGGAAAGGGGTGAGGTGTGAGGGGTGGGGTGTCGGGCGCAGCGCGCTGGGAATCTAGTACGGCCCGCGCCCTCTTCTCACAATCCCGGACACACTCCGTCCACTCCAGGTGACACTTTCCGGCCCGTTGCGTCGTAATGTCGTTGTCAGTCAATCACTTACGCCGCGCACACTCTTGGTGCGGCACCTGCTGTACGAATAGAACATGGCGGCGTGCTCGAACCCGCCGCACCTCGCCCCACCAGAGCCATCCGGAGCCTTCCATGATCCGTCACCGCAGCATCCTCGCCGTCAGGACACTCCTCGCCCTCGCCGCCGTCGCGCTCGCGACCGCGGCTTGCGGGATCAAGCGCGTCACGCGCGTCGATCCGGAGTCGGTCACCGACCTCTCGGGCCGCTGGAACGACACCGACTCGCGCCTCGTCGCGAACGAGCTCATCGGCCAGTCGCTCGGCGCGACCTGGAGCCGGGACTGGGCCGCCGCGAACGGCGGCACGGCACCGAGCGTGATCGTGGGTGACTTCCGCAACCGGACGCTCGAGCACATCGCGATCGGCACCTTTGTCCGCGACCTCGAGCGGGCGTACGTGCAGAGCGGCACCGTCCGCGTCGTCGCGAGTGCCGAGGAGCGCGAGGAGGTCCGCGCCGAGCGCGCCGACCAGCAGACGAACGCCAGCGCCGACACTCGCGCGCGGATGGCGCGCGAGCAGGGCGCGCGCTTCATGTTGCAGGGGGACGTGCAGGCGATCCCGGACTCCGAGGGACGCGAGAAGATCGTGTTCTACCAGATCGACGCGACGCTGCTGGACCTCGAGAGCAACACCAAGGTCTGGGTCGGGCAGCACAAGATCAAGAAGTACGTGCAGCGGCGGCGGTTGACGCCGTAGGATCGCAACTGCTTGTCACCACAGAGGACACAGAGGGCACAGAGGAACGACAACGACAGAACGGCAACCGCAGAACGGCAACCGCTCTGGAAGGGGCTTGCCGGAAGGATCCGTCCACCACGCACCCCCTCACGGCAGTTGCCGTTCTCTGTGCTCTCTGTGCCCTCTGTGGTGAATCGCCGTTGCCGGAACGCGCACCGATCTCTGCCGATCCGCTCGATAGCCTGAGAAGAAAGCAGGACCGTCATTCGTATCGCATTCCGTCCCGCCCTCTCCCGAGGAACGCCCGATGCTCCGCCCCACGATCTACCTCCCCAAGCGCGTGTCCGCGCTGCTCGCGTTCGCTCTTGCTGCCTGCGCCCCGTACCCGCAACGGATCCAACCGACGCCGATCCTCGTCAACGGCGAGATCGTGCCCGCGGCGGACGGTGCGGCCGCGGCGCCGATGGTCGCCGACGAGCGCGCTCGGCAGAAGGCGTCGATGGACTCGATCTACGCGGCCGCCACCGCCGGGTGCTCGGGTGCCACCTGCGACCTGATCGCGCGCGGCGAACTCGGCATCGGGATGAACGAGACGCAGGTCTACGCCGCGACGCGCACGCTGCCGCAGGCGTGGTCGGTGCGCCGCACGGGTCTCGATGCGGTGATGGTGCCAGCCTCCCCGACCGCGGCGCCGAAGGATCGCGTCGGTGAACTGGTGATGGTGCAGCTCGACGCCGGTCGCGCGGCCGTGCTGAGCCGCCGCGGTCCGCAGGGGCTGCTCGTGGCCAGCCGGGTGCAGGACGCCGGCGCCGCGGCGCAGGCACGAATGGCCGCCGAGGCGCTCATCCGGGAGGGCGACGACCTCGTGGCGTCGAATGACCTGGACGGCGCGCTCAACCGCTACGACCGCGCCAGCGTACTCGACCCCGACGCATCGGAGACGCAGTTCAAGGCCGCGCGCCTGCTCGACCTGCAGCTCCGGCCGCAGGAGGCGTTGATGCGCTACCAGCGGTTCCTCCTCTCGCTCGACATCGAGCGGATCAAGGCGCAGGGCGACGCGAACGCCAAGATGGCGGAGGCGATCGCGATGGCGCAGCAACGGATCCTGGTCCTCGAGAAGCAGGTCAAGTAGCATGCGCCGCCGCCGGCCCACCCGCGGCGCGCGGGGAGTCGTCGTCGCAGCCCTGCTGCTCCTCGGCACCGGCTGCGCAGCGGCGACTCACTCGCTGCGCGCGGGGCCGGCGGGGATCCCGGCCGAGCGCGAGATCCGTCAGCATCTCGTGGCCCAGCGGTACGACGCGGCCTGGAGCGCCGTGCGCGACAAGAAGCTCGCGCCCTCCGACGCGCTGCTGCGGCACATGTACAAGGGCGTGGTCGCGCTGCATGCCGGGGAGCTGGCGACCGGCGCCAAAGCGATGGACCGCGCCTGGCAGATCGCCTACGACCGCTGGACCAAGCGGGTCGGCGACGCCGCGCTCTCGATGGTGACCAGCGATGCCGCGCTCCCCTATACGCCGGGACCGGCCGAGCGGATGTTCATCCCGTACTACGGCGGCCTCACCTGGCTCGCCCGCAACGAGCGCGAGTCGGCCGCCGTCGAGGCGCGCCGGCTCTCGACGCTCCTGGCGAGCGAGAGCGGGCCGCGCCCGCCGGACGACTTCCGCGCCGGGATGCGCTACGTCGCGGGCGTGATGTACGAGGCGGCCGGCGAGCGCAACGACGCCGAGGTCTCGTTCCGGAACGCCGGCGCGATCCTCGGCGCGCGCGGGCTGGCACTCGACACGCTCCCGCCCGATGCCGGGTACGGCGACGTCGTGGTGCTGATCGAGGACGGATTCGTGATCCATCCCGAGCCGCAGTCGCTCACCTTCTGGTTCACCGACGACGAGCTCTCGTTCCTCTCGGGCGACCGTGACGACCGGCGCCACGAGACGGTCTCGACCCTGCGCCGGCGCCGCCACGACGGCTCGCGCGCCGACTGGAACACCGTCTACCGCTCGGTGACGCTCAACTGGCCCACGATGCTCGGCGAGTTCCACGCGCGCGAGACGGAGGCCGTCGGGGCCCGCGCGATCGTCGGCCCGCGCGCCGACGGCGACGCTGCGACCACCTACCGCGTCGGCTTCGTGGAGTACCCGAGCGTGCTGGAGGCCTCGACCCTCTCGCTCAGCGTCAGCGATGCGGTGCGCGAGGACTTCGAGCGCGACCAGCCGGGGCGTCTCGCCCGCGCGATCGCGCGCGCCGCGGTGCGCGAGGCGGCCTTCAACGGCGCCTCGAAGGCGTTCGAGAATGCGGGCGACGCCGCGAAGGACGACGACGATGACGACGAGAAGAAGAAGAAGGGCGACAAGGGCTGGAAGGTCGCCGGGAACATCCTGCTCGGCATCGGGCTCCTCGCCGCGGGCACGTCATCCGCGTTGCTCGACCAGCCCGACCTCCGGGCCTGGCAGGTCCTCCCCGACCGCGTGACCATCGCGCGGCTCCGCCTGCCGGTCGGTGAGCACCCGATCGAGGTGACGCGGGGCGGGGAAGCGGTCTCGCTCGGCACCGTGACCGTCCAGCCCGGGTCCGTCACCGTGCTGACGCACCGCTGGTGGCCGGGCGGTTCGCGAGTCGTCGCCGCCGAGTCCGGTGCCGCCGCCGTGCGTCCGTAGGCGCTGCGTTCACCACGAAGGCGCGAAGGGCTGAAGAACGGCGAAGGATACCGCTCCTGGGGTGTTCACCACCGAGACACGGAGGGACGGAGGAAAAACGGAGAAGGATTCTTTCGGGCACTTCGTGCGCCAGCCGGCATCGGCCTTGCCGATCGCAGTTCCCCCAAGCAGTCTCCGTCTTTCCTCCGTCCCTCCGCGTCTTGTATGTCTACCAAGGTTGGTGGTAAGTCCTCGGGGCGGCGGCAGCTCGATTCTCGCGTCAGGGGCCGTCAGAGCCCGTCACGGAGTGGGAGCGCCGTCGAACCGATCGCTGGGAGCCCGAAC
>JANNLH010000075.1:0-3443 GCA_031396725.1 Gemmatimonadaceae bacterium | reverse complement strand
CGAGGTCATGTTCACGACCGTCGCGTTCGGCACCGCCGCCGCGAACATCGTCGTCTGCGTGATGATGTACGCCGTCTGGTACCCGCCCCACGACTGCCCGCCGATCCCGACCTTCTTCGGGTCCACGATGCCGCGCGCGATCAGCGACTGCACGCCCGGCACGATCGACTTCACCGAGCTGGGACCGGGGTACCCCGGCGTGTAGTGGATGTTCGGCATGAATACGAGATAGCCGAGCGAGGTGTAGACCGGGGCGTTGATCACGTTGCGCCCCGCCGGACGGTTGTAGTTGTGGAGCCCGTCGGAGAGCTGCTCGTAGAAGTACACGACCATCGGATACTTCCTGGCCGGGTCGAACCCCTCCGGCTTGTAGAGCAGCCCTTCCATCGGCACGTTGTCGGAGTTGAGCCACTTCACGAGCTCGACGTCCCCCCACGCGTACTGGGCCTGCTCGGGCATCGCGTTGGTGATCTTCTCGAGCCGGTCGAAGGACGGCCCCGTCCAGAGGTCGGGGAACTCGCGGTAGTCCGCGCGCGCGACGAGATACTGCTCCGCCTTGCGGGCCTTCTGCAGCACCGGCCACGACTTGGGTGCCATCACCAGCCGCTCCGGAGCGGCCGCAACGCCGACGCGATCGCGATAGAGGCCGGAGTGCTTGGTGGCGTTGTCGAAGGTCCGGAGGAGCAGCGGCTTGGTCGGGTCGTACGCGGTCTCGTCGGGCTCGAGGTCGACGAGCCGGAAGGTGAGATTCTGCTGCCGCCCCGCGCCGTCGGTGAGGTTCTTGGCCGGCGCGGCGCCGGTCGGGTCGATCTCCCAAACGTCGTAGCGGTCGTAGACGAGCATCCGCGCGTCGCCCGAGGTCCAGCCCGCGACGCCCCAGGGGGTCGGCTCGCTGGGCGTGTCGTGCGTCTCCCGCTCGAACGAGACGCCGGGGATCATCGACGTCACGTCGCGGGTGCGGTTGGCGGCGATGTCGTGCACGCGCCAGGCCTTGTCGGCCCACCAGACCACGTACTTGGCCGCCGGCGAGAGCTGGCCCGAGCCGCGGACCCGTTCGGCCACGCGACGGCTGGTGCCGGCCACCGTGTTGATGACGTGCACGTCGTTGCCGCCCTCACCGGCGATCGCCTCGATCTGGTAGGGCACGTTCGTCACCGCGACGGCGGTGCGGCCGTCATCGCTCATCTGGATGTTCGGGAGGCTGTCGCTGCCGATCAGCCGCACCTGCTTGTTCGCGATGTGATAGACGCCGGCGTAGCTGCGATTCCGGTCCTGCGCGACCTGGAGGCGCTGCATCGGCTGCGGCCGTGCGTCACGCCAATGCCAGAGATCGACCACCGCCTTGTCGGCGAGCGAGTCGGCGGGGATCGAATCGGGGGGAATCGGCTGCACGCCGAAGCGGAGCACCGCGCCCGACTTCACGAAGCTCACGCCACCCCGCTCGGCGAGGCGCCGCCCATCCCCGGCTCCGTCGGCCGCGACGGCCACCGTGGCAGCCTGCGAACCCGGACGACCGCGCGCGCCGGCGAGGGTTGCGTGATAGAGCGCGAAGCGCGGCTCCTTCGCCGTCCACTGGTCCGCGTCGGTCACGAACGCGACCTGTGTGGCCGCCTCGTCGAGCACGAGACTGCGGTAGTTCCCGGTCCCCTTCTTCAGGGTGGTCACGGTGCCGGTCGCGAGTTCACGGACGTAGGCGCCATCCACCGCAAGCGAGTCCACCCCGGTGACGGTGTACGCGACCCAGCGCTCGTTGTCGTCCATCGTGTAGTTGGTGACGCCCTCGAGGCGCACCTCGGTGCCCGTCGCGAGCTCACGGATCACGAGCGGAGCGCCCGGATCCTTGCGCCGCGGCGCGGGCTTGGTGGAGTCCCGGCGAGCGGCGGTCGTGTCCGCGTCGATCTGGTAGACCACGAACTTCCCGCCGTCGCGCGCCAGCTGGAATCCGCGCACACGGTCGAGCGTGGTCACCTTGCCGTCGGCGAGCGCGAGGATCGCGAGCTGGTTCTTCGGCGCATCGGCGGGACGCGCGCGCCGCGCACGGGACGAGTCCATCGCCCCCTTGGTCGGATACTTGAGGAATACGACGTGCCGGGCGTCACCGGTGATCTGCGCCGCCTGCGAGGAGAAGGGCGTGCCGGTCACCGAGTTGAGCGGTCGGCCGGTCCATCCGCGGGCGACGCGGTACTCCGTCGCGCCACGCGTCGAGCGCGCGACAAGTTCGCCGTCGCCGAGCGTCGGCGTGATCGTGAAGACCGCCCAGGCGCCGTCGGCCGAGAGCGTCGGCTGCTGGATCGACCGCCAGAGGTCGTAGGTGTCCTGCGTCAGGCGTTTCTTCGCACCCGGGGCACCTTGCGCGTCGGCGGCGAGCGGCAGGAGCAGGGTCAGCGCGCTCGCGGCGACGAACAGCAGCGGCCAGAGCGTGCGGCGGGACACGGGGCGTGACGTCATCTCTCGGACCGGTTCAGGGTTATCTTTTTCGGGGCGACCCCCAATGTACGCATCGTCGCGCGGGCCCGTTGCCGCGACACGACACCCGAGCGCCCCCCGATGAAACGCCTGCTCTCGTACTTCCTGCGCGGCCTCGTCCTCACCGTGCCGCTGGTCGTGACCATCGCCGTGAGCTGGATCGTGCTCACGCGGATCGACGGCTGGCTCGGCCTCTCGATCCCCGGCGCCGGCTTCGTCCTCACCATCGCCGCGGTCACGCTCGTCGGCTTCCTCGGCACCACGCTGCTCTCGAGCCAGATCGAAGCGGCGTTCGACGGCCTCCTCGAGCGCCTCCCCTTCGTGCGGCTGCTCTACTCGTCCACGAAGGACCTCCTCAACGCCTTCGTCGGCGAGAAGCGGCGCTTCGACGTGCCGGTGCTGGTGGCGCTCTCGGGCGACGGCGCGGTGCGCACCTTCGGATTCATCACGCAGTCGTCGCTCTCGGCGCTCGGACTCCCCGGGGATGTCGCGGTCTACTTCCCGCAGTCGTACAACTTTGCGGGGCAGCTGGTGATCGTCCCGCTGGCGCGCGTGACGAAGCTCGACGCGGTCAGCTCCGACGTGCTCGCGTTCATCGTCTCCGGCGGCGTCACCGACGTGCCGATCGCGCGAGGACGGGCGTGATGCGGCGAGCGCTCACGCTCCTCGCGCTGACGGCCACTCCCGCGCTCACGCTGGCGCTCACGCCGGCGCTCGTCGCCGCACAGGGCGCCGTCCATGGCGCCGGTGACACCACCGCCATCCTGCTCCGCCCGGACCGCGTGTTCCTCGGCACGGAGGACACCGCCCGCGACGGTTGGGTGGTACTCGTGCGCGGCACGCGCATCGCGGCGGTCGGCCCCGCCGCGCGAGTGAGCGTCCCGAGCGGTACGCGCGAGATCGCCCTCCCGGGCACCACCCTGCTCCCGGGCCTGATCGAAGGCCACACGCACCTCTTCCTGCATCCGTACGACGAA